>NZ_JAJNMU010000009.1 GCF_022458865.1 Paenibacillus periandrae | reverse complement strand
TCTTTCATGGCCGTTGTCAGCTTTTCAATCTCTTCTTCATTTGTCACTTCGATCCCCGCCCTTTTCGGTTCATTACTATCTTTTACCCGATTAGGCGGTTCTCAATTTTATGAGTTCAATCTATATAGCGGATTTGTTCACATCATCTGGAACACCCCAAGAAAGAATAGCCATTTCTTGTGTCATACCAATTCTAACGTAACCTTGTCTTATTAAGGATTTTATATCTTGCGACCAAGTAAAATTATCCAAGGGATCACTTAATAAGAAGGTATTAGCAATATTATCCAAAGAACTAAAAGTAACTGTATACTGCTTCTCGCTGTTCACAAATGTAACCGTTAATCCACTGTAGCTGACAATGGTTTGCTGGACATATTTTTCCTGCAATGTGGTATTGCCAACTGACTTATTTTTATTCCAGAGCACAGGATTTTTACTCCAAAAACTTTCTGCAACCGAATCTTGATATAATTTTTTGGCCGCTGTATCAATAGCGTATTTATTCTTACTTAGCGTTGTCCAAGATATATCTTTACTAAAATCTCCTGCAGTAATATCAATACGCCCATTCTCACCATATGCGATTTGCATATTAAGATAATCGCTCAAGAATGTGAGTGGTGCATACAACACATAATCCTGTGAAATTATGGGATAATCTAATCGGGTATTATGCTCATCCATACCACGCCCAAAGTATGTCATCATGTTTTGGTCTGACTTTATTAGCAATATTCGATATGGGTGATTAATTTTAAGTACTCCATTGTTGTCCTCTGCCGACATATTTAATTGTCCTAAAACACTCCATAGTGGCACATAAATAGCATTATCTCGTGTAATAGGCGCATTTTCAGTATTTAACTGCTTATCATTAATGTACACTGTATAATCTGATTCATTAGCTGAGGCAATCACTGGAACAAAAACGGTTATTATTAAAACAATAAAAAAGATGAAACTAAACCGACTTTTCAAAAAGAACCTCTCCTTTTTAGTGCTTTCTCTATATGCACATGTTTATTATTTTTTAGTGTTCGCATCCAGCCCAACCTTTTCCTTGGCCTGAGCTATTTTGGAAATGGCGTCTTTTGATATTCGCTGCGCGGATTCATTTTCTTCTCTGAACGCCTGTGCATCACTTGGCTTCTGGTTATCAAGGTATTTTAAAATGGCGTCAAATGATTTTTCTTTCTTGTAGTAAGCTCCAGATAAACCAATACGAGCCTCGTCTAAAAGCTGTTCAACATCCTTAGGCAAATTATTAGGGATAGGCAGGTTATGGTAGTTAGTGTTCAGCGTTTTCGCTAAATTTTTAGCATTTGTCACAGCTGAATATGCATCATTTCTGGTAGACCCTTTGCCCATATTTTCTAAAACATCTGCATATTGATTCATTAATGGTGAAGTTGACGCTTCCAGCTCCTGTGCTGACTTTTCAAATGCTAATACAGCTTCTTGAAGTGCTTTTTTCTTGTTTGCTTCATCAACTTTCTTTTGGGTCGAAATATCCGCTGCATTAGTAGTTGGAGCAGATGCTGTTACAACTTCTTGTTTAACCGATTGATTGGTTTCAACTGCGGTTGTTGTATTCGCGGCGGAAATATTCACAAAAATAATAAACAATACGAATAATGATCCCGAAAGAATGAAATATTTTTTGTGTAACCCTTTCTTTTGAGCTAATGCAATAAATGCCCCTACTAAACAACCAATAAATCCCATAAAACTTATGATTCCTAAAAATAGCCATATCATTACAATCACATCCTAAATTTGATATCTCCACACATATGGAGCCCTTGCAAATTTTGTCAAACATTAGTCTACCACTTTAGTAAATAATTGGCTATGCGTATTAAACAGCCCGATACCACGATTTTCTTTACCTGCTGGAATTAACAGCTTGCTAATCTGTTTCTCATCCATGCCAATCCCTGTATCAATGACAGAAAAATGGACACCCTCTGCTTGCCTCTCAATCCGAATCCGTACCGTCCAACCCTTAGACAGCTTTAAAACGCCATGACGAACCGCATTCTCTACCAGCGGCTGAATTTGCGCTTGCAAATAAGCGGCCTCTATGCGCAGCCGTTACCTCCTTTTAGAGGTGACTCCTGATTAGAAGCCCGTACGAACAGATTCAGCTCCACTTGATTCGTCTGCGCAAAAGGTACCATAAATGATTTGGTTTCGGAAACATGTCCCTCCCTCTCTTCGGCAAATACACCGAAATGGGCAAGTATTCCGTATGCCTCTTTGTTTGCAGGATCAAATACAGCATTCCAGTTGCCTGGTACCTGCAGCATTTGTCCTTGTGAAGCGCCTGCAATATGGGATGCACCGATCCATTGTTCAGGAGAAAACAGCCACTCCCCATCCATTGGGAAGATACGTGAATGCTCAAGCTCTAGGCCTCGCAAATCCAACACACCTTGCTTCACAGATGGAGGATTGGGTAACGACAGCTGATTATGCCAATTCCAACGCACCACGACCAGCAAGAGGATGAACACTAATAAATAACATGGCTTAGCTTGATTTCGTTCTTCGAAGTTGTCAGGAACGCCTCATTCTTCGATAATTTTCAATAACAACTATGTTAGGGATTAATCGATGGTATTGGATGGATTGTTAAAAGTACCGAGGGTATTATTGTGATGTTAATATTTCGAGTCTAGCATATCCTTGGTACAAGGAAAACCCATAATAGGAAGATACAGGTTGTAACCACCATAATAGATAATAAATCTGTGATTGATTAAATCACCTAATCGTTGGGCAATACTTTAAAATCCCTTATTAGATTAGGAGCATACAATTTGGACACTATTTATCGATGGATCACCGTAATTAAAGAAACCTATTTATTAATTGGTGCAGCTCTTGTTGCTTTGTTTGTTTTAAAATCACTCGCTGGCTCCCTAATGAATAAATTTATCAAGCATAAAAATGAGTGATCTACATCGATGTTTGGAAATATCTTATGTATCTTTTGTCACAGCTCAATCTCTGCTCAATTTACTTCTCATCGCATCTAATTGGTCCAACATTCTTTGACGTAAATGTACGGGACTAACGTCTTCAAGTAGGACACCAAACGACAACAGATAACTGTCCAGCCAATTCCCCTCTGGAAAATATACCGTGATATTATAAGTACCATCTTCATTACGGGTAATCGCCTGCTCCGCAAATTCATCGAAGATTCGGTAGGCACCTTGTGCAGAAATCCGCAAAGTCACCTCGATAGAATTACGCATAATATTGTCCTCTGCATCTGTAAACGGCACTACCGGTCTTGGATCGCAGACGACCTCGGTAATAACGATCTCCTTCATGCGACTGATCTTAAATACACGGGAGCTCTCACTATTACGGCAGTACCCCTCCAAATACCACGATTTACCCTTAAACAGCAGCCTGACGGGTTCAACACTCCGCTTACTCTGTACACCTGCTGTGTTATAGTAATGAAACTTGATCAGGTGATGCGCCATTATCGCTTGACGCAAGAGCGGGAACATCTGTCTCTGGCTGTCCTGACTTCCCCATGGGGAGAAGTCCACCTCAATCCAGTTATTCATATCCTTCTTAAATAATGTGCTCAGCTTCTCCAGCACGTCATTGGTTTCAGGTATTTTTACAGCGCTTAAGCTCTGAAGAGCCATTAAAATATCATTTTGCTCATGCTCAGATAACAAAGACGTATTTAAGACGTACCTGTCCATTAAAGAAATTCCACCGCCTTTTCCTCGGCTGCTGTAGATTGGAATTCCGGCCGCGCTTAAGGTATCAATATCTCTAAAAATGGTTCTTGCGGAGACTTCGAAATGCTCGGCCAACTCGGCTGCTGTCAAAGTCTTCTTATGCAGGAGTAAATAAATGATTTCGAAATGTCGACTTATCGGCATGTGTACCACCTCAATGTAATAGTATACAGTTTAATATGATAACGCGGTGTCTTATTATAAAACTTTTAAAAATATGACATGCTGCTGTCGAATTAAGAGTTGTATACTAAGCTAGCAATTACCAAACAAACAGGAGTGATAACAATTGGAAACAAATATGATTAAAGCGTGTCAAAGCTGCGCAGCACCACTTGGTGAAACCAATGAAATGCACGGTACAAATGCGGATGGCAGTACCAATCCTGATTATTGTAAGTATTGCTTTGCAGATGGCGAATTCACGGCAGATACCACTATGGATGAGATGATCGAATTTTGTGTGCCCTACATGGTGACGGCAAACGCAGGAATGACTGAGAATGAAGCCAAAGCACAAATGAAAGTGTTGTTCCCGACATTAAAACGCTGGGCACCTGTGCAATAAATAGCTGGCATCTGGGTCCAACCTGCTTGATCATGGGAGTTGTGCAATGTCTCAAACCCATAACTCCCCATCCTCAAAAACGGCATCTCTGCCGTTTTTTTGTTATACCAGTCTTTAATGAATTGTGCTTTTAACTGGATTGTTTTCAAATTAGAATTTGATGCAGATTTTTCCAAAATGCTTTTTTGCATTTACCACCTGGGTTGTTTTTGGTGCAGTTTTCAAAAGACTTTTAATACATCATTACAAATTGATAAACACCCTGATGGCGCTGTTTTTAGTTTACTCTGCAATTATGGTATCGGGAATCCTATAGAGATGGGGAGGTGAAGGGCGTGGGGAAATTCAACTATAAAAAATCAGCAGATATCCTGGCCTTATCGGCAAGCATCACGGAGTTTACATATAAAAAGCATTACCACGAAGAATATGCAATTGGTGTGACTTTACGCGGAATCCAGCAATATAACCTGGACGGCAGCTTTCAGTTATCCCATAAAAATGGTGTTATGCTGTTTAATCCCGAGCAATCGCATGGTGGCAGCTCTTATGATAGGGCAGAGCTTGATTATGTCATGATCTATATCAAGCCGGCCCTATTATTAGAGCTGCTGGAAAAAAAGAATTGCGCTTCTCCTCCCCTATCGTCTACAATGCCAAATTAGCACGATGTATTATCACCCTAAGCCATGCCATCCAGAGCGGTAAAGAAGAATTACTGTGCAGCGAGCTGCTGTTAACATTAGTTGACCCTGTTTCTAATACAAACATAGATACAGCCTATAGAAAAAATAATGAATTCGTCAAAAAAGCGAAGGAAATGATGTTCGGCAATATAGAAAATGTGCTGAAGCTTGACGACCTCTCTCAAGAGTTCGATATGTCCAAATACCAATTTATCCGAGAGTTTAAGAATCATACCGGCATATCGCCTTATCAGTTTTTTTTGAATTGCAAGAGCTCAATTGAAGTTGATCTTATCATTTTCTGGACTTCAAGCAGACTGACGCGCTTCCGAGTGTCATCCTGATATAAGTAAAAATCCTGAACGTGGTCAATAAATAATAGGCCATTCAAATGATCGACCTCATGCTGGATGCAGCGGGCCAAATAATCCTCGGCTTCCAAAGTAAACCGTTCTCCGTATCGATTCAGGCTTGTGACTTTAACAGATTTGGCTCGCTTCACGATTCCCGTATATCCTGGAAATGACAGGCAAGCCTCCGGACCTGTCTGCTCACCCACGGATTCAATAATCTCAGGATTGATCAGCTCAATTAATCCTTCCCCACAATCCATCACAATTACTCTTCGAAGAATTCCTACTTGTGACGCAGCCAGTCCTGCCCTGCCATCAGCCGCGTAGAGGGTATCGACCATGTCATCCAGAAGCTTCAAGATTTTCGGATTGATTTCATCTACCGGTTTGGCTGCTTTTCTTAAAATTGAATCACCAAAAAGGACAATTGATCTTTCTGCCATGATTTGCCTCCAATGCTCCTAAATCATCTAGCATTCGTGACTTTCAGATCCGTCAGAGGCTTCATCAGACTCCGCCAGCAATCAGGCAACAGCTCCCGATTATCGAGATAAACCGCTCGCAAATGCCTGGACACGTCCATTACCCGATCTTCGACGAGCACCTCCCGTATTTCGGACGCCTTTACAGGTACTAAACTGCTGATGACAGTATTGAAGCGTTCCAAAGGTAAAAACATTTCCGGGCTTTTCTTGTACGAACAGTGAGCAGGAAACCGCGGAGAGCTCCCCGAATCATACTTGGACAGCTTCACTGCGGCATAATGCTCCAATAATAAAGACTGCGCATCGAATTCAAGGACAGCAAATTGTTCATCCGGCTCTCTCCGCGCGTAGGTATCCACCATTTTCTTGCAATCCCTTAAGGTTGGCCAAAAAAACACATGCCGATCCAAACACGCCCGAAATTGCTCCTGTGTAGTTGCCGCATCGATCATACTGTCAACAATCTTCAGATGAGCATTGATGGTAATTGAAAACTCATTATAGCTCACGCTTCTCGCCATTAATCGACGCTCACCTTCGAATTCGGGATTGATACGAGTACTGGATAGTAACGCATCAAAATGGGCAATAGCTGATAAATTATTTGCTCTTGTAAAATGAAACAGGGATTTCCTGCCTTTTGCATTTGTTACTGCCACTATTACAGCCGTTTTCATGGTCCTGCTCCTTCTCGTCTTTGAGGATCTAGGCATGGTTTTTAATAGGAAGTTGCGTATATTTGAAATCATAGTGTGTAATGATACTATGACAATAGGCATTTAACAACGCACTGATGTCCAATTCAAACTAAGGAGTGAAGCACATGTCGATTGATGTTTATTTAAATTTCAATGGAAACTGTCGTGAAGCTGTAGAATATTATGCAGAGGTTTTTGGAACAGATAAACCGCAAATTATGACCTTCGGAGAAGCGCCGCCCAACCCGGATTATACGGTTCCAGAGCAAGTGAAGCATTTGGTCATGCACGCACGGCTTAACATATTTGGAAGCAATGTGATGTTTTCAGATACTTTTCCTGACATGAACTTTATAGTAGGAAACAACATCAGCCTTTCCCTAGTCATTAAGGACATTGATGCCATAAAGTCGATTTTCCATAAGCTCAAAGAAGGCGGCACAGTAGGGATGGAGCTGCAAGAAACATTTTGGAGCAAATGCTACGGCCAGTTTACAGATAAGTTCGGAATTGGATGGCAATTGAACTACGACAGTGGAGAAATGAATATGTAATAATTGTAGCATAATGCTGTGCGAAATCAGGATATGGAACTTTTCTTATTGTGAAAAGCTTCTGTATCCTTTTTGCTTGTCATCATAACGAAAAGCTTATTGAAGTGCTTTGTTATGGTTTTGTTATGCGGAGGCTGCTGCTTTTTATTCGAATGTTATGACCTGTAGGCTATTGTATACGTATGAACACTTCCTACAGCAAGTCAGGCAGTAGAATATAACACAAAAGGAGATTGATCTTCATGGTAAAACGGAACTCTTTATTAGCAACCTTAACGATTACAACAGCAGTAGGTTTTGCAGCCATAGCACCCGTGAATGTACTGCAGGTGCTTGCAGCAGATAAATTTATTGATATCGAAAATACTGCCGCATCCAAGTTGGCGATTCAAGAGTTAGCTAAACAAAATGTGCTGTCAGGATATTCCGACACGGAATTCAAACCTAATCAGAACGTTACCCGAGGCGAGCTGGCTAAGATCGCTGCTCTATCGATGTATGTCAATCTGAATACGGACAAAAAGCTCAGCTTTCAGGATGTACAACAATCCGATTGGTCTTTCAGCTATATTAATGCCTTGGTCAATGCGGGCATAATGAAAGCCGATAACGATCGGTTTCATCCAGGCGCTGCGGTCAGCCACGAGCAGCTGGTAGAGATTGCAGCAGCTTTATTGAAGCAGGACAAGGCAGCTGTGCAGATTCTATTCGGCAGCTCATATACAGCAGGTAAAGCGGCTACCCGCGCAGAAACAGCACAGTTATTTTATGCAGTCCAGCAAGCGGCTATCCCGCAAATCACCCAGGTGAAGGTGCTGAATGCAGTCGCTGTACAAATCACATTCTCAGCACCTCTGACAGCTGAAAATACGGATGTTGAGAAAGCCAAGCAAAATTTTGTGTTCTCGGACGGTTTGATGCTCGAAAACATTCCACAGCTCAAAACTGGCGCCAAAGCAACCTATATCGTACCGACCTCACCGCAAAAAGCAGGTACCAGCTACACAGTAGCCTATAAAGGTCAAAAGTCGGGTTCGTTTATCGGCAGCGATATCAAAATTCCGTTTAAAGCGGTAGAGCAGGTAGCGGCGGATACAATTGAGCTGCAATCCTACCTCGCTGATGGTGTTACCGATTACCAATACATCATTGCCCTGTACAGCGGCAAGCGTAACGGGCTGGATTTCACCGTAGACGATAGCAATACCTATAACGGAAAACCGCTTACGATCATTCCATCCATGAGACTGAAGCAGGTTACACTGACAGACCAGGCAGGAGCCAGCATAACGGCAACTTATGTTCCTTTCACCCAATCGACAGACGGCAAGCAGGAGCCGAAGTTCCGTCTTGCGAATGGTGAGACTTTGAAATCGGGTTCGGTCTATACCTTATCTGCACCATGGGCAACTTTTGGCGGACAGACGCTTACAGCCAAGACCATAGCCCCGCTTGCGATACAAAAAGCAGAAGCTGTTTCCGCTACGAGCATCAACGTGACTTTGACCGCAGATCCTCAGGATGAGCTGTTCGCAGGCCGCAGTGTGACATTAACCGCACCGGACGGCACCAAGCTAACCGCACAATATAAGTTTACATCCCGCCAGGGTGCGGTAGGTGTATTTGATATTCAAAATAACGGCAAGCTTATTTCCGGCGTCACTTATACGGTTGCCGCTGTTAACAGTTGGGCTGATTCACAAGCTATTACCTTAACAGGCGTACAGTAATAGCATCTCTCCCATAAGACGATCACATACACAAAAGGAAGACACCTCCCGTTACAGCGGGTGTAGCGTCTTCCTTTTTACTTGTTCCTAATGTGTCGGTTGATTCGCCGTAGTTTCTTTTTCCGTAGGAATCATGTAACCGACTCCGGGATAGTTAACTATGAGCTGACTCCCGGTGTTAGCATGCTTCAATTTCTGGCGAATCCGGGCGATCGTTACCCGTAAGTACTCAACATCATCGCGGTATTCACTGCCCCATACCTCACTCAACAGCTGCTCATGTGTCATTACTTTATCCACATTTTGCAGCAGCAGCACGAACAATTTATATTCGGTATTCGTCAGCTTGATTTCGGTTTCCCGATATCTTATGCGTCGCTGCGCCATGTTAACGGTAATGGAGCCATGCTTCATTTCACTGGCGTTTGCCGTTTGTAAGGCACGTCCGTCGGTGCGGCGCAGAACGGCATTCACACGGGCAAACAGCTCATCGAGCGAAAATGGTTTGGTCAAATAATCATCTGCCCCTATATTCAAACCTTGTACCTTATCATCCGAGTTGCTGCGGGCAGTCAGCATGATCACAGGGACGTCCGAGTAGCCGCGCAATCTGCGCAGTACCTCCAACCCATCCATCCCTGGCATCATAATATCGAGAAGAATCAGATCTGGGTCCATCTCATCGATCTTATCCATGGCTTCCAGGCCGCTCAGACAGGTCATCGTTTCATAGCCCAATGACTTCAGATTAGCGGAGATGAAACGCAATATTTTGGCCTCGTCATCTACTATAAGGATTTTTTGCTTCTTCACAGCACATCATCTTCCTTCGGATTATATTGGGGTATTGAAACGATGAACGTGCTGCCCACACCTTCCGTACTTTCTACACGAAGCTGGCCGCCGTGGGAATCCATAATGCCTTTACAAATCGCTAGCCCAAGCCCCGTTCCGCTTGTACGACGGCTGGAGGACAGATCTACCCGATAGAAGCGGTCGAATATGTGCTCCAGATGGTCGGCATGAATGCCTGTGCCGTTATCTGTAACCCGGATATGCACATAAGTATCATCACACTCAGCTGATACCCGAACGAGAGGCCGTCTGTCATTATATCGGATGGCATTCGTAAACAAGTTGACAAAAACCTGTTCCAGACGAGTCTTATCTGCATAAACAAGTGGCAGGCGGTCCTCCAAAGAAGCATCGATCTCAAGCCAATGCTCGTCTGTGTTCGGTAATCGTTTGATGGCATTCTTGACAATGGATTGAATACGGGTTGGCTCACGATTGACCCTCATCGCGCCAGCTTCAATCTTGGAAATGTCCAGCCAATCCTCTATTAATTGCTGAATACGCCCAATATCCTCGTGAATCCCTTCGAGCAGCTCCTGCTTAAAGCTTTCTTCCCAATCGGCATCGGTACGGAGCAGTGTTTCAACACTTCCTTTGATACCGGTTATCGGGGTTTTAAATTCATGGGATGCCAGCGATATTAAATCATTTTTCAAAGAATCGACTTCATGCTCCTTCGTTATATCGCGCCATACATAACCCCGGCCATAGACATGATCCTGATTAAGCACATGAAAAGATGAAACAATCATAAAACGTTCTTTTCCAGAGCTCGCTGTGAGTTTGAATTTAATCGCAGCAACCTGCTGGGCTATCAACGATGAGAAGTCCTCGCGAGAATCAGGGCTTTGGAAGCTGATCGTCTCAAACATAACCTCTTCGCTCATTTGCAGCAAATCAGGCGTTGGAATCCCGAACATTTCGCTCATTTGGCGATTTCCATATACGACCTGTTTTTGCATATCGATCAGTACAATCGCATCTGTCATGCTCTCCAGAACAGCCTGCAGCGTAGCATGCTCATGCTGAACACTTTTGAGCAGTAGATCATTCTGCAGCATAATGGCGACAGAGTTCGCAAACGTATGAAGAAAATGGCGATCCTGCTCCGTCACAGCTCCATCCTCAGTCCCTTGGGCAACAGCCAATTGGGCAAGCTCAATAGCCCCTGAACGTACGGGAACGATATAGGTTGGCACAGCTTTTAATTCATGAAAGAGCGAATGCTCACCTTCATCAACGATTGTTCTTTTCCTGCTAAAAAGTCCCAGTGGGCGCGTATCCTCCCCATACGAAGGATGCAGTCGAACATCGGTATGCAGCAGCATGCGCAGTTGGCCTATACTTCCTTCAATTAGCTCTGGTGTTTCCTGAGTGGGACTAATAGGCGTAATGAGTGTATTGACGATTTCCAGCTCTTTGTTTTTACGAGAAAGGCTTTGTGTGCGTTCCTCCACCCGATTCTCAAGCTCCGCATTAAGTCTGAGCAGCGCCTGCTGATTTTCGTTCACCTGCTGAGCCATTTGAAAAAAACGGCTGGCCAATACATTCAATTCATAAGGAACTCCACGCATCGATGTGGATTCCGGTCTTTCCTTGTAGCTGCCATCAGCGAGCTTTTGTGTATAGCCTACGAGTAGATGAATCGTATTATTCAGCCCTTTGGCAAGAAAGAAGCCAAGTGCAATCGTCAAGCCAATCGCAAGCAGCAGCAGCGTAAAGGTTAATAATAGAGAGTTAAACAACGTCTCATTGACCGTCTGATAGGATCGTCCGACCCACACCTTCCAGCCAAGTCCGCTAATCGTTGTATAGGTGACAAGCTCCTCTTGCTGCTTCAAGGAAGACATGTATCTGCCCAGTCCCTCGGGGTTCTCTCCTGCTGCCTGAACGACTGCTTCTGAGCTTAAATCTTTCATTGTGGCCGTCAGTTGACGGTCAGGATGGTAAATGACTTGATTCAGGCGGTCCAGCACTACAGGATACGTGTTTTTCCCGTAATCATATTTGGTCACTAGCAGCTCCAGCTGTTTTAAATCGAGAGTAGCTGCTACAAATCCGTCATATTGCCGATCCTCGTTAAAAATGGGGGCGGCAATGACGATATCCGGTTGCCCACCACTTTGCAGTCCACGAAACAAGGTAGTAATAACCGTGGATTGAGATTTGAGCATCTCGTCATAGTAGCCATTCTGATTAAGACTAGCACCTACAAGTGGCTCACCGACGGGATTGGTTTCCGGATAAGAGGCGGTTACGATACCTGTACGATCTGCAGTAACCACATTGATTAATCCGGGGAGGCTAGCTTGAAGCGATTGGATTTTGGGTGTAATTCCAGCCCGATCGCGAAATGAAGTACGGGAAGCGCTGATCGTCGCACCCAATGTTTCTATCGCATTTTGACGGTAATAAATATAAGCTTCGACTGCATCGGCAAGCCGTTGAGTTGTATGCATCTGGGTACGTTTATAATCATCTTTAATTTGATTGATCTGAACGATCTGAATGCTGCCCAGAATCAGAATCGGAATCAAGGCGATAATCGTGAATGCTCTTGTCAAATGTACACGTAATGGCAGATGCTTCATATGTAAGTCCTTCCTGTCCGACATCATTGCCAGCTTGATCACTTTACCTTTTATTTTATCATATGTAATGCTGCGTAGACAGAGCTGTAAGGAGTACCCAAGCACGCCAAAAGGACTGAAACTGAGCATTCCCAGATTTCAGCCGCTTAAGCGTACTATTGCTTCCTTTAGTTAACTTCAAACCTGACACCCGTGAGCTCCTCACTACGTCGCCAAAGCTGCTCTGAGCTTTGGGGTCTACCTCATTTCACTCATTTGGGGTGAGTCCGGTTGCTGCAGCCTGGAATCATATTTGAATTCACTGCCTCAAAGGCTTTATCCAGCTCCAGCTGTCTTTTTTGAAGCTCGAGCTTGTGATTTTCCAATATCGTCTTTCTTTCAATTAGGGTTGAATCGCCTTGGGCGGCAAGATCGACAATTTGCTTTAAAACGGCAATCGTCATGCCGGTCGCGCGGAAGCACGACATTAGCGCCATCCATTCCAAATCTTTTTGTTCAAAAATCCGGTTTCCATATCGATCTCTTTGAATGAATGGAAGCAGACCTTCTTTCTCATAATATCTTATCGTGTGAGAGGGGACACCAAGACGCTCTGAGGCTTCTTTCATCGAGAAACCCATACTTCTCACCTTCCTGTATTTTTTAAGATGTTCTTAAAATTCCCTATATAGCTGCAACACTATCCATCATACACCTTAAAGTGAACTTCACAGCAAGATGTGTTATATATTCAGGCAATGAATGTTTAGACTTTTAACTGGAAATACTGAATATAGCCCTTCAACTCGTTGGCAAACCTCCAATACATTGATATAATGTTTTATACGGAAGGGGTGATTTCCATCGATAACAAACTTGATGATTCCACTGAATTCAACAAGAGTACCTCAGAAACTGAAGTCATTCAGGAAATAGGCATCGTCGTTGGCACTTGCTACGGGTTTTTATTTGAAGGAGTAGACAATGATTATGACGAGGAATATGCCGAATACATTTAATCCTACTCTGTGGATGATTCAAGGTCATATTTGGGTCACTCCTGTATGGAACAATACGGAAAATAAGAATACGCCCCGGCCCATCGTTATTGTTGGAAATGAACAAGCAAATAACACGTTGGCACTTATCGTTAATTTTATAACGAAACAAGAGCCACGTGATCAGTTTGATATCCCGCTTGACTATTGGCAAGAAGCTGGCCTGACTGTACCTTCTTATGTAAGGACTGCTAAACCCTTTACCCTATTGAAGAAAGATTTGAGACAACAGCGTACCGATCGCAATGGTAAATGGGTTCCACGAGGTTATGTAGGTGGACTTCATCCTCATGACTTAAACAAAGTAATAACTGCATGCAAAAATATATATTAAAAGCCTTGAATGTATGATATAGCTTTACAACATGAAATGAGGTTCTCCTGCTGGAGAACCTCATTTCTGTACATATAGTAATTACAATTACAAATTCAAGCTTTTCATTGAAGCTGCCGCATAACGTTCGCCCGCCGCTATCCCTTTTGGTGCAAATTCAGTTATCCTTGCCAAATCCTGATCTGTCAATTTGACCTTTAGAGCACCTATATTCTCTTCAAGATAGATTCTTTTTTTCGTACCAGGAATCGGCACAATATCTTCTCCCTGCTGAAGCAGCCATGCCAAAGCTAGCTGAGAGGGCTTGCAGCCCTTTTCCTGGGCAATTTCTTCGATACGGTGAACCAACTCGATATTTTTTATAAAGTTTTCCCCTTGAAATCTGGGGGAGTGCCGTCTGTAATCATCCTCAGCCAAATCCTCAAAACGTTGAATCTGCCCCGTCAGAAAACCTCTACCCAATGGGCTATAAGGCACAAACCCGATGCCGAGCTCACGGCAAACAGGCAAAATCTCATCCTCGACATCACGACTCCACAAAGAATATTCCGTCTGCAAGGCAGTAATTGGATGTACAGCGTAAGCTCGTCTGATGGTTTGCGGGGAAGCTTCCGACATACCGAGGTAACGGATTTTGCCCTCTTTAACCAGTTCTGCCATAGCTCCAATGGTCTCTTCGATCGGTGTGTTCGGGTCCACGCGATGCTGGTAGTATAGATCAATATGGTCAACACCTAATCGACGAAGGCTCGCTTCACACGCTTCTTTCACATAATTCGCAGTTCCCTTAACACCCAGAAAGCTTCCATCCTGCCCTCTGACATTGCCGAACTTGGTAGCAAGCACAACCTCATCGCGTCTTGACTGAATCGCTTTGCCTACCAATTCCTCATTTCTTCCAACACCGTACATATCCGCGGTATCCAGGAAATTAACCCCTAAATCGAGCGCACGTTGAATCGTTTGAACAGATTCCTCATCATTTTGCCCGCTATAGAAATCGGACATCCCCATACATCCTAAACCAAGGGCCGATACGTGAAGCCCTGTTTTTCCCAATGCTCTTTTTTCCATCTAGGCAGCCTCTTTTCCTGAATTTGATCTGGAGCTGATTGTACCTGTTCTATTGTAACATTGTGGAAGCCAGAATAATAAATCTCGTGAGAGGGACAAGCGGGAAGAGATTGAACTCTAAAGAGCGCTAAGCCGGCTCTCCGTTGGACTGGTTGTGGAACAGCCCATAATAAAAGCCCTTTTGCTGCAGTAAGGAGTCATGAGAGCCCTTCTCAATAATCGTTCCCTTGTCGACGACAAGAATCTGATCCGCCTGCTGAATCGTGTTCAGTCGATGCGCTATCACTATGCTCGTTCTGCCCTTCATCAGACGAAACAGAGCCTCCTGTATTTTGAGCTCGGTGATGGTGTCAATGCTGCTCGTAGCTTCGTCCAGAATCAGAATCGAGGGATCAGCGAGGATCGCTCTGGCGATCGACATCAGCTGCTTTTGACCTTGACTGATGCCGCTGCCATCCTGCTTGAGCATCGTATCGTACTGCATCGGCAGCTTCATAATAAAAGCATGCGCATTGGCTGAGATCGCAGCCTGCTGCACCTCTGCATCCGTGGCATCCAGCCTCCCGTAACGAATGTTATCGCGAATGGTTCCTTGGAATAAAAATGAATCCTGTAAAACAAAGCCCATATGTCGGCGCAAATTCGCCCGTTGAATGTTAGTGATATCATGGCCATCAATAAAAATCTGGCCGGAATCCGCATCATAGAAACGGGACAACAGCTGAACTATGGTGGATTTGCCGGCACCTGTAGGGCCGACCAAGGCGAGAGTTTCACCTGGCGCTACACGGAATCTGACTTCTCGTAAAATCTGGACTTGCTCGTTGTAGGAAAAGGCTACATCGGAGAATATAATCTCTCCCCGCAGCTCCGGCAGCTCCATGGCATCCTGCTCGTCGTTAACTTCGCCCTTCTCCTCCAGCACTTCAAATACCCGTTCAGCACCAGCAATCGCCGACAAGAAAGTATTGAATTGATTGGCCAGATCGTTTAATGGACGTATAAATTGTCTGGCATATTCAGAAAACGTGACAACGATACCGATCGAGATGATATCGTGCATGACAAGGATTCCGCCGACGATAGCAATGATTCCGAAGCTTGCATTCGTTAGCCCGTTCATCAGCTTCGGGATAAAACCTGAATAGGTTTGCGCCCAATAGCCTGATACTTTCAGCTTCTGTGCCTTCGCCAAAAAAATCTCCGTCATCTGCTCTTCGCGTGAGAATACCTTGACAATACTTTGCCCGGATAAGGTTTCCTCGACAAAACCATTCAGTTCACCCAAATTTTGCTGCTGTTCCTTAAAATATTTGCTCGTACGCGCCGTAATCCACTTCATTCCCAGGAACATAACCGGAATAATGACAACGGTGATTAAGGTAAGCAGCGGGCTGAGCCAAATCATCAATATAATCATACCTGTGAACGTAAACAAGCTGGAAATAAGCTGGATAAAAGAGCTGTTCAAGGTTTGACTCACATTATCAATATCATTCGTTAGCCGACTCATTAATTCCCCATGCTGGCGCTTGGCAAAGAACGAAATCGGCAGTCTGTGCAGCTGTCGAAATAAATCCTCGCGCATCGCATAAACTGTTTTCTGGGCCACGCCAATCATCCAATAATTTTGCAGCCACGAAGATAATGAGAATAGTACATAAGTTCCAGCTAACAGGATGAGCAGCATAATAAGTCCGTCACTAGTAGACGAAACCACAAATCTGTCAATCGCTACGCCGAGCAAATACGGTCCAAGCAGACCAAGCGAAGAGCTTATAAGAACCATCAGGAAAATCAAAACAAGCAAGCCTTTATGTACCGAGCAATAACGCCATATTTTTCTTAATGTACCGCTCCAGTTTTGGGGAAGCTTTTTCTTCGGGGAAGATTCACCGGGCTTGTTAGCCTTCGGGTTCACTTTCCGTTGCAGGTCCGGTTGATTAGGCATGCTGTACGTTCTCCTCTCTGATTTGAGATTGAACGATCTCTCGATAAAGTGCAGATAGTGCAAGCAGCTCTTGATGATCGCCCGAAGCGAGCAAGCTTCCTTCCTCCAACAGGAGTACCGTATCCGCAGCTATCGCCGTTGCGATTTTTTGCGTGATGATCAAGGTTGTACACCTAAGCGTTCTCAAGGCTTCGAGCAATCTGGATTCGGTTCTGACATCCAGTGCACTTGTGCTGTCGTCCAGCAGCAGCAGCTTGGGCTTGCGCAGTAACGCTCTGGCAATCGAGATCCGCTGTTTTTGGCCGCCTGACAAATTAACACCTTTTTGCCCGACAATCGTTTCATACTGCTGCGGCAGGCTCAGGATCGTCTCGTGAATTTGGGCTTTTTGGGCGGCTTCGATCACTTCCTCCATCGTGGCATTATCATAGCCCCACATGATGTTCTCCTTCACGCTTCCGGTGAACAGCACAACCTCCTGAGGTACATAACCGATCTCGCTTCGCAGCACGCTCGGGTTGAAGGTTCGGATCTCATGTCCATCGATCCTAATACTGCCTTGTGTCGACTCATACAAACGGGGTATGAGCTGGAACAGGGAGGTTTTCCCCGAGCCGGTCGCTCCAAGCACAGCAATGGTTTCCCCTGGACGAGCCTTAAAGGAAATCGACTTCAACACATCCTCGGTCATATCGGGATATCGGAACGATACCTTGTCAAATACGATACTGCCCTCCGTTATTTGATGTGCAGCTGATACGGGCACGGAATTGTCAATATCCTCAGGTGAGCTTAACACCTCGGCTACCCTTGTCACTGAGGCTTTGGCCCGCGAAAGAGCCATGACCAGCATCGAGATCGTAGAGAATAAGCCTGTAATCCGCGTCGCATAATTGACGACTGCTACAATCTGGCCGATCGTCGCATCCCCTGTATTCACCTGCAAATGTCCTGACCAGAGAATGAACAGGATACTCAGGTTCATCACCAACAGCAGCAGCGGTATGGTCAGCTCAATTAATCGCAGAGCCGCCATCGTACGGTCCATCAACGCTTCATTGGTTTGCGTGAAACGCTTGATTTCGTGATTGCCCCTTACAAGCGCTTTAATGAGCCGGATTCCCATCAAATTTTCCCGAAGCACCCCATTGGTTTGATCCAGCCGCTCCTGCACAGAGCGAAATAATGAGAACGCTCTCTTCATCATCCAGACTAATAACAATAAGAGCAGCGGCGTCATGACGACTAGAATAAGCGCCACTTTAAAATGGACCATCATCGCCATCACCATACCAAAGATCATAAACAATGGAGCCCGCATCATGATTCGCAAGCCCATAAATACCGTATTTTGGAGCTGGGTAACGTCACTTGTAATTCTCGTAATTAAGGAAGAGGTCTGAAATTGATTGAACTGGGCAAAAGGAATCGATTGTACCTTCGTAAACAGGCTTTTGCGAATCTCGAATCCGAAGTTCTGGCTGACATGAGCCGCGAAGAATGAATTTACAATTCCGCTTACAAAACCAAGCAAGGAAATAACAATCATTACGCCTCCCCAGAACAGCACGACAGAGAAATCCTGATGAACAATTCCGTTATCGATGACCTTGGACATGAGCAGCGGATGAAACAGCTCGACCATTAATTCAACAAGCATCAATAACAAAGCAATGACCATGGCAACCCGGTAAGGCTTCAGAAACGACATGATGATGCGCATAACTTATCCCCTAACTTGTGTTGGCTATCGTATTCATTTACAAAATGGATTATTTAAAATTATACCTCTCAATTACGAAATATCAACAACTTAAAATAATATCCAACTATTTCAATCTGAATAGTTTACAATATCGTTGGAAAATATTACAATAATATAATCCTATATACGACAAGGAATTGAGAGCTCAAGCTTCAAACAATAACTTAAAAAAGGTGATGAATGATGAGCCCATCCAAACGTAGAATGATCTTAAATCTGTTTTTGAACAATGCGGGTTCTCATCGAGGAGCCTGGCGCCATTCCAGTACAAGGCTGGAGGAAGTACATGACATTAAACATTTTCAACAGATTGCCATTAAGGCAGAGGCTGCACGAATTGATTCGCTGTTCATCGCGGATGGGCTGTCTATTGAGGCAAAGGCTGTCCAGCATGGTCCCATCCTGGGGTTCGAGCCGTTGACATTGTTATCCTCCATTGCTACAGTAACGGAGAAAATAGGCTTGATTGCCACCGTTTCTACAAGCTTTAACGAGCCTTACAATCTTGCAAGAATATTCGCTTCACTCGATCATATCAGTGGGGGCCGAGCCGGCTGGAACATGGTGACCACGGGCGTGGAGCGCACAGCCTTTAACTTTGGTCTGCAGCAGTTGCCCAGCCATAAAGAGCGTTATGAAAGAGCTCATGAATTCGCAGAGGTCGTACTCAAATTGTGGGACAGCTGGGAGGAAGACGCCCTGGTTCAGGATAAAGCCTCGGGGATCTACGCCGATGTCGACAAGGTTCATGATATTCATCATGAAGGGACGTATTTCAAGGTTCGTGGTGTACTGAATATTATGCGCCCTCCACAAGGTAGACCCCTGCTCGTCCAGGCAGGCGCATCAGAAGAAGGCAAACAGTTTGCCGCCCAATATGCCGAGCTTATTTTTACCGTTCAAAATTCATTGGAGGATGCCAAGCTGTTCTATCAGGATATCCGCGCAAGGACAGCGGCGGCGGGACGTTCTCCGGACAGTATTAAAATATTGCCAGGGCTGCTCGTCATTGTCGGTGCAACGGATGCGGAAGCCCAGGAAAAAGCGAACGAGCTTCAACAAATTGCCCCTATTGAACGAGCAGTGATGTCTATATCGAACTTACTCGGAATCGACTTCTCGGTCTATTCGCTTGATGATCCGTTCCCCGAGCTTCCTGAGCCAAGTCAAGTTAATGCGTATCAAACCTTTCACCAGATGGTTAGAAAGATCATCGCCACAGAGAAGCTGACGATACGTGAACTGCTGAACAAGTATTGGGTAGGTGCCGGTCAGCTCCAGGCTGTGGGTACACCTGAGCATATCGCGGATTTGATGGAGACTTGGTTCTTAGAAGAGGCGGCTGATGGATTCAGTGTTATGCCACAGCTCAGCTTCGGGGGGACGGACGATTTTCTCGAACTGGTCGTTCCCGAGCTGCAGCGTAGAGGGTTATTTCCTACAGCTTATGACAAGCAGACCTTGCGGGAAAACCTCGGTCTCGGTTGATTCCGACACTGTATCCACTTCATCCCATACATCATTTTATCATTTAACAAGGAGGATTTATTATGACTGCCCACAACGAATTTTATCCTAATGGACATTTGCTTGTTGATGTTCCTTGGGTCGAAGCGAATCTCGGCTCCACAGAGGTCGTGCTGCTGGATGCCCGGGCTAAAGGCTATGAAGCTGGACACATCCCCGGCGCGATCCATATTGATGCCAAACTTTTAAAGAACCCATCTCAGTATGCGTTCGCTTCGGAAGATACTGTCAAAGAGCTGCTGGAGCAATCGGGCGTGAGCAATGGAACAACGGTTGTTGTCTATGATGAAGGGAGCGGTGTTCTAGCGACACGAGTCTTTTATGTACTGGAATATTATGGTTTGCGGGATCAGGTTAAACTGCTGAATGGCGGATATATCGCCTGGATTGCAACTGGTAAGGAGGAATCGGAGGAGCAACCGTTTGTGTCAAAAGGCTCCCTCACATTAACCGCTGATAAGCAACGAGTTACTTCACGAAATAACATTCAGGCTGGATTGAACAACAGTCTTCTGCTTGATGTTCGATCACGGGAAGAATACACCGGCAGCGATCAGCGGTCCAACCTTAAAGGCGGTCATATTCCGGGAGCGATTCATAAGGAATGGAAGGATGCACTCGCTGCAGCAGATGAGCAAGGTGTTGTACGCTTCAAGGATTACAAAACGTTACAGCAGGATTTTGCAGCTGCAGGCCTTAAAACGGAGCTAACGATTGTCCCTTACTGCCAGTCCAATCAGCGAGGCGCACATACATACTTCGTCTTGCGATTACTCGGATACTCCCATGTAAGTCCCTACGAGGGCTCCTGGGATGAGTGGGGAAACGTTGCGCATACGGAGGTTGTGACCTGATACGGCCATGCCCTCTCACAGCTGAGATTTTCTTTACTTCACGGCTGGATTCAGCATCGTTGTATAATCCAAGGCGTCCTGCAGTAATCCTTTGACAAAAAGCAGCTGCTCAGGTGTATAAGCGGATAGAAACCGAACAATCGAAGCTTCAATGTCGTTATGGATTCGCTCATGAAGCTTATGCAGCCTGTGCCCTTCTGCGGTCAGCAGAAAGTAAACTTCCTTTTTATTATCGTTCAGCTGTGTTCGCCGAATCAGCTTCATTTTGTGCAGCTTGACCCCTATCTTCGAAATACTGGCTTTGGAAACACCTATTTTCTCGACGATAGAGGTTACATTTATCGGTTCATACGATCCAATACAGGCAATGACGTGGATATCAGTCAGATTGAGATTGTTTATATTCATTTTACTATCTTCAGCTTCCAGTAATATCTGATCCTTGATCCGGGCCATGCTTTGTTCGTGCTGCGAAAAAATCCTCACGCCCAACTCAAATATCGCATGCTTCGTAGACTCATTCATATCCATGGGTGGTAACGACTCCTTGCATCCAGATCTCATGAATCATTATAGCTCAGGTTCGGTTGATTGTGAAACCACCCCACAGCATAACATTTTGTTTCAAACGAAACAATGATCATTACATGATTGTTAATTTCTTATCCGCTGGCGTTCGTGCTCCAGGCTTAGGTACCTTGTCAAAATAGCCCATATGCAAAATACCCACAACTCTTTCTCCGGATTTCACTCCCATGCCTTCATAAAAAATAGGGGAATAAATAAATTCCATCGATGACCATATCATGCCGAGTCCCTGCTCCCAGCCCAGCAGCTGTACATTTTGCATCAAGCAGCATACCGCAGCAAAATCCTCCTCCTGCTTGTGAGCATTGCTATCCTGCTTCATAACTACGATCAGGTTGGCGGGAATCTGAACGATTTTACGTTTCATCACCTGCTTTAATTTCTCAGGTAAAAGCTTCAACCGTTTCAGATGACTCCCTGCTTCAAACATCAACTCAGCCATTTTTTCTTTGGCTTCCGGTTTCTCAACATAAATAAATCGCCACGGCTCCCGTAGTCCATGATTAGGCGCCCATATAGCATCATTTAAAATTCCCAGTATCACATCGCTTGGAACTATGCGGTCATTAAAACGACGAATGCTCCTTCTACCCCGAATCGTTGCCGAAATACTCAATAGGAACTCATTCCTCTCAAACTTTTTTGTTTCATATGAAACAATATAAATATAAACGTGTTCCCCAAAATCGTCAATAGCTAATTGTTAATCATAGTCTGATTATGTGGAAATTGTTGGAGTCCATGGATACTTGAAAATACTTAATTGATACACTACAATACATAGTGTGAAGTTGATTCCGGGCATTGAAGGGCAATAGGAGTATAATTGAGGAGGATTAAGCATGATGAACGCAAGGCTGGAAATGAATATGGATATGCACGCGAATATGCAGCATGGGACTGGTGGTACGAGTACTTTGCTTTTGTATATTGGATTGATCGTTCTGGCATTATCCATTATTGGTTATGTGTATGCTTCACAATTAAAAAAGGAAAATACGAGCGGCTTGAAAAAGGCCGAAAAGGTCGCCTTGAAAAAGAAAAATAAAACCATTCTCATCCTCTCGCATTCCTTGCTTGGCGCGGCTATTGTTGTTGTGGGAATTTACGCAATTCTTAATGCAGCCAGTAAAACGAATATTGAGAATCTGAATTATAACGCTGCGATCCAGGTAACCGACGATAAAGATTACGGAAGAGGACATTCGGAAGCCCCTGTGACCTATGAGATGAAAATCCCTACATCAGGTACGCACAGTCCACACGATTTGAAATATGGTTTTTACAAAGAAAAACCTGCTAACGAGATGTTGGTCCACAACTTGGAGCATGGCGATATTATTATTTATTACCATCCTGAGGCATCGCCTGAGCTGATCGCCAAAATCACGGCGCTGACTCAATATAAAAAAGCAGGCTCCGGCGTTCTTGCTGTACCCTACGGTAACGTACAAACGGACAAGGAGGTTGTCGTGACAGCCTGGACCAAAACGATGGAGCTGGCAAGCTTTGATGAAGCCAAGATCGGCACATTTATATACAAATATATCAATAAAGGGCCAGAAGAAATTCCTGTTGAAATTCGCCAAAACGGCGGTACCATGTAAGGAAATTTATACGCTGTGAATAGCAATGGGTATAGATAAAGGAGGCATGGTGATTGGTTGACGACGATCCTTCATCAGTTTACAATTGTCCCCATAATCATTGAGTTCTTTTAAATATGAAACAAGGTGGTTGGCAAATGGAACACTATTCTACTCTGATTGGCGTCGTACTGGAAAAAATGGATCAAACCTACAAGGATCTCAAATTAAATTACAATGGCCTGGAAGGCATTCTGAATTCACATTCACAGGAAGAAATTATGAACACCCCGGAGCTAATCACAATTACGATGTTAAAGGATATGTACGGAGCGCTTGTTCGGGAAATCGAGTCCCAATTGCCCGGGATTAAGGATTGATGAGCATGCTTTATAGCAGCATCCATGAAGCCCACAGTCGAAAAGCTGCGGGCTTCATTGCGTTGCAGGCAACTTATTGGAACCTCTTACTTTGTCATATTTTACCATAAATATACTATTGTTTTGTCATATAGTATAAGGAATCAACTGACAAGGAATGCTATAGGAGATATTTCCAATTGTGATTGGAGGCGTCCAAGCATGCTGGAGAAAATATGCATATCCGTATTGTTGTTTGCCCTATTGATCCTTGGAGATTGGCATAATTTCAAGCGATTGGACCGCAAATCAACAATCCTTTATGTCTTATGCTTGCTTCCTTCTATTTATCTGTCCTTGCTTTTTTCAACATTAGTGTCTGGACCGGGTTTTGAAGATGTTCTGAATACTCTCTATGGGGGACCCGCCAAGAAAATCGTCAACTATCTGGATGTAAGTCGCTAAAGAAAAGGTGATGGTATATGAGAGAGAAGCTACCCCTATCTTCAATATCACCGGTACAGCTTGCAACATTGCTGTTTGCCGTATCGGTCGGTTCAGCAATCGTTTATATTCCAAATCCACTCACAGCAGCAGCAGGCAATGATGCATGGATGTCCTTATTGCTTGCTTATGGCTTCGGGATCGTGGTTCTGACCTGTGTCCTGTACCTCTATAACAAGCATGACGGAATGAGTCTGATTGGTTACAGTCGGCGATTAATTGGCAATGCGATGACCATTGTTATCGCTCTTCCATTGATCGGCATGCTGCTCTTTGCGATTCCGGCTGTTGATGCTGGAATCGGTAATTTTTTGACCACGGTTATGATGGATAAAACCCCACCTTATGTGTTCAATTCGATCAGTTTGATCATAGCCGCTTTAACTGCACGTGCAGGTATCCAAGTCACGGCGAGGATGTTTGTTCTCTTGGTTGCCCTGTTAGTCATCTTTTCGTTCGCTGTTCTTATCATCGCTATTCCCTTGTATGATCCTGAACGGCTGCTGCCTTTGTTGGATAATGGGTTTAAACCGGTACTTCATGGTTTCTTCATAGCAGGCGGATTTCCTTTTGGTGAAGTGGCTCTGTTTTCCATGATCCTTCCATTCGTCAACCGCAAGGATGCTCCAGCAGCAATCGCCAAGCTTTACACCGCATTTACTTATACCGCGGTCGTGCTGATCCTTTCCACCTTGTGCACAACGATGGCTTTTGGAGCTGCAGCTGCAACTTATAATTACTCCCTGTACCGACTGGCCAGTGAAATTCAGGTTCCTGAAATTTTTCAGCGTAGTGAAGCAGTAATTGCCATCGCCTTGATTCTGGGCTCATACATGAAAGCAACCATACTCCTGCTCGTCTTGAACCAAATCATCGTTCAGCTATTTCACCTGTCGAATGAACAGACTCTGATCTATCCAATCACTCTGATTTGTATTCTGCTGTCATTGACCCTGTTTAATAATCCAGCTGATTTTGAACAGCAGGTGTATGTGATCTGGCCCTTTACGGTGATAGCTGTTGGATGCAGTCTCATCTTTCTATTCGCATTCATAACCTGGATAAAGAATATGACCAAATAACGAGGATGGGAGTCATGGATGTGAGCATAGCAAAACCACCTCTGCAGCACATTTGCAGCCGCTTAGCCGAAAACCAAGCACGTATGGAGAGCGAATTATCCAATTGCCAGGACATCCATTTCGAAGCATGGACCTACGGAGCTGATCAACAGCACGAAGCGATGACCGTCTATTGCAGCTCGCTTGTAAATATGAATAAAAATCATTTCATCATGCACACACTTCTCGAAATGATCCATCATCAAACCGGGATTTCCGCCCCCATTACTCCAAAGCTGATCAGCGATTATTTACATAACCACGGAGGCTCCACACAACCATTTTGTCTTATTACAACCTTAAACGATGCTTATGATTATATACTGGAAGGATATATAGTTATCTTTTTGGATGAATGGGATCAAGCCATTGGCTACCCGACAGAAGGCCCTGCTACAAGGCTGGTAACCGAGCCGGTTAATGAACCTGTCGTCCATGGTCCCCGTGAAGGTACCGTCGAGAATATGGAAACGAATCTGGGGATGCTTCGGCAGCGAATTAAAAATTCTCAGTTTAAAATCGAATTTTTTACAGCGGGCAGTGAAATAAAATCCAAAATCGCTTTTGGATATTTGAAGCATGTCGTCAACCCCGAGGTACTGGCAGAGTTCCGTAATCGTATTAAAGGAATTGAACAATACGAGGTGCTTGAGACCTCATACATTGAAGATTGGATCGAGGATTCGCATTACACCCCCTTTCCTCAGGTTCGCTATACCGAAAGGACTGATTCCGCTGCGGCTGCTTTGCTGGATGGAAAAATCATTGTGATGGTTGAGAACTCACCTATGATTCTGATTTGTCCTGCTTTGTTCGTTGAATTTCTCGGAACCGGAGAGGATTATTATGTCAGGACGGTGTTCGCTTCTTTTATCCGTTTACTTCGCTTGATCGCTTTCACGATAGCACTTACCTTGCCGAGCATCTATATTGCCCTGTCTACCTTTCATCCCGAGCTCATTCCTACCGTACTGCTGCTTGCTATCCTAGATACTCGGGAAGGCATTCCCTTTGCTGCTTTTGTGGAGGCCTTAATTATGGAGTTCTTATTTGAGCTGCTCCGTGAAGCTGGAATTCGTCTCCCGCGTCCTGTAGGGTCGGCAGTCAGTATTGTAGGAGCGCTCGTCATCGGACAGGCTGCCATCATGGCTAAAATCGCCTCACCCATCATGGTTATTGTCGTTGCGTTGACCGGCATTGCGTCCTTTGCAATCCCTCATTACGATATTGCCATCGCAATCCGGGTATTGCGTTTCCCGTTCATGATTGCTTCTGCTCTTCTGGGAGGCTTTGGCCTTATGGCGATTGCTTTGCTAACCCTCCTGCACTTAACTTGCCTGCAAGCCTTGGGTCAACCCTATCTGTCTTCATTTGCACCACTTAAAATCAGGGATTTGCGGGATATGTTCATTCGCGTCCCACTTCAATACTTTTTGCGTTCACCCCGAAACCGACGAATTCATCGGCGCGGACGTCGTGATCGCATTTCCTGAAGGAGAGGGTTCTATTGAGATCGCTTTTCATAGCCCTATGTCTATCCATATGTGCAATCACTTTGTCTGCTTGCTGGAATCAGCTTGAGCTCACCGACTGGGGTTTCGTCCAAGCCGCAGCCATTGATCAAACAGAAGGTGGTCAAATCCGCTTAACTTCGCAAATCTACAAGCCGGGTGGTTCCAGTACTCCAAGTATGGAATCTACCAGAGGGGCAAGCTTTGTAGATATCATCAGTGAAAATCCAACTGTATTTGGAGCTTCACGCGATGCAACCAACAATCTGGGACGAAAGCTGCAATGGAGTCATATGCGGGTACTGCTCATAAGCGAGGAGATCGCTGCACATCGCAATATTGGTGATCTGCTCGATTTCTTCACACGATCCCATGAGCCTCGTGGAACAACGGCTATTATGATTACGCATGGACCTTCAAGCTCTTATTTATCGATGAGACCTTTAATTGAAAGTACCATCGGTCAGCAGCTCAAATCGATCGAACAGCTGGCGCAGGATCAATCCGGCAAAACTATGGAGGTGACGCTCACTGACCTTAGCGTATTAGCCAATGGGCCTTCCACAACAACCGTGATTCCCTATGTCAACAAGTCTAACGATACACAGGAGCTTGCAAAGGTAACAGGCATGGCTATTATCAATTTCCCTAAGGGGACTATGAGCGGTTTTATTCCCAGTCATAAAACCCCTTATTTACTCATGCTTATGAACAAATACAAAGGCGGGTTTCTTAACCTTCCCTGCAAAAAAAGCGTGGATGACGACTTCGAAAGCAGCGACTCCTTTCAAATCAGCAAGCTGCACACGCAGATTAAGCCCAGTGTAAAGGACCAGGAATTATTTCTTAACATCATTCTCGATGTTGAAGGAAACGTGGGCGAACTCAGCTGCTCCCAAATCCTGACCGAAAAGGATATCAATCGCTTTACGGCACGCGTCGAGCAATTGCTAAAGAAGCAGCTTAGTGACATGCTGCTCCTTCTGCAAAAAGAGAAAGCCGATATTATCGGGATTGGAACCATGCTTCATCGTTGGCATCGCGAGCTTTGGAAGAAGTGGGAACCCGACTGGCAGCAGCATTTTGCCGATAGTACATTTTCTATCGAAGCTCATGTACAACTAATGAATTCAGGAGTAAATGCCGGAAAGCCCTTCACAACAAACAAAAAATAACAATTACATAAGCCAGCTATGATGTTGCAATGTCACTGGAAGCCATATTGACTTTGGAAGCAGCTATCAGATATAATATTTATCATAGTGTAATTATTACAATTAAACGAGAGGCAGGATGTTGAGAAATGAGAGAAGGCATACACCCCAAATATCAAGAGGTTATTATTCTTGATGTGAGCAGCGGCTACAAGTTTTTGACAGGCTCGACGAAAAGCTCTAATGAAACCATGGAATGGGAGGATGGCAGCAGTTACCCGGTAATCCGTGTTGAAACAAGCTCCGCTTCTCACCCTTTCTACACAGGCAAGCAGCGTAATGCCGAAATTGGCGGCCGTGTGGATCGTTTCAACCAAAGATACGGTAGCAAGAAATAAATACAGCAAAAAAAGCCGAGCCTAATGCTCGGCTTTTATGTTGTAGGTGGATTATTTTGGCATTCCTCGCATATTCCATAAACCTCAAACCGATGGTTTAATATTTTATACTTTCCGGGAAGCACCATCTGCTGTTCCATAGGACAATAATCGAAGGTCAAGGTTTTCTCACAGTTCACACAGATTAAATGGTGATGATGATGGGAAAGACAGCTGCCCTTGAATTTCAGACCCCCGTCCATAAAATAAAATTGCTCCAAAACACCCATTTCACTTAACATACGAAGATTTCGGTAAACGGTATCAAAGCTTACGCTTGGGTATTTAACAGTCATTTGATCATAAACATCTTTGGGAGATAAATATCCATCCTGATTGGCAAAAATTTGTGCCATCGTTCTACGCTGATCTGTAATTCTCCAGCCATTTCTCGACATGACCGCCAGCATATCCTGCACATTATGGCTTTCTGACACTGCTCTTCACAATCCTTTCTGATCTCTGCAAGCTTTGCGAAGTCATTGATGACACATGATCACATGTATATATTATCACTTTATCAAAAAATGACCGAATCGCCAAGTTTTTCAGTGCAAGATCACAAATTGGCAGGTTAAGGATTGAATAAGAGCTTTCGTGCGCAATACTCCATCAGCATGCAAAAGGAACGATTATGACCGATATAAAACGAAGATAGATCATAGCGGCAGCGGGCAGGCTCATACGTGACCAGCAAGCGATGCTTCATTTGCTGTAAAGCCAGCTGAATAAACCGGTCCGTCTGTTCAGAAGCCAGCAAGGTTATGTAAGCATATAAGGAATGATTTTCCGGATCATCCAGTATGCTGACACCTGCACAAGAAAATTCTGTCGGAATCTGCAGCTGCTTGAGCAGGGTTAATGCGCCATGCAGCTCGGCATCTACGATGATATCCATATGACCAAGAGGCACGGTTTGCTTAGGTATCCGAATCTGCTTATCACGATCCACCCACGCGCTCAACTCCCGTTCTCTGCGTTTCCATTGCTCGCGTGTTTGCTGGGAGCATACCAGCTCTTCCTGATTGTCCGTATTCACGGTTGTCATCTTATTCTCCCCTCTACAGCTGGTTCCCGGGACTGATCATAATTAACCCAACATCCCATATCACATTTTCCAGCAGCAAATCATCTCGAAGTGCGCAGCAGATGCAGCCGTTCGACGTTTCCGCTAACATATGTAACACATTGTATTTTAATTGATCGGCACAGGTTCTGCCATCACCTTAGGTTTGTATTCCATATAGGAGCCGCGCATATGATCAAAGGTCAAAGGACTACTCTCAATAATGGCTTTTCGCTTCGCCTTCAGTACAATCTGTTCAATATCTGCAAAGCTGCAGCCACTCAGTAAGTCTGTGATGGGTTCGTACAATAAATCTTCCTGCTCAAAGTCAGCAATCAGCAAGCGAATGTACGCCCTCCTGCTCGCCACATCAGGCATGTGATAGACCATTTTGGTATCAAATCTACGCCATACCGCCTGATCCAGCTCATCCTCCAAATTCGTTGCCGCTGCAAAAATACTGTCCCCCTGAAATTCATCCAGACATTGCAATAACGTATTGACGACGCGGGCCATTTCTTTAATCTCATCACTATTATCACGGGTACGGGCAATGGCATCGAATTCATCGAGAAACAGAACGCAAGGCGATGACTTGGCATAATCAAATATTTTACGCATATTGCTCGCAGTTTCCCCAAGATGGCTGTGAATAATCGCGTCCAATCGAACCACAATTAAAGGAATGTCCAACTGCTGAGCGATATAAAAGGCCGTTAGCGTTTTTCCGGTTCCCGGGGGGCCGAACATGACAACCTTATTCGGAATAGGAACGTCGTGCTCTTCAAACTTTTCTTTCATATGAATAATCTTGATGAACTCCTCAACAATTTGTTTATTGCTGGGATGGAGAACAATATGTCTGACCTTACGAGCACACTCTTTGGGGGTATATATAGAGGCCATATCGATTCCCTTCGCACGGGGAAGACGGTTATTAGTACTGCTTTTACTCATTATGCAACAATTCTCCTTCATATTAAAATCATTATTCCGACTACGTTGTTGATCATCAACGGATTTAATCGTAATATTTACTAATTAATTATAGCAGAAGGATTGGATTTTGCAAAGAGGCTGACCATCGCTGGCCAACCTCAATCCATATATCACAGCATCTGCCATGTGGCGCCGCCGTCTTTCGTTTGCAGTAATCTCGAGCCAGTCGAGGCTTCATTCCTCAGCAGCAGCCAACCGGTCCCGCCCTCGGTAAATTCCATTCTAAGTGTATAAGGGAATGCTTGGGACGCTTCTGACAGTACAGGATCAGCAGCAAGCTTTTTCCAGGTAGTGCCTCCGTCCTCGGTATGGCTGAAGCTTCCGTCCTTTAAGTACCAGCCTTCTTTATCGTTGACAAAAGTAATGTCGTAGCTCGTGCTCGCCTGATCAGCAGGCACTGTATTTAACGCTGTGTACGTCCAGTTTTGTCCGCCGTCCGTAGTAAAAAAGCCGTCAAAATATTGGGTATCCTTCCCTCTTACAATGACCGGAAACCATCCCTTCATCCGATCTGATCCCCAAAATTGTGGCGCCGCGGCAATCGAATAATAGATTTCATTCGTTGCTGCAGGTATCTGTAAGGGGATTGCACTCCATGTATGACCGCCGTCACGCGTTCCATACAATTCCGGCTTACCATCTATCGTTTCTAACGGAACAAATCCAGTCATGGCGTCCCTGAAGCTCATCCCGCGTGAATGTCCACTTTGTGGAATCGCCTGAGGAGTCGGATTATCTGTAGGCAGGTAGCCGGTGTTCTCCATAATCTGCTTCCAACTCGCACCTCCATCTTCGGTCACATATAAAGATTTCTCGGACTTGCCCATGGCCGCATCTGACGAGCTTAGCAGCCATCCATGACTTTGATCGATAAAATATAATCCTATCGCTCTTACCATACTGGGCAGCTCTGCCGTTTCCCAAGTCTTACCCGCATCCTTCGTGCGGAGCAGCTGGGACTTGGATTCATTTTGTCCAGGCTGAAACACCCAGATATGATCGCGATCCAGTACAAAAACACCTGCATTGTCTTGTGGTGACGCTTGGAAGGAATGTCCGTTCGGGGTTGGGGAAGCAGCCGTCCATTTCACTCCCCCATCTTCTGTACGGTACAGCCTGAATTCCTTAGACGTCACTCCCCAAGCATACCCAAGCTTATCCCCGAGCAGATGCATATCTGTCAGCATCGTTTGAATTTGCTGCTCGGCTGGCTTCGCTGCATCTGTTGATGGAGAAGCAGCTCCCGTGCTTGTGCTATCTTGAGACGGATTGGATGCCCCAGAGGACCCCGAATTATTAGCAGAGCCTGTACCGCTTGTCTGCCCTCCGCTCGCTACGGACGGAACGGTCATCGAAGCACTGCTGCTTGAATTGGTATTGGAGCCACAGCCCGTGGCCATCGCCAGGGTTAATAGCATAAGAGGTATTGTATATTTGCAGGTTCCTTTTCGTTTCATGCTTGTCAGTCCTTTCACATAAAAAAGATAGGCTCAGAAGCAATATGTACGGCTTCTTCTCCTATCATTACCCTTTTTTAAGGAATTTGATTCTTTATTTCTTATGAATATCCTAATGCATGCAGCTCCAAGAGTGCTTGTTCAGCATCCCTGCCTGGATCAAGTAAGTGAATCATGTCTGCTGTAACTGGGGCTCCTGCAAAAATCTGTTTGACCGTCTCCTTATCCAATGAAAGGTCATAATACCCTTCCGCCCATTCAACATATTCCTCATGTGATTTACTAATCGTCCCCAACAACCAGCATGAGCCATCATCGGCTCCTTGCGGAATTTGGACCTCTCCCTGCTGCCACTGGCCCTCATTGCTTGCTCGCCATATACAAAAGGAAACCACATCATGCTCCAAGGCGGGGTCTTGCAGATAAGCCATCAGCGCATTCGGTACTTGATCATATATGCCCGGCCAAACCTCATAGACGTCACCAGCGTGGGGGCTGAGTGCCGATTCATGATCGAAGCCTTTCAAAATAACCCCCTGCGACCCGAACACAATATACAGATGGTCACCCGAGCCATTATCTACTTTGGCCAACGATAGCTCTTCAGTCCAATTCGTATCAAAGCAGTGATACCGCAGCCATTCCTCATCACATACAATAATATCCAGTGCAGCCAAAGCGAGCAGTCTTTTTTTCAAAATAGACGGTTCTCCCAAGCCTTCTCGTTGCTCTGTCATCCAAGCTATCCCCCTGACCCAACCACTGTCTATAAAAAGCCTTCCTGACTATCAAACACAGCCACCGGGTATTCCTTCTCGATCCATTCCAGAAAAATCATCACATCGTTAAAATAATCCATATCAGGATCGGCATCCCCACTCGTTTCAAGTCTTCTGCTGCATGCGGCAATACGTTCCTGATCTACGTGATCGACTGCATACGCTTGAGCGATCTCGGCTGACTCTTCCACGACGGACGGATCCTGGTTGTAATCAATGCGGAAGCTCCAGCTGTCAATTGTCATAACCGTCACTTGATCGGACGCTTCAATCTGTGTGTTAGGGGCGCTGAATTTCAATTTCAGACGCTCCGCGAAGTTGATCATATCCCAGCTAGAGTCGGATAATAAAAAAATCAAATACGAATACGGTTTAAATCCCATCATTTCGCCTCTTTCTATGTATTGTGGTTCGCAGTCCGCTTAATTTATTACCTCTTCCACCTGATTTTTAAACAGCTGATCAGCTTTCTGTGGTCAGAGCTTTTCCCAAAGCAGTAAGCTTGCTCATCGTTTGCCAATTACGAGTGGTAGCGGCTGCCCCCAGCTTTTTTTCCAAAAAATTGTTCGTAAATACCGATTTACGAATGCTTTGCCGACATAGTATGTAGACCTCAAGCTTAGAGCTGGAGAGCTGGAACTCATCGATCTCACTTGTACAGAGCAGCAGCTTCGCTATGTTATCCGCAGACGGCTTCTCCGCGAGTAGTGCGATATAGACCTTCTCTACTGCAGACGTTGGGTCTGCCTCGAATGGACAATGGTTAGTTATGTACTCCATTTGTTCAACTGTCCTGATCACAACCGTGACGTCAAAACCAAACACCTCCTGAATCCGCTGCTCAATATTTGATCTCAATGCCGTCTCGGCGTCTTCTGTTATAAAGAGAACATTTCCGCTTTGGATATAGGTCTGAACCCGTTCAAAGCCCATTTGCTCAAACATCTGCTTCAACTCAACCATTTTGATCAGCTTTTGTCCGCTCACGTTAATCCCGCGGAGCAGCGCAATATATGCAGGCATACGATACACCTTCGTTTCTTTTTTATTTCCATTATATCACAAACCATAAGTCTGCCTCTCCTAGCCCACTTCTGGACCGAGTATTTGAAAAAAATCTCAAAAGTTATCCTTCATCGTAGACAATACGTAAGACTATTGTAAGGATTTGGCTTTATAATAGTGGTAGATAGTCCGGAGGTGATCGATACGATGAATATGAAAAAATGGATGCTTTTGGCAACTCCGCTTGTGCTCTTGATCGTCACCATATACGCCAGCCTCTCGTTATTCGAACGTGCTCGGAGACATTGCACTTTTTGCCGGAGGCTGCTTTTGGAGTATGGAATCCTCCTTCGAGAAAATTCCCGGAGTTCTGAGCGTTGTATCCGGGTACACAGGCGGACACCTCAATAATCCTACGTATAATGATGTTATCACCGAAACGACAGGCCATCTGGAATCAGTAGAAATTCGTTATGATCCGAGCATAATCAGCTATGAAGAAATGCTGCAGGTGTATTGGCGGCAGATTGATCCCACAGACTCAGGAGGACAATTCTTCGATCGCGGCGAGTCCTATACAACAGCCATCTTTGCCCGCAATGAGGAGCAGCGGCAGCTGGCCGAGGCTTCCATGAAAGCACTCTCCGTATCAGGCCGATTTAACAAGCCGATTGTGACGCAGATTCGGAACGCGTCTACCTTTTATAAAGCCGAGGAATATCATCAAGACTACTATCTCAAAAATCCCGACCATTACAACAGCTATCGCCAAGCCTCAGGGCGTGACGCGTATTTCAGCAAAATATGGGGAGCCGATCTCGAAGTGAAGCTGACACCAAAGGAAGAACCCTACAAAAATGTTAACAAGAACGAAAAATTAAAAACATTGACCGCACTTCAAATTGATGTGACACAGCATGAAGGAACCGAAAGTCCGTTCCACAACGAATATTGGGATAACAAACAAGACGGCATCTATGTCGATATCGTCTCTGGTGAACCGCTGTTCAGCTCCAAGGATAAATATGATTCAGGCACCGGTTGGCCGAGCTTTACGCAGCCGCTGGAACCAGGCAATATTGTGACTAAGGAGGATCGCAGTCTTGGAGATGTTCGTGTAGAGGTTCGCAGCAAATATGCTGATTCTCATCTGGGTCATCTGTTTGAAGACGGACCGAAGCCTACGGGTTTACGCTACTGCATGAATTCAGCATCAATGGAATTTATCCCAGCAGCACAGCTTGAGAAACGCGGTTATGGCAAATATGCCAAGCTGTTCCACTAACCGTTCTAGATTTGTGTTAAATAAAGCTGTCACGGTACTGCTTGGGAGTAACCCCGATATTTTTCTTAAAGATACGGCAGAAGTATGAGAAATTAGGGATTCCCACCATGGACCCAATCTGCTCGATGGTGAACGATTCGGTTTTTAACAGCCAGCAGGCCTGCCTGATCCTTCTGGCAATGACATAGTCAGTAATGCTGCTTCCCGTTTCGTTACGAAAAAGATGTGAGACATGATATCTGGAAAGATGAAGCTCCTCTGCCAGTTCACTAAGCTCAAAGGGTTCCGTGTAGTGCTCTTCCACCCACTGCATAATTTTTTCCACACTACGTTCGGTACGTGGAACCCCTTGAAGCTGACTATCCTCAAGTAACGATTTCAGGTAATCCAAAATGTGGATAAGCAAAATGGAAGCCGCTTCGAGCTGCTCATTCCCGTGCCGGTCTGACATCTTCGTGTTGTAACGTTCAAATATATCCGACATATAAGCGGCTCCGCTATCCATTGGGAATACTTGATTCGACAGCTCTTCCTTCCAAATATGTTCAAAAAATCGCAGAACAGTAGGAAAGCTCTTGAAATAAGGAGCGAAGGTCGAAGGTTCGAATGTCACAACCGTACGCTCATAAGGATTTTGATCGCTTACTTCAAAATTCAGGCGGTGAAGCTGGAACGGTTGAATCAATACGATGCAGCCCGAATTCAAATCATACATCTTGCGGTTCATAATGATATGTCCTTGACCTTGATGAACGAATAGAATCTCGATGCCTCGATGATAGTGGTAAAAACCCGGATAATTTGCCACAGAGATATCTCGGTATTTAAACTGAATCTCACTATTTTTTAAAATATCGTCCGATAACATCCATAATTCCCCCCTGGGATAAATTAAGCTGATGTCATTATAACATAACAACCGAGTGCTATTTTTCAACAACCGACTATAACTTTTTACGACAAAAGTTTGTTATGATACTCTCATAACTGGATGGTATGCACAATGTTGTTGTTCAGCATGCTTTTAATATCTAACCGGGGAGGGAATGTTATGGTCTTATCTGACTTTTTTGAGGATGACGAGGTTCTGAACGGGGTTAAGGATTTGTTGAAGGAGACTTACAAAATAACAGATCACGAAGCTGCTTCTATCATTATGAAGAGCCGCGATACAGCCGACGGTTTTTTAGACGATTATTCCCCTTATGTGAATTACATTAATGATCTTCGAAGCTGTTTGGAAGCAACGCTTGAAGCCCATTTTCAACAAGTCGATCAGGAAAAAGAGCTCCAAGCCAGAATGAAAAACGATGCCGCCGTATGGCTTACTTTCGAATGTATTAGACGCTTTTGCAAAAAATCCTTGTTAACCCTTTGATTCGAGGTCCGATCTTGCACTTATAACGGTTGAATACATTCAACTCTGTTGCCAAATGGATCCCTAAATTCGAATCTTTCATAGCCTGGAATAGGCACTGATTCTAATAGACTAATTCCATGCTGTGTGAGTACTTCTTCCATTTTCTTAATATCCTCGACTCTATAGGCCAAATGCGCTTTGGTTTTGGATCTATCCACACCATCCTCGGTGCCAATATGCAGCTCTTGATTGCCAACTTGAACCCAGAATCCCCCTCTTCCTATTAACGATTGCGGTTTTTGAATCTCTTTAAATCCAAGGACCTGGCAATAAAAATCTTTTGCCTCGTCCTCTTGCCCTCTCGGAATTGTAATTTGAGCGTGATGGAACCCAATAATCATCTATGATCTCCTCCCTAAGCATGACTATACTGCTTTGCAATTTCTTGCTTGAACACTTCTAGAGCAATTGTTTAACCAAATGATAATGACTTGTAGAGAGTGCCTTGTTCAGTAACTCCTCGTCCAATCCTCCTGCTTTAAGTGCATGCATGATGGCGTCAATACGGTCTTGTCGTTTTCGTCTGAGATTGGATTCAAGCTGTATTTCAAGAGGGATTAGTGGTATGCGGATATGATCAAAATCAACATAACGAGCTTTATTCCAAATATACTTCCCTCCTTCCCAAATTCCTTCTCCATCCTCTGAATCTGGAATTCCCGCCGATTCGGAAATATGTACGACTTCCAAAAGAAACGAGTTCACTCTCCATCTCCCTTTAGTCCAAGTAAAACCAGTTGAAAAAGTCTGTGTATGATACGGTTCTTCCTTCGACGAAAGCCAGTTTGCATCATGATAAGGGAGATCGCTCTTTTCATCTAACTGAAATGGTTCTAGTAACCCTGCTAACTGCTCGACTCCCACCCAATCCTTAGTGTATATATCAATATCGTTAGGATTCATATCAGCTCCTTGTATCACAGAACCAACCGAACCAACCAGTATCCAATCTATTTGCATTCCAGAATTAAAGTAAAGCTTGCAAAATGTTGTGAGGGCTTCCTCCCAGTCCTTCATTCCATTACTCCTTTCCTACATACAATGCTATGGATTTAAAGTATATTCATATACTCCACATAGCTGGACATCCTCTGATATTAATTCCAATAAAGTGGCGATCACCATGCCATGACAAACCACCATAATCTGCGAGTGATTTAGCCACCCTGTTCCATGTAGTCTCTCCGTAGCTCTTCTATTTATTGGATTTTTAAAAAATACTACCCCTCCACCTGCTTTAAATAGTACATGATCCCTGCCCGATCCACATTGGAAAACTGTAACGGATCGTTATGAATTAGATCGGACAACTCTTGAATATCGATCCATCTTATATCTGTCGTTTCATCACCGCTATTTAATAACTCTCCTTCAGCTTTACATCTAAAATAATACCCCACTGAATCGATCGGTCCCTTTATGGTTTGGTAGGCTGCGAAGGGTTGCATACATTCAACTTCAAATTCCGGATTCAACCCAACTGTATCTATTCTTGTGTCTTCTCCTTCGATTTCAGTTAGCTCTAAGCCGGTCTCCTCCCTTACCTCTCTTCTCAGAGCCTGGATCAAGGACTCATAAGGCTCGACTCTTCCGCCAGGTAGTTCAAGCTTGAATGGTTCATTTGGCTTACTTCTTATTTGAATGACAATTTGTCTTTCATTATTATAGTCTCTTTCAATTATCGCTCTTGAATTAACATAAAACATGGGATCAGTCCTATCCGTTAAGTAAATTAAAATGCTTTGAAGAATTACACTATCTCCTTTGAACTACATATGTAATACAATCACTTTTAAGTAGTATTTCACGTTCATTCCTCTCAATGTTGAACGCCAACGACTTTACAGTAGTGTAGTTAACTTCCCATCCTTCGTAGGCTCTCGAAAGCAATTCCTTGGATCGATCTGTTGTCATATTCAGTTCTATTAAAGGCTCTAACTCCGTGCTTGTTGAAATATCTATTTCCTGAATGTTAGTATTCATAATGATACAGTTGATCCCTCGATCTTTCGTTCCTCGCACCATCTTTTCTAACACTTGTGTAAATTTAAGTTCTGATTCCACATGCTCTAATGCTGATACGGCAATGATGTAGTCAAATTCCTTATCTGAAATGTTATATTCTCCAATGTCTGATAGATACGTTTCCATATAGTCGCTTACACCATATTTGTGACTGTACCTTAATAATTTATTGAGAGCTGCTTGCATTAAATCAATACATACAACCTTTCCACTTCGTGTTTTCAAAGTTTCGGCTATCGGAATGCTGTTTCTACCGACACCACAACCAAGATCTAAAACAATCAGCTTATTCATGTAATCGAAGTTAGACAAAGTATCCATTACTGTTTTTACGGGCTTGTGCAGCCAAGATCCCTCTTCAAATAATTGATAATTATCGTAACAAGCTTCATGGTATTTTCTTTCTTCGTTTCGAATCCTTTCAATCCTTTTATTCATAGTGACTTCCCTCATTATTGTTAGTTGATAAGCTCGTTTCCTGAGTTACCTGATTTGATTTCGCATATTTAACTTCTGCATTATTTATAATGATCAGTTCTTCATTGACTGGTGCTCGATCCTCTTTACTTAATACTAATCGCCATATTTCATTTCCCCTATACCATTTGTTCTCCTTCTGGTAAAACGTATGCTTCCTTTCATCCACCTTGTACAGATAATTTAATTCCTGATCGCTGCTGATCGATCCCTCCAAAAAATCATCAGTTAAAGATAGATTGAATTGAAAAGTGTAATTCGTAGGATTGTAAAATTGTAAATCCACATAGTTATAAAAGACGCTCGTACCGACTCCAAATGGTATCATTCTTCGATCATCAGGAAATATATCAAAACTATGATGATGCCTTTCTTTGATCCTGAGTGGTGTATGAAGTGCCAGCCAAAATAACATATTAGCCAATTGACAAAGCCCGCCTCCAATACCAGTGCGCACTTCCCCATTCGATAGCATTAATCCTTCAATGTATCCTTTATCCTTTGTCGTCTTGCCAATCAATTTCCAAAAAGAAAACGTCTCTCCGGATTGAATAGTAACCCCATTTACACTCAGAAGAGCTATTCGGAGGTTGTTTATCTTATTTTCTTGTAACATAGGATCAGAGTTTCCCAAGACTCTTCTTAAAACAGACTTATGTTTCATACATACAAAGCTTAACTTCTCGGTGCTCATAGCACGGGCGTAATGTATTGAAGGATTCAAATTAATCATATGCCTCTTCATAATCAGCTGTTGAACTCTCAACCTGTATAAAAACGGTAAATACCTCAAAATAATTTTCTTCATAAAAATGATTCCCCAAGATCCCTTCCAATCAAATTTGAAGAAACTGCTTGTATGCCCAACTCTTTTGACCAAAGTGATAGCTGTCCAACAGATTAATTTAAAGCAATTTTTCATTCAAATACTTATTTTTTATTAAAATCGTCCTAATCGTAGACAGTGTGTTATGCCGTTTGGGGAGCTTTGCAGTTCGGTTTAGTAGAATCCATCGAAGGCAAGCGATCGCCTCAAAGATTTCTAGCTCATCCTCAGAGTAATTGTTGTTCGTTACAAATACAGAACGGTAAGTTGAACTATGCCTTTCACTTGCATATATCCAAATTATGATAATTGACCATGCAATATCGTATCTGGGATCACCCAATTGAACGTTGGTCCAATCGATAATTGTATACTTTCCATCTGATTCAAGAATATTTCCTAAATTATAATCGCCATGAATAAGACGGTTCTGTTCCATATTCGAGCTTGAAGCAAGCTGTATGAGCAGTTGTTTTATATCTACATGCGCGTCTACTTTAGGAAAGAAATAGCTTATAAAATCATATTTGGGCACTGTCGCATTCTCTAAAACTTGTAAAGGCACATCATGTATTTCGGTTAGTATATTTGCAATTTTTGTAAGTTTTATTGTATTCAGTTTACGGATAGGTGTACCATCAAAACTGGTCAATAACACTTGATTATGTTTCTCATCGAATCCCCAACCAAACGGTTTAGAAACTGCAATTTGCCGATTATACATGCCTTCTAACAGCTTATATTGAATCGAAATATCTGGCTTAGAATCTCGATTCCATAATTTTAATACAAACTGAGATTCCGGTGTACGAATCATGAACACATCAGCTTCAAGTCCAGAATCTAATGGAGTTATGTTGATGTCTTGTTCTAACCATGCATTCAAATCCTTATTCTTTTCCATCCAGTTGATATTGCGGACAAGCTCATTCATTATACTCTCTGCCTTTCACGGTGTACTTTTACAAGATGGCTAGGACCATCTCCTTTTCATCCTTCTTGTGCCTGGCCGCTATGTCTTCACTCACAGTTTCCGTTAATTCACATCTCCGATATATATTCTCGATTCCATTTTGTTCTTTATGATAGTTCCTAACGTCTTTGGATACAGTCTTATTTCTTCTAATGTTCCAAGATCTACCCACTCTACGCCTACCTGATAAGAATCCGGATTAATCCCATTGGATATACTCGCACGAGTATCCTTTAGCTGACACGTAAAATAAAACTCCACCTGATGAACATTTGAATCCCAGTCTGCAAATTGATGATTCTTGCCTATGTATTCTCTTACATGTATCAAATCATGAACTATGATTTCTGTTCCTATTTCTTCCATACACTCACGAATTACTGCATGTATTAATTCCTCGCCAAACTCTTGACCGCCACCAGGAAATAAATAAAAGAAGCCTTGTTCATCTTGATTCTTGGTAAGTAGTAGTTTGCCTTCTTGGATTATGACAGCCTTGGCTGAATTACGAATCGGTTTCATCTTTTTCTCCTTCTTGTTTTAACTAGATTGGTCTCCATTCCATTCGCTTAAAAACTTTGTTGAGTCTACCACTTTGGGCTCGCCAGGTATTCTGGCGTAAAACTCCAGTTCATTCCCATCAGGGTCATCAAAATAAATGGCTGCAGCGGGATCATTCGCATGAACAATCGGTTTAGATCCATCTTTGCCAAAAACAGACTTGGTCTCGATTCCCCTTGCAGCAAGCCATTCTTTTGCCGCCCTTATATGATCAAGGCTTACATTAAAAGCGATATGACGTTTATTCACTGTTTCTCCAACGCTCACTTGCCACAAGCCAAGCATGGTTTCATGTTCTGTATGTTTATTGAATACGAAGAAAGCGATTTTTCGCCTATGACTGATAGAATCGATCACTAATCCTAAACTTTCATAAAATTGTATAGATCGTTCCAATTGACTTACTTGTAAATGAGTTTCATAGATTCCTCGAATCATCCAGATCACTCCTTTGTAATTGAGATTTGACACTGACAGAAAGCTCCACACTTTAGAATTCAATAAAACGAATGACTTTCCTGCATGATACTACCATTTATCCACACATATTCCATTTCAATCGGATTCTTTTTGTTCGATGGATACCAAAAAGGACAGCACTCCGATGGAGTAACTGCCCGATGCTGCTGGGGTTTTGTGTTATGGCTATCCTCATTGCAGGAAGATGATCGCCTCTCATATGGTTCACTTAGCTCTTAAACATTGCTCAATAATAGCCATCCGCATATACAATCCATTTTGTGCTTGTCGGAAGTAGGCAGCACGCGGATCCGTGTCGACATCAGCATGAATCTCACCTGCCCTGGGCAGTGGATGAAGAATCAGTGCATCCTCCTTCATATGATCAAGCAGCTGCCGATCAATAATATATTGGCCTGCCGCTTTATTATATTCTTCCAGAGAAGGGAAACGCTCCTTCTGGATGCGTGTTTGGTAAAAGACATCAACCGTCTCGGCTGCTTTCGTGAGGTCGGAGGTTTCCTCGTAGTTAATTCCTTTTTCATCAAGAAATTGTTTCACGCCTTGAGGGATAACCGCGTTATCTGGAGCAATAAAAGTAATCTTCACATCTTTATAATTGGATAACAAGTAACTTAGCGAGTGAACCGTCCGTCCATAGGTCAAATCGCCAATCATAGCAATATGTATACCATCAATCCGTCCAAGCTCCTTCTGAATCGTGAACAAATCCAATAGCGCCTGTGTCGGGTGCTCCCCTGAACCGTCCCCTGCATTAACAATCGGCACAGTCGATACCGCTGCAGCTCGTTGTGCGGCACCCACCTCTGTATGTCTCATCACTATTAAGTCACAATATCCGCTTACAACACGAATCGTATCTTCCAGCGTTTCGCCTTTGATAGCTGAAGAAAACTGGGCCGCATTTTCCGTGCCAATCACGCTCCCGCCTAGACGGTGCATCGCGGATTCAAAGGAAAACCGGGTACGCGTACTCGCTTCAAAGAAGAGCGAACACATAATTTTACCGGTAAGAAGCTTGGCCCCCCCCTGTAAGGTTATATTCTCCATCTCCTTGGCTGAAGCGAAGAGCTCTCCTAAAGCCGCTTGATCGAATTGCTTGGACCCGATGATATGAGCTACGTTTAAAATTGGAATCAATCCCTTTCCCGAAGAATGAATGCTGCTGCGAATGTAGATAGGATCACCACGTACCAACATTAGAATTATAGCGCAATTTGCGACAAGGTGAAATGGCGTGCTCACTTGCCTGCTGTGAGTTTAATCACAGATCAAACAGGCTCCAAGCGTTACACTACTATAGTGAGAACAACAGCCCTGTGCGAAATGAGGAATCGTAATGAAAATCGGTATTGTCAAAAAAATGGTCATTGGTATTACTGCCGTCTCTATGATGACCTACGGAACAAGCGCTGTGTGCATTTTTGTTTTAAAAGCCTGGATAGCCCCGCAAATGACCGATTGGTTATATATGTCCATTATTATGTCGATGGGCGTTTTCTGGACAGGTTTCCTGGGTTGGTTGGCCGCGCGCTGGCTGGTCAGTCCCCTGCTTCGCCTTACTGCGGCTGTAGATGAAGCGGCAGGCGGCAATCTGACAATGACGATTCCAATCCACCGCGGCAATGATGAGTTAAGCACACTGAGCTCGTCTTTTAATCAGATGATCGTGAACCTGAGACAAATTATTACCGACATCTCCAGTAATGCTTCCTTTACGAATCTGAATGCCTCCACACTAAGCAGTGCACTCCAGCAGGCTGCGCAGCAGATCGAAGCAACAGCTATTACCGTTGACAATATTTCCAAAGGGGCCGATCAGCAGGCACTATCTGCCCACAATACCTTTACGTCTGTCGAGACGATCACCAAGGCCGCTGATGATGTGAGCAGCAAAGCCAACGAAGCATTGCAGCTATCGCGCAGCATGGTCAAATCCACACAGGAAAGCAGTCTTGCGATTCATTCACTTGTTCAGCAATTATTGGAGCTGAGTCAGGCTAACGTAGGGACCTTAGAACGTATACATAAGCTCGACGAGCACGCTCAGGAAATAAGTCACATCTCCAGGGTAGTCGGAGAAATTGCAGATCAGACGAATTTACTGGCACTGAATGCCTCCATTGAATCTGCTCATGCAGGTGAGCACGGAGCCGGCTTTGCGGTCGTAGCAGTTGAAATTCGCAAGCTCGCCGAAAAAAGCACAGAAGCAGTCCACAGCATTAACCAACGTATAGAGGAGGTTCAGTCACAGGTCAATGAAGTCGTGTCGGATATTTCCAAGCAGGTAAGTACTGTGGATAAGGAAGCTGCAAAAGGTGAAGCCCTTATAGGTACACTTGCTGAAATGACTGCCGCAACTGAAGTAACAGCCGAATCGGTAGAGGGTATAACCGGTGTAATCGCAGAACAAATCCGACAAATCAGCCAAACCCTGCACCGCACCCGGGAAATTGACGATATTGCCGGATTGATCTCGCAAGGGGCTAAGCAAGTAGCAGCATCCACACAAGATCAAACCGCCGTTATGCAGGAAATTGCCGCATCCTCCGAGGTGTTGAGAGACCATGCCGATCAGCAGAAATTAAAGATCAGTATTTTCCGTATCTAATGTCAGATAAGCTACATAAACCTAATTAAATCCGGGATATTCTCAATTCTGGCTATTGCGGTTACTCCTCGTTCATGCATAATCTCCAGATTGGTTTGATAGCAAATAAAGCGGATTCCAGCTTCGGTCGAAGCTTTACCATCGATCCATGAATCGCCCACAGATAACCATGCATCAGAGGCTATCTGTGGAAATTGCTTGAGCACATAGTGAAAGCCGGAAGGCGAGGGCTTGAGAGCAGTCATCTGCTCTCTGCCTACGATTAGATCAAAGTACCCGTGAATCCCCGTTTTGTGGAGAGCCTCGTTGGCTGCATCGATAGAATTGTTCGTCACTATGGCCAGCGTATATTTCTGATGAAGTCGCTGTAACAAAGATTCCACGTCAGGCTCGAGTCCCGCACCCTCCATCCCCAGCAGTTCATGCTTTGCAGCTATTTCCCATACCACCCTTTCCTTCTCACCGCTTAATCCGCTTTGCTTACCATACTCAATCAACGTAGCGCACGTATGCACAGACAGCGGAAAATCCGCAGGCACAATTCCTGAAGTATGCAAATAACTGAAAATATCTGCTTTCATCGCAGCAAAATCAATTCGGGACTGCAGCAGTGTGTTATCCATATCGAAAATTATGCCTTGGATCAGACTCTTTGATTTTGCTGCTTGCTGAGCTTTTTGAATCACCTGTTGAATATAGGGTGCTTTTGCTTTGGTATAGGAAACCCGATCCTGCGGATACTGCTCCTGTAAGGTCCTTTTCAAGTCCCCGTAAACTACCACTTCCTCCGGATGGTCAATCAAATAATCGCGAAATAATAGATTGGAAGTCCATTGCTCACCTCCATACCGGTAGAGATGAAGATGATGGGTGCCAGCACGCCACTTGCCTTTACGAAAAAATCTTCTTTCTGGAAACTCCGGATGATCCACGAACTCGTACCCCATTGCAGCCAGTCGTTCCTTATGAACCGAAGAAATCAATGATAAGTCCTTTACACCCACCATCATATCAATTAATGGCTTGGCCGCTAATCCAGGGACTGACGTACTTCCGATATGCTCGATCTGGATCGCAATATCTGGTATAGCAATGGAGATTCGCTCTTTTTCACGAATGAACTCGTGCATCCATTCCGGATTGTATTCATTGATTATCACTTGCTCCATGAGATATCTTCCCTTTCATATCGAAGATGAAATCGTCTAACCAAAAGTCCGCTTCACCAAATCTTTAAAAATAGTTTGATAACTATTTAGTTTGATTACTAGATATTTATGTACTCAAATGTTACAATCTGATCTTAGTACTTTTTTATTTTTCATAGATAGATAAATCGGATAACGGAGGACCAACATGAACACGGAAAGTATACAGCAAGTCAAGTTTTGGCCTATTATGTTTGCCATTTTCTTTGGATCCTTTATTACGGTTTTGAGCTCAAGCACCGTCACCATTGCGATTCCCAAGCTTGAAGAGCACTTTGCGACAAGCCTGCATCTTGTTCAATGGACGATGACGGGCTTCATGTTAGCCATGGGAACGATTGCTCCAGTAGCTGGATTCCTCGGCGAAAAATTCAGTTATAAACGGCTGTATGTATTTGCCTTAATTGGATTTACGCTATCTTCGCTGCTATGCGCGATGTCCTGGAACATCGAATCTTTAATTGCATTCCGGATTCTGCAGGGCTTGTTCAGCGGACTTATTATGCCGGCGACAATGACCATTATTTATCAAATCATCCCGCGGGAAAAACAAGCAATGGCGATTAGCCTCTGGGGGTTATCGGCGATGCTAGCTCCCGCAATCGGACCTACCCTAGCTGGCTTGCTGATGGTTGTCGGCGGTTGGCAGTGGCTGTTCCTGATGAACATTCCGATAGGATTAATTGCCATTGTAATGGTCGTATGGCTGATCCCTTACTATCGTCTAAGCGTGCCCAAAACCTTTGATTTTCCCGGTCTGCTTACCGTCATGATCAGCAGCATCTCGCTGCTCGTTGCATTCAGCCAAAGCGGCGCCTGGGGATGGACGGATTGGAAAACCATGACCCTGTTCATTATAGGCACTATCGTGCTCATTCTGTTCATCTGGAGAGAGCTTACCGTGAAGGAGCCTTTGCTGAACATCCGTGTTTTTGCGAATGGTAGATATACGCTCACATTAATCATTTCCAGTATCATTACGATCAGCCTATATTCGGGAACCTTTCTGACCCCGATTTTTCTGCAAAACATTCAGCACGTCACACCGCTTGACACGGGCTTAATCCTGCTTCCCGCTTCACTTGCTATGGCCTTGGTCATGCCGATCATTGGCAGAGTTTACGGGAGTATCGGTCCGCGTGCCCTGATGGGGATTGGTATCGTGCTAATCATTATTGGCACTTATGCTCTGAGCAAATTGACCATTGACATTCCATATATGTACATTCTGATTTGGATGATGGTCCGCAATGTAGGAATTGCCCTTGCCGTGATGCCTGCAAGCAATGCCGGTATGGAACAAATTTCGCCTGTGCTTAGTGGACATGCCTCTTCCATCAGCAACTGGATACGTAATTTATTCGGGTCATTTTCGATCGCCATTTTCACATCCTTACTTGGAACCTTCGGTATTAGTGAGTCGGCAGCCATTATCAAGGCTGGCGTTCAGGATGCTGTACAAATTAAACTGCTTTCCTTCACAGCGAGTGTTAACGATGTATATATCGTCGCTACCTTCATCGCTGTCGCAGCTCTACCGCTCATCATGTTTATTCGTAAGCTGCAGCTGCAATCGCAATCCTCCTAATATTTTCATATTAAAAAGATAACACAAATAAGTCCCGATGCCACTTTCTGTGGTCAAAGGGACTTTCTTGAAAAAAACAATGCTATAAATAGCTCCGCATCCAATTACACGACAGTATATCCGGCCTCTTCAATCACTTCTTTAATAGCCTTCACAGAAGTCTTGGCTTCGTCATACTCAACAGCGACGGCTTTGCTATCCAAATTTACTTTGGCTGAAGCTCCGAGTGTCTTAACCGCACCTTCTACCGAGTTGACGCAATGTCCGCAGGACATCCCTTCGACGCTTAAAGTGACATTTTGCATATGATTTCCTCCCAATGAATGTCTTACTATAACGGTAGTACCTAATTTAAAAATAACATACCCCTATAGGGTATGTAAAGTTGAACAAAAATATACTTCACTCTTTTCTCAGCATAAAAAAAGCAAGGGACATCCAAGTACTGACCCACTCTGTGGAATCCAGTATTTGCTCTCCCTTGCTTCTTCATTATAAATCTAGCCTGGATAACGTTTCTCACTACTGGACGTATTCTTCGTCGTTTCTTTATTTTTTTCATCTTCATGTTGAATTTTCAATTCTTCGACGGGAACCGGATCCACAGTCTGCTCACTTTCATAAAGATCCAGCAAGCTTTCTTTTTCAGTTGGAGAGCCTTCCGGGTTATCACGCAGATTTGTCTTTACGATTTCCTGTGACCTTTTTTCTATTTGGGCCATGGTCTCCACCTCCTATACAGCTCCAGCCGATGATTAGTCAAGTCGTTCCACGTGACCGCGGTTATGACGAATCATGTTGCGGATTTCTTCATACTCTTCTTCCAGCACCTTAGCCGACAAGACATAATGCAGATCACGGTGTCCATCCTGATCAAGATCGTCCTCATCCCCTAGCACCGCCGCGGGGGCAATCCCTCCAGCTCCAAGCACACCTGCTCCATTGGCTTGCGTACCTCCCCCGGTACCTGCAATCGGGATTATAATTCTTCTGTCGCCCGAATACCCGCCATCCAGCTTGCCAACCTCCACTGATTCCGTATCGTACGTTTGCAGCAATGTTCTTACATGCTCGGCTTCATTTTCTGTCTGAAAATAGGCTTGGATGTGTTTGGACATTGTAATCACTCCTCATATTGGGTATGTATACGTTCACTGCTTAAGTATTGTTTACCCTATATGGCCATGAATTACGCAGATTGTTCAAAAAAAGCTCGTTAGGTGTCCACTTATCACAGTTTAAACCGATAGCCGGCTCCCCATACGGTCTCAATATATTGCGGATTGGATGGGTCCAGCTCGACCTTCTCCCTCACCTTGCGGATATGTACAGTGACGGTAGCGATGTCTCCCATGGAATCCATTCCCCACAGCTGCTCGAAGAGCTGATCTTTGCTGAATACACGATTTGGATTGGCAGCGAGATAAGTCAACAGATCAAATTCCTTGGTCGTAAACACGACCTCCTGATCGTTCACCGTCACACGGCGCGCAGATTTGTCGATAGCCAGCCCGCGAATGCGGATCTCCTGGTTACCTGTTTCCCGACGACCCATCAGCCGCTCATAGCGATTCAAATGCGCCTTTACCCGGGCAACCAGCTCGCTTGGACTAAACGGCTTGATGATGTAATCATCTGCGCCAAGACCAAGACCACGGATTTTATCGATATCCTCCTTTTTGGCGGAAACCATCAGTATGGGGGTATCCTGAACACTGCGGATTTTGCGGCAAATTTCAAAGCCGTCAATCTTCGGCAGCATAACATCAAGAATAATGAGATCATAGGTATGCTCAAGGGCCCGCTGCAAACCAGAGTCACCACGACTTTCCATATCCACCTTGAACCCGTCGATCTCCAGATAGTCACGCTCCAGCTCGGCAATGCTCAGTTCATCTTCAATAATCAATATGTGTTTCATCTGTTTCCCCCCGTACTTTTGGTAAGGCTGTTAACTATCTCAGCTTGGGCAGTTGTATAATCATTCGTGTACCCAATCCCTCTTCGCTCTCAGCTGTGATCGTCCCACCGTGCTCCAATATAATTTGTTTGGCGATTGCAAGTCCAAGTCCGCTCCCACCTGCAGCCATACTGCGGGAAGGGTCTTCCCTGTAAAACCGTTCAAAGACAAACGGCAGTGCCTCAGATGAAATGCCCTGTCCATTATCGGCAATTTCAAGAATGACAGCCTCCTTTTGCCTATCCAGGTTAACCTCGATTCGCGTCTGCTCCTTATCGCCATATTTAACCGCGTTATCCCATATATTTGTAAGCACACGCTTCAGCTTTTCACGATCCGCCTTCACTTTACCAATTCGATCGGGATGGACCACGTTCAGTGTCAGCGAGACTCCCTTTTTTTCCATGTCAAATTGTGCTTCGCCGATCAGATCCTCCAGATAGGGAACCAACTCGACCTCTTCAAAATAAAATGGCAGCTTGCCCAAATCAAGCTTGGAAAATAAAAACAGCTCATCGATCATTCGATCCATATCTACGGTTTTGGTATAAATCGTTTGCAAATACTTTTCAAGCTTATCCGCGCCTGCAACACCATCCAATATTCCCTCTACGTAGCCTTTAATCGAGGTAACAGGTGTTTTCAAGTCATGAGAAATATTCGAGAGCAGCTCTTTCCGGTTATCCTCGTACTGCAGCTGCAGCTCCACTGAATCCTTCAATCTACGCCTCATCTGCTCAAAGGAAGCACTCAGCTCTCCGATCTCATCACGTGAATGGGAATGAACTACTTCATCAAGATTCCCCTCCCCAATCTGCTCGGCAGCCAGCTTCAAAGACCGAAGCGGACGGATGATGCTGCGGGATACGAAGTAGGTCAGAAGGCCGTTCGTCAGAACCAAAATCAAAAACAACGACAGCAACAGCGCCAAAGCATACCGTATCGCATATTTTTGAAAGAAATTAGTATCCATGATCATAAAAGCACTGCCCTGACTTTGATCAGTAAATGTAAAATCGTGTTGCTTGTAAAAAAACCAATGATCGCGTGTATTCAACATATTGTCGCGATTTTCGCCCAGATCGTGATTTCCGTAAGCTGGTAATATCTGAAGTACCGGAGAATCATTCAATCGGGAGGACACTACAGCCAGCTGCTCATCCTTTCGAATCACCAAGCCCATGTTCAACTGCGTCAACTTGGCCTCAAGCCCATCAATCACATTGGGATCAAGCAACGATTCCGGTTTTTGGGAGGAAAGCTGCTGAATATCGCTATAAACTGCAGCCTGCTCCTCCATCACCTGCTTGAATGGATTGTGACGCTTCATATCAATCTGAAACACCGATTTGAAATCACCCATAATCATCAAACCTATAATCAATGCAGCAAAGGCAAATAGCACCACAGGCACAACCAGCATCGCAATGTATGAAAGCAGCAGACGAACTTTGATCGACATTATGCATTTCCCCTATAATTGTCTTTTGTCGAACATAGCAAATGCAGCCGTAAAACACAAGATGCAGCAAGCCAATAAATAGGTTGATGCATTAGCCAGCTTCCCGATGGAAACTCCACTGTTGATCCACAGCTGGTGCCAATCTGTATAAAATGTCGGTGAGTAGGCAGCAAACTGCGGATAAAAGATGCCCAGACCTTTAAGCGCGGCATACAGCACCACACAAATAGCCAAAGCCCCGCTGGCACTGCGGAAAAACTGCGCTAACAACGCGGCTGCAATCGCAAGTGCCGTCATCGGAAACCAAGCAACCACATAGGAAATAACGGCTTGCAGCAAGGACCCACTTAAACCAGAACGAGCCTGCAGCACAAGACCAGCCAGTAGGGAAACGATCAGAGAGGCTGCCAATATGACCATAGCAAACAGCGCAAGCACGGTAATTTTCGAGGCAAAAACTTGAAAACGGGATATCGGCCGCGTTAATGTTATTTTGAGTGTACGGTCCTGAAGCTCTCCTGCGAACATATCGGAAGCGGCCATGAATAGTAAGAGCGGCAGAAGAAAATTCGTATATATCCCAAGCATAAGCTGTGGAAAATCCCCGGACGAAATGGCTGCAATACCTATTCCGGTTTGCAGCTGTGATAGCAGAATGCTGGCCGCAATCGGCAGCAGGAGCAGCAACGCCGGAAAGAGCACCAATTTCTTTCTTGCTATCAGCTTGCTGATTTCATTACGTACACCTGCCCAGTAGCTATGCATGTGCCACCTTCCCCCTTTCCTGCCGTACCGATGAAATAAATAACTGCTCAAGTGAAGTGACATGGACACCATCAACCAGTTCGGACAGTGCGCCTTCACAGACGAGCTTGCCTTCGACCAAAATCCCGATGCGGCTGCACATCAGCTCCATCTCCTGAATCATGTGACTGGACAGGAAGAAGGTCATACCCTGCTCTCGCGCCAAACTAACCATCAATTCGCGCATCTCAACCATGCCCTCAATATCCAGACCGTTAGTCGGCTCATCGAGAATCAGCAGCTCCGGTTTAGACAGCAAGGCAGCCGCCAGGCCTAATCTCTGCTTCATGCCAAGTGAATAGCCGCTCACTTTCTCACGCTTATATTTCTGCAAGCCTACGAGCTCCAAAACCTCATCAATCCGAGTCTTGTCAAGCTCAGGATAAAAGCGCGAGGCCAGAACCAGATTCGCGTAGCCCGTCATATACTCAAAAGCTTCCGCGGTCTCAATCAACGCTCCGGTCTTTTGCATCGCTTGTGCAAAATGGGTTGATACGTCATATCCAAACAATCGCGCACTGCCGCGGTCTGCCCGACTAAGACCGACCAATATTTTCATCACGGTCGTTTTGCCGGCGCCATTGGGTCCAAAAAATCCGTACACATCGCCTTTATTGACTTCAAGTGTAATTTGCTCTACACCCCGTCCGTTCTTAAACGTTTTACTGATTCCATTTAATTGAATGATCGGCTCTGACATCTGGATTCCCCCTTTCTTAAAACAGGCTGCGAACGCATCTGCACCCGTCCGCAGCCCTTGAAGCTTGACATTATTATTAATTGATTGAGTTATAGAAGCTTCTTACTTGTGCTTCATGCCTTCCCATTGCTTCATATCTACGTTTTCCACCTGTTTGCCAGTCAAATCAACTGAATCCGGGGTAGTTGCATTCACACCGGACAAGCCCAAATCGACACTGACCACGACAACATGTGCAAGACCGCTTGCATCTTTGCCTTCTATCGTCAGAGACGCTTTTTGATTCGTGATATAGCTGTTTCCATCAACAGTCGCTAGCAGGTCAACCTTCGTAATCGCAACATCCGAGGACAGTTGAGGCAGTGATTGCTTCAAAGCGCTAAAATCTGTTCCAAAAGGTGTCTTGAAGGCTTTATCATGGGTTCCCTGAACATTATCGTGCGAAGCTTTTTTGACCAGAAACGATCCAATTGCGTTAACAGCTGTAGGGATCTGATTGCCGGATAGTGATAAATGAATCTCCTTGGCACCGTTCGCGGCCGGGTTTTCTGTTACATACTGCTGCAGATTACCAACCAGCGCATCAATTAGATTTTCCGCTTCTTTATTGAATTGATCTCCTTGGACCTGACCACTGCGTTCCTTGTCATTTTTTGCCGCCTGGAACTTATGCCCCATTCCCGCCTTGTCTTCGATTACTTGATAAGTATCGCTATCGCCTGTTTTAAATACAGTTTTCCCATCGGTGTTATACACTTTAAGTGACTGCTCCGTGCCTCCGCCTTTGATCGTTACATCCGCACTGACGGCATGATTGTCGTTGTTCTTTTTAACCGTTCCATTGACGCCAATCAGGCTTTTCCCGTTATCCTGCACCGTAACCGAAACCGCTTGGGTCACACTTTTGGCCGCAACGGTTGTTTTGATCGCCGTTTTATAGGAATCATACCCCGATGATGCATTCACACCCGCATAGGCAGATGTAACAAGCAGAAGGGTTCCTACCGCGACGCCAGTTCCAATTAGTGATAATTTTTTGTTCATGTTTAACTTCCTCTCCAAATGGTTTTAGTATCAAGCTCTTATCTTACAATCTCATTGTAGCCTGTGAATCGTAACTGCCTCTAAACCACTCCTTAAGCTTAGCTAAAACAATCCTTAAAATTTTCTAAACTTTTCCTCCCATCCCTCTACGCCCTCTGACAAAAGCAAAAACACCCTGATCCCATGACCAAGGTGCTTTCGGATGGAGCCTTTTTGTATGATCTTAATTACATTTTACCCAAATCAAATTCCATCAGGTCTCTTGCCATCGTAATGGGGCCTGAATAAATTTCTCTAACGCCTTGTATGTAAGCTTCTTCCGCCTCTTCGGTTTCCATTGGCGCAGGGATATGATGTGTGAGTACGAGATGCTTCACGCCAGCCTTGCGGGCTATCTCCGCTGCCTCCAGTGTCGTTGTGTGATACTTGGCCGGGTTCGAGAGTCCAACTGCTTGCTCAGGGAATTGAGTGATCAGTGCATCCAGCCATTCCTTGTTATAGGACTCATGGATTAACAAATCGATGCCTTCGCTATACTTAACCATATTGTCGACGGGAATCGTATCACCGGAAATGACAAGCGATTGTCCGTTATATTCGAATTTGTAAGCAAGCGCCGGATAAACAGGCTTATGATCCACCTCAAAGGCTGTAATCTTGATACCATCGTTGTCATACACGACTCCTTCATTACTTAGCACGTACTCAATATTCGCACCCACATCTGTGGATTTGTTATAATTCACGCGCAAATTTACATCAAAATCGAACGATTCCCGCATTTTTCCGATAATTTCTTTGGTTGTCGTTGGACCATATACAGTCATGGGAACCTTGCGGCCCTCAAATACTTGATCAGGAATAACATGAGTCCTCCAACTGCTAATAAATACATCGAAAAATCCTGAATTGTGATCGCTGTGATGATGCGTAAATAAAACATCCGATATACGCTGTGGCATAATCCCGGCCTTAATCATCTGGTCGACAACGCCGCCTCCGCAATCAACCAAAAAGCTCTTGCTGCCTGCAAATACAACAGCTGCCGATTTGGAGCGTCCATAGAAGCTGCGCGGTGTTCCCGTACCTAACAATATTACCTTCAAATGCTCATGAAAATCTGGAACCAGCTTCCCTTGTGGTTGTATTAACATACCCGAATGCACCTCGATAGTTAGAATTTTAAGTCATTGCCGCTTTCATAGCTGCATATCAATCTTATACTCATCCCAGTGTAAGGAGGAAACGCAGCTTTTGTCAAACATAAACCACAGTCCTATTTGAACAACTGTACAATATGCAACGAAAATGAACCTTTACATGCCCATGATTCATCATAATTCCCTTTTTGGGCGCATATACTTATTTTATGACAGTCAACTGATCAAGCTACAGGTGAAAGGAAAGGGTGGTACAAATGTGGGAAAGTGTACTAAAGAAACAGAAATGGGAGCTTCAAGTTAATTCGGAGCGTAAATCGATTGCATTCAATATTTCGGACAACGAAACAAATGGGGATGTCACGGTCCGTTTGGATCAATCCGAGCTTTTTGAGCTGATGCACACGTTTTTATCCATTAACCGATCCTTTAATAAGGAATCGATGTATTTTGAAGAGCATGATCGTGAACAATCTGTTTCGTAAATTAAATAAAAATACAAAAAAACGGCTGAAAGGATCAGTCGTTTTTTGCGTTTCGCTTCAGCCGAAATTTAGGGACGGAAAGACGTTCCATCAGGAAGCCTCGCCAATGTCCAGGCCGGAAGTACATCGGAGCACGGAAATTTGGCTGCCAGCTTTTCATCAATATCCACACCAAGACCTGGTTTTTCATTCGGATAGACGTAGCCGTTGCGAACTTCAGGAATTCCTGTGAACACTTCATGCACCTCGTCCTTGAAGCCGTTCCATTCCTGGATACCGAAGTTAATGCTGCTAACATCGAGGTGGACATTAGCCGCATGGCCTACTGGAGACACATCCCCAGGACCGTGCCAAGCTGTGCGAACACCGAACGTTTCAGCCAACGAGATTACCTTCTTGGCCGGTGTAATACCACCGATTTGGCTGACATGGATGCGAATAAAATCAATAAGGCGATTGGCAATCAGAGAAACCCATTCATTCGGATTGTTAAACAGCTCGCCCATAGCCAGCGGAGTTGTACTGTGCTGACGAATATTTTTAAACCATTCGATTTGCTCAGGAGGCAGTGCATCCTCCAAATAAAATAATTGGAATTTTTCCAATTGCTTGGCAAAACCAACTGCATCAATCGGTGTCAGACGCTCATGCACATCATGAATAAACTCGACCTCCCAACCTAATTGGCTGCGAAGATGTTCAAAAAGTCCAACAATACTTCTCATATAGGCTTTCGGATCATAATAAGCACCATCCAGCGCATTTTCAGGCTTCGTCATAGCGGCACCGCGTCCTCCGTACAAGCCCATCTGGCAGCGAATATAACGGTAGCCCTGCTCCATATATGCTTTTGCGTTGGCTTCTACTTCTTCCGGACTGCTGCCATCCGCATGCTTATATACAGCAGCTCCCTCGCGGCATTTTCCACCTAACAATTGATACACCGGCATCCCGGCCAGCTTCCCTTTAATATCCCACAGGGCCATGTCAACACCCGACAGCGCATTGTTCAATTCAGGTCCATTCCGCCAGTAGCCGCTCACCATTGCAGTTTGCCATATATCCTCGATCCGCTGCACGTCTTTTCCTATCAAAAATGGCTTCATGTAATTGTCGATGACGGACGCAACCGATAAATATCTTTGAGTAAATGTGGCACATCCGAGACCAAAGAGACCTGGCTCCGAGGTTTCTATTTTAACTACGACCAGGTTGATCCCTTCCGGTGCGGTCATAATGGTTTTAACATCTCTTATTGTAATCATATAGCTCTCTCTCCCTTGTCTTATCCTGTTTGTATGGTTTCTATTGTTTGACGGCTCCTGCCGTTAAACTGCTAATAAAGTACTTTTGTAAAAATAAGAATAAAATAACAAGCGGCAAGCTGGATACGAAGGATGCTGCCATCATATCGTTCCAAACGATTTTATAAAAGCCGTTTAACTGTCCAATCCCAACCGGCAGTGTTTTCATATCCTCCGAGGTTGTCAATATCAATGCGAACATGTATTCATTCCAGCCCTGCAGAAAAGAATAGATCGCAGTAGCGGCGATACCGGGCAAAGATAAAGGTAAAATGATTTGTACAAAAGTACGGATTCGGCCGCAGCCATCAATCGTCGCCGCTTCATCAAGCTCTTTCGGAATGCCTTGAAAGAAGCCCATCATCATCCAGGTGCAGAATGGAATCGTGAATGAAATATACACGAGAATAAGACCCAGGTGGGTATCTATTAACCCTAACGTCTTCAACACTTTATAAAATGGAATAAGCAGCATAATCGATGGGAACATCTGTGTTACCAATAGAAAGGTCAAGAAGGTGCTCTTACCCTTAAAACGAAATCTGGATGCACCATAACCCGCCATTGCAGAAAATACTAAGGAAATAATAGTCGCAGCAAGTACGATATAAACACTGTTTGCAAAATAGGTTGCAAATGGGTAGTCATTCCAAATACGGACGAAGGATTCCCAGGTCGGAGCATCCGGAATCCATTGCGGAGGGGTCACCATAACTTCATCATTTGGCTTCAGCGCCGTGGAAACCATCCATAAAGTCGGAACCAGCACGATCAGCGAGGCTACGACCATAATCAAATACATAAAGCTATTAAAAACTTTGTCTTTCCCTTTAGTCATTGCCATTGTCAAACAGCCTCCTATAAACGAATCCGATCAAGAAGCATACGAAAAATACAACGACAGCCATCGCGGCAGCTTTACCGAAATCAAAGAATTCGAAAGCATTCTTGAAGATATCAATACTGACGACGTTAGTAGCGTCTCCTGGACCACCCTGTGTCAAGATCCAGATCATGGTGAAATGCTTGAACCACCACACCGTATCCAGAATCAATGTAACGACCAGAACAGGCATCAAGCTGGGTACCGTGACATAACGGAACGATTTGAACCGATTGCATCCATCTATCTTGGCGGCTTCGTACATATCCTGCGAAATCGATTGAAGCCCGGCCAGCAGCAGCATCATGACCATCGGATAACCCTTCCATATGCAGACGATGATGATCGCAATAAAGGCATAGGTATTATCGCCAAGCCAGGAAACCGGCTCACTGATTAAATTCATTTTCATCAGAAAATGATTAAACAGTCCGTACATCGGATTAAACAGCCACTTCCACAAAAGCCCTACGACTACTTCCGGCAGCAGCCAAGGAAGAATGAGAATAGCTCTGAAAAAAGTTCGGCCGACCAAATTCATATTTAAAACCAGGGCAAGTCCCATCCCCAGCACAAAATGACCCGCTACCGTAAAAAATGTGTACTTCAGCGTCAGCCAAATACGATTAACAAAATCCCAGTTAGAAAAAATATTCATATAATGGTCGAGCCCTACAAAATCCCATTTGTTCACCAGATTCGTATTGAAGAAACTGATGTAGGCTCCGTAAACTAGCGGATAGCTTACCAGCAAAATCAAAGTAATCGCTGAGGGCAGAATAAACCAATACCCCGCCCACTCGGTTTTGGCTATGGATTGTTTCATATTTCTTCCTCCTGAGAGCTTTTTGCGTCAGCAAAAACTTGCAACGTAGAACCTATTCTTGGATGCGACGACTCGTTCATGTTCTCGTGAAAAAGAGGGGGAGGACATCCCCCTCAAATAATTGCATGAAAGCTTACTTGCCTTCTTTCTGGATCAATTCATTAGCACGACCAGCTGCTTTTTTCGTAGCTGCGTCCACATCTCCGCCCTTGGCCAGCAGCATCTGATAAGCTTCAGCTACTATGTCCTGGAATTGTGTATAGGTGGAGAAATTCGGTACGTGGAACGCATTAGCAATAGATTTTGAAAACCCGATCATTTCTGGTGTATTCAATTGCTGATTTTCGCCTACATCTACTCTCGTTGGCAAACGTCCGCTTATTGCGTTCCATTTTAACGAGTTTTCTTTATTCACTACGAATTTCAAGTAATCGGCCACGGCTTCTTTGTTTTTGCTTTCCGCAGAGATGGAATATCCAATCAGTCCGAAGGTGGACACGTTCTTATCTTTCTTAGGAATGGGTGCGCTGTAGAGCTTGCCTTTTAAACTCGGATTCTGAGCCAGAATGGTACCCAAAGCGTTCGGACCGCTGATCAACATCCCTACCTTACCGTTAGCCATCAAAGTAGCTGCTTCCGGAAAGCCGGTTTCTGTTACACCTGGAGGTACAACACCATGTTTCGTAAACAAATCGCCATAAAACTGGAACGCTTCCTTCGCTTTCGGCGAATCCAAATCCGTTACCCATTTACCGCTTGCATCTTTTCTCAATTCGTCCGCACCGAATGAACGGAGAACCGGGATAAAGCGTGAACCGCCTGAAGAGTTACGCGTACCAACCATTCCGAAGCCCCATTGGTCTGGCTTGCCATCCCCATTCGTATCCTTGGTCAGCTTCTTGGCAACGGTTACAAAGTCATCCCATGTTTCTGGAGCCTTCAGTCCTTCAGCTTCGAACCAATCTCCACGATAGATCAATGCTTGCGGTGTAGCATTCCATGGGAAAAATTGGAGTTTGCCGTCAACGCTGGATTCTTCTACAATGTACGGATAAAACTCTTTCAAATATTGATCACCCAATAGCTTGGTTAAATCCGCTGTAATATTCATTCCATAGGCCGTTCTCATGAATTCAGGCGTATTGGTGAAGGCATCGGGTAAATCTCCAGATGTTGCCAGCGTGGTTAGCTTTTTAAACAAATCATTCAGAGGCACTCCGATAAATTCAATCTTGATGTTAGGATGAAGCCGCATGTATTCATCGGCGATTTCCTTCTCAGCAGGGCCATCCGGCTTTTCCGTTTGAGAGACAGAGATGATTTTGAGAGTAACTGGCTTACCCGCCTGATTATCTGCTGGCTTCCCTGCAGAAGCCTCTTGTTTGGCTCCGCAGCCTGTCAGGCCAACAGTTAGTGCTAATACAGAAAGCAACCCCATTTGTGCAATCTTTTTGTTCATTCTTTTCCCTCCATTATGTTATAGCTTCTTTCTATATATTGTTAATGCAAGGTTCACCGGATGCTATATAAGTTGACTGAAATCGAGTTCCAGTATTCTGTGGTGAACCTAGCAATCGCAATCAATAATTGTATTATGTATGATGTCATACAAGTTACTTCGAAAGAAATCTGCATAAGGCATATCTGTTGCTTAATGCTGGTTTCTTTCCCGCAGTTTTTCTATATTGCCATTCATACCTATTTTAATCAATGCTTTAACAGCTTCACCGTCTCTTCTTTTTAACGCTTCTAATTGTTGGGTGTGCCCTTCCACACTTTCTTCACTGACACCAAAAACGCGATTCATCTCCTCCAAAAATTCAGAGTAAGCATGGGTATTTTTCACGACCTGATACAGAATTTCATTTTTGGAAGCTTTGGCTATAGCTACGTGAAACTCAATGTCTGCGGCCGTATATTTTTTGTAATCGCTTTGGCCAGCTATCATTTTTTCAAGAGCCTGCTCAATGCGACGGATATCTTCCTCATCTGCTCTCTGGACAGCCAGATCAATACATTTGAATTCTATCGTTTCACGAAATTCCATCATATCCATGAATTCACGTTCCGTTATATTCATGATAGGAGTTAAATCATTCAATATCCGATCCTGAATCGATTGCGAAATAAAGGAGCCTTGTCCATGTCTGGTAGTGATGATTCCGATCGCTCTCATTTTCTGAATCGCGCTTCTAACACTGACTCTGCTCACCTTGAACAATTGGCACAAATCATGCTCCGAAGGAATCTTATCACCAGGCTTCCAGGTGCCGTTTACGATATTATTTTTAATTTGGGCATACACTTCGTCGACGATATTTTGTTTATCAATGCTTGTTAAACTCATCTCTTTCACCACCTTACTTATAACATGTCCTACAAGTTATCGCCTTGGATAATATTATCAGCATTAATTCAAAAATGCAAGATAAAAATCTTCTATTCAGTTCACATCGTCATCCTTTCAACTGGCGTTTCAGGATATACGTATTGGGGTTTTCTTTGACTACCAGTTCCCATCCTTGATCTCCGAGAATATTCAATACTCTGATCAGGGAAATATCATTAAATTTCGGAATATGAGCCTTCTCATCCATAAAGTAGCTTACACCGTAGGAATCTACCTTTTTATTCAAAATCGTATATTCAAACTTCATGATCATCAACTCCATATAACTTATATCTTCCTATAAAGTACCCTCTTTAGGATTCATTATAGCATTATTCGATAATGTATTTAACTATTTGAAAGAATATTCTGCAAACTCTTGACTACGAACAAATGTTTGGTATAATGGTATTAAGAACATTCGTTCGTAATCCGAAAGGGGTGTCGAATATGCAAGCAACTAACGCCAGATTTATTGAACGTGATTATTACAAACAATTGATAGAAACCAATAGCGAACTGCTGACAGACATTCAAATCGAAAAGATTCTCCATACTACAGATAGCTATTGGCTGGATCTGACCTTCAAATTTTTTGAAGATGGGTCATTGGTTATTATCGATAATCATACGGAGCAAAACTTTCCGCTTAAAGATCTTAAAGGTGCTGCTTTTGACTTTTACGTTAAGCAACGTATTATGATGATTCGTGCCCATCTGAAGTCCAAGGTTTTGCAGACTGCCTGATCGATCTATGTCTGCACACAACAAAGAGTAAGATCCCTCATAGAGATCTCACTCTTTGTTTGTTAAGGTTATGCAGTTCATCACCGTTAATCCACTTGCTCGTATTGCTCTTGAGGCATCCCTGTCATCTTCACCAGTAAATATTTGGCTACACCATTTTCCGAATTGGCTTCGATAATCTCATCGGCTACCGCTTGCAGCTCCAGCTTGGCATTGCTCACCGCGAGCTTCTTCCCTGCGGCCGCCAGCAGACTAATATCATTCAGATTATCACCAATAGCGATAATGTCCTCCGTCTGACATCCAACACTCTTAGCCCACATTCTCAGACCATTGCCTTTATTCACATCCACATGACTGAATTCCAGAAAATAATGATCCGTGATATACGTATCCGCCATAAAATGAATTTGAATCCGTTCGCCATATGCGGCACGTACGGCTTCCATCAATGGCACCATCTCGTCATAATGTCCGATATAGGTGAGCAGCAAGGTTTGTATATCATCCGGGCAGCGCAGCTCAGGAATTTCCCTGAATCTTGCATCATTGGGCCTGCTTGAGACAAATTGCTTGTAGCCGACCCCTGCTAATGATTCATGCAGCACACGTTCCGAGCCGTCTACATCCAATCCGAATAATAAGGGGCATTGTCCATGCAGCTTCCCAAACTGAATCAATTCATTCGTTAGTTCCAGATCCATAAAGACGCCATCCAGCACTTTGCCTTCTACAGGATCGTATAATAACGCTCCGTTATATAAAACCATAGGGTGTTTCCAGGGAATTTGACCTACAACCGCATGTGAACTTGTATAGCTTCTGGCAGTGGCATAGCTGATTCGATGGCCTTGCTCCAAAGCCTCCGTTAATACCTCAATGGTATAGGAAGAAAGAGTGGCGTCCGGCTGCAGTAGTGTTCCATCCAAATCAGTTAATGCATATATCGGCTTCATCATAAGTTCGTTCCCCTTTCGTGTACAAAAACCAACGCTTTGGGCGTTGGTTTTCTATGATTATTTCACTAGTTGGTTATAAAGGGAAGCGTACTGCTGTGCAGATTTGCGCCAGCTGAAATCCTTCTTTTTAATATTAGCCAAAATCTTATTCCAAGCTTGGGAATCGCTGTAAAGCGAAACAGCTCTGTTTACCGTATACAGCAAATCATGCGCATTGTAATGCGTGAAGCTGAATCCCGTGCCGGCACCGGTTTCCTCTTCATAGGCGCTGACGGTATCCTTCAACCCGCCTGTTTCACGAACAATGGGAACTGAACGGTAACGCATTGCAATCAATTGTCCAATCCCGCACGGTTCAAATTGAGATGGCATCAGGAACAAATCGGAGCTGGCATAAATTTGCCGCGCCGTCGTTTCATTAAATGTAATCAGCGTAGACAGCTTGTCGGGATAACGGTCAGCTGCCCAACGAAATAGCTGCTCATAGCGGTGCTCGCCTGTACCCAACACAACCCATTGCGCATTGAGACTCATCAATTGTTCTATCACATGCTCTACAAGCGATAAACCCTTTTGTTCCACAAGACGAGTAACAATCCCGATTAGTGGAACATCCTTATTAACAGGAAGACCGAGCTTTTCTTGCAGCTTTACCTTGTTTTGCTGTTTTTTCACAAGAGAATCCCGGTAGTTCACTTCCAGATGAGGATCTGTCATAGGATCGAATTCTTCATAATCAATTCCATTGACAATCCCGTACAATCGATGACTTTGGCTGCGCAGGAGTCCGTCCAAATATTCTCCAAAATACGGCGTTTGAATTTCCTCGGCATACGTAGGACTTACCGTTGTAATCATATCGGAGTATAACAAGCCACCCTTTAAGAAGCTGGCGCCTCCATGCATTTCGAGTGCAAATCCGCCAAAGTGCTCCTCACCCAACGTAAAGTAATCCATAAACTGTTCCTTACCAAACACTCCCTGATATTTCAGGTTATGCACAGTAAGGATCGTCTTGATATGGGCATAAGCCGGTTGGTAGCTAAAATGGGCTCGGTACAATACCGGTACCATCCCGGTCTGCCAATCATGACAATGAATGATGTCCGGCATGAAATCAATATGCTGCAGGGAATCCATTACAGCGCGGCAAAAGAAAGCAAACCGCTCTGCATCATCATTATACCCGTAACAACCACTTCTCAAAAAATAATTCTCATGGTCAACAAAATAAAAAGTAATGCCTTCGTGCTCAAGCTTCAAAATACCGCAGTAGAGCTCTCTCCAACCCATCCGCAGTGTAAAGGTGGCGATGGTTTCCATTTTTTGCGTAAATTGTGCCGGTATGTCTCCATACTTGGGCAGCATCACTCTGACATCCAGTCCCTGCTTGACCAATTCCTTCGGTAACGATCCGATGACGTCAGCCAAACCACCTGTTTTGGCAAAAGGTACAGCTTCCGATGCGGCAAATAACACTTTCATGGACAAACTACCACTCCTTTTATATGTAACCTGTCTCTAGTCTCTATATACTTTTCTTTATATAACTTTCGTTTTTGAAGCAATAAATGGCGCTTGCTTATCACCAGTCAGGACACGGCCTCGGCTAATAAACACATCCTTGTCCAATATTGCATTTTCAATGATCACATTTTCCTCGATTTCGCAATTTTGCAGGATGATACTGTTTTTTACATAGGCACCCTTGCGGATCTTGACACCACGGAACAGAATACTATTTTCCACTTTGCCCTCAATAATGCAGCCATTCGCAATTAAGGCATTGCGGGCCAGAGAATGCTCGGCATACTTAGCTGGCGGCTCATCCTTGACCTTGGTATAAATCAGATTCTTCTGAAAAAACAGCTCGCGCCATACTTTGGGGTTCAGCAGCTGCATACTGTGCTTATAGTAGCTTTGGATCGTATTGACAATGCCCGCATGACCTTCGTGCAAATAGCCATAAACGCCCAGCTTATCAATGTTTTTCATAATACCGTCCCGCACCAGATGATCATAGCCTTGTGCCAGGCACGATTCCACCATATCCAGCAGCAATTCCTTGCTCATGATATAGATTTCCATAGAAATGTTATCAGTACGCAAGCGACCGTTCTGATCTTCCATAACCGTGACTTGCCCGTCTTCTTTAACGGCCATACGCCTGAACTTGGCAAATTCTTCGTCATCCGCATGCTTGTATACAACGGTAATGTCAGCATTTCTCTCCAGGTGATAATCCAGTACCTCATTTAAATCAATATTGCATACAATATGGCTGCGGGAAATAACGACATATTCTTCACGAGCCCGGTAAAAATAATCACGGTGGCTATAAAATTGGAATAAATCGCCGCGGGACATGCCCGTTGTTTCCTGCATGATCGCCGGTAAAATAAACAAGCCACCACGTTTGCGATCCAAATCCCATTCTTTTCCAGATCCAAGGTGATCCATCAAGGAGCGGTATTTGTGCTGAGTAAATACGGCGACATTTTCCAAACCGGAATTAATCATATTCGATAAAGTAAAATCAATCAGTCTATACCTGGAACCGAACGGGACCGAGGCAACATTACGAGAGTAGGTAAGTTCTTCCAGACCATCCGGCTCATTAACCAGATTGATGACGCCCATCATTCGCTTCATACAAACTCACCCTTTCACGTTGATCTTGGATGGTAAACTGATTACTTCATTGCCGCCAATCAAAGTAATATCCTGATGATCACCAGGCTCGCCAATGGTGCAGCCATCTTCTACAATCGTGCCGTCACCGATAATCGATTTATATATTTTCACATTATTTCCGATACGCACATTCGGCATAATGACAGAGTCTTTAATTAAGCTGTTCTCGCCTACTTCAACACCATAGAATAAGACCGAGTGATCGATTTCACCAAAAACAGCGCAGCCCTCGTTAACTAACGAACGGCGAATTTGCGCGGTTGGCGCCACATATTGACCAGGCTGGCATGGATTAACGGAATAAATTCGCCATTCTTTATCATTCAAATTAAATTCAGGTTCAGCCTCCAACAAATCCATATTGGCTTCCCATAAGCTATCGATCGTACCCACATCTTTCCAGTAGCCTTCAAATGGATAAGCCATCAGCTTTTTCTGCTCGCTCAGCATCAATGGAATAATATCCTTGCCAAAATCCTTGCTGGATTCTGCATTTTCTTCATCCATATACAAAAATTCCTTCAGTACCTTCCAATTGAAAATATAAATCCCCATTGAAGCCAAATTGCTTTTCGGTTCCTTGGGCTTTTCAGCGAACTCGGTAATCCGGTTCTCATCGTCCGTGCTCATGAGTCCAAAACGGCTCGCCTCCTCCCATTTCACTTCAATAACAGCGATGGTAGCATCGGCTTCCGTCTTTTTGTGAAAATCCAGCATCACATCATAGTCCATCTTGTAAATGTGATCACCTGAGATGACAAGCACATATTCGGGATCGTATTGATCAATATAGGATACATTGCGGAATATCGCGTCGGCCGTTCCCTTGTACCAGTCTCCACCTTTTTGCTCCATAAAAGGCTGCAGCACTGTAACCCCACCATGCTTGCGATCCAGGTCCCATGGCGTTCCAATCCCGATATACGTATTTAAAACCAAAGGCTGATACTGAGTGAGCACGCCTACCGTATCAATTCCAGAATTGGTGCAGTTACTAAGCGTGAAATCAATAATCCGATACTTCCCGCCAAAATGAACTGCAGGTTTCGCAAGCTTGCTGGTCAGTACACCCAGTCTCTTTCCTTCTCCACCGGCTAGCAGCATGGCCACGCATTCCTTTTTACGCATCGACACTAACCCCTTTCTTTTTTTCGGATATAGCTTTGCGGCGGATCTTGACAGGCTTCAGAATAACGACCGCAAGTGGCGGAATCGTTAGTTGCAGACTGTAGGGTTGGTGATGCCATGAAACGATTTCTGTTTTCAATTTCTTATTCACTTGCCCGGAACCGCCATATGCAGGCAGATCGCTGTTAAAAAACTCTATATAGTCAGCTAAAAGCGGAACCCCAATACGATATTTTTCATGAACAACAGGAGTGAAATTACAAATGATGATCAAAAAGTTATCCGGGTCGCTTGATTTTCTCATGAAGGTCGTAATGCTTTGCTTGCTATCATGAGGATCAATCCAGGAAAAGCCCTCGGGCTGATGATCCAGTTCCCATAACGATTGTTCCTTAAGGTACAGATGGTTTAAATCATGAACATAATGCTTCATGGATCGGTGACTATCGTAGTCCAGCATCTCCCAATCGAGATCCTCCAAATCCTTCCATTCATCAAACTGACCAAACTCACTGCCCATAAATAGCAGCTTTTTGCCGGGATGCACCATCATATAACCGAGCAGCAGCCGCAGGTTTGCGAATTTTTGCCAATAATCACCCGGCATTTTGTTTAATAACGATTTTTTGCCGTGAACGACCTCATCATGTGACAAGGGCAGTACGTAATTTTCGTTGTAAGTATACATAAAGGAAAAGGTCAGCTGATTGTGGCTTCCGCGACGGAAATACGGATCGATCTCCATATACTTCAGCATATCATTCATCCAGCCCATATTCCATTTGTAATTGAAGCCCAAGCCTCCATCATGCACCGGCGAAGTCACCTTCGGCCAATTGCTGGAGTCCTCCGCCATCATTAAGGAATGCGGATAATGTGCGAAAACAGTCGTGTTCAGCTGCTTCAAAAATTGTACAGCCTCGGGGTTCTCGTCCCCTCCATTCGCATTCGTAATCCTCTGTTCGGGTGGTCTTCCGAGATTCAGAGACAGCAGACTGGCTACCGCATCAACCCGCAGACCATCGATATGATATTTATCCATCCAGAACAGCGCGTTGGATATGAGAAAGCTGATCACTTCCGGCTTCGTAAAGTCAAACATTAACGTGCCCCACTGCGGCTTTTCAGCTTTTTTCGGATCATTGTACTCGTAGAGCGGCTCTCCATCAAACTGCCTCAAACCATGCTCATCCTTGACAAAATGCCCCGGGACCCAGTCCATAATGACCCCAATCCCTTTGCTGTGGCAGCGGTCAACGAAATACATGAAATCCTTGGGTGTGCCAAAGCGGCTCGTAACGGAATAATAACCTGTGGCCTGGTAGCCCCATGAACGATCATAAGGATGCTCCGCAAGCGGTAGTAATTCAAGGTGGGTATAACCCATGTCGGCCACATAGTCAATCATTTCATCAGCAAGCTCTCGGTAGGTGTAATATTCACCTCCGGGCTTCTTTTTCCAGGTCCCCATATGAACTTCGTAAATGTTAATCGGCTGCTTGTACACGGACTCAGCTTGTTTACGCTGCTGCCAGGCTGCATCCTTCCATTCATAACCATCCAGTTCGTAGACACGGGAAGCTGTGCCTGGCTTTAATTCGGAATAAAACGCGTAAGGATCAGCTTTGAGCAGCGTTACCCCCTGTTCAGTCACAATCTCGTACTTGTAATATTCGCCCTCCTGGACATCGGGAACAAATAAAATCCATATGCCCCAGGTACTGGCTTTACTCATGTTGTGCTCAGTGCCAATCCAGTTGTTAAAATCTCCAATAACCCTGATTTCCTTGGCGTGCGGTGCCCAGACTGCAAATCGGACACCGGCGACTCCCTCATTCTCGATAAAGTGCGCTCCAAGCATTCGGTAGCTTTGATACAAGCTGCCTTCATGGAACAAGAATAGGTCGTCCGGACCGGGGATTAAGCTCGTCATTAGTCATCCATCCCCTTATTTTCAAGAATTCCGTCCATATATAGACAAATACTACATCCAAGTCCAAATTCCTCTCTCAACATTCCAAATTCTTAGTAAAATATGAAATGGCGAAATGGCCCCCTTGCTGCTGTCTTCACTTCCTTTTACCCAAAAAAGCAGGATTTTGACGATTAAAGTGGAATATATTCTAGCTTACACTCAGAAAGGTGGAAAATAAGAATGAATGACAAGGTTAAAGGGCTTGTACTTGGTCTGTCGTTAGGCGTTATGCTGACTGGATCAATTGCTTATGCCAGCGGGACCCAAATAGAAGTATATTTCAAAAACATCAAATATATGTTTGATGGCTATGTAAAAACCCCAACCTCCGAACAGGGTGAAAGCTTTATCTACAATGGAACGACTTATGTGCCGCTGCGTTTTGTCAGTGAAGCACTCGGTAAAGAAGTTCAGTACGACGGAGATACCGACACGATCTGGGTTGGCAAAAAGATCGATATGAACGCTATCGTTGCTACCTATGATGGCGGAGAGGTGAATTTAGGCTCTTTTGAAACTTATTTAAACTTCCAGCGGTTACTTGACCCCGATAATGCCAAGTATGATAAAGATGAAGGCTACAAAACCTATATGCTTAAGCAGCTAATCGGTCAGCAGATCCTGATGGAGCGTGCGGGAGAAGAATTCCGTAAATCGATCGCTGTAACCGTGGATTCACAGGTAGTGCAGCTGAACAAATATCTAGCTTCCTCGGGTCAAGACCTGAATACGGTTCTCACAGCCAATCAATTAACTCCAAGTCTTGTGCACAGCTATGTTGAAACTATAATCGGTGCTCAAATGTGGCTGAACACCCAGGCTACTGATGAAAAAATTAAAGCTTTGTATGATCAACAGGTGAGCAGCAATAGTGAAAATCTGCTGAAAGCCACAGTACGCCATATTATGATCAGCAATAATGATGAAAAAGGCAGCCCTCGCACTAAGGAAGTGATCGATCAAAAATTGAAGGAAGTTCAGGATAAGCTTAAGAGCGGCGAAGATTTTGCGTCAGTTGCCAAGCAATATTCGGAAGACCCCGGCTCTAAGGATAGCGGCGGACTTTATGCAGATGCCGAGGTTACCAAATGGGTAGAAGGCTTCAAGAAAGCGGTTGTGTCCCTGGAGATCAACAAAATCAGCGAACCGGTGGAAACTGAATTCGGTTACCATATTATTCGGGTAGAGTCACGCAGCACCCAATCCTTTGAAGCCATAAAGGATCAATTAAAGCAGCAGCTTCTATCCGACCTGTCCAAACAGTTTAATGAAAAAGAATTACCCGGCTTGATTAAGTCCATCACGCTGCCTAAACCCTAATTACCGAAGGAAGGTACATCTATGTTTGCAACACACGATTGGAAAGACTATGAATTAATCGATACCGGTGACGGTGAAAAGCTTGAACGGTGGGGAAGCATTATTTTACGCCGTCCCGATCCACAAATTATTTGGCCGCTCAGTAAAGAAACAGCACCCTGGAAATCTGCTGATGCTCATTACCATCGCAGTACAAGCGGTGGCGGCCAATGGGAGCAGCGTACCCAATTGCCTGAGCGCTGGACAATCGCCTATGACAAATTGCAATTTCATATTAAGCCAACGAGCTTCAAGCATACGGGATTATTTCCTGAGCAAGCAGCCAACTGGAAATGGATGATTGACAAGATTCAGGGGGCTGGACGGAAGATCAAGGTATTAAACCTGTTCGCCTACACAGGTGGAGCTTCGGTGGCTTGCGCTTATGCCGGAGCCGAAGTATGCCACGTTGACGCCTCCAAAGGGGTTGTCCAATGGGCCAAGGAAAACGTGCAGCTATCCGGACTTGGCGACAGACCCGTGCGTTTCATTACCGATGACGTATTTAAATTTGTACAACGTGAGCAGCGTCGCGGCAGTCAATATGATGCGATCATTATGGACCCTCCTTCCTATGGACGCGGACCGAATGGTGAGACCTGGAAGCTGGAAACGGATCTGTTTCCTTTTGTAGAGTCATGTATGGGCATTATGTCCAATAGACCTCTATTTATGCTAATCAATTCCTATACAACCGGCATTTCCGCTACGGTGCTTAAAAATATTCTCGCTTTGTCCATGGGCAAAGCACACGGTGGTACCATCACATGTGGAGAAATCGGACTTCCGATTACGGCGTCCAAGCTTATGCTGCCATGCGGTATACTGGGACGTTGGGAGGCCTAGTCCTTGTCGAACGAAGCATTCTCATCAATACCCGTTTTGTACGAAGATAATCATGTCATTGTCGTTATCAAGCCTGTAAATGTACCGACTCAAGAGGATGATTCCCACGATCCCGATTTGTTGACGCTTATTAAGCAGGACTTGAAGCACCGTCATCAAAAGCCAGGTAATGTGTACCTTGGCTTGGTGCATCGATTGGATCGTCCCGTTGGCGGCGTAATGGTATTTGCCAAAACCTCCAAGGCTGCTTCAAGGCTGTCCGATTCGGTAAGGACAAGAAACATCCGTAAACGGTATATAGCGGTTATACACGGTAAACCTAAGCAGGAGCAGGCATCATTACGCCATCATTTGCTCAAGGATACCAAAACCAATATGGTTTCTGTTGTATCCCCAAATGCTGCAGGTGCTAAAGAAGCGATTCTCGATTACCAGTTGCTTGGTCATAGAGAGGGCTGTTCGCTTGTAAGTGTTGAGCTGCACACGGGCAGGCCCCATCAAATCCGTGTCCAGTTTGCTGCTATCGGCTGCCCGCTTGTCGGTGATCAGCGCTATGGGGCTCACCTGACAAAACCAGGTCAGCAAATCGCACTCTGGTCAACGGAGCTTGGCTTTGAGCACCCAACGACCAAAGAAGTCTTGAGCTTTAGCTCAACGCCTCCGCAATCGGCTTATCCATGGTCTTTGTGGGAACTATAAAGTGATAAGTACGTGTTGCCGAAAAACCCACCCGTCTCACTCATAGAGAGAGACAGGTGGGTTTTTCGGGTTAAGCTGCAGATTATCCCATTCTTATGGAAATGCTCTAGAAGATGTTTCCTCCTTCAGGTTTAACAGCCAACACCTGATGGAAGTCCACGGTTGGATGATGCGCTTGGCTTAATCCTGCTGCTTAGCCATCATTCGAAGCTTCTCATCCTCAGTAAACCAAAGCTTATAGCTCAGCAGACCCAGCATCATACTAGATAAAGCCGCAGAAGCGGCCAATATAAACACAATCAGAATCTGGTAGCGAACAGCTTCAACAGGATCGGCCCCGGCAACAATCATACCCGTCATCATACCTGGAAGCTGCACCAGCCCGATCGTCTTCATCCCATCAATTGTCGGTATCATGCTGGATTTCACGGAACGCTTCAGGGATACCTGGATCGCTTGCCTGACGGTTGCTCCCAGCGATAGCAGAGCCTCAATCTCGCCTCTGGAAGCTTGCACATTTAAGTGCATTTGATTAAGAAACAATCCGGAGACGACCATCGAACTGCCAATAATCATACCGCTCAGAGGTATGATATATTGTGGAGTCGGCTCGATAATACGCAGCACCAGCAGCAAGCCCATGGTGACCGCCTCTGTTGCGCCAATTGACATTGCAACGCGCCAGAACACACCTGTGAGCCCTTTTCCCCGTTTGGCTGAGTTAGCAGCTGCTACTACAACCATAATCGCGATAATCAGCACCAGCAGCGCCGGATGATTCGTATTAAATACGAACTGCAGCAAATATCCAACCAGCAGGAGCTGCACGGCAGAGCGAATTGTCCCGATCCAAATTTCCTTTTCCAAACCGAGCTTCTGACGCATGGAAATGAATATCGTAATAAATATGAATGCCAGTGTAAAGCCCAACGCGGTTGTACTCATCGATGCTCCCCAATTCCCTCAGTCTCTTGCGGTACTTGCACAAACTTACGTGCGAGCTCCGTCTCCGGATGTTCAAAAAAAGCACTTGTCGACCTATTTTCATACAGCCTGTTCTCAGCCATAAACCATACTTGGCTGCTCGTGTGACGTGCCTGCTCCAGATCATGAGTAACCCAAATGAACGTTGTCCCTTCACGTCGATGCCAATCCAACAGGAGCTCTTCAACCGCCTGCTTGCTTCTTACATCGAGTGAAGCTGTAATCTCATCTACCAACAATATTTCCGAACGCAGCAGCATCGAGCGAACTAGAGCCACGCGCTGCTTCTCTCCGCCGGATAAATCCTCTGCACGTTTGCTCCAATCCAAACTTTCCAGCTGAACCGCTTCCAGCAGCTGCATGGTCAATTCACGATCAAAGGGCTGCCTTTGCAGCCTGCTCACCGTACGTAAATTGTCTTCTACACTTCCTGGCAGCATTACGGCCTGCTGAGCGACATAGCTTACCTTATTGCGCCACATATGTGGCTGCCATTCATTGGATAGCTTGCCACGATAGCTAAGCGTCCCTTTATCTGCTGTATCGAGCATGCCAATAATCCGCAGCAATGTACTTTTTCCTTGACCGGAGGCTCCCAGCACCGATATGATCGCAGGCTCATTTATCTCGACTGAGAAGTCATCAAATAAAATACGCTGTTCCTTTTGTTGGATATGTTTTCTTAATTGATGAATTTGGAGGATTGTCATTGTGTTCACCTTCCTTATGGGGGGAGAACCCTCCCAAACCATCCCTAATAGGGAGGGCTCCAAAGGGCGCTGCCCTCTGGACTCCCTTGCTGTAGAGTGACTTTGGTGTTCTCGGGGCGCTTATCGTCCCTACGGGACACGCTTGGTTTGGGTGCAATTGTTTCGTATGCAGGCTCTTGTGTTCTCGGGACGCTTATCGTCCCTCTGGGACACGCTTGGTTTGGTGCTAGTGCAGGCTTGAGAGCGGGTGTTGATTAGGTGCACACTTTACGGTTCTCGGGCCTCTTTGGCCCCTTCGGGACAAGCTTGACTTTGGGTGCGGGTGGTGCTGATTTGATGCATACTTTACGGTTCTCGGGCCGCTTTGGCCCCTTCGGGACAAGCTTGACTTTGGGTGCTGATGCTGATTATAAATGATTGGAATAAAAGGCTGCGTCTACGGTGTGCTTGAGCAGCATAGCTATTGTGACTGGGCCTACACCAGCGGGAACGGGGGTGATCGCACTGGCCTGCAAGAAGCAGGCGTCATAATCGACATCACCGATATTACCGGGGTTGTAACCGGCATCGAGGATGACGGCGCCGGGCTTGATCCAATCACCTTGGACAAATTTCGGTTTGCCGACTGCAGCTACGACGATATCGGCTAACCGAACGATTTTGGCCAAATCACGCGTCTTGGAATGGCAGATCGTTACGGTTGCATTGCGATTTAACAGCATTTGAGAAACCGGCTTACCCAGAATTGGGCTTCGTCCGATAACGACAGCGTGTTTACCTTCGATAGGTAGATGGTATTCATCCAGAATAGCAAGAATTGCTGCCGGTGTGCAAGAAGGAAATCTGCCGTAGTCAAACGCTGTTTGTGCAAATCCGATGGCTGTCACACCATCGACATCCTTGTCGATGCTGATCGCTTCGAAGGCTGCCCGTTCATCAATGTGTGACGGTACGGGGTGCTGCAGCAAAATACCATGAACCTCAGGATCGCTGTTCAGTAAGGTAATCGTCTCAATCAAGCTGTCTGTAGTAGTCGATTCGTCCAGATAAATACGCCGTGAATCCATTCCCAGCCTTTTACAAGCATTGCCTTTCATACGTACATAGGTTTCCGAGGCAGGGTTGCTGCCGACAAGAATCGTTGCCAGACAAGGTACAATCGACCTCTCAGCCAAATATTCAATTCTTTCCTTTAGCTGCCCCTTGATTGTCATAGATACCTGATTGCCATCCAAAATAAGTGTTTTCTCCTGCATGTTTCTTCATCCTTTCGCATCGTATTAACGCAAAAAGGCAAGGAGAATGAACCCCTTACCTTTGCCCAGGCGTACGGCGAAATTGCTTCTATGTGCTCCCCCATGGTTGCCCATGCTCCGCCAGTCACACATAGCTTGGTGAAGACGACTATACCGCTATTTATGAGAAAAATCAACTATTATTTGCCTCCACACTACTTGCATCTGCATCCAGTGCACGCAGCCGCAATGCCTCTTGCTCAATCTGTTCTTTGGTTAGCGGAGTTACAAAGGATAAGGTTTTGGTTGCAGCCAGGTTGATTTGTTCGATGGCTTCGCCCGTTTTTCCAAGCTGCTTTAAGATTTGAGCATAGTAATAATAAGGCTCGGCAAATTTAGGCGACTTCAGCATCAATTTTTGATACATTTCCTCAGCGAGTGTCCATTGACCCAATTCATAATAATTCAGGGCAACATTGTCCAGGATCGTAAGATCGTCCGCATTGTATGCGTAAGCTTCCAGATTGAACGTCAAAGCTTCCTCCTGGTTACCGTGAAGAATTTTAAAATAACCGAGGTTGCCATACACAAGCGTATTCTTATACTCCTTCAATACATCTGTGAGCAAAGCAACCGCTTCATCCTGCTTACCTTGCAGCCAATAAGCCGTAGCAAGATTGCACTGGGTCTGTACAAGTGTATCTCGACTCTTGCTAGCTTTCAGAAGCGGACCAAAAACCTGTTCGGCTTGCTTGGCATCCCCCGTTCGCATTAGCAGATATCCATAACCAATGCGATGCTTATCAGGACACGGCTTACTGTTATAAGCCTTTTTGTACCATTCCAGCGCCTGTCGGGTTTCTCCTTTGGCAAACTCCCTGCTGCCGCGCAGCGCATAAAGACTTGCGCGGGACGTATATGCAGCAAATATGATAATAGCAGCTATAAGGCCAAAACCAGCCCAAATATTTACATTAAAAACAATGATCACAATAATAATCATACCGACGATAACAAGAAGCGGTTTGATGAGAGCTTTCATGAGGTTCCTCCACAGCCATTAAAGTCCAATATTTATGCAGCCTGTCACTCTCAGACAATCCACTTTATTCATGATTCCAAGCTACGCGTTTGCCACCTTGCCAAGCAGGTATACTAGCAGCTGCTGATTGTGCGATGAGATTCGGCTCAAGTACTGCTGCAGAAAGCGCTCTCGTATTTCCGTACCCCGCAAACATTCCGCTTTGCCTTTATCCGTTACCTCTACCCAAACGATGCGACGGTCCTTCTCGTCACGGGAACGGGACAGCAGCTCGGCTTTTTCCATTCGGTCCAATAAAGTAGTTATCGCAGCAGGTGTTGTTGCCAAATATTCGATAAAATCGGAAGGCTTCATTCGATCACGGCCAACAAGCAGCTCGAGTACGGTCAATTGGCCCTCCGTTAACGTTGGAGACAATTGAAGATCCATATGTGTGCGCAAATCCTTAGATAGTTTCCACCACAGCTTAGCAAACTCCTGAGTTACCACTTTGCCTCATCACTCCTGTAGATCCATACTTTTCCTAAGTATATCATCCACTCGATCTCTTTTAAAGATTAATGCCATAAATACTTTGAGACATTAATCGATAAAAAAAAGGAACTTTAGACGCCTTTCAACATATAGTGCAGCATAGGCATTCGACTATCGGCAGAGCTTGTCAAATCATAAGAAGGAGTGATCAGGTTATGGAAACTTGGAAGCAGCACATCGGACAGCTCGCAATTCAAAGAGGCATATTGAACGACCCACAGTGGCTCGAACGTCTCGACGATTCGATGCCCGTGTGGGCCGTATTGGAGCTGCTGCTGCAATTTGCGGAAAAACTGGAACCGGAAACGAATAGCTATGACTAATCGGTTTTCAGCATATCCGTAATTAAATCTGCTTTGGTAACACCAATAACTTGGCGACCTGTAGACTTCCGCTGTTCAATCGGTGTTTTCTCTGATGAGAAGGAAAGTCGATTGCCGCTCTGCAAAATCGCTGTCAGTAATAATTCCTCTTTAACGACAAATGCTTTTACAAGACTTGCACCATTGGGCTTCACTCTGGCGCCTTCCCTGAATTCGAAGGTAAATATTCCTTTGCCTCCACGCCCTTGAATCGGATAATCAAGAATGAGCGAGCGCTTGGCAAATCCAAGATCCGTAACGACGAGCAGCTCGCCTTCTTCACCTTTGATCCATTCTGCACTCACGACTTCATCATCATCCTTCATCTGAATACCACGTACGCCACCAGCAGCCCGACCCATCGTGTTCACTTCGTCTTCTTTGAAGCGAATGGCCATACCCTGTTTCGTGATGAGCATGATATCCTCGTCGTTCCTGCTCAGCCTCACGCTAATAATCGCATCCTGATCGGCAACTTTACAAGCCACAATACCTATAGAACGGCTCGTTGCGTATTCCTTGAGTTCCGTACGTTTGACTTGTCCCCGCCGCGTAACGAACACGAATGACTTGCCTGGCTCGTTAAAATCCTTCACCGGAATGACGCTGATAATACGGTCATCCTTTGGAACAGGAATAATATTGACAATCGCGGTTCCATTTTCTTTCCATTTATATTCAGGAACCTGATGCACCGGCAGCAAATAATATTGCCCCTTTTGTGTGAAAATCAGCAGATTCTGCAGCGTATTGACCTCAAGCAAATAACGAAGGTAGTCGCCCTCTTTAAGGCCTGTCTTTTCGATTTCTCCACCTGAGCGGGTGAAGGACAGCTTGCTTGTCCGTTTGATATATCCCTCATTGGATAAGCTTACATAAACATCCTCAGCTGTGACCATAACTTCCAGGTTCACCTTGAGCTCTTCCACTTCGTCCTGAATATCCGATCGACGATCGATACCGTATTTCGTACGGATTTCGGTCATTTCTGTCTTGATTACGGCGAGCAGCTTCTTTTCGCTGCTTAGAATGGATCGAAGATTGGCAATCGATTTTTGTAATTCTTTTAATTCCTTTTCAATCGAATGAATCTCCAGATTCGTCAGTCGATACAGCTGCAATATCAATATGGCATCTGCCTGACGCTCGGTAAATCCGAACTGTGACACCAGATTATTTTGAGCATCCTGACGGTTCTTTGAAGCTTTAATCGTGGCGATGACCTCATCCAGAATGTTAAGCGCCTTGGCAAGCCCTTCCAGCACATGTGCGCGGTCCTCAGCCTTTTCCAAATCAAACCGGGTACGGAACGTAACAACTTCCTTCTGATGCTCAATGTAAGCCTTCATAATTTGGATGACGCCCAGCTGATTGGGAGTCTTATTGACAATCGCAACCATATTAAAATTATAAACGACCTGAAGATCGGTTTTTTTCAATAAATACGCAAGAATCCCTTGGGCATCAGCTTCTTTTTTCAATTCAACGACGATACGCATGCCATTGCGTCCACTTTCGTCACGAACAATCGAGATACCCTCGATTTTTTTCTCCAGCCTGATGTTTTCCATCGCTGTAACAAGACGAGACTTCACGACCTGATACGGAATTTCCGTGATCACAATTTGTTGAAGCCCGCCGCGCAGCTGTTCGATTTCCGTACGTGAACGCAAATAAATGCGGCCTTTACCGGTGCGAAAAGCATCCCGTATACCATCCGAGCCCATGATAATGCCTCCGGTCGGGAAGTCTGGGCCTTTCATAATTTGCATCAGTGCTTCCAGCTCTAAATCAGGATTGTCGATCAAGGCCACACAGGCATCAATAACCTCACGCAGGTTGTGCGGTGGAATTTCCGTTGCAAATCCGGATGAAATCCCGCTGACTCCATTCACCAACAGGTTCGGATAACGGGACGGCAGCACGACCGGTTCTTTGGTTGAATTATCAAAATTATCTTTAAACAGCACTGTGCGTTTCTCGATATCCCGCAGCAGCTCCATCGCGATTTCCGATAGTCGGGCTTCCGTATAACGCATAGCGGCGGGTGGATCATCATCCACTGAGCCCCAGTTGCCATGGCCGTCTATTAGCATATGTCCCATTTTCCAGGGCTGTGCCATACGTACCATACCATCATAGATCGACGCATCACCGTGCGGATGATAGTTACCCATCACATCACCGACGGTTTTGGCTGATTTGCGGTACATTTTGTCCGGTGTATTGCCTGCGTCGTACATGGCGTACAGAATACGCCGTTGTACAGGCTTCAAGCCATCCCGAACATCGGGAATCGCGCGGTCTTGAATAATATATTTGGAATAACGGCCAAATCGGTCGCCCACCACTTCCTCTAAAAATGCGGGTAAAAAATTTTCAGGTATCGTCACTATTTATCTACTCCTCGAACTCGGTAAAATCAACATTCTCGATAATCCAACGCTTACGCGGGTCCACCTTATCCCCCATCAACGTAGATACACGCCTTTCAGCTTTGGCCGCATCCTCTATCTGTACCTGCAATAGAATTCTCGTTGCCGGGTCCATTGTGGTTTCCCACAGCTGATTCGGGTTCATCTCACCTAAGCCTTTGTAACGCTGCAGTTCCGTTCCTTTACCCAGCGTTTTGTTAAGCTTGTTCAATTGATCGTCTGTCCACGCGTAGTGCACCGCACTGTTTTTGCCTGATTTCTTGGTCACCTTATATAAGGGCGGTTGAGCGATGTATACCTTGCCTGAATCGATTAACGGCTTCATGTACCGATAAAAGAAAGTAAGCAAGAGCACCTGGATATGCGCTCCATCGGTATCCGCATCCGTCATAATAATGATTTTTCCGTAGTTGCTTTCACTGTCATCAAATTCGGGACCGACGCCGGCGCCAATAGCGGCAATGACCGCCTTATACTCATCATTTTTCATAATGTCGGGCAGCTTGGCTTTCTCCGGATTCATCGGCTTACCCTTCAGCGGCAGAATGGCCTGATGCTTGGAATCACGTCCTTGCTTGGCCGAGCCTCCCGCGGAATCACCTTCCACGATAAACAACTCGTTACGAGCGTAATCCTTTGACTGCGCCGGAGTCAGCTTGCCGCCAAGATTCGAGCTCTCGCTCTTACCCTTCTTGCCGCTGCGTATTTCCTCACGCGCCTTCCGTGCGGCTTCACGAGCTTTGGCCGATTGCACGGCCTTCTTCATGATCATCTGTGCTGATTGCGGATTTTCCTCCAAAAAAACAGCCATTTTATCGGAAACTATGGAATCCACTACACCGCGAGCAGATGCGCTGCCCAATTGATCCTTGGTCTGACCGACGAATTCAACCTCGCCCATTTTGATGTTAATGACAGCCATCATGCCTTCCCGCAAGTCCTGGCCGTCCAGATTTTTATCCTTTTCCTTCAAGATCCCTGTTTTACGCGCATATTCGTTCATGACACGGGTATAGGCTGTTTTAAAGCCTGTTTCATGAGTACCCCCGCCACGTGTCGGTATGGAGTTAACAAAGGAAACCAAGGTCTCGGTGTAGCCATCGTTATACTGGAGGGCAATCTCCGCCTCGATATCTTCTTTTTCCCCGGTAAAATGGATCACGTCGTGCAGTACCGTCTTTTCCTCGTTCAAAAAAGCGACAAACTGACTGGCACCACCCTCATACTGAAACGTTTCCTGTTTATCGCTGCGCTCGTCCTTGATCGTCACTTGAAGGCCCGAGTTCAGAAAAGCAATCTCCTGCAGCCGCTCGTACAGCGTATCATACGTAACCGCAATCCCGCTCTGGAACACTCTTTTATCCGGCTTAAAGGTAACCTTCGTTCCGGTTTGTCTTGTATTGCCCAGCACTTCGAGGCCGCCAACTGGCTCACCTACATGCTCAATACCTTTATCATCAACCCAGTATTCGAAGCGCTGCTTGTGAGTCTTACCATCACGATAAATCGTGACCTCCAGCCATTCGGACAATGCGTTGGTTACCGAAGCTCCAACACCGTGCAGTCCGCCCGACTTCTTATACCCCGCACCTCCGAATTTTCCGCCAGCATGCAGAATCGTAAATACGACCTGCGGTGTTGGAATCCCGGTTTTGTGCATACCTGTCGGTATGCCGCGTCCATTATCCTGAACGGTTATCGATTGATCCTTGTGAATAGTTACATCAATCTTCGAACAATATTTGGCCAAATGCTCATCAACGGCATTATCGACAATTTCCCAAACCAAATGATGCAGTCCGGAAGAGCTTGTGCTTCCTATATACATACCCGGCCTTTTACGGACCGCTACAAGTCCTTCCAACACCTGTATATCATCAGCGTCGTATTCCGCCCGCGTGGTTGTTGTATTGGCTAACAAATCCAGTTGCTCCGCCATCGCAGTCTCCCCTTATCCCTAAAGCCCCAGTTATGTCACAGATCTGGAAAAAATATGTGTCGCACCTGTGACGTCTGGTTTCTATTGTGCATTATATCATCTTGCGTTATTAGTTCAATACATCTTTTTTCGTGAAGACAGCAAAGGAGGCAATTACCGAGACAAGTCCCCAAACCGTCAACACAGCTAACGAGAAGGGCAAATCCATTCCTTTGATAGGTGGCATACTGCCTGTCAAATAATCCGTCAGACGCAGATTCACCATAAATAAATATTTGGCTGTTTCCCAGGATGATACCATATTTGTCAAGATCGTGCCCGATATCAGCACCGCCAGCATCAAGCCCATACCCGCAGCAGTACTGCGGACCAGCACCGAAACCATCAACGACATAACCGCTACGATCAGTGCTGAGTACCAAACCAGACCAAATTCCATGATCAGGTATAGCCATTGATCGACAGGGCGGACAAAGGTCGTATCAACCTCAGAGCCAATAATCGTAAATCCAAAAAATACTGGCATGTCCCATCCGCCATAGCCGAACACTACCCCTGAAATCAGGTAACAGAGCAGCCCCGTACTTATGACGACAAGCGATGTAAACAAAATCAGACTGAGCAGCTTGCTCATCAAAATTTTCCAGCGCTGCACCGGCCTTGTCAGCAGCAGCTTGATGGTTCCTGTAGAATGCTCCGACGATACAAGATCCGATGCAATGACCATGATCATCAAAGGTATAAACAAGCCCACCGCATTTTTTATGAATTCTCTTGTAAAGGTTACCCCGTTCGGCTCCGCGGGATTCACATCTTTATCCAAATAGTATTGAGCAAGCTTCACTTCGACGCGGCGGAACTGCTTCCATTCCTCTGGAACACGAGCGCTGCCAATGCTTCGCGTGTAATCAACGATTTTTTGCCGCTGCTCTGCCCGCCAGTCATTCGTACCGAACTGCTTCAAATTATTTTCTGCGACCTTCATCTGTGCATAAGTGAACATCGGAATCAGTGCAGCAAGAATGAGTAGAACGACCAGCAGCCGGCGTTTTTTAATAATTTTGATACATTCGTTTTTTATGAGTGGATATAAGCTAACCAATACGCTCACCCTCCGTCAGACTTAAGAATAAATCCTCCAGCGTAGGGCTTTTCGTCTCCACACCGTACAGCAATACGCCGGACTCCGCAAGTTTTCGTGTCAATGACGGTATATCTTCAGGCCGAAGCTGAGTCACAATACTCGCTGTCTGAAGACTTTGGCCCTTGTGATCTTCAACAGCTTGATGGTATTCAATAATCTGTACATCCTTTTCGGATTGCAATATAGCCAGAGCCATTTCTAAAGGTGTCACTCGCCAAATAACACGACTTGCCGATTCGTCGATCAGGGAGTCGACTTCTCCGACCTTGATAACCCTCCCATGACTAATAATCGCGACCCGATCACACATTTGTTGAATTTCACTGAGTAAATGGCTCGATACGAACAGGCTTAATCCTGTTTGCGCCAGCTGTTGAATAAATTCCCTCATTTCTTTAATACCTTGAGGGTCCAAGCCGTTCGTAGGCTCGTCCAGAATCAGCAGCCTCGGACTATTCAATAACGCCTGGGCAATACCCAGCCGCTGCCGCATTCCGAGCGAATAGGTACGAACCTTGTCATGGATACGCACATCCATACCGACAATATCTACGACTTCCCGAATACGCTTTTCACCGACATCAGGCAGCATACGAGCGAAGTTCTCCAGGTTTTCCCATCCGCTTAAATATGTATACAGCTCCGGGTTTTCGACGATACACCCTACATACTGAAGGGCCTTATTGTGCTCCTTGTGGACATCATAGCCGCATATTGTAATCGTACCTTCTGACGGCGCGATTAAGTCCACAAGCATGCGTATGGTTGTCGTTTTCCCTGAGCCGTTGGGCCCAAGAAATCCGAATATTTCACCTGCGTACACCTCGAATGAGATACCTTTAATAATTTCTTTTCGTTTGATTGATTTTTTCACATTTTGGACGGACAGCACAACTTCCTGTTGATTTATCATCGTTTCACCTCTCTCAAGTGAGATGTCATTTAACAATCTGCACAATTCGTTCTGCTATGCGTTCATAACCATCCTGATTCGGATGAAAATGGTCTGTATATAAATACTTGCCTAAATTCAGCTCAAATAAATCAGAGGTTGGGACAACGACGATATTCGGGTAACGATGCGCAATTTCAAAAGCCGCTGTATTCCACTTTTGTATCGTGAGAATTCCTTCGCGTTTGGGGTCCATATCCAGAAAAGGATGGTATAAGCCCACATAAGCTATCGTCGCAGTCGGATTCAGCTTGGCGACCCGGTCCAAAATTTGCTCCAGCCTTTGTAAGGCTTCAGGCATCCGTTCTTCTGCAGCCTTGGGATTAAAGCCTTCCTCCCCGGTTGTGGTCAATACCCCTTGTCCACCCTCGAACAAATCATTACCGCCAGCGGTCAGCAGAATCAAATCCGCCTGGGACAGTGAAGTGCCTATATCTTTTTTGGCATCCATATCCTTCAGCACATCATACGTCCGGAATCCGGGAATTGCAAAGTTGTTTAGTATATAGACAGGCTTGCCCAGCTGCTGCTCCAGCTTTTCCTTCGTTTGTCCGACATAACCGCGCCCTGATAAATCACCCGTTCCGGCGGTCAATGAATCACCAAGCGCCACGATTTGAATTTTGTCCTTGGACGCGAGCGGCGATTCCTTGGGCTTCACAACTTCAGCAGGAATCGCTAAATCATTATTCGCAGCAAGCTTCGGATACATAATCTGATTAATGGCATATACGAATCCAAACACACAAATAAGCGTTGACAGCAACGCGGCCAACCCAACCGTACGCCATAAAAAACGAGTTGAAAACAAGCGACCTCTCCCCCTCCTCATATTCGACAACCTCATAAAGACTCCATTTTAGAGTAGCGGTTCACGAGACAATTTGCAAATCCATGTCAAATAGACCGGAGCCCTGGGTCATCGGCCTGCTTCTCTTATGAAATTTCAGATAACCGATTATTCCTGCTTTCAGCTCGCTTTTCCCAAATATTTCATCGGATTTTCCTGAGCCTCGCCTTTACGAATTTCAAAATGCAGATGTACGCCTGTCGCATTGCCCGTACTGCCCATAACCCCGATTTTATCCCCTTTTTCTAGACGATCATCTACAGTTACGGAAATCTTGCTTAAATGTCCGTAAAGCGTGCTATAGCCGTTGTGATGGTCAATGATGATGCAGTTGCCGTAACCGGTTTTCCAGCCTGCAAAGCTAACTACTCCATGATCTGACGCGGTAATGCCTGATTGCTCAGATACCATATCCATTCCCGGATGAAAGCCTCCCCATCTGCTTCCATAGTCGCTAGTCAGCTTCGCCCTGTAAACCGGCCATGCGAATTGCCCTGTCCCCATACCCGCAGCAATCATTGTACCTTTTTTCACAACTGCCTTGGTAGCGGATCGAATCCAGGTTTGATTCACTTCTGCCTCTTCAATAAATTCGCCGTCTATTCGGGTCGTATTCGTTGCAACCCGCAGCAACCCAGGAATACCAGCCGACACCACCTCTTGTACACCAGCCTTTAAAGAGTTATCTTCAACATATTCTGTAGTGAACGGCACTTCTACCGAGCTTATCCGCTGCTCAACCGTTTTGAGTGTCAGCATCGGCTGGGCCACGGATAAATCCAGCTGCTCCCCGATACGAATCAAGTCATTGCGAATTTGCGGATTATTGTTATAAATGACTTGTTTATCGATCTTGAATTTGTAAGCCAGACACGAAATACAATCCCCACGTACCACGGTATAAATAAAGGGCTTGACGCCTCCAGTCGCAATTTTATCCAGTAAAGTATCATTATCCTCAATATCCTCCGGTTCAATATCTATCTGTACAAGCTCAATGTGCTGCATGAATTCAGCAGACTGAAGCTGTCCCGGCTGCTCCGTGGCCTGCTCCTTATCCATAGCTGCCGTCAAAATTCGAACCTTGGCTTTATCTGCTGGTGCAGATGCCTCGGTTGCTGTATTCGTTAAGCCTGAACCGTTGGAGGCAGCAATATTTAGTCCGATCTTAGGCAGACGGCTCTGTTTATATTGTTCCAGCAGAGCGGTTGCCGCCTCCTCATCCTTCACGATTCCAAGCGGACTTCCATCAATAAGGATTTGCACGCCCCGCTTACTCGCAGCCCATAACCGCTCCTGCTCGTTGATCTCAAGCTCAAGCTCAGAGTAAATATAATCATCATAGAATTGCCGATTCACATGATCCAGCTCGTTTCCAGCTGCTGTGCCCTGCACATTGGGAAAAGGACGCAGCAAGCATCCTGCAAGCACTACTAACATGCCAATCATCGCACATCCTACAAATAACCACCTGCATTTACTTAACATTGTTGTGTAATCCACTTGTACCTCCCGTTAATTCGGTGTAATGGTGGAGAGTAAACAACCTGTTTTAGTCTATTCAGCTAGCAATCTAGTTAGCACAACAAAAAGACGCTCATTGCTGAGCGCCCTTTTTACTGTGTAAAATCTGATATTAATGCTCTGCCCAGCTGTCCAGGTACAGCTTTTGCTCGTCAGTCAGCGTGTCGATTGTTACATTCATCGAAGCCAGCTTATAGCGTGCCACCTGCTCATCCAGCTCATAAGGCACGTTAACAACCTTTTTGCCAATGGAATTGTAGTTGTCGTTCACATATTTCAAAGACATCGCCTGCAGTGCAAACGTCATGTCCATAATTTCTGCGGGATGTCCGTCGCCGGCTGCCAGATTGACCAAACGGCCTTCAGCGATCAAATAAAATTTGCGTCCGTCTTTGAGCTTGTATTCTTCGATGTTGCGACGAACTGTACGTTTGGATTCGGAAAGCTCGTCAAGCTCTGGCTTGTTAATCTCAATGTCAAAATGGCCTGCATTGGACAAGATCGCGCCGTCCTTCATTACCTTGTAATGCTCGCCACGGATAACATCACGATTACCTGTAACAGTAACGAAGAAATCGCCGACCTTGGCTGCTTCTTCCATCGACATAACGGCAAATCCGTCCATATAAGCTTCAACTGCACGAATGCCATCGATTTCAGTGACAACTACATTAGCGCCCAATCCTTTGGCACGCATAGCAACACCTTTACCGCACCAGCCATATCCTACAACAACAACCGTTTTACCGGCAACAACCAGATTCGTTGTACGATTAATGCCATCCCATACGGATTGGCCTGTACCGTAACGGTTATCAAACAAATATTTGCAATAAGCATCGTTAACCGCAATCATAGGGAACTGCAGCTTATCTTCTTTTTCCATTGCTTTCAAACGCAAAATGCCTGTCGTTGTTTCTTCGGCTCCGCCGCGCACGTTTTTCAGCAGATCCTTGCGCTCGGAATGCAGCATGGAAACCAGGTCTCCACCATCATCGATGATCAGGTCAGGCTCAGTTTCAAGCGTCTTGATTAACAGCTCCTTGTATTCCTTAGGATCCGGGTTGTATTTGGCAAATACAGTGATACCGTCCTCTACCAACGCAGCACACACATCATCTTGTGTCGATAACGGATTGCTACCGCAAATCGCTACTTCAGCACCGCCTGCTTTTACAACCTTGGCCAAATAAGCCGTTTTCGCTTCCAAATGCAGGGAAATCGCTACTTTAAGTCCTTTGAACGGCTGTTCCTTCTCGAATTGCTCTCTAATGCGGTTCAAAACCGGCATGTGGGCGTTAACCCAGTCGATTTTTAAATGTCCTTCCGGCGCTAAAGCCAGATCCTTAATAATACTGCGTTCCTTCGTATTCATTGATATTTCCTCCTTCAAGGTATGGGTCAAAATAGGTTACATATAAAGAATCTTGTGTTTGCCATCGGGCTTCAAATCACTGTTCACAATTTCATACAGCCATGAATCACCATATTTATTAAGATATGAAAAAATGTTATACACCCGTTCCTGTGGTTTTCCCATCGGGACGACTGACAAACCGATTCGCTGAAAATGACGTAGCGAAGCATCAAACTGCGCTCGTGCTCCATCGCTGGCTTTTTGCTCCAGAAAATGGATTTGTTCAATAATCTTACCCATGTTGGTTTCACCAAGCTTGCCGATACCCGGGTTAATCCCCGCAATCAGCTCAACCAAAGGCCGGTAGTCCTTAACAAAACGGTCCCGCACCTCGGCAAAACGCTCCTCCAGCTTGAGTGTATCCTGAGAACGAAGCCATTCCTCCTGCTTATCCTCTAGATGGTATAACACATCGTCCAGGGTAAGGCCGAATTTGTGCATATTTTTCTGGACGGTTCCTTCCAGGATGGTGAACTCCAGCCGAGGAACGACAATTGGCATCTTGAGTCCGATCTGATGAAAGGCCTCACGCGTGATCGCCCAATAAGCAATTTCACCAGGACCCAACACCGTACCCAGCACAGGGAACAAATAATCCTGCATGAGCGGTCTTGTCATGACGTTGTTGCTGATTCGTTCTGGTGCCGATTCCGCCCAATCCAACAGCTGCTCGCGCGAATAAATGCGCTCCTTCTTACGATCGGTATAAGGACCATCGGGCCCCGCCGCATACATTAAGATTCGCTCATCATCATCCACGACGAACAGATTGACACTGCGTTCATTCAATTCTACCTGTGACGAATAACCGAGAGCCTCCAGCTTGTCTCGACCCGTCAGTACTGCCGCATTCACAGCTTTATGCTCACGAATCAGCTTGGCAAACATCGGGGATTCCAGACGTCTGAGCTGTGGATCATCGGAGTTAACCAACACCAAGCCTTGTGCACCAAACAGTTTGGCAATGATGCGCCCGAAAAAATCAACCAAGGTGTGGGATTCAGCCGCTGCGGTGCGAAGCAACTCCATCCACCCTGGCTTGAACTCAGTCGGGATCAGGGATGAATCCAACAGCTCAAGTGCTGTGGTCCACTGCTCCTGCGAGATTTTCAAGCTGCTCACTGTACTACGCTTACCGCTCGGATGCTCAATCTTGATCTTGCTGACCTGCATTTCCGGGGATAAGTAATACATATGGTTCACTTCGTCAAAATCATGATCCTCTCCCGCAATCCAAAAAACAGGAATAACCGGACGCCCCAGCTTTTCTGAAGCCAGTCTTGCCGAGCGAATCAAGGTGATAGCCTTATAAATAACAAGGGCCTGACCGCTGAATAATCCAGCTTGCTGTCCACCTACGATACAAAGCGTCTCCTGCTGCTTCAGCTTTCCTATTGCATCCAAAGCTTCGGGAGCATTACCGATTGCTTTATTGTAACTTAGCAAAACCTCAGCGAGTTGTCCCCTGTCGGCTGCCAGAGGATTCCCTCGATCGAGCCAAGCTGCACGTTCAGCCCAAGATGATTCGTTCCAAGGGTCATACTCGAATAAATCACTCACCTTGTTATAATCTTGAACGTAATCCTCAGTTAAAGGCAGGCTGGATTTCCAATGAATCGATTCCACTTTCAACAACGGAAGCCGCCTCACTTTATTTATAATATGTATCTACTTGATTGTACACATGTTAGGTGAAATCGTCAAAAGTCTGACGCTGTAAATTTCGACAAATTTTTATGATTTCGTTTCAAAATGGGGCGGTTTGGGGTACTTTATAGAATGATTCGATGTAAGTCACGATTCAACCATCCAATAATCCACGAAGGGAGCTATTCTTATGGTACAGGGAGTTAAAGAAACGCAGCTTCAGGAAAAGATCGAAAAGGCACTCAGCGGAAATCCGGTATGCTCGTTCGCTACAATTGAGGGCAACAAGCCCAAGGTGCGTTATATGGCGCTTTTTAATGACAATCTGACCATCTATTTGGCTACCAACAAGAAAACACACAAAGTGGAGGAACTGCAAAAAAATCCTCATGTACACATCTTAACCGGCTTTGACGGAAAGCCATCATCCGTTATTTTGCAGGTTGAAGGAACCGCCAAAATATCTCAGAACGAAAGCCTGAAGGAGAAATTATGGCAGGACGATTTCAAGCAATATTTTGAGGGCAAACAGGACCCCAATTATGTCATTATAGAAGTGACACCCTCCCATATTGAATATATGAATGGTAATGGCCAGTCAGAGGTTTGGCAAGGTTAAATCATAATAGCCCGTTGCTCAAGAGAATGATTATTTTCTGAGCGACGGGCCTTATTATTTTAAGTGTATAAATGACAGGCTGTGTAATGATCGGGTTCTATTTCAGTAAATTCCGGCATGATCTCGGCACATACCGACATGGCATGAGGACAGCGGGTCCGGAATGGACAGCCGCTTGGTGGATTCGACGGACTCGGAATCTCGCCCTTAAGGATAATCCGTTCCCGCGTACGCTCAATTTGCGGATCAGGAATCGGAATTGCCGATAGCAATGATTGTGTATAAGGGTGCAGCGGCTTCGCATACAAGGCATCAGAGGTGGTGACCTCAATCAGCTTGCCCAAATACATAACACCAATTCGATCCGATATATGCTTAACCATAGCCAGATCATGAGCAATAAACAGATAGGTCAGATTCCGTTCCTTTTGCAACCGTTTGAACAAATTAACGACCTGCGCCTGTACGGATACGTCCAGTGCCGAGATCGGTTCGTCTGCAATGATAAATTGCGGATTAATCGCAAGGGCCCTCGCTATACCGATCCGCTGCCGCTGGCCGCCTGAAAATTCATGGGGGAAACGGCTCGCATGCTCTTCATTCAAGCCTACATCCTGCAGCAGCTGAACAACGCGTTCTTTCCGTTTGCCGCCCGTATAGAGACGATTAATATCCATGCCTTCCGCAATGATATTTCCTACTGTCATTCGTGGATTAAGGGAAGCATAAGGGTCCTGAAACACCATCTGCATCTGACTGCGAAACTCCTGCAGCTGTCGGCCGCGCAGACTATGCACATGCTGCCCATTGAACAGAACTTCCCCGCCTGTAGCTTCATATAAGCGAATAATAGTACGTCCTGCAGTCGATTTACCGCAGCCGGATTCACCTACGAGACCAAAGGTTTCACCACGCTTTATCGAGAAGCTCAAATCATCAACAGCCTTCAGCAGCTTGCCGCCGCCCATATGAAAATGCTTTTGCAATTTACGAACTTCTAATAATGGAGCACTGCTCATCGGGTAACACCTCCCGCTTCTATCGGACGTTCTACATGCGGTGCGTCAGGATGCAGCAGCCAGCAGGCCGCAGATTGCGTATCCGACACACTTCTATGCTCAGGATCGGTTTCTATACAAACCTTCATTGCAAAAGGGCATCTGGCTGCAAACGCACATCCAGTCGGAGGTGCAAATAAATCGGGCGGCGTTCCAGGAATAGGCACCAGGTCGCTATTTGCAGCTTGATCCAAACGTGGAACAGAACGGAGCAGCCCCCAAGTATAAGGATGCTGGGGATTGTAAAATAGCTCATCTACTGTCCCCTCCTCGACCACTTTTCCGGCGTACATCACAAGTACTCTCTGCGCCATCTCTGCCACTACGCCAAGATCATGCGTAATGAGGATAATCGACGCCTCGGTTTGCTCAGCCAGCTTCTTCATCAGCTCGATGATTTGCGCTTGTATGGTTACATCCAGGGCTGTTGTCGGCTCATCAGCAATTAACAGCTTCGGACTGCATGCCAATGCAATCGCGATCATCACTCGTTGACGCATTCCGCCTGAAAATTCATGCGGATATTGCAGCATGCGGCCCTCAGGATTGGAAATACCAACAAGCTTCAAGATCTCAACAGCACGTTTATTGGCCTCTGTACCGCTTACCTTTTCATGCTTAATAATACCTTCGGTAATTTGTTTACCGATCGTCATAGTCGGATTCAATGAGGTCATCGGGTCTTGAAAGATCATCCCGATTTCCGATCCACGGATGGACTCCATTTGTTTATTAGAGCACGTCGTGATCTCTGTTTGTCCGTTAAAACGGATGGAACCGTCCTTGATCACGCTTGGCGGCGATGGATTCAGTTTCATAATCGTTTGCGCCGTTACCGACTTGCCGCAGCCGGATTCCCCGACTATCGCAAGCACCTCGCCTTTACGCAGCTCGAAGGATACACCGCGTACAGCCTGTACCTCCCCCGCGTAGGTTTGGAAGGATACCCTGAGGTTCTGGACCTCCAATATGTTGTCTTTCATGGCAAGTGTCCTCCTTGATTGTGGCATCCTGCGTTATTTTCGCATTTTTGGATCAAGTGCATCGCGCAAGCCGTCCCCGAGCAGATTAAAGCTCATCAAGATAAGGCTAAAAATAACTGTCGGAAAAATAATTCTATGCGGATACAAACGGATTGAATTCGCTCCGTCCGATAACAATGCTCCCAGGGATGCAAGCGGTACCCTGATCCCCAACCCGATAAAGCTTAAAAAAGCTTCAACGAAAATAGCAGATGGAACAATGAACGTAATTTGTACAATAATAAGTCCAAGTGCATTAGGAACGAGATGCTTCAAAATAATTCTTGCTCCACCTGCGCCCAGCGTCCGAGCTGCCAGGACATACTCCTGCTCCTTCAATGAGAGCACCTGTCCTCGAACAAGTCTTGCCATCGGTACCCATCCCGTGATTGCATAAGCAATAATAATCGTTTTGAATCCGGGGCCGAGCACCACAATCAACAAGATCGAGATCAAAAGAAATGGGATCGAATAGATGATTTCAATCAATCGTTGCATCATGTCATCGACCTTGCCCCCATAATAAGCAGATATGCCACCGTACATGACGCCGAACACCAGATCAAGCAGTGCTGCGGTAAGACCAATAGCTAATGAAATCCGTGTCCCCCACCATACGCGAACCCACAGATCCCGACCAAAATCGTCCGTACCAAACCAATGCGCCCACGACGGCTTTTGATTTTTAATCTCATAATTTTGCGTCGCATAATCAAAATGAGACAACAGTGGACCCGCAATCGATAGTACGGCCAACGTAATCAGTGTGATCAAGCCGAACATCGCCAGCTTGTTTTTCTTAAGCCGTCTCCAGGCATCCTGCCAATAGGTCATAGATGGTCTTACAAGGGTCTCGCGGCCTGCACTCTCCTTAACAAGAGGCTCAAACAATTCTTTTTTAGACAGGTCCATTATTTGCTGCCTCCTTGAGTCAGACGAATGCGGGGATCGACGAACCCGTAAATAATATCAGTTACAAACAATACAGCTACCAGCAGAAAGGAGTAAAAGATGGTCAGACCGGTGATCATCGTATAATCGTTGGAGTAGATCGACTGCACAAAATGCTTGCCAAGTCCCGGCACAACGAAGATTTGCTCCACCACCAGCGTGCCCGTTATTAAATTGACAAAAACCGGACCCAGAACCGTGACAACAGGCAGAATCGCATTGCGAAGAGTATGACGAATGACGATCGTACGCTGCGGCAATCCTTTGGCTTTAGCGGTTTTGATATAATCCAGACTCAGCACATCCAGCATCGACGTTCGCATCAACCGGGCTAATATTGCAATCGTCCCGAAGGATAGTGCGATCGCAGGAAGCACGCGACTTGACGGTCCTGTCCACATCCCGGTAGGAAGCCAGCCCAGCTTCACCCCGATGAAGTAGGAGAGTAAAGGACCCAATACAAAGGAAGGTATCGAAATACCGATAACTGCAGTGAACATCGCTCCGATATCAGCACCTTTGTTATGGTTCAAGGATGCAATAACACCTAATATGAGACCAACAATGATTGCGATCACCAGCGCCCACAGTCCCAATTCAAGCGAGGCCGGAAAGCCTTGGGCAATAATATCTGTCACCTTACGGGTAGGAAAGGCGTAGGAGACTCCCAAATCACCATGGATGACATTGTTCATATATTTCAAATATTGCTGCCATAGCGGCTTATCCAAGCCATATTGCGCATATAACAGCGTTTTTTGTTCAGCTGTGAGTTTAAGAGACTCTTCTCCGAACGGGTCCCCCGGCAAATTCTTCATCAACACAAAAGTAAACGTAACAATCACCCATAAGGTAATCACCATATAAATTAAACGCCGGCACGCATAGCGCAGCATGTTTATGGACCTCCTTAAAGTTTTCCGAAGGAAAACTGACTTCGTAAGCATTGGCCAAGTTTTCCGAATGGATAACTGACTTCGTAAGCATTAGAACCCAGCAGAGGGCCGCTCCAACAGTTGTCAGAATGGCCCCCTATCGAGCTTGTGAAGCTGCCTAACTCTTATTTAATGGAAACCCATTTCAATTCCCATTCCTTGGACATTGCCGGAAGGATCAAGCCTTCTACATTGACACGCTTGGCATAAGGTCTTGTACGGAAGTAAAGCGGTACCAGCGGTGAATCGGTCATTAACAGCTTCTCGGCTTCAACCAGCATCTTGGAACGTTTGGCCAAGTCAAGCTCCTTATCGGCGCCCTTTACCAAATCGTCGTAAGCCTTGCTGTTGTACTCCATATAGTTAAATGATTTATTGTCGGACAACCACATATCAAGGAATGTCATCGGATCGTTATAGTCGGCTCCCCACAGGCCGATCAGCGCATCAAAATTATACTCCTGCATGTTTTTCACGCGCAGTGCAAAGGGCAGCGGTTCTCCGGTAACATCAACGCCAAGATTTTGCTTCCATTGTGCCTGGATAAATTCAATTGTTTTCTTTGAGGTTTCCGTATCATCAGAGGTCAGCTTAAATTTAGGCAAAGCCGTCAAATTCAGCTCCTTTAAGCCTTCAGCCAACAATTCCTTTGCTTTAGCTGCATCAAACTTCGGTTCGGTCTCTCCTGCTACTTTACGAAACTCTGTCTTGTTTCCATCCAGTACAGTACCTGGGACAAGTCCTGTAGATGGAATGGAGGAACCGCCAAGCACAACGTCATTGAGCGCTTTACGATCAATCGCCATACCCAAGGCTTCACGCACCTTCACATTGGCAAAAGTGGGAACCTTCTTGTTCTGGAACATCACATAAGCACTAACAAATTCCTTTTTGAGCGTCAGCTCAGGCTTGCCTTGGAACATCTGGAACTGATCACCCTTCAGCTCGGTCAAGTCAACCTGATTCGTATCAAACATGTTAAGCGACGTGTTAGGATCCTTCACCACATTAACCGTCACTTTGTTCAGCTTCACATTCGCTGCATCCCAGTACTTGTCATTTTTGACCATGACGAGCTGCTGCTCATGATCCCATTTCTCAAGCTTGAACGGGCCTGCGCCGATCACCTTATCGGCATCCGCACCATACTTATCGCCTTGTGTTGTTACAAATTCAGGCTTTTGCGGGAAGAAGGTCGGCATGGAAAGCTGATCTGTAAAAAAAGCAACCGGACGTGCCAACGTAATTTCAAGGGTTTTATCATCTATGGTCTTTACTCCAAGCGCTGCTTTCCTGGCTTCCAGCTCCTCAGGCTTCGCTTTGTTCATCTCGGCTCCACCTTTAATCCAAGACAGCATGGTGGCATACTTGGCTTTCGTTGCAGGGTCCAGCGTCCTTTTGTAAGCAAATTCAAAGTCACTGGCTTTAAGCGGTGTCCCATCTGCCCAAGTCACTCCATCGCGCAAAGTAATCGTGTAAACGAGTCCATCCGCGGAAATTTTTGGCAGCTCCTTGGCAAGAGCAGGCTGAGGTTTCCCATCTGCATCCAATCGGTACAGCCCTTCATTAATCGCATTCAATATCGTGAAGGTTGGATTCGTTGTGGCAATCGAGCTGTCCAAAGCAGGAGGCTCTGCTGACAGATTTATTCGGAACTCCTGCGGCACAGCGGCGCCGCCCCCCGTACCTGCACCTCCAGACTGATTGTTAGTATTCGAACATCCTGCCGCAACCGAGCCAAACATGACTGCTGCGGTTGCAATAACCATTACCTTTTTCCATTTCATAAAACGTCCCCCTTTTAATCATTTATGTAATTTAATGTTAAAAATTTATCGATCACAAATATATTTCTAATGATTTCTCCATTCGCAATCGTTATCAAAACAAGATTATACAACCATAGGTAAATTAATTCTAATTGTAATTATATCCAGTCACTCTGGTGCGACAGCTGAACAAAAAAAAGAAGCCTATTCCTAGGCTCCCGTAAAAAGTTAAAAATTATTCTTTTTTTGGGTTTAAATCGGAAGGACGTTCTGTTTGCAATACTTTTTCAATGGCGTAGGAGAGCTCACGATAAACATCCGTTTCCATCTGCGCTCTCAATTGGGTTTTGGCAAAAACCTCACCTTGCTGTGTGGACACATACTTGGCAGGCAGTCGATTCAACACAATCGCCATCACATCGCCTTGCTGTTTTTCTTCAAGCACTGACGCACTGGCCTGATGCTGCATCAAATCTTTCAAGCAGCCTTTAACAATATCCTCCATAAGATTATGTACTTCCACGATTCAAGTCCCCCTCTAGCTGAACAATATGTACTTTCCTATACCGATACACAAAAGCAATGCATAGCTCCCCGACAAAAAAATAAATCCGAATCGCAGCAGCGTCTTCGTAATTTTAAATGGGTTCACTTTTCCTTTTTTTCTTTCTTGCAGATTGCCTACAAGTCCGCAGACGATGAGAAAAACAAGTATAATTCCCCAAAACCCTATATCCGAGTTAAACAAATATCTCGAAACGATAGAAACCGAACCGATTAAAAATAAGGTCGTGACATCAATCGCACGGTGTGTCGCTTTTCGTTTATCCCGGGATATGAAGAAGACGATCCCCCAGATCAGAAAAAATGGAACAAGTGGTATTAAAGCCAAATATTTGTATACCAATTGAAGCCATTCTATCAACGCACTCATTGCAGACCACCTGCTTTATTTTATATTATTTTCATCTGCTGTTCAATCGAACGCACCATCGCATACATAGCGGAATGGGTAGGAAGCTGTAGATTCAGACGGCTTGCAGCCTGGATTAGCCCTCCAGTAATCGCTTCGATCTCTGTGTCTCTGCCGGCCAATACATCCTGCAGCATGGAAGAATGGTTACTAGCCGTTCGCTCACAGACAAGCAGGATCTGCTCCCATAAGTCAGCCGCAAGCTCCTCTATTTCTAGCCTCTCCGCCAATAACAATGCTTCATCGTGCAAAGAACGCATCAAGGGTAATACTGCCGGAGTTTGGAGGAGTGCACCGTTCGGAACCCGCAAGATTGCTGTTACCGGATTTATAGCAGCATTGATTAGCAGCTTATTCCAAACCTTGCTATTGATGTTGTTCGACACCATAGAGCTAAATCCTGCAAGATTCAGCAGATTTTGCAGATTGTGCACAGCTTCCAGCTCCACAGCTGAAGCTTTAGGCAGCGCAGGCCCAAGCCAGGTCATTCCTTTCCCTGTATGCCTTACATGGAGGTCTGTCTGTTTGAATGCGCCATCTGTCGTGACAGCTATCCATATTTGCTCCAGAGATATGTAGCGGCTCAGCCTATCGATATGTCCAATCCCATTTTGGAAGCATACCAGCCGAGACGAGGGTGCAAGCTGCTTGCTTAGTTCAACTGCCAATTCATCCGTGATCGAGGTTTGTTTGACCATTAGCATGATCACATCAGGCTCTCTCGCATCATCGTCAGCTTTCCTGATCATAGAGGACATTGCAGATTTAAGCGGTCCCAGCTCTTCCATAGCATAAACAGGCACTTTCAGGATAATCTCACGCACCTCTGATTGCAGCTCATTTTCTGAAAGCCTCAGCCCTTCTGCACGAATTTGATCTGCTTGCCTGATTGTTCGTGTAACAAGCTCCACGCTCACTCCAGACTGAAACAGACGCCCTGCCAGCAGCAGTCCCATTGCACCGGCACCAATAATTCTCACCTTCACACGGTTTCCCCCTTGTACCCTATTTTATTGGCACTTCTCGCTCTTCTTGCTTATCTCATAACAGACTACCAGACACAAATAAGCCCCGCAAGCATATCGCCTGCAGGGCCACTCTCAATCTATTCTTTCTAAATTCCCGTTAGCATCCATTTTAAATCGTGCCTTATGCTCATCCTCTTCCTCTACAAGGAAGGCCAGCTTGCGAGCTCGATCCATAATTTGAATTAATGCCTTATAATCATCATTGACTACGCGATAGTCCGTTTCTACCTCATTAACCTGCTTATTCAAAACATCGTTATCTCTGCGCAGTCGATCCAGCTCATCCTGCTTTTCATAGAGCTCCTTCTCCAAATGCCGGATATGACGCGACATTTCTTGGTAGCTCCCCTTCCACTGGCGGAGAAACCTGATTACTGCATCCATCGAGATCGATTCTTCGGTAAAAGGTTCATTGGACCTCCTTGCTTCTCCATGCTCCAATATGGCTGTATTGCTGCTGGATACAGATGCATAAGCCGTATGTTTTTTGAACTGATTTCGCTTTTGACGCTGTGTCTTGGAGATTTGTATAGCCTGCTCGTAATTTTTCCTGACATAGCTATTCCAGCGAAAGCCGCAGGCTGCGGGTGTTCGGCCTATTTTTTCGCCTACTTCCTCAAAAGCGGACAGCTGTGTGCTCCCCTCCCGTATGTGTCGTAGAGTTACCTCCGCCAAAATCAAATCATCCTCTTCGCTCCATGCGTCCTGTCTAATTGCCGTCATATAATAGCAGTCCTCCCAGCTCTCGTTAATCAAGCATTCTTAAACATCCATCTATCGAATATGATACTTGGAATGCAGCATTATTTAATCTCTATGCCCATAATAGAATTCATAGAATCGTTTTCTACTATTTTGTATTGCCAATTTTGTCCGTGCGCATACCTGTTAACAGCAGATCTATTCTCGGCCTGTTTAATTGCTGAAATCAGCATTACGCGCGGCCCCTTCCCAATCTACCGACACTTTAATAAATGTTTAAATTTCGTCACGGATTGGGCGTTTACACCAATGGACTCAAAAGGTATAATGTGTAATAGTAAAGAGCCGCAGTTTGACGAATGCTGTCACTGCGATAATCTCCATCGTTTGGGGAATACTTACGAGGTCAGTTTTCTTCGAAAAGTGAATAACGAGAACAATAAGGGGGTGCAACAATGGATCGCATGTTTCGCGTTCTTGGCTTTTGGACACTCATTATCGGATTGATGGCATTAGCCGGTGGTATGATTCCAATGGCTTTGATCTTTTTTGCTCAAACGGTTATCTTTATGCTTTTGGGATATTTGGGCTTATCCGAACGTACCTACATACTGCTGTTCTGGGGGTACATGATTGTTTCATTTACCGGATTTACGTATTGGTCTTTCTTCAGAATGTCGATTTAATCCTCATGCACAGCATGAAAAAGGTGAGCCGCTATTACAGCAGCTCACCTTTTTTCAATATCAATACTTTGAATAGCTCACTCATTTGATCGCTCAGCAGCAATTGACGAACCGCTCGGTTCCGACGGGCTACCGGGCTGAATGGATCTGTGGAATAGGAATCCTGCAGCTTTTCCAGCAGCCCATTTTCGACTAAAAACTGCTTTTGCGTCATCAATTGTTCAGCCTGCAATCCAACTTCAAGCCCAGCTCGAATGAGCGCCGTAAAATTAACATGAGCGGTCATATCCTGCTCTCCGGGTGTTGCATAAGGGTCATCCGCTGCGACATGATTACGGTAACACATCAACGTTCCGTTCATCCGATGCTCACTATAAATTTCAGCCGCGCAGTCGCCATAATCAATTGCCACGATTTGCCCACTATCCAGGTTCTGACCGACACGGGAAATCCAGGCAGGCGCTCCCAGATTGACTTCAAAACGCTGATTGTCCAGCAGGCTCACTTCCGTTTCCAACGCTTTAATGTAAATATCCAGCGAACTCCCGGCCTTTACCGGGACCAGCACTTCTTTAAACTGTGCTCCCGCTTCGTCCCAAGTCACCCCTATTTCTTGAGCCTGCCCCTGCTTGATCTGTACTTGGTGGACAGGCAAGGCATCATGAAACTCATTCGAAAAAACAATCGTTCGCTGCCACGGCCCATTGGCTTCCCATTCCTCTTCAGTCATCCAGCTTACCCGACCAGCAATAAGGTGTTCAGCCAGACTCTCCGCCTGCAATCTACGATGATGCGGACTGATCTCTACAGATATGTAAGAGATTCGGGCATAGACATCTGAATAACGACGCTTCAGCTCGTCTAATACCTGTTGGGCAAGCCCCCCGTTACCACCACCCCATTCCACCAATGTGAGCGGCTGCTCTGCAGTTCCCCAGGCTTGACTTGTTTGTCCTGCGATATATTGTGCAAGCACTTCACCCAGAAGCCCGCCAATGGAGGTGCTGGTGTAGAAATCTCCGGTTTTACCGACTTTATCTCTACTGCTTGTGTAATATCCAAGCTCCGGGTGATACAAGCACAGCTCCATATAATCCCGAAATGAAATCGTCTGCTGCGGGTTTTGTCGGATACATTCACGGATGATTTCCAGTAGCTTATGATTGTCTTGCATGCTCCTCATCACTCCTTAAGGGTCGACATATTCCAACAAAAGCTACTATTTCGATCGTAAAAAGTCAAGTTGTATTTGTATCATACCTTGACTTGATATTCCTATCAGCTCTTGGGTTTGGTGACAAAGACATCCGCACTCGTTATAATATATAAGATAACAAATTCGTTGTATCGGAAGGAGTCTATGGTTTTGTCACAATCAGCAGCAAAAACACGCAAATTGTCTGTTTATGCCTCATTTCTATTATCACTCAGCGTTCTTTTACTCATAACCGGATGTACCGATTATAATCAGCTCAAAACCGATCTGCTGCAAGCCGTAGCCAAGCAGGAACAAGTCACAAGCTACCAATTCAAAGGCTCTATTGAACTCAAAGCTGACCCTTCACTGCTCGGAGGCACAGCCAGTCCATTTACCGCTGCCCTGTTCGCTTTCTTAAAAGATAGCAAGATTGACTATAACGGGTTAACGGCCTTGGAGCCCGCACAGCTGGAAGCAACCTTCAAAGTCACCCCGACTGGTGGTTCTCTGATCGATATTCCCGTCCTTATCAAGGACAACAAGCTTTTTTTCCGAATTCCTGCCTTAAACAAGGATGACGAGTATTTGATGTTCCCAATTACAGGAAAGTCCACAACCCCAGCTTCAGGAAGCAGCGAGCCATTGAAGAACAGCAGTCACTTGGCCTCTACTATTCATGATCAACTGCTCAAAGGGGTTAATCCCCAGTGGCTGCTAACCTCCAAGGACCCTGTTACTTTGGCAGACGGTACCGTCACCAAACGAATTACACTGGACATCAACAGTAAGAATGAACAAGCTTTTAACGATATATGGAAACAGGCAGTTCCCGGATTTACAGAGCTTCTGAAAAGCAATGGTCTTGCTTCTGCAGCCAATATCGATGGATGGCAATCAGGTCTGCAAGCCGTACAATTCCGTGCTCCTTCTTCGTTGGAATTTCTAATCGATAACCAGGGCTTTATACATGAGCAAAAATGGAACGTAACCTTTACGGCCAATGGAAGCACCAATGAAAACCATCTGGTATGGACACAATCATTGTCGGAATTAAATAAAGCACCTGCCTTCACCCAAGAAATCCCTGCCAAGCAAAAATCACTGGAGGACCTGCTCAAGCTCGTCAAGCCAGCACCAGCGGTCAAGAAACCATAATTAAATCTAGTCTGAACCCTACTTCTTCTTCGGAAGAAGTATTTTTTTATCATTTTTTCCATAGAGTTATGATAATCTAAAAGTAGTGCTATTGGGAGGCACAACAAAGCGTATGCTTTCGCAGCCTGTTTCCCTGCGGCGAAACTTTAAGGAGGGAACCATCCATGAGGCCTTGGTATCGGGCGGCCAGCATCCTGTTGTTATGCATTTGGATTGGCATTTCCCCCAGCCACTGCGTGCTCGCGGCTAACGATGAAGAGGTCAAGCTTTTAATGCAAAAGGGACTCACCGTATACGAGATTGATCAGGAGCTGGCAAGAATACAGCTGGAAGAAGCCCGTATTATGAAACAAAGAACAACGACCGAACAGGAGCTTCAACTGCAAATGGCCCGCTCTGAGGAGACCAAACGTCATGCCGCCAAGGTGCTGCGTGCTTATTATATGGGAGATCGCGATTCGCTGTGGATGCTGCTTTTTTCCATTTCGTCTTTTAAAGATGCAATAATTACGTTAGATTATTTACAAATGATTGTCCGTAACGATCACGAAGCTTTAAGAACATACAGCGACAATAAGCGGCAGCTAACCGAGCTTCAGCAAGCATTGGTCAGCTCTCAAACGACATTACAGCAAACCAAGGAACGATACATCACGCAAAGAGAACAAATGGTTAAATTGCAAAAGCAGCTTGATGAAGATTTGTCCAAGCAAAAGGATGCCGCCTTGATTTTGCAGCAGATGGCTCAGCTCACTTTGTCATGGAAGGAAAAAGGGGTCCCGCTGTTCAAAATGTATTTTCAGGCGTTAGCCTCAGCCCTTAAGCAGCTGCCGGAAATTATTTCCGAAGATGGTAACGGCATTACGAAGCATTTGATTATTAACGGCTTTCAATATACGTTTCAAATTACGGACGACGAATTAAATCAGTTTTTAAGAACCAAAAACCCGCTGTTTCAGAATATGGCCTTCCGCTTTACAGATACCGAGCTGGTAACAGCAGGAACACAGGATGGCATTGCCGTCTCGATTAAAGGGAGATACGAATTGTCCACTAAAGAAGAAGGAAAGGGCAAAGCTTTTATTCGTTTCAATATGACTCAGCTGCAATTCAATGGATTTGATCTGCCACGCTCGACCGTGGAAGCCATGGAGCAGGAATTTGATTTGGGGATCTACCCACAAAATCTGGCACCCTTTTTAACAGTTACGGGTCTGAAGCTTGAAGCGGGCAAGCTAAGCATTATTCTGAAAATGTCGCTGTAATCATAGGAACAAGAGGATGTGTACGTACATGGTAATTGAACAAAAATTTGCATTGATGGCGGATACAAGTGAGGAAATCTGTCTCTCCGAGGCATGGAGTGAATTCATCGCGTTGTGTGCAGACGCTCCCCGGCTGTACGATCATGATCAGGACCTGTTAATCTTTGCGAACGTTGAACAGTCCGAGACCGTTCGTTTGAAGCTGGAAACGTATCTCCAGGCTCCTCTGGAGACACTACCCTTGCTGCTGCTACCCTCTGCAACGATGATGCGTAAGGAATTTACCGACTATGGCTTTACAAGCCACTCCAACCGTATTTATAGCTATGCCGATAACCTCTTTTTATTTACAATCCATCGTCAGGGTTCAGATGCCCAACCCCAGCAGGCATTGGAGCAAATGGAGGAGCATCTGCTTGCATCCTGCAGCGTGAGTGGACAAGCTATCTACATAACCGATAATCATTCCGATGAACTCATGCTAAGAATTGCTCGGGCTTACCAATGCTCCATCGAACCCTTCCATATCACGTAATGAAGTTGTTCGTTGGGTTTTGTATACACAGAAAAAAGCGCGGAAGAGTCGGCCCTACGGGCATATTCTCCTGCGCTTTTTTGGTCTCTACAGCAGATCTGCGGCAAGCTGTGCCAGATGCGAACGCTCTCCACGCTCCAGTGTAATATGACCGCTAATATTTTGAGCCTTGAACCGTTCTACGACATAAGTGAGTCCATTGCTGGAGGCATCCAGATATGGATGATCAATTTGATCCGGATCGCCAAGCAGAACAATTTTACTGTTCTCCCCTACACGGGAAACGATTGTTTTGATTTCATGCTTCGATAAATTTTGTGCTTCATCTATAATGATAAATTGGCCGGGTATCGAACGTCCACGAATGTACGTGAGCGCTTCGACCTGAATACTGCCAAGACCTGCTAATATCTTCTCGATGTCGCCTGGTTTTTTGGTATCGAACAAAAACTCCAGATTGTCATAAATCGGCTGCATCCAGGGACGCAGCTTTTCGTCCTTTTCACCCGGCAAATACCCGATATCCTTGCCCATAGGGACAACAGGCCTTGCGATCAGCAGTTTTTTGTATTTGCGCTCATCCTCCACCTTCATGAGTCCTGCAGCCAACGTAAGCAGTGTTTTCCCCGTTCCGGCTTTTCCGGTCAAGGTCACGATCGGGATGTCGTCATTGAGCAAAAGCTCCAGTGCCATACGCTGTTGTGCATTTCTTGCGCCGATTCCCCATATCGGATCATTGCTGAGAAATAACGGCTCCAGCTTCTTGCCATCGGCATTCAACTTCAGCAAAGCGGATTTGGAGGTACCCATTTCATCCTTCAAGATAACGAATTCATGGGGATGAAGCGGATAAGCAAGGTTCAGCGAGCTGACGTTCAAATAACGATACGTATAAAACTCATCAATGATGGCAGGATGGGCAAGTATCGTTAAATACCCCGTGTACATATCCGGCATATTCACAATTCGATCCGTTAAATAATCCTGAGCCGTTAAGCCAAGTACATCTGCTTTAATACGTACAAGCATGTCCTTACTGACGATAGCAACCGGCCTTGGATTCGGTTTCTCCTGCTGTTCCATATGATAATTTAAGGCAACTGCCAAAATTCGATTGTCGTTTGTCGCTTCGGCAAAGGTTTCCTGCAGCTTGGCGAAGCTCTTATGATTCAGTTCTACCTTGATACTTCCGCCGCTCGGCAGCGTGATACCCTCGTATAGTCTGCCTTGAGTACGCAGTCCATCCAGCATTCTCGATATTTGACGGGCATTGCGGCCAATTTCATCGGCATTTCTTTTCTTGGAATCAATTTCCTCCAACACAATTGCCGGTATAACTACCTCATTATCTTCAAACGCATAAATCGCATTAGGGTCCTGCAAAAGAACATTCGTATCCAACACAAATATTTTTTTCATAGTAAGTCCGTCCCCTTCCAAGTATGGTGTATGGCTCTATAACACATAGGAATCAGCTAGAAAGGACAAACTAAGGAAAACAACTATAAGGTAGAAAGGAACGATGACTAATGAGACTATTTGTCTATAGCATTCTCGTGCTGTCCGTCTTGGCTGGTTGCAATCAAACCAAACAAAATGCTAATTCCGCTCCTGTGAATGAAGCGAAGCGTCAAGTTCAGGTCAACCAAGCTGCTACACAGAAAAAAGAAATTGTGAACTCGCCCACTGTTGCCGAGCACCTGGAGCAAATTGCAACCAGCATCCCTCAGGTTGAAAGCGCCAAATGCGTAGTCTTTGGAAACACCGCTGTAGTGGGGATTAACTTGCCTCCAGATATGGACCGTTCCAAGGTTGGAACGATTAAGCTATCCGTAGCGGAAGCTCTTAAGAAAGACCCCTATGGGGTTGATGCCATTGTCACGGCTGATATGGATCTAGCAGCCCGAATCAGAAAAGTACGGGATGAAGTCAAGATCGGCAGACCGATTAGCGGATTTACTGAGGAAATGTCTGAAATTATCGGACGCATCATTCCTCAGCTGCCACGGGATGTGGCTCCTGTGCCTTCACCGGAAAGCAAGGAACCCCAAATGCCTAACGCCAATTTGTAAGGTTTTGAAGTATCAAGAGATCAAGAAAAAGCCTAGAACGCTCCAAGTCTCTAGGCTTTTTTCATCGCATCAAACACTTGCGTATCCAGCTTATCCGCTGCACGCTTGTCGTAGGTTTTTTCATATTCGGGTGCGGTTGAAATGCGCGCGCCATAAAACATGGCGTCCCGAACCGCAGTAATTTCAATGTCCAAACAGGTTAGTTTAATAGGCACATCATTTAAAGCCTCGGTCACGATCCTCGCAGTGCCATAAATGGCATGGACCGAACCCTCGCCAACAAAGGTCAGATTTACTTGTGAATTGCTTTTGATATTGCTGACAATACGTGAACGCGAATCTACCGCAAATCGAATAGTTCCAGAATGTACTGCGTACAACCACGAAATGGCATTCATAGAAGGTGAGCCGGATTCGAAATCAATTGTACTTAGCAGTGCAAAGGATTCCTTTTGCAAAGCTGTATACAGTTGCTCCGGCAGTGCTGAGATCGTTTCTGCCATAGGTTACCCCTCCTGCGTCTATTAGGTTATTGGCAAGCTGTATTGACAACCTCATTATATCACAGGAATGGTCAGTCAACCACAGACACTTGCAGCCATTCTGATGGGTGAAGTCTGATCTATAGAATTATAGAACTCCCCCATTGAACCTTGGTTCACAGGAAACTATGTAGCCGGTGCTGCCAGACGGGATAATGACTGCTTGCAGAAGCCGATAATGTATTGTATCGATTTACAGCTTAATTATGTCATTCATTGTTGTACTTCGGATTTGAATTAATATCGGTAAGCAGCTGTTCGGCCAGCTCCCTGTCAAACATAAGCGTCTTACGTATTCCTTCCAGCTCATAGGAAATCGTGATTCTCAGTTCATCGGAGCTTGTCGTAAAATCAGTTAATAAATGATCATCCCGCAAAATTTCTTCAAAAAAAAGTCGTGTCTCCTCGGCAGCCATATCATCCGTTCTCGCTTCAGCAACAATCTTGATTTGCAGCCAATTAAAAAGCGCATCCTCAAGCCTCAAGCTAATCATCCTCCCGCAGCAAAATAATTTGGCTTCCCTGCTCTATCCAGACTTGCATAGCGGACAACCAATCACTTTCGATGCCATGCTCAAGCTCAGGTATTGTCGACAAACGTAGTTTGGCCACTTGCAGCCATTCTGTCATTTCCCTGATAGAGGGCAGCCTGTCCAAGTAAGCCTCCGCACAATGCGACAGCTCAATACCGTCCTGTCCGAATAAAATCGGTTCTTCGACATCGCCCAGGTCAAAAGGCAATTCATCGACACCACAATCCTCTGCCGCCTCTTCACTTAACAGCATATGAGACTTGAATAACAGCAGCATGCCCGGATTTACTGATTTCAACAAGGATAGGAATAAACCTCTGGCTTCATCAGGCTGAAGAGCGATACGTCCTGCTTCCAATACGACCGATTGTTCCTTAATTCGAATAGGCGATAACCAATGTACACTCATCGTACTCACCTCACACCTGCATATTACTTCTTATTCAATCTTCGATCCTGAAAAAAATAACGAACGCGTACCATTAGCATCAATCCGATCGCAACCGCCAAGCATGGCACAATAGGCAGTGCACCAAGCTGAAACAGCAGCAGCATTCCCGCACCAACCCCCAGCAGCAAATAAATAATGGCTTCTTTCAGAATTGGCAGCTTACGTGTTTTGAACACTTTGTTGTAGACATAAGTGATCATTACATAAATCAAAATATAGGTGATCAGTGGATATTCACGAAACCATTCGGTCATAGGATTAAACCTCCTTTATTCGGTAGGGTTTGTATATTCATTGTATCATTAGTGTGTAAGCATTTATCATTTCATTAAGGTTTAATTTAAGGTTTAATTTAAGGTTTAATTTTAAAAAGAAAGCTCTGAGTCATCAGAGCTTTCTTTGAACGTTATTCAATTATGATGCCCCAGTAACGGGCATCTTTCTGCCCCAGGCAGACTCTTTAATCTCGGTGTACAATCCAGCACCCAAGTCAAGCGTGTCCCACAGGGACGATAAGCGCCCCGAGAACACTACAGCTCAGCATCCCATCAGCACACCATAACCAAGCGTGTCCCGCAGGGACGATAAGCGCCTCGAGAACACTACAGCTCACGCATCCAACCCGAGGGAGTCCAGAGGGCAGCGCCCTTTGGGGCCCTCCCTATAGGGAGGGTTTGGGAGGGTTAGGCATTCGCTTCGGCAGTTTTACGTTGCTTTGCAGCACGCTCACGTTCGGATTTGTTCAAAAGCTTTTTACGAAGACGAATGGACTTAGGTGTAATTTCACACAGCTCATCATCGTTCAAATATTCCAAAGCTTGCTCCAAAGTATATAGACGTGGAGTTTTCATTCTGACGGTATCATCTTTACCAGCAGAACGAATATTGTTCAATTGCTTTTCTTTACAGATATTAACAATGATGTCGGAATCACGTGTATGCTCTCCGACGATCATACCTTCATAAACCTCAGCGGACGGCTCGACGAACAGAATACCACGGTCTTCAACAGAAAGAATACCGTACAACGTGGAAACACCTGTTTCACTGGATACGAGCACACCTTCGTGACGTCCACCAACACCTGCACCGTAGTATGGACCATAGCTGTCAAACGCATGATTCATAGTACCATATCCGCGTGTTAATGTCAGGAAGTAGGTTCTGTAACCGATCAAGCCACGTGCAGGAATCTTGAACTCCAAACGAACATTTCCTGTTCCAGCGTTGATCATATTGACCATTTCAGCTTTACGGGAACCCAAGCTTTCCATAACTGCGCCCATGCTTTCTTCAGGCAAGTCAATAATAAGATGCTCCACAGGCTCCATTTTTTGGCCATCAATCACCTTGATAATAACCTCAGGCTTGGATACTTGCATTTCAAAGCCTTCACGACGCATATTCTCGATCAGGATACCCAAATGCAGCTCACCGCGTCCTGATACGATAAATGCATCCGGACTGTCGGTTTCGTCAACACGCAAGCTCACATCGGTTTCCAATTCTTTAAACAGACGCTCGCGCAGCTTACGGGATGTTACCCATTTACCCTCACGTCCGGCAAATGGACTATTGTTCACGAGGAACGTCATTTGCAAGGTAGGCTCATCAATTTTCAATACAGGCAATGCTTCCGGATTAGCCGGATCAGCCATGGTTTCCCCGATATTGATATCTTTAATTCCGGAAATCGCGACGATATCGCCAGCGCCGGCTTCTTCAATTTCAATACGCTTCAAGCCCTGGAAGCCAAACAGCTTTTCAACACGAGCTGATTTGACAACACCTTCACGGTTAATTACAGCGATGGCTTGCCCTTGTTTGACGACACCACGATTAACACGACCAATGGCAATACGGCCGAGGTATTCATTATAGTCCATCAAAGTTACCAGGAATTGCAATGGCTCCTCAATGCTTTCGGTTGGTGCAGGAATACGGCTAACTACTGTTTCAAAAATAGCTTGCATATTCGGCTCCTGCTTCTCCACCTCAGGCTCCATGCTGGAAGTACCCATAAGTGCAGATGCGTAGACAACAGTAAAATCCAGCTGCTCATCAGTAGCACCCAGTTCAATAAACAAGTCTAATACTTCATCCACTACCTCGGCTGGGCGGGCAGCTGGACGATCGATTTTGTTAAGAACAACAATTGGCTTCAGGTTTGACTCCAAAGCTTTACGAAGAACAAACTTGGTTTGTGGCATTGTACCTTCGAACGCATCAACAATCAACAACACGCCATCAACCATTTTCATAATACGTTCTACTTCGCCGCCAAAGTCAGCATGGCCTGGAGTATCCATAATATTGATCAAATAATCTTTATAGTTGATTGCTGTATTTTTAGCCAAAATGGTAATACCACGTTCCCGTTCCAGGTCGTTGGAATCCATAGCCCGCTCTTGAACAGCTTCATTATCACGGAAAGTTCCCGATTGTTGAAGCAATTTGTCTACTAGTGTTGTTTTGCCGTGGTCAACGTGTGCGATGATCGCGATGTTGCGGATTTTGTCTCTTGAATGCATGTTTTCCCTAACCTCTCCTTGTCGACCCTCTCGCCCTACTCACCCTAGGAGCGGCTGGGGCCCGTTCATAAAACAAGCGTCGGACATAAGCGCCGACGCTTGACATTTAGCTATATTATACTGTCCTAAGTAAGAAAAAGCAAGGCAAAACATGATATTATACTTCATACGCTTACATTAGTCACGTTGAAGTCGCTATCCGTGACGAAAGTCTCCAGTCCGATGTTTCACTTTGCAGCTTCCATAACCGGGCATAGAGACCTCGCTGCGCAAGTAAATCATCATGGCGACCACGTTCAACGACCCGTCCTTCTTCAAGCACAATAATATGATCTGCATTCATTACCGTTTTCAGCTTATGAGCAATGGCGATTACGGTTCGATGCTCAATTAATCTGTTGATAGCCTGCTGAATTTCCGCCTCGTTCTCCGGGTCCAGGGAAGCAGTCGCTTCGTCAAGCAATATAATCGGGGCGTCTTTGAGCATAGCACTGGGAACGATAGGCTGGTATTTCAACACCATACAGGGGAGAAACAGTGCTGCACCCATTGTGCCGCATACCCACCATAGTCGCGTGATATCAAGCTGTGACCCGGGATGGACAAAAGGGTCGAATATTAATCTTGCGGCTTCCACCAGCAGTATGAAGGGGATTAGTCCCAAACAATAGGCGAGAGTTGTATAAGCTACAGGCTTGACGAGCTTCTTAGGGTTTTCTGCTGTAATATTGTAAAAAATATTCATACGGGTCTGCCCCCATTCGCTATCTGCCATTGCTCAGCATTCATATAGGTATGCCACATTCGGGCGTATAACCCCTGCTTGGTGTCGAGTATTTGAAGCATGGATTTCTCCATTTCCCTGCAAACAAAAGCTGAGCTCAACCATAGCCGCGTTAAAGTGAAAGCTCCCATTCCGACTGTCTGCCAGTTGGTAATTCGAATCTATAATTTCAATCCCGGATTGGGTAATCATATGATTCACGTACCCTTCACCGATTGTACGATCAAGCTTCCTCGCTACCGACCCCCTACTTGAATCAGAGTGCTGCTGTAAGGATAAGGAGTCAAAATAAAGATCAACTGTCCATACTTTGTTCGTCATACTTAAGAGCACAACAAAAAAGATAGGCGCTATAGCGTCCTATCCCATACTTCAACACCCTGCACTATACCGCTTCAAAAATGGTGCGTTCGTGGCTTCAGTATTATTTTCTTCCAAAACCCTGCTCCGACTACGACTATTGTTGCTGCAATCGGAACGATCCAGTGCGGCACATCAGCCAGTAAAATATCAGTAACAACTTTATCCTTGACGAACATTTCTCCAGCTGTATAACCAAGCAATGCGGCGCCCAGGTAAACGAAAATAGGATACTTGGTCAGCAGCCTCATCACCATCGTACTGCCCCATATTATGATCGGAACACTAAGCCCAATCCCAAGTATGATCACTGCCAGGTTATTGTTAGCTTTGGCTGCTATCGCAAGCACATTATCCAGACTCATAACAAAGTCTGCCACGATAATTGTGCGAATCGCCTTCCACAAGGTTGAGGCTTCCTTTACATCCGAAATCCCTTCCTCATCTATCAGCAGCTTAACTGCAATCCAGAACAGCAGCACGGAGCCGAGAGCTTGAACAAAGGGCACACTGAGTATGTATACAGCTATAATGGTTAATATGACACGGAGCGCTATAGCTCCAAAAGCACCCCACCATATCGCCTGCTTGCGTTGATCGGGAGGCAGGTTTTTACTAGCTAAAGCGATCACGACAGCATTGTCGCCGCTGAGCACAATATTGATAAGCATGATCTGCAAGAATAATAAAAGCCAATCCAGCATTCCTTCTTACCTCCCATACAATTACTCAGCAACCACCCGTCTCTTAGCTTAATCTGTGATACACATTTACCTCTTTAAAATAAAGCCGCGAATTGAGGTTTTTCATCGGCCCCAACCCATATTTGTTCGGTAAGCCTGACAGCTTCGTCCAATTCAGCATCCAGCCACTCCATACTCTTTTCAATGCTTTCCACAATACGTAGGCTCGGGTTTGTGCTGGGATAAGGAGGCATAAACAAGGTGCAGCAATCCTCGTACGGTAAAATCGAAATTTCAAACGTATCAATATCTTCAGCAATTCGGATGATTTCTTTTTTTTCCATACAAACCAGCGGTTGGATGATCGGAACTTCTACTGCACGTCCGATGACATTCATACTGTTGATGGTTTGACTGGCCACCTGACCCAGGCTCTCTCCAGTTACGATTGCCGATGCCCCGTAGTTCTCCGCCAGCTTCTCCGTTATCCGAAACATCGCACGCCTAAGCAGCGTAATAAACAGGTCCTCCTTATAAACCTCATGAATTCGGGTTTGTATGCTCGTGAACGGAACCATATGCAGTCTGATGTCACCCGCATACCCACTCAGCTTGGCAACCAGCTCCTTTACCTTTTGCTGCGATCTTTCGCTCGTATAGGGATAGCTGTGAAAATGCACAGCTTCAAGCCTCAAGCCTTGGCGCAGTGCAAGAAACCCTGCAACCGGGCTGTCAATGCCACCAGATAGCATCAGCATCGCTTTCCCATTTGTACCGAGTGGAAAACCTCCCACTCCTGTAACACTTTGAGAAAAAATCAAAGCCTGCTTTTCACGCAGCTCCACTTTAAGCTCAACCTCAGGCTGATTAACATTGACCCTCAGACCCGGTACAGCCTTAAGGATATATCCAGCAACCAGCTTGTTCATCTCTTGTGAGTCATAAGGGAATTTTTTGTTGACACGGCGCACCGTTACCTTGAATTCGGCTTGTCCGTTATCCAGCATTTCCATTGCTGCCAAGGCCGTGGACTGAATCTCTTCAAGCTCCAAGGGGGCTGTATACACCGGACTAAATGAAGACAAGCCGAGCACCTTACGCAGCCGTTTCTGCACCGCTTCATAAGACTCCTCGTTTAAGTGTATGTACACCCTGCCGAATTCTAGTACAAAAGTAAGCCTTGAAAAGCTCTGAACTGATTTTTTTACCTGCTCAAAAACGACCTTCTCAAACCGGCTGCGGTTTTTCCCTTTTAGTGTAAGCTCTCCCAAACGAAGCATAATCATATCTGGCTTCATCTTTAGCTACCTCCTTTGATTTGGCTGCCCTGTGATCGTGTGCTTCAAGCGTGCAACAGCCTTTTGTAATTGTTCGCCAAAATAGTTTATATCGTCGATCGTTTGACTCAGCGAATAGCTAACTCGAATACCACTTATTGCCCGTGCATCGTCAAAGCCCATCGCCTTAAGCACACGACTCGGTTTATTGGCAGAAGAAGAGCAAGCCGAACGGCTGGATACATAAATGTCCGCTTCCTCTAAAGCATGAACGAGCACCTCGGATTTCATCCCAGGAAAACAAAAATGCACAATATGTGGTGCCATTTCGCCTTCAGCATCAGACCCGCTCAGCCTTAATTCAGGAATATCCCGAATTGCAGCTGCCAGCTGTTTACGCAAAAGATGGGTATGTGCATGGAAACGATCCTGCTCTTCCACAGCCATTCTGATTGCCTTGGCCATACCGACAAGCGAAGGAACATTCTCCGTACCCGATCGAAGCCCGCCTTCCTGTCCGCCCCCATACATCAGTGGAGGAAGCTCCAGGCCTTTTCTAACGTATAAAAAGCCGCTCCCCTTAGGACCCCGCAGCTTATGAGCGGAGCAGGACAATAGATCAATCTTGAGCTTCCCCGGGTGCAGCGGCACTTTACCGATAGCCTGTACGGCATCTACATGAAATACTATCGTACGAGACCGTTGCCGCAGCAGCTCTCCAATGGCGGATATCGGCTGAATGCGACCTATTTCGTTATTGACCGCCATAATACTGACAAGTATCGTATCGTCGCTAAGAGCCTTGTCCAGTTCTTCCAGCTTCACGGCTCCCGTTGCGTCCACAGGCAAATAAGTGACTCGGAACCCCTGCCGCTCAAGCTCACGAAAGGTTTCATATACCGAGGCATGCTCCACAGCTGTCGTAATCAAATGATTACCGCGTTGCCGAAATCGGCGAGCTGTAGCTTGTATCGCCCAATTATTGCTTTCAGTCCCGCCTGAGGTGAATCGAATTTCTACCGGCTGGCAGCTCAAGCTGCTTGCGATGACGGCTCTGGCTTGACTTACCAGCTGTTCAGCAACAACACCCATACGATGCAAGGAAGAGGGATTGCCGTAATGCTGCTTCATGACTTCAGCAACTGCATCTATGACTTCATCATAAGGGGGCGTAGTTGCAGCATAGTCCAAATATAACATCGTCACTTCTCCTTATATGTAGACAACCACAAAAAACAAGACCTAGGCAAGCCCCTCACGAGTTAGGGTACTTGCTTTAGGTCTTGGGTCGCTAATTGTTATCCTTCATAATTGCGTTGTAAGTTCATGACCTTGGCAACATAGGCTTGTGTTTCCTTGGGAAGCTGACCCATCTTGGCTGCCAAATCATTGTCGTTGGCAATGCCCAAACGGTCGATACGACCGGAGCCTGCATTATAAGCAGCTAAAGCCACACCCTGGTTCCCATCATATTTCTTCAAAAGATTCGATAAATACTTGGTTCCGCCCTGAACGTTTTGTACAGGATCAAAAGGGTCGTTCACGCCAACGCTTTTCCCCGTTGCATCCATCAATTGCATCAAGCCTTTGGCACCCGCCTGAGATACTGCCTTTGAGTTAAAGGACGACTCTGCATCAATAACTGCTTTGACCAGGCTTGGTTGAACTTGATGTCGTCTGCTTGCTTCTTGAATTAACGGGTCCAATTCCTTAGCTTGCGCAGAACCGGATGTTTGGCCTGTACGATAAGAACTGGCGGAAGCAAACAATGAATTTAAGCTGCTTGGTTTAAATGCTGTTTGAGTTACAGGAGCAGACACTCCTGCATTGAATAATGTCGAGCTATCCGTATTTTGTGACAATAAATCATTTAACAGCTCTGAAAATTCAGATTCATCATCACTAGCACCTGAACCTTTGTTGGAAAGAATATCCGTTTTGTTCAGCAATTGCATACGTAAAAGCTCTTTTAACATTCGTGGATCAATGTTCATAGAAGACAATGCTCCTTAGTGTACAAGATGATACCTTATTGTACACTTTTTTGGAACGACCAGCTAGGCAAATTTTAGAATAATGCCATTCCTACCTTTACTTTTTTGCTTTAAACGTGTGACAGCACGTATTTTGCGTGTTCTCCGCATAATCCTTGTGCTCCGTAGAACCATGCTCTCCAGCAAATTCTGTTGACACATCCACGTTTGCATGCTGATCGATATCAATTAATATCGACTTTGCATTACATTTGTTGCCGTTAGCCCAATACGTACAATTGGCTACACTGCAGTTCACGTCTGGCATTTCATCACCCCTATATCAATGTACCCGGGGATTGAAAAGTCCATACGATTTGGTGAGTTGGAAAATAAGGACAAGGTACATCGCATGTGACCACAATAATGGGGTTGCAGGTGTTCCCCAGCGATTCAACCAGCTCTGATACACGTCTGAATCCGTCTCAGCATGAGCTACCTGCTCTGGTAATCGGCCAAGGGAATCCGCTTGCTCCACCATCCACTGCAGGGCCTGCTCAGCCTCCTGTCGTTTACCTGACGACAAAGATACCCAGCCATACCAAGCTGTTAGCAGAATCCAAGCGCCTCCGCCATAATATTCATCCTCGGAATAACGTCGGATCCCGCCGTCTGTTGTTTTCAAATCCGCTTCAATTTTGCAGATCGTGACTGCCATCACAGGGTGATCCGCTGCAAACACCTGAAACGGCTCACACAACCAGAGCGTGCTCGCATCCACACCAGTATATCCGATTTCATATTCATTTCCATTATAGGTCGGCCGTATACTTTTCACTACATATCCGCCCTCAGGGTGCACCATGTGCTCTACAATAAACTGTTTGATTTGTGAGCATTGTTCCAGCAAGTCCGTACGTCCAAGGAACTTGCCGACAGCTTCGATTCCTCCGTAAATGCATGCAAGTGTTGAAGGATGAAGCTGATCACCGCGCTCCTCCCAGCAGTCATAGTTCGGCTGCTTCCAAAAAGCACGTAAATAGCGAACCACCAGATCGACACTTTCCACAATAGTCTCTGGCAACTCGGTTCGGCCTGCTAATCGGTAATGCTCGATAACCCCCCATAGCCAGGTTCCATAACCATCAAGTTGAAAATGTCCCCACTCCACATTGTGGTCATCCCGTCCATCCAGCTGATATCGCGTATGTAAAAACTCATGCTGTCCTATGCTTTCCCCGCGCTCATGTCTTTCCAAAAGCAGCTCAATGCTAGTTTTCATACGTAAAATGATTTGACTGACCCAATTATAAAAGCCGGCGGCACTTTCTGTTTCACCATTAACATCCATTGCATGAGCTATAAAGCTGCCGTCCCGCAGCCAACTGTAGGCGTAATTGGCAAAAAGCGGACATGCCGTATAGCCGCCGCTTGGATGCTGGTTCCATTTAATTAACTGCTTGCTGATTGGTATCAGCTGTTCAGCAGTGATTTGCCAACCCTTTTCTTGCCCATTCATCGCCTCAAGTCCCCTCTAAAAAAAAAAAAGATGCTACATAGCACCTTTTTTCATCATCACAATTAAGCAAGATTAGACTCTCTCACCTTGCATACGTTTTTGAGTAATGTAATCCGTTTCATAATAAGTCAGATCTTCCCGCAAGGTTTCGAATATTTTCGAAAGCTCAATCGTCAAATCACGTACCTCACGAATCGGTTTTTTGCGGAAGCGAATCGCATCCTGTCCTGTATAAGCGTAACGGCCATCCTCGGAATAGCACTCATGCTTCGGATAAAAGAAGCTGTTCACCGAATTATGATAAACTTCATAAAGCACTTTTTCCGCATATTCCACATTAAAGCTCGGACGACGTAAGCTCATACCAAGCTTCTCATAAGCAACTTCACTGAATACTAGCAAATGTCTGGTATCCGACAAAAACCCTTTGTAAAACTCATCCATCTCAGGTTCTTGCTCCTTGTTGAGCTCTTGCAGAGAATGATCATTCAGAAATTTTTCGATTTTTGCAGTAGCTTCATTTAGCTTGTACTTCGTAGTTTCACATAAATTTTTCACATTCAGCACAGTCATGTCGCAGGACCTCCTTTAATCAACAACATCATATTTTTTAGTAGAACTGTTACACCTTTATCCTACCATAAATTCAAGCTAAAAGTAACTCGTAAAGTGTCAGTTGGTCAAAATGTTAAAGGCGATGATTTCCGGTAGTAAAAAACATTCCTGCGGAGACGCTAACGGTATCATTTTAAAGGAGGGGCCATTCGATGTGGAAATATGCTTTAGCTTTTGTTATGGTGCTCGCTTTCGGCGTGTTATTATTTCCTCGCAGTGAGGATCCGCTCAAATTCGAGACTTTATCGGCCGCTGCCGAGATGCAATCCAAGAAAAACATCATGCAGCAGGATCTGCAGGTAACCGGCGAGCTTTGCCGCAGCCAGTGCAATCTGGAGCTCGATCGTATGCTGCATTTGAAGGAAAAGGAATCGGCGGAGGCGAAGCTGACAGGCATGCAGCAGCTCCAAGCTGAGCATCCGCATATGGAGAAGCTCATCTGGACCCAGCATTCACAGCCTTTGGAGTCAGGTCTTCATTCTGGCAGTCTGGGTGAGTCCGTACAAACACAAGCTCAAGCGGAACTACAGAAGGCCAAGACGAACACGGAGCAAGGCAAGTCTTATCAGTCGGCTCCATTTGAAGCTAACGGTTCCACTTATTTTGTGCTTGGCGTGCCGTCAGAGGTTACAGACGAGGCACTGCTTGGGGTTGTTAAGCAAAGCATTTTGCAGCAGGTTGAGAATCATCAGCTTAACAATTTAAGGATCGTTACTTATCCGAGTGATAATCGTTACAAAATTGAATCCGTTGATTCCCGCACACTACAGGATGTCAAAGTCGATCATCCTGAGCAAAATGAGGGCACCAGCCATTATCATGTCAATCAGGTTGTTGTACGCTTCAACACTCAACCAAGTGAAGCGGAATTATCACAAATCGAAACGGATATTCAAGCCTCAAAGCCTTACCGAAAGCTTGGCTATACGTATATATTTGAATCGAAGCAAATGGAAGCCAAGCAGCTGATGAACTATTTTCAAAAGTGGAACATTGCATACGTAGAGCCTCACTTTTTGTATATGACTAACAGTACAGTGACCCAAAATCCTGCCGGAAACCCGCAGCCAGCTGCCTCTGACTACACGCTGCTGACGCCCAATGATTCGCTATATCAACGATATCAGTGGAACCTTCCTGCCATCGATACGGAGCTTGGCTGGGCTGTAAGCAAAGGCTCCAAAGATGTTCCTGTAGCCATCGTCGACACCGGTGTTGATCTTAATCACCCGGATCTGAAGGATCAGCTCATTAGCGGCTACAACGTAGTGAATTCGGAAATGTCGCCAATGGACGATGTCGGCCATGGGACCCATGTGGCCGGTGTCATCGGAGCCATTGTCAATAATCGACTGGGTGTAGCTGGAATGAGCTGGTATAATCCGATCATTCCTGTCAAGGTGCTCGATCAGTCGGGAGCAGGCAGCACGTATGCGGTGGCTCAAGGTATTATCTGGGCAACGGATCATGGAGCCAAAGTCATCAATATGAGCCTCGGCAACTATGCAGATGCCAACTTTTTACATGATGCCATTCGTTATGCCTACGATCATGATGTTGTACTTATTGCCGCTAGCGGTAATGACAACACAGAGCAGCCCGGTTATCCTGCGGCTTATCCGGAAGTGTTCGCAGTCGCTGCAACAGATGCGAATCGGAACAAGGCATCTTTCTCCAACTATGGAAATTACATCGATGTAGCTGCGCCCGGAGTCAATATTGCCAGCACTTACCCGCACAATCAGTATGCGGCATTATCCGGTACCTCGATGGCCAGCCCCCATGTGACGGCTCTGGCTGCACTTATCCGCTCAGTCAATCCGGCACTTACGAATAAAGAAGTCATGCAGCTCATGCGCGATACAGCATCCGATGCAGGACCAGCAGGTAAGGACAAATATTATGGTTATGGCATTATCGACGTCGTAGCCGCGGTGAAAAGCGCAGTAAATAAGAAAGGGGCTCTGGCGACCGAAAAGACCACACCTACTGAACGATCTGCTCAATCTCAAACCGGTGTCATTAGTGGTCTTGATTACTGGACCTCCTGGGCACAAAGATTGCTCGAACGGATGCAATCCCCTTAACTGTCTATATAACGCACAAAAACCGCCCTTAGGAGGCGGTTTTTCATTGGTAACAGGAAAGCTTGCACTTAAGCCGGGTTCTGTACTTCCAGTGGTCGTAACGGCTACCAGCCTCCCACCATTGAAGCAACAATCATCTATCTAGGCCAAACGTTGCCGTTTGGCTCAAGCGACCAACCCGAACGCCTCCCGGGCAAGGAGTGTCCCCAGAGGGACATGCGTTCCATTAGGTCTTGCACCAGATGGGGTTTACCAGGACATATGTCACCATATCTCCTCGTGGTCTCTTACACCACGGTTCCACCCTTACCTGTTCGTGGAAAACATTCCACGTCATCGGCGGTCCATTTCTGTGGCACTAGCCTTCAGCTCGCGCTGACTGGACGTTATCCAGCATCCTGCCCTGCGGAGCCCGGACTTTCCTCTCGTGATTTCTCACCAGCGATTGTCTGTCAAGCTTTCCTGATGTGCAAAGGATAGTATACAGGGATTTACGTTAAAATACAACAACAATTCATTGCTATTTAATCCATGACCTGCTTTAGCTTTGTAAATTTTACACGAATAGAAACGGCTCCGTATTAATTTCGGAGGCAAATACATCCGTATTTGATTTCTTTTCCTGCAATTTGGCTCGTAAATAATCGGCTACGCCGCGCTTTAATATTTTTTCAACATTATGGCCTGGATCAATGATACTAAGCCCTGCGGCCATGGCGTCCTGAGCTGTATGGTAGTCGATATCTCCGGTAATAAGCACATCCGCTCCTGCAAATAAAGCATGGCGGACGTATCTGCCCCCTGAGCCGCCAAGAACAGCGATTTTTTGTACTTTACGCTGTGGATTGCCGACAAGTCGAACAGCAGGAACCTCGTAGCCGTCTTTAACAAGCTCACACAGCTGCTCCAGGGTGACTGGCTCGAGCAGCTTGCCGACCCTGCCCAGACCGTAAGCGCGACCCTTTAAATCCAACGTGTATAGATCATAGGCTACTTCCTCATAAGGATGAGCTTTAATCATCGCCTGAACGACTCTTCTCTCAAGGCTTTGCGGAACAATTGTTTCCAACCGCATCTCGCGCACCTGCTCCAGCTTGCCCTGCTTACCGATAAAAGGTTCACTTCCAGCCTCAGGCAAAAAGGTCCCTGTTCCCTCGGCAGCAAAGCTGCAATGACTGTACTTCCCGATCGAACCCGCACCTGTACGGAAAATCGCTTCTCTAACAGGCTCCAAATGCGTCTCAGGCACAAACACGACGAGCTTTTTCAGCTTATCCGTATGCAATTCCTCAAGCGGTGAAAGCCCCGTTAGACCAATAGCATGCGCCATCATATCATTAACTCCGCCATCAGCCACATCAAGATTGGTGTGTGATATATAGACAGCAATATCATGCTTGATCAGCTTCTCATACAGCTTCCCTGCCACCGAATCGGTTTGCAAATGAGCAAGCGGCCTGAAAATTATCGCATGGTGAGCAATAATCAAATTAGCCTGCAGCCGGATCGCTTCATCAATCACCTCATCGTTCACATCCAGTGCCACCAGCACATTGCTGATTTCCTTTTGCAGGGTCCCCAGCTGTAACCCGATCTTGTCATCAGGAACCGCATAATGCTTGGGTGCCAGCTCCTCCATCAGTTGTATGACGGTTTGTCCTTTTGCAAGCATGCCAGTACCTCCTTGATTCGTTCAATCTCCTTCTGATACTCAAGCTCCTTTATTCTGGATTCAGGCAGTGTCGATAGAGCCAGCCGCTGTACAATCATCGCGAGCTTATCCAATTCCGACTCCCATTTCTGAAACCAGACCTCTTGAGGATGATCCAATAAGAAAGGGCCCAGCTTGAGCAGCAGCTCACGATTCACGGTTACTCCGTCTGCAAGCTGACGCTCCTGATAAAGCATAGCATTCGAGACTTGACTTAAATGGGAGGGCACTGCCGACAAAATCTCATAGATTTTGCCGTCCTCTTCGAGAATTTGCTCGTTTATTAATATCCAATCCTGCTGAATAAGCCACGAACGCACATTGGACTCACCAACATTGGGCTGTAAAATAAGTAATTGTACACCGTCCAGCTTATCCTTGCCAGCCTCAAGTATGTCGGCTATCAAGGCTCCGCCCATACCCGCTATTGTGATTACATCAATTTCTCCGACTTCCACAACCTCAAGACCATTTCCATGTCGGACATCAATAACTTGATCAAGTACAGAATCACGAACCTGCCTGGAGGCCGCTTGAAAGGGTCCAAGGTTCACTTCTCCAGCAACAGCTTTCACAATTTGCTTCTTCTGAGCCAAATAAACCGGAAGCAGTGCATGATCCGAACCAATGTCAGCCAAACGGCTTCCTGTCGGCACACCACCCGCAATCATTTCCAAACGTTTTGATATTCGCAGCATATTATGTAACCCACTCTATCCATTTTTTTCTTAAAGCAAACAGCAAGCTCGCTTCAATAAACAATTTGACTAAAAAAACAATTTGAACCGTATCCTCACCATAAAGCTCGGAATACAGCATAGCATACAATTCAGGCATGAACCAAACGATGCAGCTCAGCATAAGAAAAACTGTACCCATCTGCTTGCTTCTTTCATGAATCATCCAGCCCATCCAGCCAAATACGATGCTGAGTGGCACCCAGCTAAGCTCCAGCGTAATCCAGCTCGCCAGATCCAGCTGATAATGCAGCAGCCAGCCATAACAAAAGATAAGCACGACCCAGCCGCACAATTGAAAAAGCATAAATCTTGACAACAGACCCGTTAACAACCAGACTATACTGCATACAGCTACATATCCGACAACCAGCACCGGCTTCTGAATCCCGTGAAGCTTAAGCATAAACACACCAATAAACAGTAAAAACAAGGAGGCTACTCCAAACAATATTTGAGCTCGAAGAGGCTCCTTGGATCGCTGCAGGCTTCCAACCGTATAACAACAAAACAAAAGAAGCATCGATAGGCCCATTTGCATTGGTAATTCAAAAGCGGTAAAATTAAGAGCAGCATAAGAAATAAGAGCAATTACAACAAATATTGATATCCATATTTTCCAATTACTGTCTTTTATGGCTGTTGGGGTTACACCGAGAAAACCGGAACTGGACTTCGGCCTTTCAGAAGAATCTTCCAAATATAAATTTAATAAAAAATCGCAATAATGTTCCGGTAAAAGCTTGCTTTTCCGCCAACGCTCAATTTCCATAATTAATATTCTTCTTTTTTCGTCCATTGCCATTGCACACGATCACCTCTTCAATACTGAGCAGCCATTTTCCTGAATTTTATTCAATTCCTGTCATTTATTTATCGGTAATGCTCAGACAAAAAATTAGACCTAACTGCAGATGCAGTAAGGTCTAACCAATAACTACTCTAGGAAATCTTTCAGACGCTTGCTGCGGCTTGGATGTCTCAGCTTCCGCAATGCCTTGGCTTCGATCTGACGAATCCGTTCCCGGGTAACGCCAAACACTTTACCGACTTCTTCCAGTGTACGCGTACGCCCGTCATCAAGGCCAAAACGTAGTCGAAGCACGTTTTCCTCACGTTCTGTCAACGTATCCAGCACGTCCTCCAGTTGCTCCTTCAACAGCTCATAGGCAGCAGCATCAGCAGGAGCCAGTGCTTCCTGATCCTCGATAAAATCACCCAAATGGGAGTCGTCCTCTTCGCCGATCGGTGTCTCCAGAGAAACCGGTTCCTGAGCGATTTTCATTATTTCCCGAACCTTATCCGTACTTAGATCCATTTCCTTGGCGATTTCTTCCGGAGTCGGTTCGCGCCCCAGTTCTTGAAGCAATTGACGGGAAACACGAATGAGCTTGTTTATGGTTTCAACCATATGTACCGGTATCCGGATCGTCCTTGCCTGATCGGCAATCGCACGGGTGATTGCCTGACGAATCCACCAGGTCGCATACGTACTGAATTTGAAACCTTTATCATGGTCAAACTTTTCAACCGCTTTAATCAAGCCCATGTTGCCTTCCTGAATCAAATCGAGAAACAGCATACCGCGCCCGACATAACGCTTGGCAATGCTTACCACGAGACGCAGGTTAGCTTCAGCCAGACGGCGCTTGGCTTCTTCATCTCCAAGCTCGATTCGCTTTGCCAAATCGATCTCATCTTCCGCAGATAACAACGGCACTCTGCCGATTTCCTTCAGGTACATCCGAACCGGATCATTTATCTTTATTCCCGGAGGCAGTGAAATATCATCCTCAAAGTTAAAATCATCATGTTCCCGATCCCTATCACGATCTATCGGGCTGATTTCATTATCTTCATCTGACTCATTCCCTACATCAATACCCATTTCGGAAAGCTGCTCGAAAAACTCATCGATTTGTTCCGGATCCTGATCAAAAGGAGCCAGCTTCTCCATGATATCCTTATAAGTTAAAGATGAACGTTTTTTGCCCAGCTCAACAAGCTGGTCTTTTACCTGATCCAACGTCAACTCTGTCTCTATCTCCGTGTGTTGATCGTTCGCCATATGCTAACTCCCTCCTCCCTAGAGCCATCGAAGATAAATTCAAACGAATTATCATGATGATTTTAATTGTTTGACTAGGGATGTAATCTCATTGCCAATTTGACCGGCCATCTTCAGATCACCTGATCGTTCTGCCACTATCATTTCTTCTGTTTTTTGCTTGATCAATTGTTGAAGCTTATATTTTTTAATTTTACTTATACAATCGTCAACAACCTGATTATTTATCCAATAAGCGTTGCCCATCATAGCAATTGAGCTTGCCAACCCCTCCAATTCTTCCTCTTGAAGCATCGCAATAAAGCTGCTGGCGTTTGGCTCATACCCTTGCTCATAATATGAATACAAATAAGCGGCCAAAACTGCATGTGCATCCTCATTAAATTGGTCTCCCAAGTTCTGTTTCACATAATCTGTTACGTCGCGATCATGTAGCATAATAGCCAGTAACTGGCGTTCTGCATCTTGATTTGGAGACACTGCGGTTTGTTCCCGGGGTGTTCGTTCATTCCTAACATTATTCCACGCTTTCGCTTTATTATCCCCGGAGTTACTACTTTTTTCCGCTTGGAGCCTGATCTCGTTCAGGTTTTGCAAAGTCGTTTCAAAGGAATAACGAAATTCTGTAGATAGCTCCCTTACATAGTGCTCTCTTTCGATTGGAGACGTGATGTCTGCAATAATTTTGAGCGCCTGCTGCATGTAGCGAAGCTTTTCCCCGTCCTCCTGCAGTTTAAAGTTTTTGCGAAAATAAAGAAGTTTGTATTTGATCGACGGTACGGCGTTTTCTATAACTTCCCGTACAAATCGCTCAGAACCATGATGGGTAATAAAGTCATCCGGATCCTGCGCATTTGGAATCATGGCTATTTTGACCAGACATCCGGCCTGCTCCAAAATAGGGATGCTCTTATATGCAGCATTTTGTCCAGCGGAATCACCGTCGTAGGCCACCGTTACCTGATCGGCTTGCTTGCGAATCACATCTGTATGCTCTTCGGTCAACGCTGTACCCATGGTTGCCACACCATTGGTTATGCCTGCATCCCAAGCCTTGATTACATCCATGTACCCTTCAAATACAACAATTTGCTGCAGCTTACGAATTTGCGGTCGTGCCAGATGCATGTTGTACAAGCTTTTGCTTTTATGGAAAAGCATCGTTTCCGGGCTGTTTAAATATTTGGGCTGCGCCTCACCCATAGCTCTACCCGCAAAAGCAATTAGCCGTCCCTTCCAATCGTGGATAGGGAACATGATCCGATCACGAAATTTGTCAAAGTACCCTTGTCCTTCCTGTCTTGCAGACAAAAGGCCTCCTTTTTCCATAAGCGGTAAAGCATATTGACGCTTCTCCAGCAGTTGGGCCAATGTGTCCCAATTGGATGGTGCATAACCAATACCAAACGTGTCGATCAGCTTATCATTTAACCCCCGTGAACGTAAATATTCCATTGCTTGCTTGCCCTGCTCGGTATTTTTCAAAATATGCTGGTACAGCTTTCCGGTAAATTCGTAAGCCTCATATAGCTTTGTCTTTTCCGGATTTTGCTGGGATGGAGTATCCGATCCAAGATCAATACCGAGATCCAGATTCGCTTCAGCAGCCATTTGATTAATCGCTTCGATGAAGGTAAAGCCTTCAATCTCCATTAAAAATCGTATAGCCCCGCCTCCTGCACCACAGCCGTAACAATGATAAATTTGCTTTTCAGGTGTGACGGTAAAGGAAGGAGTTTTCTCGGAATGAAAAGGACATAACCCTTTCATATAGTGACCCTGCTTGCTTAAATGGACATAACGGCCTACGACATCGACAATGTCATGATGCTTAAGTACCTTTTCGATGACTTCTTCCGGAATACGTCCGTTACTCATTCTATCCACCTTCATTCAAATTAACACGTAATAATATTCGCTAACTCTCGGAAATCTCCTGCAAGCCACGCAAAACTTTTGTCAAAGATTGTAGAAAAAAGTGTCGGTCTTCATCTGTGAAAGGCCTTGGGCCTTTGCTGTGTTTGCCTCCGCGCCGCTGCTTGGCCTGTTCATGCCTGCGATCGAGTAAAAAATCAATCGTCAAATCTGAGTACTGCTGGCCTCGATTCGACATGGCTAGCGCTTTTTTGCCTAAAGCAAGTGCAGCTAAACCAAAGTCTTGAGTTACTAATACGTCTCCGGCAGCAATTCGATTCACAATATAAAGATCCACCGACTGATCGGAACGATCAACTTGTACAATCTCTACTCCATCCATTGGTGCCAGCCTATGGTCATAGGAAGCTACCATCAGCACATCAACCCCAAAAGGTGCTGCTGCCTTAACAATTTCCGGCTTCACCGGGCAAGCATCGGCATCCACAATAATTTTGTGGGCTTTAGGCATGTTGACCCCATCTTTCTGAATAAGCGTAGCTTCACTTGGGTGCTCATAATAGCACTATATCTAATATATACGCTGAAGAAATAAAAAATCCTGCTTCCTGTTTATAAAAAGCATTACCTGCCCCGGTACCATTCCATGATCAATGCTGCTGTCTCTTCTACAGCTCTATTGGACACATCAATGACCGTACAGCCGATGCGTTTCATTATCCGGTCTGCGTATTCAAGCTCTACATTTATTCTTTCCACATTGGCATACGAAGCCGTTCGTGGCAGACCGAGCATTTTTAGACGCTCCGTGCGAATCACATTAAGCTTGTCGGGATCAATACGAAGCCCGATAATTTTTTTGTTCGATACGGTGAACAGCTGCTCGGGCGGTTGTATTTCGGGAACAAGCGGCACATTGGCTACCTTAAACTTTTTGTGTGCGAGGTACATCGACAATGGGGTTTTGGACGTTCGCGATACGCCAACCAATACAATGTCAGCCTGCAGCACGCCGGTATAATCGCGTCCATCATCATATTTAACCGCAAACTCAACCGCTTCTACCTTTTTGAAATAACCTTCGTCCAGCAGATGAATCATGCCAGGCTGATGTCTTGAGGTTTGCTGCATTTTTTGCTCCAAAGCATTCAACACAGGCCCCAGCAAATCAATATGTATCAGTTGGTGCAGCATGGCCTGCTGAATCAAATAATCGCGAAGCTCAGGAATAACGAGTGTAAATACAATAATCCCGTCACACTTAGCTGCAGTTTGGATCAGTTTGTCAACGTCTTCTTGATCTTCAAGAAAAGGCATAATACGCACATCTACCAAGTGGGGATAAAATTGAACAGCTGCCGCGTGTACTACAGCTTCTCCCGTATCACCCGCAGAATCGGAGGCAACAAGAATAATTGGATTGGATTTGTCCGTCATCGGCATACATCTTCCTTCCTATTCAAAAAAAGAACTCGCCAACAAGCCTGTGCGAGACTCATGACGAGGAATAATTTAATGTAATTTATTATATTAGCAAATCGTATGAATAATGTCAAACCCCATATTTATCCATTTGATCCAGAAAACCTCGCGTTTTTAGTGCCACACCAATATGGGTATCGAAGTAAGCCCTCATCAGTCTTTTTAGACTTGCTTTGGTTTCCGGTTTGACATCAATCTGTCCCAGTCTGCGTATGTCCATATGTGCGAACAGACGAACAAGCTTGAGTGTTCCCGACGTGAGCGATAGCGCTTGTGGATCCTTATGCCGGCATTTCTCACATAGCATACCGCCGAGCGCCGGGCTAAAAGCCATCGTATTACCATCGTTTCTACAGGCTACACAAACCTCCAGCTCCGGCAAATACCCGGCTTGCACCCATATTTTTATTTCATAAATGAATGCAATGATTTGCATATCCTTCTGCTCAACCAGTCCTTGCAGCGCTGCGTTCAGCTGATCAAACAAAAAGGAATTGGCCTCTTGGTCAGCCAGCAAACGATCCGTCAGCTCAGCCATGTAGGAAGCATAGGCGGACATATGAAGATCCTCCCGAATCCGATGGTGCGAATCTATAATTTCTGCATGCTTTAAAGTACCCAGCTGACCTGATCTGAAAAACAGATAATCTCCAAGAGTGAACAACTGGGATACCGAGCCGTAACGGCTTTTAAGCTTTTTGGCGCCGCGGACAATGACTGCCATTTTGCCCATTTCACGTGTAAACAAGGTAATGATCTTATTGCCTTCCCCATAGTCCATACTCCGTATGACGATTCCTTGTACCTGATACTGCATCGCCGATTTCCCCCAAGCCCATCTTAAAGAGGTATTTCAGTAAATCTCCTGAGGCTATTCTAAACCATCATCAGACTCTGACGTCAAGTCCTCTTCCGCTTCAATTGAATCGGTATCATTGTTGATCTCCTTATACAGCAGATATGCATCCACATCACCTGTTAACGAAAAATATTGCCACGAAAAATCTCTCATGCTGCATCATCCCTCCGTAAGCCAAGCGTCTGCTAACAGCAGAAAAGCTTTCCTTCTTATCATGAGCTGGACGGTATCTGGCGATAGTATAGGATGTTACGTTTGAGCGATAATTATGTTAAGCAATAACTGCCACCCATCGGCTATTCGTTATTATTCGTTGCGAAAGCCAAGGTCACGCAGAACCCGATCCTGATTACGCCAATCCTTTTTCACTTTGACCCATAGTTCCAGGAAGGTTTTGGAGCCAAGCAGCGCCTCGATGTCATAGCGGGCCTTTTGCCCGATTTCTTTAAGTAGAGCACCCTTTTTCCCTATTACAATCCCTTTTTGTGAGTCCCTTTCCACATAAATAATCGCCGATATATGAACAACGCCATTAGCTTCTACCTTCATGTCCTCGATGCCTACAGCGATGGAATGCGGAATTTCCTCACGGGTCAGATGAAGAATTTTCTCACGTATCAGCTCGGCGCATACGAACTGCTCAGGATGGTCTGTTACCTGATCAGCCGGATAATATTGCGGGCCTTCCGGCAAATATTTCGTAATTTGCTCAAGAAGCGTATTGACGTTGTTGCCCTTCATCGCGGATACCGGAATGATTTCTGCGAAATCGTACAAATCTTTATATTGGGTAATGATCGGCAGCAGTGCTTCCGGCTGGATCTGATCGATTTTGTTCATCACTAGGATGACCGGTGTAGTCACCTTTTTCAAATTTTCAATAATAAAGCGGTCACCGCCGCCGAGCCCTTCCACGACATCGATCAGCATCAGAATCGCATCCACTTCCTTCAGAGAGCTTTCTGCGACCTTCATCATATAATCGCCTAGCTTGGATTGCGGTTTATGAATCCCCGGCGTATCGAGAAATACGATCTGAGATTGTTCAGTTGTATAAACACCATGAATTTTGTTGCGTGTTGTTTGCGGCTTGTCTGACATAATAGCAATTTTTTGGCCAATGACCTGGTTCATCAATGTGGATTTACCGACATTGGGACGTCCGATAATAGCGACAAAACCGGATTTGTAAGCTTTCTTTGGGGTTGTTGATGTCATTATACTATTGTTCCTCCATTTAGATCGTTCTGTGTAAAGGCTCCGGGAAGCAGCTCGGCTACGGTTGTTTCGATAATAGCTCCCTGTAGATTCGCCATATAAACCGGCATGTCCGGAGCACATAATTCAATCAAAACTTGACGGCATACCCCACACGGAGTAATCGGGTTAGGTGTATCGCCTACGACAGCAATGGCACGGAAGCTTCGTGGAGGTTTCCCATCAGCAATTGCACGAAATAGCGCTGTGCGCTCGGCACAATTCGTTGGACCGTAAGCTGCATTTTCGACGTTGCAGCCCAAGTGGACTTGACCGTCCGAATCCAGCAAGGCACTGCCAACCTTAAAATGCGAATAAGGCACATAGGCTTTCTCCCTTGCTTCCAGTGCCCGTCCAAGTAATTGGTGCTTGTCCATCGGCATCGTTCCTTTCTTAATTCACTAAATAATAGACGCAGGCTGCCACGAAGCATCCGACCAGTCCACCCAGAATTAGCGATGGAAAAGAACGACTGCGCTTGTCGTAGAGCACCAGCACGACGAGAAAGGCAAGTAAATACGAGAGTAATGCTACTAAAGTAATTGAAACATATGAAGCAATAAAGGTGGCTATCGCAAAAGCGAGGGCTGCGAGCAAGCTCAAGCGAAGCCTGCTGCCCTTGGTTGAAAATCTGGTCTCGAGTACAATAATCGTCAGGATCACCAAACTAAGCAATATCCATACCATAGCCGCAGAAAAGCTATGACCCTCCGCTTGCCGTGCACTGCGGAATAGATGGTCGATAGGCTCATAGAAAACGACCATCCCGACTATAGCCGCAAAAACCGCAGACACCAGTACGGAGGCTGCGGCCACATCCTTGGCTATTTTGGCAAGGGGATGACGATCAGGCATAGCAAGATCAACCGCTTTTTCAATCGCTGTATTGATCAGCTCTGTTACGATCATCAACGTTACAGCCATTAAAATAAACAGGATTTCAAACTTGGGCAAACGCAAGTAAAGTGCTAGCAGCAGAACGATAAAAGCGGCAAAAAAATGAAATTTCATATTGCGCTGTGTAGAAAGGGCATACTTTACTCCCTCATACGCATACCGAAAGCTTCTGCGCCACTTTACCTTCGAATTCATCTTACCAATCCTGCCTGCTGTAAAATTTGCTCCTGCTTGGCAAACATGATTTTCTCCGCTTCTTCATTGTCATGATCGTAACCGATCAAATGCAGGAAACCATGCACAAACAAAAATCCGAGCTCACGCTCTACAGAGTGACCGTAATCCTCACTTTGCTCGATGGCTCTGGGCACCGATATAATGATATCCCCCAGCGGCTCCTCAAAGATCGTAACAAGTCCATCTTCATCCTCGTCATCCTGCAGTTCCAGCTCTATGTCATCCTCACGCTCGTTAGAATCGTCTATCTCATCAGATTTGTCAAGACGTTCAACATCGTCCAGATCTTCCTCGTCCACATACTCGTCTTCATCGTCACTCTCATCCACATAGATGATCTCCATCTCATCCTCACCGATGTCATTCATCGCAAAGGACAGCACATCTGTAGGCTTATCGAGTCCACGATATTCTTTATTTAAGCGTTGAATTTCTGCATCGTCAACAAAGGTTAGGGCTACCTCGCCCTCTGCGACCTGCTCCGATTTCCCGGCAAGCTGAAGCAGCAGTTCCAGCTTATCAATAAGCTCCTGTGTAATTTCGTAATGGGTTTGCTCGCTGCTCCATTCCAGACGTAGAGACATAGCTTTAGCTCCTTTTTTCTTGATTCTGTGTCGTTGATGGCTGGCTCGCAGCCGGAAGATTTGTTGGATATTCGATTCTGGAATGAAAAATGCCTAATAACGTTTCGTTTAAGGTTTTGGCTATTTGATCCAATTCCTTGGTAGTCAGATCACAATCGTTAAACTGGCCGTCATCCAATCTGCCTTTAATAATTTTACGAACCATGGAGTCAATCTGTTCCATATTCGGACTGCGAAGGGAGCGGACAGCCGCTTCTACACAATCGGCAATACCAACAATAGCGACCTCCTTGGATTGTGCAAGTGGACCGTCATATCGGTACTCCTGCTCATCAGGAGTTGGCTCCCCTGCTGCCTCGGCAATTTTCTTAGCTTTGTGATAAAAGAATTGCAGCAGTGTCGTGCCATGATGCTGCTCGGCGATATCGCGAATCTGCTTTGGAATGTGATATTCCTTCAGCATTTCGACGCCATCTCTCGCATGCGCTACAATGATCGACTTGCTAAGCTCCGGGTCCATCTTATCATGCGGATTTTCTATATTTGTCTGATTTTCGATAAAATAAGCAGGCCGCTTCGTTTTCCCGATATCATGATAGTATGCGCCTACTCTGCATAGAAGTCCATCCGCGCCGATCGCTTCAGCCGCTGTTTCTGCCAGATTGCCAACCATAATACTGTGATGATACGTTCCTGGAGTTTCCGTTAGCAGCTTTCGCAGCAATGGATGGTTCGGATTAGACAGCTCCACCAGCTTCAAGGGAGACAGAATACCGAAAGCAGTCTCGAAAAAAGGTAGAAGTCCAATGACGAATACAGCTGTAAGCAGACCGCTGCCCACGATAAACGATAAGGCAAAAAGCATATTCCGCTTGCTCTCATGATCTTCAATCAGCAGCAGGGAACCCATAAGCAGCATCCCCATCAAAGCCACGATAACACCTGCCTTGAGAATGGTTGAACGCTGGCCTGCCCGCTGGATGGAGAAGATAGCGGCAAATGAGGTTGCCATAGTAACCAGTCCATAACGAAAATCAAACGACTGCAGGTGGTCCATGTTAAAAATCATGCTGGCCATAACTGAAAACAGCATAGCTCCCATAAAAGCAAGCTTTTCATCCAACAAGATGACTATAAGCATAACCCCCATTGCCGTCGGAGCCAGAAGTCCAATATAAGGGTAATCCAAATTTTGCACCAGAGAAAACAGCTTCATACCGAGAAGATTAATGATGATGATAAGAAGCAGCATGACCAGCTGTACGTTATTGCTGCTGATGGACAGCGTGCTTTGTCTGACAAACATAAAAACAGCTATGGCTAACATCAGCACCATAATGATTAACCCAATACGCGGCCAATAGCTGGCTTCGTCCTGAAGCATATCCAGACTGCTCAACCGTTGGTAAATATCGGCCGTTATCGGTTCACCTTTACTGACGAGCACATCATTTTTATTAACAAATACCGGTTTTACGTTATCCCTTGCATGGCCCTTTGCGGTTTCTGTCCCTTTTTGATCGAGAAATTTATTAGGCGTTATGGCAGCTCGTACAATTTCCTGCACCATTTCCCTGGACATACTTTTCGTCAAGGTTGAGCTGTTCACAAGCTCGGCAACCTTGGCCCGTACTGTCTGAGCCTCCATAATCTGATCGTTCATCAACCGTGTCACGATATCTTTAGCGACCGGTTCCATCAACGCGAGATCTTCCTTGGGCAAACGCGGCATCTTGTAAAAGGTTTCCTCCGGAATACGGTACTGCTGCTCATTGATTTTTTTGCGCATTTCTTGCAGTAATGCATCATTATATTGACCGCTGACAGCAAAGCTCTGAATCTGTTTATCCATGTGATCCTGCGCGAGAATGGGAAATACGGATTTGAAAATATTGACCTTATCCCCTAAAGTAACCTCCGAGTCAGCGTTGATTTGCTGCAGCTTTTCGAACATCGCTTCGATCAATGCCTCATTCTTTAAAGACACAATCCTGTAGACGGGCTGAACGTGCTGCGCAGCATCCTCCTTGGCCTTCTCGGTAGCTATAGCGTTTTCAATGGCGCGCGGAGCCAGAATGTCCTTTTCCGCTGTAGAACCCACCTGAATATCATAGGTTTGCGGAATCATTCTGTTCGTCAGCGAAGCATATAGTACGACTGCAAGCAGGAAAAACAGAAGAAAGCGCACCAAGGCACTATATTTCCAGCCAACAAGCGGATTTTGAAGTTTTCTTTGAATATTGTTCATTGCGAAAGGTCATCCCTTTCTATACACATCCTGATGAACTAAGACGTATCAGGTTATTTGTCGTTTTGTTCATTATAGGCAATAATGATCTTTTGAACCAGAGCATGTCTGACAACATCCGCTTCAGAAAACTGAATAAATCCGATCTCTTCAATCCCCTTCAAAATACGTTGCACCTCGATAAGACCCGAGGATTTGCCGCGCGGCAGGTCAATCTGCGTTACATCTCCGGTAATAACCATTTTCGAGCCAAAACCGAGACGAGTCAAGAACATCTTCATCTGCTCAGGCGTCGTGTTCTGCGCCTCATCCAAAATAATAAACGAATCATCCAGTGTCCGCCCACGCATATAGGCAAGAGGCGCAATTTCAATCAAACCTCTTTCGAGCGATTTCAGCACCTGCTCAGGTCCGAGGACATCGTTAAGTGCATCATACAATGGGCGAAGATAAGGGTCAACCTTTTCCTGCAGATCTCCCGGTAGAAATCCCAGACTTTCTCCAGCTTCGACAGCAGGCCTAGTTAACACAATCCGTTTCACTTTGCCTTCTTTAAGAGCCGTGACCGCGATAACGACAGCCAGATACGTTTTCCCTGTACCCGCTGGCCCAATGCCAAATACAATATCTTTTTGTTTGATCGTAGACACGTACTGCTTTTGACCGATGGTTTTTACCCGGATAGGCTTGCCCTTATGCGTAGTTGCAATATCGCCCTTGAACAAATCCAGAAGCTGATCAGCCTTCATATCCTTGGACAGCTCAATAGCATACAGCACATCGCGTTCAGTCAATATGTAATTGTTTCGAACGAGCTCTAGCAGTACATCAAATAGCTGCTGAAGCGAATCCATCTCACCCGCATTGCCCCTTATGACGATTTCTTCACCACGGGACTGAATGCTGGCACGGGTATGCTGCTCGATTAACTGCAAGAACTTGTCCTGCGGCCCAAAGAGAGCTAGCCCCTCAGCTGTATTCTTCAAAGCTACTTTGATAAAACGTGATTGATCAGTCAACAGGCCTCTTCTCCTTAAAGTTTGCGTAGCAAACTAGCATCGTTAGCACTTTCCTTCAAGCGAATGCGTTATGGTATAATTGCTTGCTCTTGGGTAATCGATTCTTCCACTTCCAAATGCACTTCCATATAAACTTTACCATTGTCCGTCTTTTCATGCAAAATTTTTTGATTTACGACCTTGGCATCCCCACCGACAGCAGCTATAATTTCCAGCTTGGCCTGCTCCATACCAACGGCTCGTGCCTCTTGCAGCTCCATAGGTCGGTCGACGAGTTGAACCTCCATAATCCGCTCTCGCAGCCAGCCGATCGGGAGGACATAATCTCTCCACTGCAGTGTCTTGCGTTCCGGTATCGTTTCATAGCTCTCGAAACTGAGGGCGCCATAACCCGTAAGCTGCAGCGCTCGGCTGCCCAATACCAAATAAGAACGGTTTTGTGTCGAGCCTGTGTAGGTCTTATACTGCCGCAGGAGTGGCACCTCGACTTGAGGTGTATACCATACAATTCCTTTTACTTGACCGCTCGCAACTACAGTTTGCCGATGGGTTTCGTCACCTAATATACCCGATATGAGGATGTCCCCTTTTTTTACATACGTATTGATTTTGGCGACGGGCCTTCCCTTTTCAGCAAAAATAGATGTCACCAAGGCATTCTTGGAGGCCACCAGATGGCGAGGATTCAGCAGCTGCGGCTTGTCAGGCAAAGTTGCTTCCACTACCTTGATTACGACCTGCGTTCCTTGGATTTCAACCCCTACCCATGCCGTACCCGCAAGCTTTCCCTGCAGGTTTTTGGACAATACATCCGAATCCTTGAGCCGAAACTTCCACTGCAGCTTGTAGATCCCTTCCTGCCTGGCTGTCTGCAAAATATCCTGTGTACTGATCAATTCATTACCTTCAACCCGCACCTGCCAAACTAGGGAGGACAGCAAATAAAGCCCTATGATAAATCCAATCAGACCAATTGCAAAAAACTTGCGCTTCTCCAAACGACTTAGCAGAAAAGGAAATCCGAACCGCTCAAGGACATGGACCCGACAGCCTGTCTCCTTTAAAAGCGGGCGAAGCCCGAAAAAATCTTTCAGAGACATATACAGCTTCGCATAACCCTCATAAAAACAAATATCCCAAGCCAATATTCGCTTCTCGACCAATTGATTAATAAATGACTCCAAATTCTGTCCACGAACCTCTATCCTGACGTACCCTCTTACCCATAAAAAAATGGATGATTTCAAATCGGTGCACCTCTTTTACGGAATATATTTGAGCTCATGAACGATCCCTTCAATGTATACTTCCTCAGGATAAATAACCCGGATCACTAGCTCCTTCCCATGTACCTCAAGCTTTCCTTGGGATAAGCCAAGCCGCAGCAGCTCACTTGAAACATGCTGAACTCCGCGGTGATTTTCAATATATAGCTGCACATTGCCAATCATCGTTACACGGGGCAAGTCCGATGTGACATCCTGAGGAAGGTCCAGCATTTGGGAGGTAAGCTTATGAAAACTTTTAGTAATACTTCGCATCCTGTATCCCCCTTAAGAGCTTTTCGACGGATATTGTACTTCCTGAGCGTCTAAGGACTAATGGCGCTGCGTTTACTGAACGCACACATACTATTTACAACATATGCGAATAAATAGCTGTTTATGAAAACATACCAAAGAACCGCTGACTCCACGGATTCAGCGGCTGCATTTCTTTTACGAACTTCACACGTATGAATTCACATAGCCATACCCGCCTGCCCATCATCCACTGCAATCGTTCCTGACAGTCGTAAAGGGGTGATAGACAGGCAGGAACGATCCATGAGGTCTTATTGCTACAAAGAGTAGCTAAGGCGCTGATTCACCACCTGAAAGCTTTGAAGCGTAAGGTCATTTTTTTATATCGAACGTAATCCAACACAAAAAAACACTCCTAAACGGAGTGTTTTTTTGCTGCTATGATAATAGCTGTTGAACGGCCTGATTGACAATCTTGCCATCGGCACGTCCCTTCACCTTTGGCATCAATGCACCCATGACTTTTCCCATATCCGCTTTAGAAGAGGCACCCACTTCTTGGATGGTCTGCTGTACAATGGATTTCACTTCTTCTTCAGTAAGCTGCTGCGGTAAGTACTCGATCAGAATTTCAATTTCAGCCTTAACGGTTTCCGCCAGGTCATCACGACCGGCTTTTTCGAACTCTTGGAGGGAATCCCTACGTTGTTTTATCTCGCGACTTAGAACTTCAAGTACTTCTTGGTCATCTAAGGGTTTACGTTGATCTATCTCGATATTCTTGATAGAGGCACGAACCATACGGATTACGGAGAGTTTAAACTTGGCCTGGCTCTTCATCGCAAGCTTCATATCTTCATTGAGTTTTTCGCTTAAGCTCATCGTTTAAGCCCCCTAGAACTTTCTCTTGCGAGCAGCCTCAGACTTTAACTTACGCTTAACGCTTGGTTTTTCATAATGCTTGCGTTTCTTTACCTCCGCTAACACGCCATCTTTTGCGATGGTGCGCTTAAAGCGACGAAGTGCAGCATCTATAGTTTCATTTTTGCGAACTCGAGTTTCTGACACCAGTTTTCCCTCCCTCCGAACAGACCGTCCAAGACAAAAAAAAGCAGTTTATCAACTACAATTATATTGCATACACAAACATAGGTCAACCTAGATGGCAAAAATTTATTTTGCGTTAAGCGCACCCAGCTTTTCACCGGCCAATAAATGGTAATGTATGTGAAAAACAACCTGTCCAGAGTCAGCACCACAGTTGTTAATCAACCTGTAGCCACTTTCGAAAACACCTTCCTGTTTGGCGATTTCCTGGGCAGCGATATGTAAATCCCCGATCAATCCGCGGTCATCCGGCTCAACATCATTCATGGTCGCAATATGCTTTTTCGGTATAATTAAAATATGTACAGGTGCAGCAGGCTGAATGTCGCGAAATGCCAATACATGCTCATTCTCATACACCTTGGTCGAAGGAATCGATCCTTCTACGATTTTGCAAAATATACAGCTCACAGGTGGAAGTCCTCCTTTATACTCAATGATCACACATACTTTTCTATCATACCGAATGCAGGTTTGAAAATCCAGTCAGAGCTTGACGGTTATCCGACAGAAAGCTGGTGTTTTTTTAAAAGCGCTGTCATTTCAAGTGCTGGCAACGGCTTGCTTAATAAATAGCCTTGTGCCTCGTTGCAATTCCTGTTTTTCAAAAAGGCCATTTGTTCCTCTGTTTCCACACCTTCAGCAACAACCTCCAAGCCTAGTCTGCGGGCAAGCGCGATAATTGTTTTGGTAATCGCCGTGTCCTTGGGAGCAAGCGGGATATCTTTAACGAAAGAACGGTCAATTTTTAATATATCAACCGGAAAATATTTCAAATAACTAAGCGATGAAAAGCCGGTTCCAAAATCATCGATTGAAATTCGAATACCTTGATCTCTGAGCTGCTTCATTTTGGAGATCGCCTGGGTGACGTTAACCATCACAACACTTTCCGTCAGCTCGAATTCAAGCTTATTCGGATCAAAGTCAGACTCTGCAAGAATTTCAGCAATCTCTTGAATAAAATGCTCGCTCTGAAATTGAACTCCTGATATGTTAACAGCCATCTTTACATCTTTTATTCCTTCCGAACGCCATAAGTTGCTTTGCCGACAGGCTGTACGAAGCACCCACTCTCCGATAGGTTTAATTAAACCTGTTTCTTCAGCCAAGGGAATAAAGATCGCAGGAGCGACAAGTCCAAGTTCGGGATGATTCCAGCGGATAAGTGCCTCTACTGTTGTATAATGTCCACCCAGCAGTTGAATACGCGGCTGGTAAAATAGCGAAAACTCGTTTCTTTCCAGGGCCATACGTAATTCCAATTCCATTGCTTGCTTTTTTTGGGCCTGCTCATTCAACAATGGATGATACAATTGGTACCCATTGCTGCCTTGCTTTTTGGCAACATACATTGACATATCGGCATTTGTCAGCAGCTCCTGCAAGGTTTGTCCGTCAGAAGGATACACACTAATTCCGATACTTGCAGAAGCCTTCATCTCATATGAATCAAGGGTAATTGGCTGATCCAGTACGGTGAGCATCCGCTGTGCAATCCATGCTGCTTCATCCTTGGACTCAATAAAAGGAATAATAGCTGTAAATTCATCGCCTCCCATTCGGAAAAGCTGACAGTTAGCGAATGGTTCATCTGTCAAGCGGTCAGCTACAGTTTGAAGCAGCATATCACCTGCTTTGTGGCCCAACGTATCGTTAACGATTTTAAAACGGTCCAGATCAATAAATAAAATAGCCAGCATCCGTTTCTCTTGTCTCGCATCCCCAATGTGCGCAATTAATTGCTCATGAAAATTTACTCTGTTAGGTAAGCCGGTGAGCTGATCATGGTATGCACGATATTGCAGCTGCTCCTCATGTGCCTTCCTTTCACTCCAAATACTTTCAAAGGCTTCTGCCATATGGTTATATGCTGCGCCTACAGAGAGCAGTTCATCCTGCGAATTCAGCTGTACTCTTGCTGTCAGATCGCCTTCAGCCAGTCTGGAAGAAGCATCTTTCAAAGCATGAATAGAGTGAATGACAGAGCGGTACAGTCCGAAAAACAAATAAGCCACAACTAGACATGCAATCGTTAATACGGCCAAAATCGTCATTCTTTGTCTGACCCATGCTTCTATGCGTTCCTGGAGAATATGATCTATGATCGGGATGCCAGTATGCTGAAGCTCATAGCCCATTTGGATTGAAGATGTGCCAATTTCAAATATAGCCGGTGATGATATCTTCAAGCTGTCAGCATTCATTATCTCAGTATCCAGCCAATAAATGAATTGATTAATTCCTTGCTCAATAGCATCCATTTGCCGCTTAATGGACAGCTTTAACGAGGGGTCTTCCTCATAAATAACATTCAAGCTCCCTTTTACTATTTCAAGCGTTGAATGAATTAACCCCCTCAGAACGGTCAATTGAGTTTTGAGATCCAATCCAAGCTGTTTATCAGCGGCAATTCCGGAAGCGATACCTCTTGTCTGCCCCAAATGTTCAAGCATCGCAAGCATTTTGCCTATCAACCCATCAACCAGATTATAGCTTTCCTTGTGCCGGTCTGTTTTCAGCCCTGATATGCTGCTGACATGTTCAATTAAAGCTAACGATTGAGAAATGATTTCACTATGTAAAGAAAAGCTTAGGTTGCCATCGTTTACTGATTTAACATCTTTGATAAGCTCCCAGTCATCCATCATTTGGTTAAAACGCGTCTCCGGCTGCAACACTTCACGATATCGTTGATTCATAGCTCTGATTTGTTGAATATCTTTTTCAATGTCCTCGCGCTTGCTTATCAACTGCTGCTCAAAAGAATGATCTCCGCGCAGATAAGCATTTTTCATTCCTCTGTGCTGTTGTATATCTTCAATAAAATGGCTGACACCGGTTATATATTCGAGCCCTTGTCTTTCTTTGTCTAAAGAGTCAATCTCCTTATTGATGTTGCCTATCAGTAAGGTAATAAAAAGTCCGCTTGGCAGCATTAATAGTAATCCAATTAAAAAAAACTTTTGCATATAATTCAAACGATTCATTAACGCGGTGGCCGGAAGCAACCAATTTTTCATTAAAGTCCTCCGTTGCTATATCTGCTGCAATAGCATATCTTTTCTGTTAAAAATATACACCTTACTTTGACAATATTCAACAGATGTTTATGCAATATATTACGATTTTGTAGATATTTGAGGGAAATACTTTATATTCTTTTGTACTTCCCTCAAAATAACGTATGAAAATTATCAAATGTTAATTATTGTTCGTTTTTTATGATACAGCCATAATTACGTTTTTCCATGTAAGCAGAAATGCTGCAGCCAGCTTGCCAAACATGCTCGTTGTAATCGTATCCGATCGTTGAGCATGTTGATTGAGCAGCATCGGCACTGATGAAACGGGGGCTTGGGAGTCGTTTGACATGGAGGTTGTGGCTGTGGTTTTGATTACAACCTTGCGTGCTTTACTATCCCAATCCAATACGCCGCCAAAAGCTTCACCGATAAAACGGGCTGGTGCCATCGTGTTGCCATTAATGAGCTGCGTTGGTACCTCCAATTCAATGGACTGACCGTTTTTGGTCACTTTACGCTCACCCACACGCAGAGAAACCGAAGTCCCACCCTTGTGGCCTGTAGCGGTCTGAGTACTCGCATCCCAATCCACGGTGGCTCCCATGGATTCAAAGATCGCCCGCAGCGGGGCGAGCGTACTACCTTCACGGATAACAGGAGGTTGTTCGTACTTTTGCAGCTTCCCATCAATAGTTACTGAGATATCAGAGGACAGTGGGTACGACTTACTCGCAACCTGATAGCCGGCACGATTATAAATATTAAGCTGCAGCGTGGAGCCTTCGGGAACCTGATCGGCGTTCAGCTCAATACCGAATGGCGGATTACTCTGCGATTCGATGAGCTTACCATTAATGAAATAATCGATTTGGTGGATATATAAGTCAGGTATTTTCACCCACGGCGTGATCCGGGTTTTACCTTGAAAGCTATTCTGTTTATCATTCAGCTTTATATGACCAACGCTATCCGCAGGCTTGGAATCCTGCTCGACCTTTTTTAAATAAAACGGTTCGGCGATCATACTGCTGTACAGCTTTTTCATCGCTTCATTGTCGCCAAGCAGATAATTATTGCGGGACTCGCGATCCTTCAAATCAACATTAAAGTAATTGATCGATTTGAGACGCGGGTATTTAAGCGGCATGATTTGGTACAAACGATGCAAATTCAGCAGCCCGTAATCAGTAAACGATTCTTGCGGTATATGAGCAAAATGCGACACAGCGGTTTCACTGATCATAAGTGGCTTTCGATCCGAATACGTTTTGTACAAATAATCCAGACGCTCTATCGGACTCGTTGACTGCATATTGGCAGTTGCCGGATTCCCATTCTCATAAGGCTCTGTGTACATATTCACTCCAACCCAGTCTACGTAATCATCCCCTGGATAGTATACATCCATTGAATAGGCCGGCACATCACCGGGACTCCAGACCATCGCAACATTTGGCGCTTCCTCCGCCATCACGTCATGCACAAGCCTGAATTTCTCGATATACTTCTGTGGATCTCCATGCCAAACCACCCAGTTGCCATTCATTTCACTGGCATAGCGTAAAAAAATAGGAATACCTGTTGCTTTTGCCGCGCGCGCCCATTCCCTTAAATGTGCATCATCCTGCACGGAATCCAGACCATTGCTCGGTTCCCAGGCAATCTGCAGTCCTGCCCCCGCCTGCTTGGCATTAGTCGCATACTGCTTGGGGAACGGTGCATCGTATGGGGTATATGCTAAATAATGGGCGTGCTTGCTGCCATACACAGATTGCGATTTACTAAAGTTATTGCCCATTGCCGGGTCCTGTTCGGAATACATCCCAATATATATTCCATATTCCGGTTCGTATTTAGCCAGCTTGCCACTCACCGGAGCCCCCTGCTTCTTCAAGACCTCGACATCAGGGGTGGACATGTACACTTCTGTTATCGTCCGAATCTGCTCGGCACGCTGCAAATCAACAGCTCCCCAATCCTTGCCGTCTTTGAGCCAGTAAATGTTTTCCAGCTCATAATAATAAATCGCGTTTTCGTAATCCTGAATCTTGTCGTAGTACTCATCAAGCCATCCGCAAAATAATGCAGCCCCCTGCCAATCCCCAATTGAAGCATAATGGTCGACAAGAAATTTCCAATGTGGAACTGCAAGCTCCGGGTGACCGTTCTTGTTAGCCTTTTCTGCTGCCTGCCATCGATCCCAAATCGGATCCGCTTGGACAGCAGAAGCCCCTGATAGCAGCATAGAGGCTACTACACATACGGCTGCACCTTTTTTAAAAAGTGATGTATGCTTGCGAAATAGTTTCATATTTCTCTCCTTCTCTCCCCCTACCTTCCGAAAAAGGCGCCTTTAAAATGTCATCTGTATCCATTATACAGCAATTACAGTAAAGGCTTGTCAAATAAATAGTTGCTCGGATCACAGCTCCAGCAATCTTGCACCATCAAATAAAAAGATATATTTCCCCTTCACAGGCCGTTTCCAGATCGTTTCCACTGCTTTCGCATACAATTCGATTTGCTGTCTATGACGCTCTTTGATCGTATTTACAGAAGTTTCACTGTCATCTGGAACTCGGTCCGTTTTGAAATCCATCAGAACCAGGCCATCGGCTTCTACAAACAAGCAATCAATCATACCCTGCAGCATAACGATGTCCGATGACTGCGATTCGGATGAATTAGCGTCTGCATAGGCCTCATTGGCAGGAATTCCATAGCTGAAGGGAACCTCACGATATACCTCGGACGAATGCAAAAGGCGTTGTCCCACATGGCTGCGAAAGAAAGCTGCGATGACGTCAGGCTCCACCACTTGACTCTGCTCCAGTGTGATTAACTCTCTCTGTACCATATCCTCCAGAGCTTCCTTCACATCTTGAATGGAAGGCTCATGGGTAATGGGAATATGCTGCATCACAGCATGAAACACGGTACCACGCTCTACCGCGTTCATTTTCTTCTGCTCCATAAATCGCGGACGCCTGACAATGACGGGCTGATAGACCGAGCTGCTCGCTTCTGCTGCCTCTGGAAAGAGCTTCTCACCGGATTCTTTTTCCAGCAGGCGGACATGCTCGGACTGCCGTTTCAGCTCAGTGACAGAAATTTTTGAAGGCAGTGTGGACGCTTGGGCTTCAGGATATGTCCATGCCAGTTTATGCGCAACTTCATATTCCCAATACTGTCCTTCTTCTACATGCTCTAATCCGAGCACAGATTGCTTTTGTTGTTCATCGACAGCTGCTGTAACAGCTGCTTGGGCATGCGCGGCAGCATGCTCCGGTCTAATGATCTGCACCTGCCACAGGGAGGTTTCCTTGTTCATAAATTCAGGCGGCTTGCTGCTGATACCCGCTTGATGACGCAGTGAAGCCCCGCTCGGATGGCGCATGATTGCAGGTCCGATCCAATCCATATAAGTGCGCGCACTAGAGACAGCGGAATCCGGCAGCAGCAGCTTATCATGATCCACATACCGTGACCACTGGTGCAGCAGCTTGTCTGTCCCTTTGATCGTAGCCAAGATATACAGCTTCTCTCGTGCACGGGTTAGCGCTACATAAAGCACACGCATCTCTTCAGCGATCATTTCCATACGCTGCTTGCGCCGGATAGCGAGCCAAGGCAGCGTGGGATAGCTGATCCTGGCTGCTGTATCGGTAAACTTGGGTCCGAATCCAAGATCCTTATGAACCATAAAAGCCTCAGTCAGATCGCGCATATTGAATCTTTTGGACATTGCCGCACAGAAGACAACAGGAAACTCCAAACCCTTGCTTTTATGGATCGACATGATCCTCACCACATTTTCCTGTTCACCGAGAGCTCGAGCGGTACCAAGGTCTCCCCCATTGTCCTTCATCCGTTCAACAAAACGCAGAAACCGAAACAACCCGCGAAATGACGTTGCTTCATATTGACGGGCACGATCATACAATGCCCTTAAATTGGCTTGACGCTGCTGACCACCGGGCAGGCCAGCAACAAAATCAAAGAAGCCGGTAACCCGGAAAATATTCCAGATCAAATCTGCCAATGCACCATGTCGCGCCTCTTCCCTCCAGCCATCCAAAAGGGCCATAAAAACGCGAAGCTTGTTTTGCAAGTCTCTATCCATCGCGAGCTTGCCGCCAGGTCCGGATTCATTTGCTCCCTCGATCGCATACAGGCACATCGCTTCGTAAAAGGAGCCCTGGCTGCTGGCAATTCGAATACATGCGAGCTGCTCTGTTGTCAGCTGAACAATAGGCGAGCGGAGCACGGAAGCAAGCGGAATATCCTGAAAGGGATTATCGATTATCTTCAACAAGGATAATACGACCTCGACTTCCATCGCAGAAAAATACCCTGTATTCAGCTCTGCATAAGCAGGAATCCCCTGCTGCCGCAGCTCCTCAATCAGAATGGGAGACCACTGCTGGGTCGCTCTCAGCAAAATAACGATGTCCCGATAAGTCACATCTCGCGGACCCTTCGCCGATTTGTCATATACCTGAAAAGTACCCTCGCCCGTCTGTCCAAGCAGTTTATGAATTTGAGCCGCAATCATTCTTGCTTCAAGCTGTACCGTCTCCATCTCACGCGCCTCTGCGGCTAGATCGATTCCAGCATCCGTATCGTACCCCTCAGTTATACCGTCTGAGCCCTGATCTGATGCGCTCGTTTCCTGATCCGCATCTTCCTTCGTCCTTGATGCTTCAAGATCCTCAGAGCGGTCTATAAGCAGCAGCTCGATGGCTTCCGAGCCATTGGTCTCTGTGTTCCATTCCGGGTAATAATCAGCTCCATATTTAAGCTCAGCCCGGTCATCATAATTAATTTCACCAACCGCTTCACCCATGATATGCTTGAATATATAGTTGACTCCATTCACAACAGACGTACGACTGCGAAAATTACGGGCCAAGTCAATACGCTGTCCCGGAACGGTATTATCACTTGGGTAGTTTTTATACTTCTCCAGAAACAAACCGGGCTCCGCCAACCGAAAGCGGTAAATACTCTGCTTAACATCTCCGACCATAAACCGATTGCCTGGCAGCTCTCGTGATATAAAAGCAACAATCGTTTCCTGCACACGATTCGTATCCTGATACTCGTCCAGGAGCACCTCGACATAACGATCCCGATAGCCCTTAGCAATCTCGGACGGTCCTATTTCTCCGCTTACCGGATCTACATCGGACAGCAGCTGTAAACAAAAATGCTCCAGATCCCCAAAGTCAACTAGCCCCTTAGCCTGCTTGGCAGCCTGATACCGATTGCCAAATTCAATAACCAGTTCCACCAAGGCACTCATTAAAGGTGCCAGCACCAGCAGCTCTTCCTCATATTGCTCGTTTGTTCGGCCAAAAAGCTCCTCAGTCAAATCGGACAGCTGATCCTTGGCTTTGCTTCGTAAATCCTTGACCTGCTCCTGCAGTTGCTTGTCGTAATCGGAGCCCTTGCAGGCTTTGAGCTTCCCAAAAGAAGCGCCTTGAAAAGACTCGTAGAGGTGTTCCCACGAGTAATCGGCGACCTGCTGCAAATAAGCAATGGCTTCCAGATCTTCATGCAAATTCGATAAATAAGGTGAAGGTCCTCCAGGCTGCTCAGCCAAATGGATTGCTTCCTGCAGCAGTGCGGATATTCCCTCCAGCTCCATTCGAACGGAAGCCAGCAGCCCTGGAATCCAGGGATTAGGTGTATCGGCATCCCGATTGAACATAGCTGCGGTCTCCCTCAACCATCGTTCGGGCCAAGGATGACTACGCGAATCATCGTATAGCTTCTGCACAAGTCGATAAAGTGCGTCATCCGTTTTCTCACCGCTAAACCATTCGGCCAGCTTCCAAAAATCACTATCCTCTGTCGAGCTGCCATATTGCTCCTCGAATAATTCCTCTATTAGATCCTGACGCATCAGGTCACTTTCGGTTTCATTGGCAATACGAAAGCCCGGGTCCAGTCCGACCTTCTGGTAATGAGTGCGAATCACCTCCAGGCAAAAGGAATGAAGTGTCGTTATCGACGCTCTTCCCATTAAGGCCAACTGTCTGCGCACATGATCGGAGCCGGGGTTACGCTCCAGCTCCTTTTCCAGCGCTTCGCTGATCCGATGTCTCATTTCGGCAGCTGCGGCATTGGTGAATGTCGCTACCAGCAGCCTGTCTACATCAACCGGCTCTTGCTCCGATGAAATGCGGCGGATGATCCGTTCAACCAGTACTGCAGTTTTACCTGAACCGGCTGCTGCTGCAACGAGCATGTCATGCCCATGTATCGAAATGGCATCCCATTGATCCTCCGTCCACGAGGTTCCTTCTGGTTTTACGGTTCTATTGATCATCGTTCACACCTTCTTTTCCTTGTAGAGCTTCAGGCTGCTTCATAAATGGCTCAGCTCCGACATCTTCCTGCTCCTGTATATCGATCACTTGCTTGGCTTTCGTCCGCCGGAAGGGTACTACATGCAGATCACCTTTTGCCTCCAGCCTTTCGTTCATCAGCTCCAAGGCACGATCTTTAGCGACAGGCAGCAGGAGCTTGTACTCATTGGCTTCGAATTGAGTATCGAATTGACATACCGACTTATAGGAACAATGCGTACAGGCCTTGTCCACACCCATACGATACGGCTCAATTCCGACATCACCGCCAGTCATGGCGCTACCAATCCCTTCAATCGTATGGCGAACATAATCACGGAGTGTATTCCACTGCGCATCGTCGGCAACAGAGGAAGATTTATAAAAGCTACCATCCTTTTTGAGTGCGACCGGAATCAGCTGCGAGTGCCCGCTGGCTTCAATCAACCCACCGTCCATCAGCGTTGCTGTTTCGGGATCAGCGCGAAGCAGCCCTTTCATTTTATAACGTTTACGGAGCTCTTCATCGGCTTTTTCGATTGTAATCCTGTTCTTCATTTGCAGCAGCGGGTTATGTACGTGAAAATACAGCACGCCTGCCGGCTTGGCTTCTATGCCCAGCCATGCTTTGGAGTGGGTAAGAATAACGTCCAGATAAGTCAGCATTTGCAGCGACAGGCCGTAATACACCTCTGAGAGCAGCAGTGCGGTTGGACTCGATTTATAATCTATAACGCGTAGAAGCGTTCCCTGCTCCGTATCTGCGCGGTCTACTCGGTCTATTCGACCCCGTACCTCCATACGTATACCATTGGCAAGCTGATATGATAAAGGAGGTATGGTCTGTCCCGTTCCGAATCCAATTTCCAGACCTACCGGCTGAAACTTTCCACGTCGTGCGTGCTCACCCAGCATCATGGCAGCCCGACCCACAACCTGCTTAAGCTTGCGGGCTATATAATGATGTCTATTGGAGCTGAGCAGAATTTCACTTTGTAATCGAGGAGCCAACAAATCCACGACATTGCCCGCCAGATTCATGCAATCCTGCGAGCTAAGCTCCCCCCAATCGCTGCCTTGGTTCGCTACCTCTACGGCAAACGAGCTGAGCGCAGCATGAAACAGCTGTCCGATATCCGGTGCTTCCAGCCGATGAATACGGCGCTCCTGAAGCTTCAGTCCATGTGATGAAAATTGTGAAAAAGGGCAGGCAACAAAACGCTCCATCCGGGACACACTCGACAAAATATGCTCCCCATACAACAGTCTGCTTGTTGTCGGACTTAATGTCTTTGCCTCATTAGTAAACTGCAGCGACTGCATCATAGCTTTTAACCGTCCGCCCCATTCTGGCTGCTCAATAAGCCAATTGTAAACGGCCCACCAAACCAGCGGCATCGGCTCTCCGTTCAGCCAGGACTTAAGCTTGGCAAGCAAATAGCTGAGAGCTTTGGATGGATGCTCCACATATTCCAATTGTTCCTTCATGCTCATGGTCCGAGTCGGCTCCATCACAAGCAGACGCTCCCCTACAAAGGGAAACATTCGCTTCATCTGCCTAATAATTTCTGAGGGCAGCAATGTTTTCCCTTCCTCGTCAGCCAGTGGATAACTGAGCCACAAGCAGCTTGAAGGCGTGCAAAATGTACTGTAAATTATGAACATTTCATCGAGCAGTCGACGACGTGCACCATCTGCCATCATCAAGCCCTGGTCGGACAAGGATTCGCGTTCGTGCTCGGACAGAACCCCATTCTCACTGATTTTGGCTGGTATAATTCCTTCGTTAACACCCAGTACAAATACATGCTTAACGGCTCCTGTTCGGGTACGATCCATGCTTCCGATCAGCACCTGATCCAGAGAGGGCGGAACATGTCCCAACCGGATGCTCTCCATACCCGCCTCCAGCAAGCTTGCGAACGTTTCCGCAGATAGTTCCTCCTCCTTCAGAAGCTCAACCATCTGATCCAGCATTTCAATAATCCGTTCCCATATTTGTGCGTGCTCCCGTGCTTTCTCAGGATTTCCCTCCTGCAATGCAGCCTGACTCCAGCTCTCCAGCCTTTCGGGTACATGCAAATCGATTAAAAGCTGGTATAAGACGGTTACCTTATCCGTAATCCGTACTGTTTTCTTCATCCGCTCTTGAAAAGCATGCAGCGGTTGGGCGACGAGGCTGCGGCATGCATTGATTTTGCGCAGGTGAACGGTTTCTCGATCCGTTGTTATTACATCGGGCTGCTCTACGCTTGCGCGAAGTGAATAGGTCCAAGGCTTCCCATCAAACCATCTGGCACCTTGAATGCCAAAGGCAAGCACATAATTTTCTAATTGATCGAGTTCGTGGATGCCCAGCTGCTCAGGGCTTGTTTCACCCTCCATAGGCAAAAAGAAGCCGGTTTTCACACAACGAAACACAGCATCGTATTTCCAATAATGCAGAATAACGTCCATCGAAGAACGTATCAGCTCTACCAGTGGATGATGCATGATGGTTCTCTTGGAATCAAAAAAGTGCGGAATGCTGCAATCGTTAAAGGTACCAGCCAACAGCTCGCCGTATGCTTCAGTGTTACGCAGTGTAACGGCAATATCGCGATACCGCAGTCCTTCTTCACGAACCAGCTTCAGAATATCGCGGGCAACCCCTTCCACCTCGGCTCTGCGATTAACGGCCGCTGATAATTGGAGCTGCTGCTTTGGCGCTTCAGCACTCAACATATCGCCGCGATTCATCTCGCCAGACAGGACGTAAGGCCGCTTCAGACGCTGCTCAAAGGATTGTTCCATATAAGCGAGCATCGGACTGCTCCCGTAACGAAATGGCGGCTGCGAGGGTAACAGAATCGTCTCCTGCTCAGCCAGTCCCAAATGATCCAAACGTTCCTTTAGCTTTAACATTGTTCTTGCTGTCCGATGAAATAAGTTCAGCTCATGCAGCTTATCGCCCAGCTTATAGTCCTTATCCAGGGTCAATGTAATCTTAACGTCGCCGCAAGTTGCAGCCAGGCCTTCGATCACCGCCATTTCCTGCGGTGTGAAGCCATGAAACCCATCGATCCAGCACACGGCGTCCTTAACATATTGAGACTTGGGAAGCTGCTCGGCCAGCAGTGTCAAATAATCTTCACCATCGAGATAGGCCCGGGAAAGTTCTGCTTCGAACTCGCCATAAACCAGCTGCAGGTCATGCAGCTTGTCAGCCAGCATTGGAGATGCCTGGCCTTCGCCTGATGTCCCTGATACGAACACGGCAAGGCCTTCCGAGGTGACACAGTGCCGCTTGAACTCATTAAACAAATCAGCCAATTTATCAATAAAACCCATCTGATCAGCCGAGTATTGAAACAGTTTTAGCCGTTTACGATGTTTATGTAGGATATGGTGCAACAGAAGCCTTTTCCCAATATCATCAATAGGCAATCTCGCTATTCCGCCTACTTCCTGCATAATACGCAGAGCAAGCCTGCGAAAGCTAAGCACCTGAGCACGCATCGTTCCTCCAAGCTCTGGAGAAGCTGCCAATGCATACTCGGCTTGAAAAGTAGCCTGTTCCGGTACTAATAAAATAAGCGGCCTTCCGCCGGGAGATTCAATTAATTGATGGGTGATGCTGCGCAAGCAATATGTACTTTTGCCAGTGCCAGCTCTGCCCAGTATAAATTGTACAGCCATGTAACTCTCCTCCTAAACCTCAACAACCTCTGAAAGTGCGCTGATCCTGTTCTGTTCATTGCTGCCGTTCTGTTCATTGTATCAAAATTTGGTGTCATACCAAAAGGGATCTAATGGATGTATTATACCACATGACCTCGAATAAGAACACTTGTTCCTATTATGTGAAAATAAAAGCCCCGCGATCCTGATCAGAGGACACGGAGCTATATATTCAGCTTTATTTTCCAACCTACAAATCTTTTCTTTGAAATATCCACATCCCAAGCGCCAGTGCAGCCAAGGTATAACAAGCAGTGTATAGTAAAAAGAGGTTTGTTGGCTCCTGACCGAACCCGAATGGTCCCAGCGATTGATTAATATTCATCAAACCCGTTATATCCGATAAAGAAAACATTTCAGACAGCATTCGCTGTTGAATGGAATCCGCTGGCATCACCAAGGACATCAACCCCGCAATTGTTTTGAGAGGCTGTAGAGAAGCATCTCTACGTAATAAGCTTCCGGATACCTTCTCAATCATGCCACCCAACCAACCCGCACCAAACAGCATCGTCATAAACACACCATTACCCAGTGCGGAAAATAGACAAGAGCCCAGCATAGATACCGATACCAGCAAGGGCACTACCCATGCAAAAAGCACAAATGACTTCACAAGCAGCAGCCAATCCAAAGGAATTGCTGCGTGGTAACGCGCTACGAGCATGATAGAAACAAATAGCAGAAGGGCGTAACCAATCCCCAGTGTAACATAACCGATCCATCTGCCTGCGTACCAGCGCCATCTGGCTAATGGCCGTGGCAGTAAAGCAAGCAGCACACCTTGCTCTGCTTCTCCTGCTACTGAGGAGAAGGAACTGAATATCGATAGAAAAGCAGTTACGAAGGAGCCAAAGAAAAATCCAAGCGCAAGAATCATGGAGCCCAGCTTGAAACGTTCGATCAGATAAGAGATCGATTGCTCAGAACCGCCTCCATTTGTCCGCAAATCTGCGCCAATCGTTTGCGCTACGAACCAGAAGGCTACCATAAAAACCGTAGTCATCAATAAAGTTAATAGCATCACACGCTTGCGCAGCATTTCTTTCCAGGTCATAGCAATAATCGTTGTCATATGTGCTCCCCCCTATGACTGATTCCGGTGAGCGCACCGACAAACCACTCGTCCAAACGTGCTTTCACTTTATGCACTTCATATAAGGTCAGCCCTTGTTCAACGACCAGACTGTTCAGCCAGCCGATCTGCTCGTCGTCCTCGAGCTCTGCTTCCAGCCAAACGATATCACCCTCTGAATCCGAAGGGTTGTCCACCTTCATGATAGACAATCCGGTGTTCTCCACAAGCCACGATAAAAAAAACGGCGTAAATCCGCCGACGCGAAGGCGCCAACGGATCGATTCCTGAAGAACCTCTGCAACCGTACCTGTCTGCAGGATGTCACCATTATTTAATAAGGCAACCCGGTCACACAACAACTCCACATCCTCAAGTAAATGCGAGTTGAGAAAGATGGTTTTCCCCTGGCTGCGCAGCCGCTGCAGCATCATCCTTACTTCGTTGCGGCCTATCGGATCCAGTGCCGAGGAAGGCTCATCCAGAAAAATAATCTGCGGATCATTAATCATGGCGCATGCCAAGCCAAGCCGCTGCTGCATGCCTTTGGAATAATGTTTCACGCGGTCCCGTCCACGAAGACCAATTCCCACTTCATCAAGCAATCGTTTGATAGCAGGCTTGGCTTCCGAATTCTTCATACCGCATAGTCGGGCATGAAGCTGGAGTACTTCCTCCCCGCTCAGCCATTCCTGATAGCGGTACAGCTCCGGCAAATAACCGATATGCCTCCGTGCCTCCAGAGAGCCAATAGGCTCTCCGAGAATAAATGCACGACCACCACTTGGACGAATTAATCCAACCAGCATTTTAACAAATGTACTTTTACCTGCTCCATTCGGACCAAGGAACCCGAATGCCTCACCCTGACCGATTTGAATCGTAATCTCGCGGCAGCCGCGACCATTGCCGTAGTCCTTCGTCAAACCTCTTGCATCCACGACCGCATTTTTCATAATTGAGTCAGCTCGGTCAGTTGATCAAGCAGGGCTTGACGGTTTGCAAATACTTCTTGCCCTCCACTCAATGTAAACAATTGTCCATTTTTCACCCATGTCGCCATATAATGAACATACTTACCAGAGCTGCTTGTCGTCATAATGATATCCAGATTATTCAGCTTTAATTTCTCCGACTGACCATTAGTCACGACTGGCAGCGGAACCGCTCCTCCACTCAATACATTCGTTTGCTGCAGGCTTTGCTTCAGACTATCTGGCAAAAGCGGGAACTGAAGTAATGCATCATAGGCCTCTGCAACAGGGATTGTCGGATCTACTGTGATAACCGGCACTGGCTGTTGTGAGAAGGAATAGCCTGGCTTATCTTTTATACTTGTATGAATATGGACCGATTCACCGATTTCAAGTGTGATCGGCTTACCGTCGATCGATTGTGGAAGCAGCTTTTTCGCTCCGAGACGAAGCATCGTTTTGTTTACTTCATCTACCTTCAGCTTGAGCGTAATAGCATTGGACGGCGAGATATACAGCTTTTGCTCCTTGGCATTCCAATCCTTTGGAACCACGATACTGCGTCCGAGCAGCTTGGAAGCTTCAACAGCAGTCAGCTCACCCGATTTATTGCCTGATACCTGTGTGAAATCACCAAACTTATTCACGGATTCACGTGTTTCCCCATTCGTAGCGTTGTAAAACAGCTGCTGCAAATCATTTTCATTAACAACGGTAACCTGCTGCATACGAAACTTGTTCAAAATGGATGCAAGTGCCTCATTTCCTATAGGTGTAGCAATAATGCCAACCAGCAGGCATCCGGCAGTTGCGATGCAAATTCTCTTATTATTACGGCGTATCCAGCTGCTGAAGACTCCTGCACGTTTGTGCACCTCTCGCTCCTCAGTCGTTAGCTTGGCATCTGAATCATTCCATACAGGTTGGCTCGACTTAAGTGGCGTATGAATCAGCTTGCCTGCTCCTTGTATCTGAGTCTGTTGTGCGTCCAGCTCACTCACTGCTGCAGCTTCCTCAGTACGATCAGCCATAGCTCTTTGCCCTAACAGCAGCCATTGTGGTTGTTCGCCCTCTTCTTTAAGGGAGGCTTGCAGCCTCGCCCAGGCAGCGCTAGTAAGTTTCTCTTCGTTCTTCGGATCATTAGCTATAGTTGGTTTCAATCTTGTCAACAGTTTTCGCCTCCTTGGCAGTTCACATTTCCAGATCATTTCTGGTATTCATCAATGTTTTTCGATGATCTTGCAGCCTTCTGTCAGGTATGCGTTCGTGCTTCAGCATGTCGTTTAAGCTTGGCGGTTGCCCGGTTTAACAATGTTCCTACGAGCGGTGGATTCACCTGGAGCTGCTCGGCTATTTCAGCATAGCTGTATCCGGAATAACGAAGCAGCAGCGCATTGCGGTCACGCTCAGGCAGCTGATCCAGCCAATCACGAACCTCCTCCTGATCCAACTGTCGAATAAATGTCTGTTCATTGGATGCACCCAGTTGTTCGGCAGTCTGCATATATTGCTCCTGTTTTTCCTGAAGCTTCCGCTCACGCGCTTGTTTATTCAGATGATCGTAACCAATACGAGTCAGCACTCGATGCAGCCAGGCACCAATAACTTGCGGCTCCTCGGGTGGATTGCGATATAATCTGAGAAAAACCTCCTGTGCCAAGTCCTCTGCTATAGCTTCGTCACGCACAAGTGCTACCAGCTTTCGACGCACCGACGGATAATGTGTATGAAAAACTTCTTTAAAGTAATCGTTTGTAGGATGTTGCAATCGATTATCCTCCTTTCAGCTGCAGCTATATATAAGACGAGTACCAGGCTTATTTTGTATCAAACTTCAAAAAATAATAGAAAAAATGTCACCTAACGACAAACAGACCCCTCTGTCAAAGAGAAGTCTGCTTCGAAATTATAGTTCTATCGTTATTATTTACTCATGTGATATCCATACAGTTTTCGTCTCATAAGGCACCCTTTTACCAGTAAGCTGAGGCATATCCGGGTAACCAATATAGATAAGACCTACCAATTCCTCCGACTCCGTAAGTCCAAACGCCTGCTTCATACGATGGTGATACATTGGATCCCCTGAACGCCAAATGGTGCCTAAACCCAAAGCATGCGCAGTAAGCAGCATATTCTGAGCGGCTGAATGGGCAGCAGCAAATTCCTCTATCCGGCTAACCTTCGGATCCGTTGAAGGGGAGACGGCAATGGCGATTACAAGCGGAGCACGAAAAGCTTTCGCTCTCGCTTTACTGCGAATAGATTCCAGTTCCTCTGGTTCGAGCCCTTGAGCCGCCTCTGCAGCAATATCCGCATAAGCCTTGCCCAGTACACCTCTGCCTTCACCTGTTAATACAAAAAAACGCCAAGGCTCTGTAGCATGATGACTGGGCGCCCACGCAGCGGCTTCAAGTAATAATTCGATCTTTTCCCGTTCAACCGGATCCTGCTTAACCCTACCGATACTGCGTCGTTCTCGAATGGCATCCCATATATTCATCGAAATATGTACTGATTGGTTCAAAATAAAACCTCCCTTAATAGGCAAACTGCACTTGACAAGACCTTAACTGGCTCCATAAAAAAAATCAGTTAATTCCATTTGAGAATGATTATCAATATTATCTATTATATAAGCACTACTCATACAATTCAACCGTTATCTGCACATAGAAGCTCGTGAGCTCGGGCATCACTCATTTTGACAGGCAAAACCGCCGCTTCTCAGATCGAAAGCGACGGCATGACAATGGAGCTTATCTACTTCTCACTTCAAAGATGGCAAATTTCAAATAATGCCCTTCATCCACACCTAAAATCCTTGGGTGATCCTTGCCCGCTGCGCGGTATTCGATCAGCCTGAGTATCTTCTTCGCATCAACTGCCGCAGCATGTATAGCTTCAAGAAACAAATCGGGCTTCATATGATAAGAGCAGCTGGCTGTAACTAGATAACCGCCTTCATTTACAAGCTTCATCCCATGCAGGTTAATATCCTTATATCCCCTGATTGCACCTTCGACTGCGGTTCTTGTCTTGGCAAACGCCGGTGGATCGAGAATAACTACATCCCAGGTTCTACCACCAGACTGCAGCGGCTGGGAGGTATCAAGCTTCTTGCGATCTGCAAGAGCTCTTTCCTGGCGTTCATCCAATCCCTTAGTCTGTGTACGCAAATATTCGAATGCATCCGCGACCACGAACTCCACGCGATCCTCAAATCCATTAAGTCTGACATTGTTTCTGGCGCTTTCAATCGCATGCTCGGAAATGTCGAGGCAGGTTACTTTCTTGGCACCATATTTGCAGGCATTCAAGGTAAAGCTGCCCGTATGAGAAAAGCACTCCAATACGGTTGCTCCGTCCCAAAGCGGGAAGGTTACAGCCTTGCCATTTGCATTAACTGGCGTTTTCACAAACGCTCCCGAACCATCAGGATCGGGCAAGTCCTTCAATTCGATCCCGCTGCGTTTGCCCCAACCGACCATAAGGGGAGCAATTGCGGCTCTGTTTTCACGCTGGTCAAAGAAATAGCCGGTTTTCTGACCTTCCATAATGTCGATCTCCAAGCTCAGCCCATTTTCCATGATTCGAACATGCCTAGGACATTCGCCATATAATAAACCCTTTTGCTGCTTCAAGCCCTCCAGCTCACGAACAGACACATCGCTGCGTTCGTATATTCCCGAAGGCTGAACAACTTCGACCAGAGCGGAAATAATCGCTTCGCGCGCACTATCCATTCCCAGTGTTAGCAGCTGCACGACAAGCACATTCTCGAAACGGTCAACGATCAGCCCTGGAAGCCGGTCTGCTTCTCCATACACAAGCCTGTAAGAGCGTGCTTCCGGCACAAAACGTTCTCGATGCTCCAGACAAATTTTAAATTTCTCAACAAAAAAATCATGCGTCATGGCCTCCAACGGCTCATAGGAAACAATCCGCACCACAATTTGCGAAGTCGGGTTCCAGTAGCCAGTGGCTAAATATTGTCCATTATGCGTATGTACCGAAAGCAATTGACCTGCAGCAGGTTCGCCTTCTGTTCGTTCCACTTCGGATTGAAAAATCCACGGATGTCCCGCTTCAAGCCGTCTTTTACGTTTTTTATCCAAATATACGGCAGCCATTCGGGGCCTCCTCATTTTAATATTAATAAGACGATGAGCTCGAAGTACCTTTCATAATCGCAACACCTGAGCTCGTTCCCAGACGGGTTGCTCCTGCTTCGATCATGCTCAGGGCTGTAGCTAGATCACGAACAGCTCCGGAAGCCTTCACCCCGATTGACGCGGATACATTCGCACGCATCAGGCGTATATCCGGGGCCGACGCTCCTCCAGGACCAAATCCGGTCGAAGTCTTTACATAGTGCGCTCCAGCTTCCTCAGAGAGCCGGCAGGCTGTGATCTTTTGCTGCTCATTCAAATAACCAGTCTCAAAAATTACTTTCACAATAGCGCGACCTGCTACTGCCTTCACCACGCCGCGAATGTCTTCACGAACAGCGTCCTCATTACCTTCGAGCAGTTGCCCTACCTGCAGCACCATATCGATTTCTGACGCTCCGGCCTCAACCGCTTGAGCAGCTTCGAAAGCCTTGACAGCCGGATTACTGGCGCCTAACGGAAAGCCGCACACCACACTGATCCGCACATTGCTGCCTTCAAGTACATTTTTACAGAAAGGTACCCAAACCCCGTTCACACAAACGCTGTAAAAACCATACTCTAGCGCTTCCTCACACAGCTTGTGAATAGCTGCAGATGTGGCATCCGCCTTTAAAAGCGTATGATCGATGTATGATGGCAGCTGTTTCAGATCCAACTTTAAACCCTCCATTTCACTCATTCCATCCACCCCGGTTTCTTTTCAATTAAAAAGAAAGATTTCACTCTTATACCAGAATGAAATCCTTCGTTCATGCAGCACTACAATTTAAACGATAGCCCGTGCAATTTCCGGTATAACAATTTGCTCCCCGCGGCATTCATTGACACCAGCTTCAACAATCTTAACCTGACAAATACGCCCGATTGAATCCTTGCTGCCTTCAAATACAACCTGCAAATAGTTGTCCGTGTAGCCCATAATGATGGAATCTGCTCGGCCTTTATTGCCATTCTCCGGTATCACATCCAGCACATGACCCACGAATTTCTGCGCATAGGTCCATTGCATGTGCTCCGACAAATCAATCAGCTCATGTACACGCGTGTTTTTTAATTCTTCATCGACTTGGTCCTCCATCCGAGCAGCAGGGGTTCCTGTTCTTTGGGAATAAGGGAATACGTGCATTTCGGAGAACTGCATCTGCTCCATAAACCTTTTGCCATTCATGAACATCTCGTCCGTCTCACCTGGGAAGCCGACAATCACATCCGTGGTTATTGCGACGTCCGGCATAATTTCACGAATTCGCTTGATTTTCTCGCCAAACTCGGCTGTCGTATATTTGCGACGCATTCTCGCCAACACCTGATCGTCACCAGCTTGAAGCGGAATATGCAGATGACGGCACATTTTGTCTGAATGCTTCAGCACATCCAGCACCTCATCCGTGATTTGGCTGGCTTCAATGGAAGAGATACGAATGCGTTTGAGACCTTGCACCTTGTCCAAATCCCAGAGCAGCTTGGCCAGACTGTAGTTCTCGATATCCTCGCCATAACCGCCCGTATGAATCCCTGTCAGCACAATCTCCTGATAGCCTGCATCCACCAGCATTCTCGCCTGCTTCAGTACACTCTGAGGCTCCCTGCTGCGCATAAGTCCACGTGACCAAGGGATGATACAGAACGTACAGAAATTGTTGCAGCCCTCTTGAATTTTCAGAAAGGCTCTTGTGTGATCGGCAAAATCCGGTACATCCAGCTCTTCGAATTGACGGGTTTTCATAATATTGCGTACCGCATTAATCGGCTGACGCTCCTGAACCAACTGCTGCACATACGGAATGATTTTATCCCGGTCCTGTGTCCCAATAACCAGGTCAACGCCTGGTATGGCCAAAATTTCCGCAGGAGAGGTTTGCGCATAACAGCCTGTAACTGCAACAATGGCTTCCGGGTTACGGCGAATCGCACGTCGGATCATCTGTCTGCTTTTTTTGTCGCCCGTATTGGTTACCGTACAGGTATTGATCACATATATGTCAGCGGACGCTTCAAAATCTATCTGCTCATAGCCTTCGTGCTTGAATAGCTGCCAGATCGCTTCCGTATCATAAAAATTCACTTTACAGCCTAATGTATGAAATGCTACTGTAGGCATTCTAATTTCCTCCCATCTCGCCGGATTCGTACAAAATACAAGTTAATCCGACCATAGCTGCCGTTTCTGTTCGTAAAATACGTTTGCCCAGGCTGATCGAACGACACCCCGCCGCTTCCGCTGCTTCCACTTCTCGTTCACTAAAGCCACCCTCTGGTCCTACGATGAGCATAAGCTTTATTTTATCAGTGGAAGTGTCTGTTACCTGCCTGCTGGCCAATGCTGCTTGAATTTGCTGCCTAAGCTGCAAGCCATTTTCCTTCTCATAACAGATCCAGGCCGCATCCGCTAAGCCAGCCTGCTGAAGTAAAGCTTTCCAGGTTAAAGGTATATCTACCACAGGTACACGGTTGCGATGGGCCTGTTCAGCCGCTTCCTTGGCAATTTTTTGCCAGCGCTCCACGCGCTTGCCTTCCTTCTTGGCATCAAGCTGGACTACAGTCCGCTCCGATATGAAAGGAATGAACCGGGCAGCACCGATTTCCGTCCCCTTTTGGATAACGGTTTCCATCTTGTCACCTTTGGGTAAGCTTTGAGCGATCCATACCTCTACGTTCGCCTCATGATTCATCGATAAAAGCTCTACAATATCGGCTGTTACCTGATCTTTATCCAACTCGCGAATACGCACCAATGCCTCACGACTCTCACCATCGCTGACAATGACCTGCTCGCCTTCTTTTGCCCGCATCACTCTAACCAAATGATGAGCGTCATCGCCGGAAATCGTAACCGCGGCTTCAGTAAATTGCTCAGGTGCAATAAAATAACGCTGCATGTGCTTCTCTACTTTCTATTATTCAAAATATCAACCTACATCATACTATGATTGTCCGTAAAAATCTACACACTTCACGCACTATTGATCATGGACGGTGACTACATGCGCAGCACGCCGCCCCCAAAAATATGTACGGCAACCCAATTAAAAGCGGCAAGTATGGTCCATTGAAATTCAAAAATCGGTCCAATCGTCACATTCCGAATCGGCGGTATGAAGAACATAAGCAGAATTGCATAAAACAGCCATTGCTGATAGGATCTCATTTTGTCAGCCCAGGCACGCGGCAGCAAATCCTCCAAAATCCGGTAACCGTCGAGTGGCGGGAAAGGAATTAAATTCAGGATGAACAGAAAAATATTTTGCATGATCATTAGACTAAAAAATAATTTTATAGCTTTAATGGTTCCGACTGAAAAACCGTCAATGACATGACCCTGCAGCAGCGCATAAAAAATAATCAAGCTGATGAAGGCCAATACCAAATTACTTAACGGACCAACGAGAGACACAATGATACCCATCACTCGCGGACTTTTGAAACGAGCCCGATTCACAAGCACCGGCTTCGCCCAGCCCACACCGATCACCAGGAAAAAAATCATCCCCAGCCAATCGATATGTGAACGTGGATTTAAGGTTACCCTGCCCATAGAACGTGGAGTTTCATCTCCAAAACGGTCAGCAACTATCGCATGGGAAAATTCATGAATCGTAAAGCCAATTAATAAAACGAGAAACACAAACGGCATTTGCTCAACAGGAAATGCTAAAAAAGAACTGAAATCCATACATTCACCTACAGCTTTCTAGCTATAATAACGACCCAAGCCTGATCCTCAATCTGTTCTGTAACAGTAAAACCAACGGCTCTAAGTCCTTGCTCTACAAGCTCCGCCTTACTGCTAATTACACCGGAAACGACATACACGCCACCCGCTTCCAAAACATCATAAACTTCCTGAACAAACAACAAAATAATTTCAGCTAAAATATTCGCAACAACAACCTGTACCGGCACACGCACACCAAGCGCGGAGGCTTTCTCGCTATCTCCAGAAGCACTTTCATTCAGCACCTGAAGTAAATCGCTTTGCTTGACCGAAATCAGACTTGTCAGTCCATTCAGCGCTGTATTGTCCATAGCACTTTCGACTGCAACCGGGTCCAAATCTACAGCAAGTACATGACGAGCGCCCAGCTTGGCCGCAGCTATCGCCAATATGCCTGAGCCGGTTCCGACATCAATCACATCGTCGCCCTCTTTGATCACGGTCTCCAATGCACGCAGGCACAGAGAGGTTGTTGCATGAGTCCCTGTTCCAAAGGCCATTCCCGGGTCAAGCTCAATGATCAGCTCATCCGTTTCTGGCGTATATTCCTCCCAGGTCGGCTTAATCGTCAGTCGCTCGGAGATCCGTACCGGCTTAAAATATTGCTTCCACGCATTCGCCCAATCCTCATCATCAACTTCCTGCAGTGCGAAGGTCGGATTACCCGTATCAATATCGTACTCGCTTAGCTGGGCTACAGACTCCTGCAGCCTTTCCATGACATCAGCCATATCAACATCCTTGGAAAAATACCCTTGAATTACCGCAAAACCTTCCGGAATATCATTCAAAGGCCGATCATACAGCTGCCCAAACGACGTATCCCGTTCCTTGTTCAGCGTCCCCGACTCTTCAATCGATACGCCACCCGCACCTAATTCATGAATAAAATTTGAAACCATTTCAATTGCCTCTTCGGTTGTATACACCGTTACCTCATGCCACCGCATGTTTGAATCCTCCTAAGAGTTTTTGCTTTAGCAAAAACTAGCATCGTAAGCATTAACCTGAGCTTTGCGTAGCAAAGCTTTCTTCGTAAGCATCAGCCTGAGCTTTGCACAGCAAAACGCTCGAATGCACATTGTTCCCAGTATACAATACTTCGGCACAACAAAAAAGCTTCCGTCGAGGAAGCTTCTGCTAATTGCTAACCTATCCCTAAATCACGCCACCGCCATCACGTACCACTCGTACTGCCTGCTTATAGCTTACCTCATCAATGAGTGCCGTTAAAAGGGTACCCAGCCTGCCGTCCCCGTCAGAAGCCGTATCCTCACCTTCAAAGCCGACTGCACTAGTCATAGCAGTTTGCGAGTTTTCCTCTACAGGGTTCGAGCCCACCTGGTTTATTTGAACATCCTTCACCCGTAACGCCTTCAGCTTTGTAAGGATACTTTGTGCTTCTGCTGACGAATGAAAATAGGCCTGCATGCTTTTTTCAGCCAAAACTGTCTCCTCCATTCACAGAGCAATCATTACATTATCAGGATTCCTGACGTTGATCCGCCTCGGACGCACGTTTTGATGCAATCCTGTCGTTATCATCGGCAAACTCTGCATGATAATCCACGTCTTCTTTTTTTGCGATCGGTAACTGGTTTCTAGATGTTCTTACACTTTTTTGCTGCTTATCCATTAGTCTTGCCTCACTTTCTTCTTTCGAATGGGTTAACTGCATACCTCAGTATTGTTTACCAAGCGAGGCTGGCTATACAATAAACAATATACAAAAAAACACATCAAGCTACACTTAGCCTGATGTGCCCACTACAACTGCAGCATACCACTTTTCAAATCAATTTATGGTTATCATTCACCTAAAATAGCTTTTTTCACTTTTTCGAAAAAGGATTGATTCTGCTCGTGTGTATGTTCACCGCTTTGTCGTGAAAATTCACGCAGCAGTTCTTTCTGTTCTTCATTCAAACTGGTCGGTGTTACAATAATAACCTTGACATGCTGGTCACCTTGACCATAGCCGCGCAAACGAGGAACTCCCTTGCCTTTTAAACGGAAGTAAGTGTCCGTCTGGGTACCGGCAGGAATTTTCAGCTTCACTTTTTCGGTCAGCGTCGGAATCTCGATTTCGTCGCCGAGTGCAGCCTGAGTAAACGTCAACGGAATCTCGCAATAAATATCATCATTTTCACGTTCAAAGAAGTCATGAGGCTTGACACGTATCACGACATACAGATCACCGGAAGGGCCACCCTTGGAACCAGCTTCACCTTCTCCAGTAACACGCAGCTGAGCACCGTCATCAACGCCGGCAGGAATGTTCAAATGAATGGTACGTTGCTTCTTCACTTTGCCTGCACCATGACAAGTTGTACATTTGTCCTTGATGGTTTGACCCTGACCATTACAAGCGGAGCAAACACGACGGTTAACGATTCTGCCAAACGCCGTATTTTGTACGACCTCCTGCTGACCACTGCCTTTACAAACTGTACATGTATCCGGCTTTGTCCCCGGCTTTGCGCCATTGCCATGACACGTGTCACAAGTTTCCGTGCGCGGAATTTGAATATCCATTTCCTTGCCAAATACGGCTTCCTTGAACTCGATCGTCATTGTGTACTGCAGATCGTTACCGCGCTGCGGCGCATTCGGATTCCGTCTTTGCCCACCACCTTGACCACCAAAAAACATGTCGAATAAGTCGCCGAAGCCGCCGCCAAAATCAGCACCGCCTGCGCCGCCCATTCCCTGATTGGGATCTACGTGGCCGAAACGATCGTATTGCGCTTTTTTCTGATCATCGCCCAAGACGTCGTAAGCTTCTTTTGCTTCCTTGAACTTGGTTTCGGCATCAGCAGCTTTGTTCACATCTGGATGATATTGGCGAGCCATTTGACGATATGCTTTTTTGATCTCGTCCTGCGAGGCGTTCTTGCTCAGACCAAGAACCTCGTAATAATCACGTTTACTCATCGTTCCACTCCTATTCTTCTAACCACAAACGGAAAGTCAAAGCCTGAAAACAGCTTTGACCTTCATCTTGCCTATGTTTTTCAAGAATAAATTAAGACTTTTTGTTCTCGTCAACAACTTCGTAGTCAGCATCGACAACATTATCTTTTTTCGCTGAATCGGCTTCGCCTTGAGCGCCTGGTTGACCCGCTTGCTCTTGTTGGGCAGCCTGCTCATACAGCTTCACAGACAGCTGTTGAACGATCTCTGTCAATTCATCCGTTGCTGCTTTGATTTCGTCAAGATTGTCGCCTTCCAACGCCTTTTTAACTTTTTCCTTACCTTCGTTCGCTTTATCGATTTCAGCTTGATCTACCTTGTCGCCAAGGTCCTTGATCGTCTTATCAACGGAGTATACCAATTGATCTGCTGTGTTGCGAGCTTCAACAAGCTCTTTGCGCTTACGATCTTCGTCGGCGTTAGCTTCGGCATCTTTCATCATACGATCAATTTCTTCATCCGACAACCCACTGGAAGAAGTTATTGTGATTTTGTGACTTTTGCCAGTTCCTTTATCTGTGGCATTAACATTAACAATACCATTGGAGTCAATGTCAAAGGTAACTTCAATTTGCGGAATACCGCGCGGAGCCGGAGGAATATCACCAAGCATGAAGCGTCCCAGTGTTTTATTGTCATTAGCCATAGCCCGCTCACCTTGAAGCACATGAATTTCTACGCTAGGCTGATTATCGGCATAGGTTGTGTATATTTGAGATTTGGTGGTAGGAATTGTTGTATTCCGATCAATCATCTTCGTAAATACGCCACCAGCAGTTTCAATACCCAAGGACAACGGAGTTACGTCCAACAATACGATGTCTTTTACATCACCGGTTAATACGCCGGCTTGGATAGCTGCACCAAGAGCAACGACTTCATCCGGGTTAACGCCTTTGGAAGGCTCTTTACCGATCAAACGTTTTACAGCTTCCTGAACGGCAGGAATCCGTGTGGAACCCCCAACCAGAACAACTTTATCAATTTGGTTAGCTGTCAGACCCGCATCACTCAAAGCTTGACGTGTTGGTCCTAATGTTCTTTCTACCAAAGCAGATGTAATTTCATCAAATTTGGCACGAGTCAGGTTGATCTCCAAATGCTGAGGAACTCCGTCTACTACCGTAATAAACGGCAGGGAAATCGTAGTTGTCAATACACCGGAAAGTTCTTTCTTCGCTTTTTCTGCAGCATCCTTCAAACGTTGAACAGCTGCTTTATCCTTGCTCAGGTCGATGCCTTGCTCTTTTTTAAATTCAGCTACCAAATGATTGATTACCAATTGGTCAAAGTCGTCACCGCCCAAACGGTTGTCACCGCTGGTTGCTTTTACTTCAAAAATACCATCGCCCAGTTCCAGGATAGAAACGTCAAAGGTACCGCCGCCAAGGTCATATACCAGGATCGTATGGTCTTCGGATTTCTCGATACCGTATGCCAGTGCGGAAGCAGTTGGCTCATTAACGATACGCAGAACTTCAAGACCAGCGATTTTACCAGCATCCTTGGTTGCTTGACGTTGGCTATCATTAAAGTATGCAGGTACGGTAATAACGGCTTGTGAAACTGTAGTACCCAGGTAAGCTTCAGCATCAGCTTTCAGCTTTTGCAGGATAATTGCGGAAATTTCTTGAGGCGTATAGTCTGTACCGTCAATAGATTCTTTATGATTCGAACCAATGTGGCGTTTGATTGAGCTGATGGTACGATCCGGGTTCGTAATTGCTTGACGTTTGGCAGTTTCACCAACGATCCGCTCGCCGTCCTTCTTGAAGCCTACAACCGATGGAGTTGTACGGTTACCTTCTGCGTTAGGGATAACAACGGCTTCGCCGCCTTCCATTACCGCTACGCATGAGTTGGTTGTTCCTAAGTCAATACCGATTACTTTACTCATTATAGTAAACCTCCTAATAGTTTTTATGCCAGCAAAACACGAACGCAATGACTATGCAAACAGTCCGCATGCCTGCGGTTGTACAATATCATTGGAGCTAATCCAGGTAAGATAAATCCTAAGAGCTTACTTGAACCATTGCCGGGCGCAGCACCCGATCTTTGAGCAGGTAGCCTTTTTGAATTTCACTGACGATAATACCTTCTTCATATTCATCTGATTCAACTTGCATAATGGCTTGATGGAATTCCGGATTAAATGGCTGTCCAACTGATTCCATTCGCTTCAGGCCTTCACCTGCAAGAGCCTGGTCCAGTTGACGGTAGATCATATCTACACCCTTCAGGAGCGATTCATAATCATTGCTTTCCCTGCCTGCAGCCAATGCACGTTCAAAATTATCAATTATAGGCAAAAGCTGCTCAATCACCTTTTGGGAGGCGTATTTTGCAAACTCTTCCTTCTCTTGACGGGTTCTTCTTCTAAAGTTGTCAAAATCGGCTTGTGTCCGTAAAGAACGTTGGTAATTTTCTTCCGATTGCTGGCGGAGCTGCAGCAGCTCCTGTTCTTGAGGATCAGCCTGCTCGGATTGAGCCGCTTCATTTTCAAAGGAAGTGTTTACTGCTTCTTCGGTATATTTAGCATCAGCTTGTTCAGCTTCTGCGTTACCATCAAAATTTTTGTTATTTTCTGTACTCAATGTCTGTCACCTCCTTAATCAAATCTACATGACTCTATATTAACCATGCATGTGAGCTTTAAGCAAGTTTGAGCTTCCACTCGCCCTGCTGACGGGTTCTTACTCTTCCACGCGCGGCTTCATCTTGATGACTGTATGTATGCGCAAAATCGCAGCCGCCACCTCGCCAGCAGCATGCAGCGCATGCAATTTCACATCAGCCGGGTCGACAATGCCGTATTCAAGCATATCGATGACTGTGCCATTGTCGCAATTCACACCCAATGAATCTGACCCTGAAGCAATTTGCGCGGCCTTGACTTCCTCGACCTTTTCCAGAGGATTATAACCCGCATTGACAACAATTTGGGCAAGCGGCTTACGCAAGGCTTGGGCAACGGCTGTGATCCCGAAGCCCTCCATCCCCTGGACCGTCTCACGCAGACGGTCCAGTTCATACGCAGCAGACAGCTCTGCAGCGCCGCCGCCAGGCAAACATCCGCCGCGCAGCGCCGCCTGCATGGCAGCGGCTGCGTCCTTGGCAATACGCAGTCGCTCGCCAACAACCTCGCTCGTGCTTGCACCAACAATGACGGTCACCTGTGCGCGTCCTCTGCCTTCGGATATGCGAACGCATTCCAGCCGCTCGTCGTAGGACACACGCCCGGCGAAGCCCAGATAACCTGACAGCTCATTTACCGGCTTATACAGCCCGCTGCGACGTATCGGACGTGCTCCCGTATACTCGCTTACAAGACGAAGCTCTCGGCGCGGAACCCGCTGTACAACCATAATTCCGTGATCCGTGCAGAACTGCTCCGCTTCGGCGTTAACTCCACGGTCTGCGAGTATAAGCCCAACCTTCAGCTCGAGAAGCTTATTGAGCGACTGACGAAATTGCTCCCTCAGCTGCATCTGCTTCTGAAAGCCGGCTTCCGTCATCAGCGCTTCTTCATCGATCACTTCCGGCTCAAATGCATCCTGTATGATCAGGACCGAGGCTGGGGCGGTTGGAAAATCCGTTTGCGCATTAGCAGGTATCTTTTGTATAAGCAGCCCAGGCCATACCTCGCTAACCGCTTTTTTATGGGAAATCACCACATCGGCAAACCGAAAGCTGTCTTCTTGAAGCTTATTTGTACCCAATTGGCGCGCACCCTCAAGTATAAGCTGCGCCAAATCCGTATGCTCACGCCCGGCTATATAAGCAATCCGGTACAGAAGCGGGTCATCCAATCCATTAATCTTTCGGCTGCGCCGTGCAAGAAGCTTAATCGCAGCTGCAATTCCTTCTTGAATCCCTTTGACGATTTTGGCTACCGGCACGCCCCTTGTTACCTGCGCTACACCTTCGGCCACCAAGGCTCCCGCAAGCACAGTAGCGGTTGTTGTACCGTCCCCAACATGCTCTTGCTGTGATCGCGCAACCTGAATCAATAAACGCGCAGCAGGGTGGGTCACATCCATCTTTTCCAAAATGGTTACACCGTCATTCGTAATGATGACTTCGCCCTGTGCGCCCACGAGCATCGTATCCAGCCCTTTGGGACCAAGCGTTCCCTCAACTGCGGAGCAAATGGCTCGAATCGCCCCTGCGTTGTTGAGTATAGTAGCAAACGTGTCATCGCCTTCACTTGAGATCGGCTTTACCGGATTCATTTGTACCATCGCTCCAGAACCAACGTCATATCTTTGGATAAATGAGTCAGAAGATTCATAACCTTGCCATAATCCATACGAGTCGGTCCAAGAATACCTATCGTACCGAGATTCTTGCCTTCTATCGTATAGGAAGCGGTAATTAAGCTGCAGTCATTAATCGCGGCCACCGTATTCTCGCTGCCGATTCTCACCTGAATGCCTGCTCCGGTACCTGTAAACAGCTTCACTAAAGCGGGTGTCTCAGCCAGCAGATCGAGAATGCTTTTCACCTTTTCCATATCCCGAAATTCCGGCTGTGTCAACATATTCGTTGTACCACCGAGAAATATCCGGTCTTCCTCACCTTGATCAAGGACACCATTAAGCATCGTAAGCAGCTCCTCATAACCGGACACATAGCTGCGCATTTCTTCGCCGATTTCAGTGTACAGCTTGGATTTAAACTGCAGTATCGGTACGTTCTGCATACGTGCATTCAGCAGATTGACAAACTTCTCAATCTCCGACATCGGAATACCTTCGGGAATTGTCACGGTTTTGTTCTCGACATGCCCGCTGTTCGTAACGATAATCGCCACAGCCGTCCGATCACTCAGGGGAACAATCTGTAAGTGCCGAAGCGTTGTGTTGAACATTTCGGGTCCCATCACAATAGATGTATAGTTGGTCAAATTCGACAATATGGAAGCTACGTGTTGAATGACCTGCTCCATTTCCTGCATTTTTTCTGCAAAAAACAGCTTTAAAACATCAACCTCTTGATTCGCAATTCCGTGGGGGATCAGATGATCCACATAATAACGGTAGCCTTTATGAGAAGGAATACGGCCTGCCGATGTGTGTGGCTGCTCCAAAAAACCCATTTCTTCCAAATCCGACATTTCATTACGTATCGTAGCAGGGCTGAATCCCACATTTCCTCGTTTGGAAATGCTTCTGGAGCCAACCGGTTCTGCCGAACGGATATAGTCGTCTACGATGGCACTAAGAATTTGGCGTTGGCGTTCGGTTAGCATGTTCAACCCTCCAAAGTTATTCATAATAGATCCATTAAGGATCTTGCTTTCATTTAAATGTTAGCACTCATATCTGTCGAGTGCTAATTCATAATACAAAAATAACAGACCCGGAGGTCTGTGTCAAGTCAATCCAGCCGCTTCAAAACGGCAATTTCGTCACAGCAGTGCTGCTTTTTGCAATGAATACAGTCGCGCCATACTTTCTCGGGGAAAATTTCTTTTTCCACCACGGTAAACCCGTTTCTTTCGAAGAACCGCACTTCATACGTCAATGCCATAATTTTTGGGATGTGTTGAGCTCTTGCCTCATCTGTCAGAAAGTCAACCAGTGCATTCCCGATGCCCTTACCCTTGTAGCCCTGCGTTACCCCAAGCGAACGGATCTCCACCAAATCCTGACCCAATCGTGTAAGAGAACCGCAGCCAACCAACCGTTCCTCTATAAAAGCTACAACAAAGGTATCAATCTGTGCAAGCAGCACCTCTCGCGACCTCGGCAGCATAATTCCTTGTTCCGCATAACCTTGAATAATATCAAATAAAATATCAACGTCGTCAGGCGTTGCCTTTCTGCATACAACAGTCATTAGAAAAACCACCATTCACAAAAAAATTAATATGAATAAATATACAACAAGACGTATAAAATATCCATCAAAAATTTTTCCGCAAACTCCCTATTCAACCGAAATGCTTAGAAACGCACCGAATACTTCGTTACCCATCAGCACACCCTGCTCGGTCAATCGATATCCATCCTCTGTACTGGTCAGCAGCTTCTGGTCCATCAATTTATTCAAATGACTGCCAAACACAGCATCCAGCTCCAATCCAAATTGACGTCTGAAGTCAGCTCGCTTCACTCCACTCAACAGCCGTAGGCCGACCATCATAAAGTCCTCAATCGCCTCTTGCTCACTGATCGCATACTCCTCCAATAATGGACGGCCTTGCTGTGTTTCATCGATATACGCCTGAACACCTTTGATGTTCACATGACGATTCCCGTGCATATAGCCATGCGCACCAGCTCCCAGACCATAATAGCTGCGATTCAGCCAGTACATGCTGTTATGGCGGCTTTCCTTACCAGGCTTGGCAAAATTACTGATTTCGTATTGTGAATACCCAGCCTCCTTCAAACGTTTCATAATCAGCAGGAACATATTCAGCTCATCATCTTCATCAGGAAGCGGCAGCAGGTTTTTTTGATACAAATTGTGGAACAACGTATTCTCCTCAACCTTGAGACCATAAATCGAATAATGCGGCAGCCCAAGCGCAAGCGCTTTGTCCAGAGAATCATTCATAGCGGCAACCGTCTGATTGGGCAGTCCAAACATTAAATCAATCGACATATTCGTAAAGCCGACCTGCCGCGCATTCTCAATACTGCGATATACATCATCTGTATTATGAATTCGACCGATTCCTTCCAGCAGCGCATTGTCGAAGGATTGCACACCAAAGCTGATCCGGTTCACGCCTCCTTCCTTCATGGCCTGCAGCTTTTCCTTATCCGTCGTTCCCGGATTGGCCTCCATAGAAAATTCAAGCTCAGCAGACTTATGAGGAAAATAAGTATGCACCCTTTTCAGGAAGCTTTCCATTTGATCAGGCAGCAGAACGGTCGGTGTACCCCCTCCGACGAAGATCGTTTGGATCTCACCCGGCGGAATCCGTTTCACCGTTTGCTCCATTTCCCGCTCCAATGCATCGAGGTAGTCCATTACCGGCTGACCCTTCAATATATAAGAATTAAAATCGCAATAGTGACATTTATTGGTGCAAAATGGAATGTGTATATATAATGCTTGTGGTGTCTCCTCACGCTGAATCATCCGTTTTCTCCTTTCCGCGGAACACGTAATAGCAGCCTGCTTCTATGACGCCAAAAGCAGGTGCTCAGACAAGCACCTGCTCTTGCATCGCCTTACCTGCTACTCATCCAGCCTCAGCACGGCCATAAACGCTTCTTGCGGTACTTCAACGTTACCAACCTGCTTCATCCGCTTTTTACCTTCTTTTTGTTTGTCCAGAAGTTTTCTTTTACGGGAAATATCACCGCCGTAGCATTTGGCAAGTACGTTTTTACGCATCGCTTTAACGGTTTCACGCGAAATGATTTTTTGACCAATCGCTGCCTGAATCGGCACCTCAAACATTTGCCTCGGTATAAGCTCCTTCAGCTTTTCACAAATAATGCGCCCGCGATTGAAGGCCCGGTCTCTATGCACAATGAAAGATAAAGCATCCACCTGCTCACCATTAAGCAGGATGTCCATTTTGACCAGATTGGACTGCTTGTACCCTGACAACACATAGTCAAATGAAGCATAGCCTTTGGTGCTTGATTTCAGCTGATCAAAAAAATCATACACAATTTCGGACAACGGAATGTTATAAGAAAGCGTAACACGCGTGGCGTCCAAGTATTCCATATTTATAAATTCACCGCGTTTACTTTGGCACAATTCCATAATGGCACCCACAAAATCATTAGGTACAATTATAGATGCGACTACGTAAGGCTCTTCCACGTAATCAATTTTGCCTGTCTCCGGGAACATCGATGGATTATCGATCGTTAGCACTTCACCGTTGGTCTGAGTCACTTTAAAAATAACGCTCGGTGCTGTCGTAATCAGTGGAATGTTGAACTCACGCTCAATCCGCTCCTGAATAACGTCCATGTGCAGCAAGCCCAGGAAACCGCAGCGGAAGCCAAAGCCTAGTGCCGTCGAGCTCTCTGGCTCAAAGCTCAATGAAGCATCATTCAATTGCAGCTTTCCGAGCGCCTCTCGAAGATCGTTATATTCCGTACTCTCAATCGGATACAATCCGCAGAATACCATCGGATTGATCTTCCGGTAGCCGGGAAGCGCCTCTGGAGCCGGATTTTTGGCATCCGTTACGGTATCCCCGACCCGCGTGTCGCCAACATGCTTAATCCCCGCAACGATGAAGCCAACGTCCCCTATATTTAAGGTGTCGACAATCGTCATTCTTGGCATAAACGCCCCTACCTCAATGACCTCAAAAACTTTATCCGTAGCCATAAACTTGATCTTGGAGCCTGCTTTAATAGCTCCGTCAATGACACGAACATATACGATAACACCTTTGTAGGGATCATAATGTGAGTCGAAAATAAGCGCTTTTAGCGGCTGCCCGGAATCACCTGAAGGCGCTGGGACCTTTTGGACTACCTGCTCCAAAATTTCCTTGATCCCTATTCCCGCCTTGGCCGATGCTAACACCGCCTCGCTTGCGTCCAGACCGATCACTTCTTCGATTTCCTGCTTGACCCGTTCAGGATCAGCGCTCGGCAAATCGATTTTATTAATAACAGGTAAGATTTCCAGGTTATTATCCAATGCCAGATACACATTTGCGAGCGTTTGCGCCTCTATCCCCTGTGCGGCATCTACTACCAACAACGCACCCTCACAGGCTGCTAGACTCCGTGATACCTCGTACGTAAAGTCGACATGCCCTGGTGTATCAATCAAATTCAAAATATAGGTTTCCCCGTCATCAGCGCGGTATTCCAAACGAACGGCCTGCAGCTTAATGGTAATACCCCGCTCACGCTCCAGATCCATCTGATCCAGCACTTGTTCCTGCATTTCTCTTGATGAAAGAGCACCCGTATATTCCAATATCCGGTCGGCCAATGTCGATTTCCCGTGGTCGATATGGGCAATTATTGAAAAGTTTCTAATCATTTTCTGTCTGGCATGAATATCCATGTAAGTTGACCCTCACTAACCTGCAAATTTAACAATTCTTCTAATTATAGCAGGTGTGTCGTTTTGCGGCAATGGAGTCACCTTCGTATTCATACCTTAAGCGGTAATCGCCTCAAATAAGGCAACAACCCCCTGGATACCATAATGCGCCAGTATTTGCAGAAGACCGCCAATCTTGTTACCCAAACGTCCGACACCTGTTGCTTTGCTGATCACAGTCCGCTGTTCTTCGGACTCTACTTTTTCTTTCACAGTCGTTTCCTTGGATGCCTCATCCACATTTGTCTTATCAGGCTCGGCTTTTACTTGTAATGCAGACTCTGTAGATTCAGGTTCTCTCTGCTGTGCAGCTTCTATAACCACTGGTTCGTGACTTCTCTCAACAGCTCGATTAACCAGCATCAATCCTACAAAAATGCAAAAGCCCGTCACAAACCCGATCACCATCAGCCTCACATACAGCTTGTCCATGCTCCTGCTCCTCCACTACTTGCCTACTTCGCCTGTGTATTCGCTCCATCAACCTTCTTCACGTTCAGCACAACCTCGGCTATTGCTGCTGCCAGCGCATCTGCAGTCCGGTAGCACTCCTCGAGGGAATTATCTACACCACCAACCTCGATCAGTACGCTGTTCGCTGAAAAATTTTGATTGTACACACCATTGCCTTCCGCAGCTTTGGCAAACGAGCCTTTGGAGATCCCCGGGAACTTGGCTTCGATAGCTTGATGAATTTGTGAAGCAAACTGTTCATTTTCTTTCCAGTTCGGGTTTTTGCCTCCAATAATAAAATAGAGCTGCGCATAATCCTTACCGTTGATCCGAACCGTCGTTTTTTCCCGCCTTTGGGAGTCCCGATGGATATCAAAATAGTATTTCAGATCCGGATGGGATGCGCTTGCTTCCTGCAAGGTTTTCAAAGAATACTTATAGGAAAAATAATAATTAAAGCTTTTTTCTATTGCAGGATAATTTTTGTCAGAGTGAACAGCACCGATACCCTCCTGTTCCAATTTTTGCGCTAACCGCAGCCCAACCTTGGTCACATTAGTCTGAGGATCGTAGGCCTTGTCTGGGTCCTTAACACCATCGAGCTCAGGTAAATACGATTCCTGATTGTGAGACTGATAAATGAATGCAACATTTCTGCCTGCGGTTCGTGGGGGCTGAGCTGTAGGCGGAATTATCTTGGTCTCTCCCTGTGTCGTTTCGCCTACTTCCGGAAGCGGAGATGGATTAGCAGTAATTGAACCCTCCCCGCCCTCTCCATTTTTGGGAATAACATCTGCCTTCGGTCCATAATCTTCTGGCCCGTCATCTCCTGTCTGTACCCCCTTACGCAGCACAACTGAACGATCCTGAGACATACCGGGCATTTCACGGGAAATAAAGGTTTTGGGATCCTTCCAATTCAAATCTGTGACGAGCGTAAATAGAAAACCGGAAACATTAGATTGCGAGAAGGTAAAGGTTTGCCGATCTGTCTGCATATGCGGCATTTCCATCCCAAGCATGTCCAAAAAAAATCGACTTGAAACCGACGAAGCCAAACCCTTCATCGATGAATTCGGTGTCGTATTCGTCAGCTTGGCCTGAGCAAAGCCCAAAAGACCAAACGCCGCAAAAAACATCACACACCCCATTAGCAGTGTGGCCATAATGCGGAAATATACAGCCAGACCTTGTCCTATTGTACGATGTTTATTTACATCCACAGTAACCTCTGTCCACTTCAATTCTGCATCCTCCTCCACCCTAAAACCCACATCATGGATTTGTAGTCGTGCTCCATTCTCTAGTAACAAATCTATGAGCAGTTGGTAGGATCTAGAACGAAAAGATTTCATTTCTTCCTCTATTGAATCTTGAATGGACTCTAATGGATTCGTGATATAATATCGGTAGTTTCCAATTTAGCTATGTCAGACGAAAGGGGCTTGTCATGAAAAACTTACCGTTAAAGTGGAAAATGCTAATGGGATTTGGGGTATTAATCTTTTTTCTGGGAGGCGTCATCGGATTTAATTACATCATGCTCAGCCAGATCAAGCAGACTACACAGCACCAGTTGAATTCAGTGAATACTTCCAAACTCGCATTGCAGTTCAAAAATATGATCGGTCAATTGTACAGCAGTCAGGCTGACCTGATTATTAATGAAAATGAAGGCTCCATCACTGTTTACGAGCAGGACACACGAACGATCAATAGCCAATTGGCTGATATCCAAAAGGCTGCCAGCAATGATCAGGAAAAGCTGTGGGCTGTGGAAATTGCTACGGAAACCACCGCTTATCTTTCTACCTTTGATAGAGTAAAGGCTGCCTATGATCAAAGAAAAACCATGAACGCCGATACATTAAAAGCAACTTATAAGAAGCTTGATGATGAGACCGACATACATAAAGTAAAGCTGTACACCACTATAGATCGAATGATCACATACCATGATCAGGAGCTCTCTAATCAAAGCCAGCTGCTCCAGAACCATATCGATCAGGATATTCGGATTTCTTTGATCACACTGCCCGTGGCCATTATTGTGGGACTATTGTTCGCATTATTGCTTGCACGCATATTGACCAAGCCGATGGACCGATTGATTGAAGCGACGAAACAAGTAGCACTAGGTGACTTGACCGTCCATATTCGAGCGGATTCCACCGATGAAATAGGCAGATTGACAGGCTCCTTTGCAGAAATGGTAACGGATCTGCAGCATATCATTCGCGAGGTTGATGATCATGCCATTCAGGTATCCGCTTCCACAGAGCAGTTGACTGCCAGCGCTGATCAAACCAGTCAGGCCACCGAGCATATCGCCCAAACCATTCAGGTTATGGCCGTGGATAGCGATAAGCAGGTACGCAGTGTGAATGAAACCTCCGATGCCGTAACCACAATGAACGCAGGGATTCAACAAATTACAGAGCATACGAATCAGGCAGCTTCCTCCTCAGAGCTTGCTTCCACAAATGCCCATTCAGGCTTTCAAACGATTCAATCAGCGGTTCGGCAAATTCAATCGATACACGATACAATTGGAGACATGAATAGTGTCGTGCAGCGGTTAGCGCAACGTGTTAGTGAAATTGGTGATATGAACAAAGTGATTAATAGCATTGCTGTGCAAACGAATCTGTTGGCCTTAAATGCCGGGATAGAGGCGGCAAGAGCCGGAGAGCATGGAAAAGGCTTTGCTGTAGTTGCGGCAGAGGTTCGCAAGCTCGCGGAGCAAAGCGCCAGCTCCTCGAAGAAGGTTGAGAACATGATCGAAACGATACAGGAGGATACAGCAGCTGCGGTCCATAGCATGAATCTGGTAAGTTCGCAAATGACGGAAGGATTGGCAGCAGTTCAGTATGCCGGCAGCTCCTTTGCTGAAATTACCCAGGCTGTTGGTGAGGTCAATAATCGTATCCACAATGTCCATCAATCGCTGAAAGCGATATCTGCGAATACCGAGCAAATGGTTATCGCCATTAATGGGATTGTCTCGACTACAGAGGAAACAGCGGCAGGTGCACAAAATGTTTCCGCTGCAACTGAGCAGCAGCTGGCATCAATGGAAGAAGTTGCTCTCTCCTCGTTGAATCTCTCCAAAATGGCCGAGAACTTGAACAGCCTCGTCAAACGCTTCAAGATCGTTTGATTTCAGCAGCAGTAAATTTCCATGTATACCTAAAAACGCCAAGCTATGCGTTATTCCGGCCGCAGGCTTGGCGTTTTGTCATGTCATTCCATACAATCATAATAGACTAATGAGTATAGGCGGCTACATTATTCATCCCGACGACCTCATGCAGGGCGGCATTCAAGCCACTGGCAATAATATTGGCAATATCCTCAATAAATTCGTCAATCTCCTTTGGGGTGACCAACAGATCGTGTCCCAATGGACTTAACACTTCCTTAACCAGCAGCAGTCGCTCATCTTCCTTCATTTGGTCCAAAAGACCAAGAATTTCACCCGTATGAGCGGTTTGCTGCTGAAAATGCTTGTGCATCAGCTCAAACGCATTATTCACAATGGTGGAAGCAAACACGACGGTTGGCACTCCCACAGCAATGACAGGTACTCCGAGTGTGTCCAATGTCAAGCCCTTACGTTTGTTGCCAATCCCAGATCCCGGATGTATGCCTGTATCCGCGATCTGGATGGTCGTATTCACTCGCTCCAGAGAACGCGAGGCTAGTGCATCGATGGCAATGACCAGATCCGGCTTTGATTTTTCGACGATTCCCTGAATAATTTCACCGGTCTCAATTCCTGTCGTACCCAGAACACCAGGCGCTATAGCGCTCACAGGACGGTAACCCGGACTCACCTCTCCGGGCATTAGCTCAAAATAGTGGCGGGTGACCATCACATTTTCTACGACTAATGGTCCCAGAGCATCTGGAGTGACGTTCCAATTCCCCAAGCCCACAATCAATACCTTTGACATCGAATCGATTTGGAGCTTGGCCAAAAAGGATTCGAACTCTTTGGCAAAGACAGCTGCAACACGATCCTGGAGTACACTGTCTTTTTTTCTTAATTGAGGCACTTCTATGGTAATATAATGTCCAGGCAGCTTGCTTAATGCAGCAGAGCCCTCCTGAGACGTAATATCGGTGGTACTAACCGTGATTCCTTCATGCGTTTCTGATGACATATGAACACCGGGGATTGCCTTGCCTGAATTTGAAGCCATATCATGCGCCTCCAAAGCCAGGTCCGTACGAATTGTATATGCGCTTAGATCCATGCTGACATCTCCTTTTACATAGCTATGCCCGTAGTGTGTGAATGTACAGGCAGCCTTATGCAACAATTGTCGGAATCGTTGCGGATTGATCTATTGCAATTTGATATGGGCCGTGTTAGAATATCTAGAGTTGTCAACAAAAGGATCTTTCAAACAAGCACTATGGTTGATGCAAGTTGTATTAGGAGGTGAACGTCAATGCCGAACATTAAATCCGCGATTAAAAGAGTGAAAGTCAATGAGAAGCGTCGTCTACGCAACGCATCCCAGAAATCAAACCTTCGCACAGCAGTAAAGAGCTTTGAAACAGCTGCTGCTAGCAGCAATGTGGAAACAGCAACTGCAGCCCTGGTCACTGCCAGCAAAAAGCTGGATAAAGCAGCGTCCAAAGGCTTAATCCATAAAAATGCCGCAGCCCGTAAAAAGTCCCGCTTAGCGAAAAGACTTAACGCGCTTTCAGCACAAGCTTAATTAACCAATGCGAACAAATAAAAACGACCACTCCTTTGGGGGCAGGTCGTTTTTTTGAAGAGATAAGAATTTATATGTTTTCAGCAAAGCTGGACGATTCTTATCTCGCAGGAAAAGCTACATTTATAACACGGATGTATCTTCATCGAATAGGCTTCGAACAGAAGCTTTTCTTATAAATCCGGCACTCGCTTCAAGCAACGAGCTTTAACAAGAAAAGCTCCAGACCGATTGCTTTATCGATTTTACCGCTTTTCATTTGATAGTCAAGATCAGATAATTGATCTAAAATATGTAACAGCTGACTGACCTCGAAGCGGTTACTCTGTCCGGCTGCGATCTTGACTGCATAAGGATGCAAACTGATCTGCGATGCAATTTGCTGCTGTGAGTAGCCTTGCTGCTGCAAATCCTTTACCTGGTACATGATACGAAACTGTCTCGCTATCAAAGCCATGATCTTAATAGGCTCTTCCTTGCGCCGCAGAAGCTCAGCCAGCATCGTGAAGGCCTTGTCCAGTTTAAGCTGTACTATATGCTCAATCAGCAGAAAAATATTTTGTTCAATGCTTCGCGTCACCAATTGCTCTAATATATCACTCGTTATCGTGCCGCCGCGCCCTATATACATAGCGCATTTATCCAACTCACTCGATAAAGCCTGCAGATTCGTTCCCGTATACATAATAAATTGATCCTGAACACCAGGTGCAAAAGAAATGCCGACCTTGTCAGCCTCTCCCTTCACCCACTGTCCCAGATCGTCTGCCGATAAAGCAGCGCATGATATCAAATAATCTTTTTCCTTCAGTGATTTCACAAGCTTCTTGCGTTCATCAAGCTTTTCAGCACTTACTGTTAGAACGATAACGGAAAAATCGGCAGGGGATTTTAAATATTCCAGCAGCCGCTCGGGACTGTGTTCAACCTTTGAGCTGTCCTTGGACCCTGTCAAAAACAGTGCGTTTGTCGCTACGATCAACTTTCTTGGCCCAATAAAGGGTAACTCCTCAGCTTCTTCTATAACCCTATCTATCGAGGTTTCTGTCAAATCATACCTGGATACAGCAAACGCTGCATCCTGTGGATCAATAAGACGGCTCGTCAGCTTCTGTAAAAATTCCTGAATTAAATAGCCCTCTGTACCGTAACACACATACAGCGGCGCAAATGCACCTTTTTGAATACTCCTTAACGCGGTCTTGAAATCCATTGCTGCTCACCCATTTCTCTCTAAGCCTGTTTATATGAGCATTGTAACAACAACAAAGGGATTCCGTCAAAACCTTACGGTTCAGACATCATCCCTTTGCTGCCAAGCCCATCTATATAAACAATCGGGTTAAGGCTCTAGAAACCGTTCCCCGAGTGGTCATACGACGTTATGATTTCATTTCCAACCTAACCTATCATACGCAAGTGAAGAACAATGTGTGTTGGCTTGAATACGAAATATTTGTAAATGGTCACTTGGCTGCTTCCGATCGACTTACAGCGTTGATAGTGAAAGTCCTTGTGCTGGTTGGATTGCTTATCTGATAGGTCAGCTTGTAATCAGTCGTCCATTCCATCAATGTAATTTGTTCGGTATCCGCGGCTACATTCATCGATGTAAAGATGCTTTTTCCATTCTTATCACTTATAACGACTCGCTTCTCGCTAATGGCAGCCGTGTACGTCTTGTCAGCAGCAGCAAGACTGCTGGCTGCTTGAGCTTGCATGAACGAGAAGCTTTGATCCGCAGCTGGCGCCTCACCTATTTTGGATTTGGCCGCATTACTTTCATTGGCTGAAGCTGCGTTGCCGGTGCTTGGTTGGGCAACCTCTCCTGACCCAGCGCCAGAGTTTTTATCGGATGCAGCCGAAGATGCTGCATTACCACCGAATAAACCTGGTGCTGCCAAGCTGCTGCGTGGCGTCTCTGCCTGCGGAACAATCGCCTTGGCAGTTGGGTTATCCGCTTTAGCCGCTGGCTGCTGTGCTCCAAAGGTTAGAGGTTCTTTCAGTTGTCCGTCTCCTGTGCCCGCTTGCAGCGGAGTGGACGAAGATTTCGATAAAGTACTCTCACCTGTGCTTGGAGGAGTCATGATCTGACTGTCGGCTGCCGGGCTTTTTGGACTGGATGTCTGTGGAACCGCGCCTCCTATCTTATTGGAGCCCATGTTCGGTGCTGGCGTTGAGTTGCTAGCAGGCGTACTCGTAGTCGGAGCTACGGATGGAGTAACCAAATCTTTAGAAGATTGGGACGCACTGCTTTGTTCTTGCTGAAGTCCCTGCGCATTGCCGTTAACATCTGAAGCGATATCCGTAGGAGCCGTACTTTTGGAATCACTCATGCCTGACGCTGCAGGAGCTGCAGATTTTTCCCTAGAGCTTGCGCTGCTCGTTGAGGCGGATTTCGGAGCCATTAGGGCGCTATCAGCATTTTGCATATTGCTCTGCTCTTGCTGATTGAAAACAAAGAAACCGAGAATCAAACCAGCGGCAACTACACCACCAACGATTTTAGCTGAAACAAAGCCACGTGTCCGACTACGCCAATCTGTAGCTCGACTTACAGGTACAGTATCTTTGCGCACAGTCTGCGCAGCTGAGGATGGCAGCTCTGCTGGAACAGGGGATGAGATGTCGCGGGCTGCATATGCAGCATGATCCTCCATTGTCAAAGGAGTTGACACCATATCCATTTGCTGCAGCTTAGGCAGAATCGCATCTACCAGACTAAACGCAGGCGTAACCTTAGGCAAGCTTTCCAATTGCTCGGATACATTTAATAATCGCTCAAACAATTCTGAGCACTCCGGGCAATCCTGTATATGATCGAGCATTTGATTATATTCTATTTTATCGAGATCTTGATCGAGATATCTCTGCATCAGTTCGATCACCTCTTGGCAATTCATCCCGCACACTACCTTTCTAAAAGATTCACAACTGATATGTGACAGTGCACAACGCTACGCAGCATACCGACTAAGCTTGAAAATCAAGCCCGTTATCTGCTCATCCCCGGGTCGATTCGGTTGATGTTTTTTTGTAATCCTGCAACAACGTTTGCAACTGCTGCCTAGCCCTAAATAAATAGGATTTAACCGTGTTGATGGGCAAATCAAGTGATTCGGCAATTTCATTGTAGGAAAAATCCTGCAAATACCTAAGCACGACGACTGATCGATGATGTTCCGGCAGTTTATCAATGGCCTCTTTAATATCTTCGGCAATATATGCGGACATAACCTCTTGTTCAACTGTCTTTGTTTCTGTAAAGGTCAAATCAAACTGTTCAATGGAAACAGTAGGCTTGTTTTTCCTGAATTTATCTATACACAAATTGGTAACAATGCGCTGGACCCACGTTTTGAATTGCGCCTTTTCTTCATAAGAATTTATTTTTGTATAAATGCGTATCAAAGCTTCCTGCGCGGCATCCAAGGCGTCCTGCTCATTACCCAAAATGTAATATGCAGTTCGGTAAACATGATTTTCAATCTCACGCAGCAGGGTAATTAGAGCGTCGCGATCGCCCGACTGGGCAGCCTTGATCAAATCTGGCGCTACCACTGGGATCCCCCTCTCTTGCAACTATATAAACGAAACTATAATTAATAATGTTGCACAACAAAAATATAATTAGTTGTATTAAGAATATCAAATTTAAGTGCGAAGGTATACTCCAGCAGTTATTGGCTGAAATGGAAGTCTTGATTTTAAGTGATTAGTTGCCTGCAACATACAAACTATACACGTTCAACAAGCTGCCTGCCAACAACTAATATATAGATTTATACACTTTCTCCCTTATAGAACTTACCCAGAAACACCCTAGCTCCCAATATTTGTGCTAGAAAATGAAACTATATAATTTTTACACAAAGATAATTGTCATGTTCACCAATGACCCATGTATCTTTTTGTTATAAAATGATCAAAAGAGAACTTAATTGTCGAAACTATGTTGGAGGGAATCTCATCATGCCGGAAGCTCAGGAAGATCGAATTTATTGGATAGATACTTTAAGTCGAATTGCACAACCCGTGCTGTATCATTTGACCAACCGTCAGCTAAAAGAAAAAATGCCCGTCGAAGGAAAAACCAATGACAGGCCTATGTATACGCATTTAGAGGCATTAGCCCGCTTATTAACAGGAATGGCACCTTGGCTCGAAACTGGCAGCCGCGAGGGTGAAGAAGGACGTTTGAGACAGCATTACGCCGATCTTGCCAGACAAGCCATTGATGCGGGTACAGATCCCTCCTCTCCTGATTTCATGAATTTTTCCGAAGGTTATCAGCCTATTGTGGACGCGGCGTTTTTGGCTCATGCCATTTTACGGGCTCCCATAGAGCTATGGGAAAAGCTGGAGCCACGAGTACAACAGCAAGTAGTTGCAGCTTTGAAAGCAACCCGGACACGCAAGCCGGGGTTTAACAACTGGCTCTTGTTCGCAGCGATGATTGAAACCGCTCTTTTCCATGCTGGTGAAGATTGGGATCGGATGCGTGTCGATTATGCTATCAGGCAGCATGAACAATGGTATAAAGGTGATGGCATCTATGGGGACGGGCCGGAGTATCATGCGGATTATTACAACAGTTTTGTCATTCAACCCATGCTGGTTGATATCATTGAAGCTGTTGCCGGTGAAGATGAGGCTTGGGCTGCATTACAAGAACGCATCGTGAAGCGAGCCCAACGTTATGCTGTTCAACAAGAGCGCCTGATTTCACCTGAGGGCACGTTTCCGACACACGGTCGCTCACTAGCCTATCGATTTGGCGCTTTCCAGGTTTTGAGTCAAATCGCGCTGCGCAATGAGCTGGATGACAGTATAGAGCCAGCACAAGTTCGCTGCGCATTAACTGCGGTTATTCGACGGATGATTGAAGCTCCTGGTACATTTGATGAGAATGGCTGGTTGACTATCGGATTCTGCGGCCATCAACCGGAGGTTGGCGAGACGTATATATCTACAGGCAGCCTGTATTTATGTTCTGCCGTATTTTTGCCACTGGGATTAAGTGCGTCTGATCCTTTTTGGCAGGGACAAGCAGACTGGACAGGAAAGAAGGCATGGGCCGGCCAAGAAATTCCGATTGACAAGGCTTTGAAAGGTTAATTATTGAAAGGGACTCGCTCAAAATCAGAGCGAGTTTTTTGTTTATGTATATAGAATCATATTAACCCTTTATCAGTTCACTTCAAGCTTTGTCCTCACCTTTATCTCTCCGTTATGAATCAACATTTGCACTTCCCCCATTTTATCTGTGCGTACGATTTGAATATCATGCTGCTGCAGACGCTCTACAACGGTAGGATGCGGGTGACCATAAACATTGGTTGCACCGACTGATATAACCGCCATTTTAGGTGGATAGGCCTGAAGCCAGGTATTGGACGTAGAAGTCTTGCTTCCGTGGTGCGCAACCTTGAGCACATCAATAGGCCCCTGCATCATCAATTCATGCAAATTAAGCGGCATCTCCTTGGCAGCATGGGGGCTACTCGCACGGGTGTCAATGGGCTTGGCAGCAGCTGTCATTTGTGCTACAGCCGTTTCGGCAGCTTGATCCATATCTCCGGTAAATAGCCATCTTGTGTTATCCATACGCATCATGAACACAACCGACTGGCCATTTTGCTCTTTCTCAATACGCAGTCCCTCTGCAGCAGTGCTCGGTATTGGATGCAGCACCAATAGCTCCGTAGCCGCATCTATTTTTAGTGTGCTTCCGGCACTGGCTTTAACAAGCTTCACTTGTTTATCCAAGGCAGTCTGGAACAATTTTTCTACGGATGGGCCGGGTTTGAATGTACCATTGTACACAAGCTGCTTTACCGGTATTTGCTCCAATACTGCCTGCAAGCCACCGATATGATCGGCGTCCTCATGGGAGATGACTAAATAATCAATCTGCTGTATGCCGCGTTTTTTTAATAAAGGTACAAGCAGCTTGCCTCCCACTTCATACGGATTTTTGCGCAGCTTCCACTCCTCTCCCGGTTTATGAAAGCTTACTGTTCCACCACCATCAATCAAAATTACACTGCGACTTATCGGTGAACGTATTAATATGCTATCCCCCTGACCCACATCGATAAAATCCACATGCCCCTCCCCGACTGAATGCCACCGGTCAGGAATATAGGCATATACCAACAGGGCAATCAAGCTTATGCTTGCCAGAGGCAGCGGCAATTTTTTCTTCATCCAATTCCACTTCATTTGGCCATTTCTTTCAAGGTACCAGCCGGGTCGTACAGCCTTCAGCATAGGCTCAGCTGCTTTATGATGTTCGTTTTTCAAACGAATAAGCATCGCTACCAGAAAAGCGAGAACTATATAGTAACCAACCATCCAACCTATACTGGGGCTTGGCCAAATTGTTTGAAAGCCATCCCATTTGCTGGAGATCGAAACGACGAGAAACACCCAATCGTTGACCTTGGCGACAAGCCAAGCCAACGCCTGACCTGCAGGCACATAGATGAAGCCGATAACCAAAGCTGCAGTGCCTCCCGGCATCGTGACCATACTAAACACAGGGACCAGGCACAAATTGGCTGCCAGCGACAGCAGCGATAGTTGATTAAAATAATAAATCGATACCGGAAAAGAAATCAATTGAGCCACTAACGAGATCGAAAGTGTATTTTTCCATAGCTGCGAACGGATAGGCATAATGGTGTTAACAGGCGGTACTCCGACAATTAACCCTATGGTTACCAAAAATGAGAGCTGAAAGCTGACATCCAGTAAGTAATAGGGATCCCATAACAGCATGACAAAACCAACAAATAGAACGGAGTGCAAGCCGTCCTTTAATGTATGACGATACGCCGCATATAAACCGATCATCGCCATTAATCCTGCGCGAACAATAGATGGCGAGCCCCCAGTTAGAGCAATGTATAGCGGCATCAGTGCAATAGCTGTAAGGATGCAGGTCTCTCTCGTAAAACGTAATTTACGCAATACCCATAGCAAACAAGCAAGAAATACCGCAACATTTAATCCGGACACCGCTAAAATGTGTGTTAATCCAAGCTGTGAAAATTGCTGAAATTGAACAGGGTCCATATCATCAGTTAAACCGATCAGCATGCTTTGCATAAATCCTCCCTGAGCAGCAGGGAATATATCTGAAATCCGTTGCGCGAGAATCATTCGAAATTGATCATTCCAGCGTAATAGAGAATCCAGAGTCCATGTTTGTGGCTGTGTAACCTGCATGGATGCAATCCCTTTAACACTCACAATCCAATGAATATGCTGCAGCCTCAAGTAGTCGCGATAATCAAATCCGTCAAAATTCCGTGCTTCCGCTGGGAGCTTGACCACCCCTTGAAGAACGACTCGATCTGCCCTCTGCCAGGAATAGGCACGCTGCTGCTCCTCGCGGGTTAACAGCTTAACATTTACAGCTATCGGTTCTTCTACACGCTTAGGTTTTACGTCAAGCTTACTGGGCTCATCCACCCTTGTCTCCTGTTGTTTGCTTTCAACCATTAAAGTAAAGGATGCTTTATCCCCGTCAACCTCTACTCTCGATGCAATGAAGCCTGCCAGAATCATGCTGGCTTCTCCAGCTCCTTCTGCATCACGCGGCATTGAAATATCACTGCGATTGGATTGGTCATAATTCTCATAATAGCCTGCGCCAATCAACACAAGCAGTACTGCGCATACGCCTATTCTGAATTTCAAGCCCAGAACCCAATATATAATCATAGCTATTGCTAATAGTAAACTTACATATAGAGATAACCAATCAAGACTGAATAAATATGCCAATGCATAACCGCTAATCCACAGCAGCGTACATACTACGAGAGGTCGATTCATCCAGCAGCCTCCTCCATGAAATTATGGATAAAACACAAAAAAACCTCTTGCACCTAAGGGTGCATGAAGAGGTTCTTCCCCATAATAGTAATAATTATGATTATCTTTGTAATACCCGCTGTTTACATATTTACATATTTGCGAATCTCAGCTTCACTTTGCTTGAGAACTTTAGCTATTGTTTCAATTGACATACCACCAGCATACATCTCTTTAACTACTTCAATCCTGCCTTCTTGTTTACCTTCTTGTTTACCTTCTTTCCTGCCTTCTTTCCTGCCTTCTTGTTTGGCATAGTTAATAGAGGTTATACTATCCATCAATTCCTTTTGTCTGGCATCGATTTCGTGCATTTTAGCTTCATCTGCAAATGCTTTAATTCGTTCCAAGTATGCATCTGAAAGCAATGAATCTTTATCTGAAATCATTTTCAATTCCTCCTCAGATTCAGCATTTAAAAACTTCAACCATAGCTCAAGCCTATTTACAGGCTCTTTTGATTCAGTTAGCTTGGGAAGCTCCAAAAAATGAAGTGATAAGTGATCACTAAATAGTTTGCCATCTTCTCTTCTGATATTGAACTCAGTATGATAATGAGTGATATCTTTATTCGTCTGTAGGTTAAAGTCTACAATATTTATACAAATCACTTTTCTTAAATGAGAATAGTCAAAGCCTTCAGGAATTTGTCTTCCATACAGCTTACTCCAATAATAAAGAGATCTCTCACTAAACATATTGTGACTGCTCAATTGCACTTCTATATTGGCTTTACTACCACCCTCTAGAGATGCAAGCACATCTAAAATACTTTTCTTTTCAGCAAGATTCTCTTTGGCAAGCTCATTATTGATGATCTCTTCAACTTCCACTTTGCTGCCAACTACTGCGGACAAAAAATCACCTAATATTACCTTGCTGCTGCCAAATACCATCTTGAACAAAATATCCAATTTCATAGGAATGAATTTTTGTGGTATATGGTTCACAAATCTTCTGTCCATCACTCCGCGCCATCCTTGATAGGATCACTCGTTCCAGAAGGCGGTACATAGGACTCCAGACTGCGAAAAATAATTCCCTTTTGCTCCATCAATGCTGTCACCTTGGCGCTGTCCTTATTGTATGGACGATGGTACACGATTTCGATAACTCCGCTGTTGGCCAGCATGTTCGAGCAGGTCCAGCACGGCTGGTCGGTTACATAAACGACAGAATTCTCACGATCCTTTGGATCTGTAAACAACAGCAGATTTTGCTCGGCATGAATGGTGCGGATGCAGCGTTGTTTTTTGAGAACCTGCTCTGCGCCTTCAAGATTTAAAAGCTCATATTCCTCTACAAGCATGCAGCCAGCTTCCGAACAATCCGGCACCCCCATAGGCGCACCATTATAAGCAGCACCCAGAAGTTTTTTCCCTTGCACCAGTACGGCTCCGACATGTCTGCGGTTACAGCGGGAACGGGTTGAAGCCATATAAGCCATATCCAGAAAGTAAGTGTCCCAATCTTTGCGGGTTGTCATTAGTTGGTTCTCCATAAGTTATAATAGAATAGGTATTGATACTATTTTCTCATACTTTTCCTCAAAACAAAAGGCTTGATCAAGGTTCCAGAACCAGATAAGGCTTCATTTTCTCCAGCAGCTTCTCTCCGATCCCTTTCACATCCAACAGCTGATCGATTCTCTGAAAACCTCCAATTTGCTTGCGATGGGCAATTATAGCTTTGGCTTTGGCTTCACCGATGCCAGGTATGGTAATCAACTGTGCCTGCGTGGCTTTGTTAAGATGCACCGTGCCTTTAGTTGATACTGGCTTGGAAGCTGGGTCAGGTAACACGGGATCGGGCTTGTTTACGGGAGAAGCAGCCTCTAACGCCAGTGGGTCCGGATTCGTTTGGGCGGTAGCCGATGTATCCTTGGGAACATTTTTATCTGTGACTGCTTTTGCGGGTGTCGATGCATTCTTTCCCTGCTCAGCGGAAATTTCTGCCTTCTTCAGCTTTTCTTCTGATTGCTTGAGTAAAAACGTTTGCATCTCTTCATTAGCATTGTGCCATCCGGTTGACTGGGGAAAACTACGCCCATACCAAGAGTAACCGCACCACGCCATGACCAAAATAATAGCAGCAGTTACAAGCCACACTACCCATTTGATGCTCCATCCACTGTTAAGGTTCAAAAGTAAATTCCCTCCGTTCTGGTGAGAGTAAATTTGAATATGGTTCATCATTGCATTCCACCCTAAGCGCTTATTGGACCCTTCATTTTCGTGACCATGGCTCAATTGCTGCATAATCCCAACCTCATCCGCATAGGCATAAAGGAAGGTCTATTGATCCAAGGGGGGATGGCTATGCAAGTTGGATTCATCGGTACAGGCAGCATGGGCAGCATATTAATCGAAGCGTTCATTCAAGCGGGTGCGCTCCTGCCGGAGCAAATTACGATCACAAACCGCACCCTGTCCAAAGCAGAACGATTAGCAGCTGCCTATCCCGGTATCCGAGTTTCCCACTCCAGCATCGATGTTTTACAGCATTCCGAAATATTGTTTATATGCGTCAAGCCATTGGAGTATAAAGCAGTCATTGATGAACTGAAGGACGAGATAGATGGTTCACATATATTCGTGTCCATAACAAGCCCTGTGCTTATTAGTCATTTGGAAGGGCAGCTCAACTGCAAGATTGCCAAAATGATACCCAGTATTACCAACTATGTATCCAGCGGTGCGACTCTATGTATGTATAGCGATCGCATGTCTGAGCAAGATATTGAGCTAGTCGAGAACTTACTTGCCTTCATCAGTACACCGATACGTATATCCGAGGAGCATGCACGTATTTCATCTGACCTGACAAGTGTTGGACCGGCATTTATAGCTTATTTCATACAAAAATTCGTCGATGCCGCAGTTGAAGAAACCGGAATTTCCGAGCCTGAAGCGACACGACTAGCATGCGAAATGCTGCTTGGAACAGGCAAGCTGCTGACCGTTGGCGGGTTTACACCTTTATCCTTGCAAAAACAGGTTGCAGTGCCCGGTGGAATTACGGCCGAAGGGCTCCGTATAATGGAAAATGAGCTGCACGGGATGTTTAATAAACTGATCCGCACAACTCATTCCAAATATGAAGAAGATGTGGAAAAAGTGAAAGCCCGGTTTTTCGGCGCAAGTGCCGACTAACGCGATGCTTTCACGTTTTCCTCGTATGAACCGTCCGCGCAACCGGACGGTTATTTAAATTAGTCAAGCAATCATGAGTCGATTGGCAGCCAGGCTCAATTAGCCAACTACGATGTTAACAAGCTTTCCTTTTACCGCGATTACTTTCCTTACAGTTTTGCCAGCCATAGCTTCCTGGACCTTCTCAGAGCCCATCGCCAATTCCTGCAGAGCCGCTTCATCGGCATCTTTGGAAACAAGTGCGCGCTCCACGATTTTTCCATTCACCTGTACAACGATTTCGATCTCATTATCTACAGTCCATGCTTCATCATACACTGGCCATTCGGCATAAGTCACTGAGCCCGTATGCCCCAGCTTCTCCCACAGCTCTTCAGCGATATGAGGTGCGATCGGGGAAAGCATTTGAACAAAATGCTCCATCGCTGCTTTGGGCAGACGATCTGTTTTATAAGCCTCGTTCGTAAAAATCATCAATTGGCTGATTGCTGTATTAAAGCGCAGTGCTTCGAAATCCTCGGTAATTTTTTTAATCGAACGATGCCAGGTACGCTTGAAGGATTCACTTCCCAAGGTCTCGTCAGAGGAAATCTTGGAATGCAGCTGACCATTATCTCCGACAAACATCCGCCAAATCCGGTTCAGGAAACGGAAGTTTCCTTCAACGCCGTTAATATTCCAAGGCTTCGTCGCTTCTAGCGGCCCCATAAACATTTCGTACATCCGCAGTGTATCCGCGCCGAATTCATTAACGATCTCATCCGGGTTGATCACATTACCACGCGATTTACTCATTTTTTCATTGTTTTCACCCAAAATCATTCCTTGGTTGACCAGCTTGTGGAAAGGCTCTTTTGTTGCAACCACACCCAGATCGTACAACACCTTATGCCAAAAACGTGCGTACAGCAAGTGAAGCACCGCATGCTCGGCACCGCCAATATACAGATCCACCGGCAGCCATTTTTGCTGAAGCTCCTGTGAGCACAGCTCCTTGTCATTCTTTGGATCGATAAAACGCAGATAATACCAGCAGCTGCCTGCCCATTGCGGCATCGTGTTTGTTTCGCGGCGCGCTTTCATACCGGTCTCAGGATCTATAGTTTCTACCCATTCTGTGACAACAGCCAGTGGTGATTCTCCTGTACCCGAAGGAGCGATTTGCTCGATATCCGGCAGCAGTAAAGGCAATTGATCAACAGGAACAGTTTTCATTGTGCCATCCTCAAGATGTAAAATCGGAATCGGCTCTCCCCAGTAACGCTGACGGCTGAATAACCAGTCACGCAGTCTATATGTGACTTTACCGTGACCTTTACCGTTCGACTCCAGCCATTCAACCATCGTGGCAATCGCCTGCACATTCGTCAATCCGTTCAACAGCTCTGAATTAACGTGCGCTCCGTCTCCTGAATAAGCTTCCTTCGTAATGTCACCGCCTGTTATAACCTCAACAATCGGCAGATCAAACTGCTTGGCGAACTCCCAGTCACGTTGATCATGCCCAGGTACAGCCATAATCGCGCCTGTTCCATAACCAGCCAGCACATAATCGGAAATCCAGATCGGTACCTTGGCGCCATTTACCGGATTGACCGCATACGCACCTGTGAATACACCGGATTTATCCTTGGCCAGATCCGTTCTCTCCAGATCGCTTTTATGTGACGCTTTTTCCTGGTAAGCCTTCACTGCTGCGTCCTGTTCAGGTGTTGTAATGCTCGCTACCAAATCATGCTCAGGAGCCATAACGCAGTAGGTGGCACCAAAAAGGGTATCTGGGCGAGTGGTAAATACCTTCAAGCCCTCACCTTGATGTCCGTCAATCGCAAATACGACCTCGGCACCCTTCGATTTCCCGATCCAATTCCGCTGCATATCTTTAATCGACTCAGACCAGTCCAGCTCCTCCAGATCGTCCAGCAGCCGCTCTGCGTACTCTGTAATTCGCAATACCCACTGACGCATCGGCTTACGCACGACAGGATGATTACCACGCTCACTCAAGCCGTTGATAACTTCTTCATTAGCCAATACCGTACCCAGTGCCGGACACCAGTTCACAGCAACCTCATCTACATAGGCAAGTCCTTTGTTATACAGCTGAATAAAAATCCACTGCGTCCATTTATAATAATCCGGGTCGGTCGTGCTGACCTCACGGTCCCAATCGTAGGAGAAGCCCAGCGACTTGATTTGACGGCGAAAATTATTAATATTTTTGATCGTTATGTCACGGGGGTGCTGTCCCGTATCCAATGCATGCTGCTCTGCAGGCAGTCCGAATGCATCCCAGCCCATCGGGTGCAGCACGTTATAGCCGCGCATTCTTTTATAACGGGAAACAATATCCGTGGCCGTGTAGCCCTCCGGATGTCCTACGTGAAGTCCGGCTCCCGACGGATAAGGAAACATATCCAACGCATAAAATTTCGGTTTGCTATCGTCCTCCAGCACTTTAAAGGATTTATGATCGTCCCAATATCCTTGCCATTTCGGCTCGATGGCCTGTGGGTTATAGCCCTGCTGTTCTTTGATTTCCTCTGTCATTCTGTTAATCCCCTTTCATTATGTCCAAACAAAAAAGCCCCTCATCGCTAGCGCAACGGCTAGGGACGAGAGGCGTGCTTCCCGTGGTACCACCCTAGTTAACAGCGAGCATGCTTTGCCCGTGTTCACTCTTCCCCTTAACGCGGGGGCAACGATCCGGTTAGACTTGTGTTTGCTCTGTTGACGTATTCAACCTCAGCATCGTTCAAGCATTGACCTTCTGGCTCCAAGACGAGTTCACTCTTCCCATTTGCCAGCTCTCACCCTAACACTGACTCTCTGAAAAATGGTACGTAGCTACTACTTCCTATCACTGCCGCTAGTTCATATAAGGCGATTATATGTAAAAAACAGCTGCTGTGTCAAGTCACGCCTGCTTGTACACACCGTTTTTTCAATAAAATAGCCATTTGATAATGGCAAGAATGAATAAATGTGCAGGATAAAACGATAACCAGAGCCACCGTGGAATGGTAAATGGGATTGGCCTTGCTTTGGCTCCCCAAATCAGCCAGATCGTAGACACCATACTAATAAATTGATAAATAACGCCGCCTGTCCAGTAGTAGTACAGGTTCAAGAAAAAATGCAATAGCAAGGCAAAATAGGAAGATGTGTACCTGAAGATCAAAATCATCATCAGCGCGTAAGTGCCGTAATCTGTTGGAATCCAGCTGAACAGCAGGAAAGCGGCACAAGCAAACAGGATTTGCAATAAAATAATCCGCGTACGCTCCATCGCAATCAAGGTTAATATGCATATAAAAAAGGTTCCGATCACATTCACTTCCAAATAGTCGAAGGCCCACATAAATGGAAATTGGGATATGACCGCTAAAATTCCTAACCGCAATACGTATTTCTGAATATCATGGGTATACAGGTATCCTTGGACGATACCAAAAGCATACAGCGGAAAAGCAATCCGTCCAATAAAGCGCAATATCAGAAATTGATCCGGATATAAGGCTGCTCCAATATGATCAATGAGCATGGTCAGCATGGCTACGATTTGGAGAAGCTCCCGCTGCATGCCGAGCGGTTTTGCCTTAACCAAGGGCTGCACAGTGCTGTTTTCATCGCTCATAAGGGATACCCGCTTTCTCTGTTAAATAGTGTTCTCCATGCCGTGAATAAACCTCGATGGCCACTATTAAAGCCAATCGAGGTCTATTTGGCGATAGTCAGCATGATTAGAGAGTTTCCTAAATGGAAAAGATAACAATATGAGCTGTCAATGGAACAGCGGCAGCAGCTCCGATCACTCAGGAACGAGGTGGGTCATATGTTAGGTATCATGAACGGAATTTTGTTAGCTTTACCACTTTGGGGAATCATTTTATGTATATGGAGTCTACTTATGAAGCTGTAGCAGCGCAGAAGTGTTGGTTCAGATTAAGCCCAACTACTTCCTCGCTACAAAAAAAGCACGCTGCGTCGAATCTGTTGCTGGCTTCCACACAAAATCACCGTAACAAAGCACTTCGTTAAAACCAACCGCCAATAGCTGCTGCTTCATCCATGCAAGTGAGTAGGCACGCTGCGAATGATATTCCTCCAAACGTTGGAAAAAATCACCGTGCTCATAGCCAGATTTCCCATTACTCGCAGGAACCTGACTAAAGATAGTTAGTGAATGCTCGATTTCGCAGCGCTCCTCATCCAGCTCGCTCGTCCAAATATAAGCAATATCGTCTTCATTTAGAAAAAAGGGCTGTTCCTCCGCATAGCTTTCCAGCTGAAGGGGAGTGTGCACATCGAACACAAATATACCCTCGGCTTTAAGACCATTGTATGCCTGTCTGAATGCCTGCTGCACATCCTCTTCCTCCAGCAAATAATTCATACAATCACATAAGGAGATGACCGCATCAACCTGAACCGGCAAGGACCAATCACGCAAATCCTGCTGCAGCCAGGTTATTCGACCTTTTCCCTGAAAAAGATGCTGAGCTTCAGCTTCCTGTGCCTTTTGCTGCGCGACCGCCAGCATATCCTCTGAACTATCGATGCCATAAACTTCGTGACCTTGCTTTGCAAGTGGCAGCGCTATACTGCCTGTTCCGCATCCAAGATCCGCTATCGTTTGTGGATGGCCATATTGTTTCCAGCACTGCTGCAGAAATTCGAGCCATTCGGCGTACGGCATGTCCTCCATCAATCGATCGTAATAATACGCAAACTGATTATAAGCCACAATCATTCAGCACCTTTACTAATTGACAATTTACAGCTATTATTCTCCGTCCGACTGACTCTCAGTCTTCAACTCCTGATTATCCTCAGGTTGTTGCTCCTGCCTCAGATGAGTCCAGCTGCCTTCCTGATAAACAAGGCCTTCACGCATTAATTTACCAATTGCCCGTTTAAAAGCAGATTTACTGATCTGGAACCGTTCATTAATCGCATCCGCAGGGGATTCATCCGAATAAGGCATGGAACCGTTTGGTCTTTCACGCAAAAAGGCAAGAATCCGTTCCGAGTCCTCATCCCGTCCAACCTCTTTTACCGCCTTCATCGAACAGTTCACATTGCCATCCTCACGAACAAAGCTTATCCGCACATCCACCTGCTCACCAAGACGCAGCTTTCTGGTCCGGTCCGTGGAGTGGATCATACCAATGACACCAAATCCAACGACGCCTCCATCACATACAACAAAGGTACCCATCTGCAGCGGCTTGTACACTCTTGCGCTAACCCAGGTGTTCTTCCAGCTGGTTGGAGCATCAAAGCACATCGGCTTAAGCTCTGCCTCACCGGCAACTCTGGCCAGTAATCGACCTTGACGGTCATGGGCAAGTTCAACGAACACCTTATCCCCTACCTGGGGACGAAGCTCACGCAAATCCGGTTGCTCCCTGAATGGAAGCAGCAAATTGCGGCCCAAGCCCATTTCCAGAAAACAGCCGAATCGCGGGTGAATATCAACAACTTCCAGAAGTGCAATTTCACCGAGCTGGATCAATGGTTTTTTCATCGTACTGGCAAGACGATCCTGGGTATCGTAGAACAAGAACACATCTACCGAATCACCCGGCTTAATCGTTCCTACGACCTCACTGTAATGGAGCAATACTTCCTGAGTGCCGTCCGTTACAAAATAGCCGTGTGGAGCGATTTCCTTGGCAACCTTCAGTTTATAAGTTCTTCCTGCATCTAATATCATACGCGTTCTACCACCTTGGCATCTGACCATAGACGCTCTATATTATAATATTCCCGATCTTCACGATGGAAAACATGAACAATCACGTCACCCAAATCAACGAGTATCCAACGTGCTGTATCCATACCCTCTAATCCACGTACGCGTCCGCCATTTTGTTCAGCTTTTTTACGAATTTCCGTAGCAATAGCCTGAACCTGAGTTTCTGAATTACCATGGCATATAACAAAATAATCCGTAATCAGCGAAACCCCCTGTAGGTTTAACGCGATTAAATTCATTGCTTTTTTATCTTCAGCCGCTTCGACAACAAGGTCTACTAGCTTTTCTGGTGTAAGACTCATTTTAATTCCTCCTCGATCTAACTGTATGACAAATTCAATCTATCCAACGGATTTCACTTCATCTACGAGGCCGTTTCTTGCCTCTATCGTTAGTGGATACACCTTTTTTCCCTTTTCCAGCAAAAAAATGATCGTTCCATCAAACGCCATCAAGAGAGCTTTCTCTATACTATATTCGGCGATTTCTCGAATCTTATGCACACCCGGAAAATCTCTTCCAGGCTCAATATAATCTGCAAGACAAACGATTTTTTCCAGCTGGGTCATAGGTTTACGTCCGGTAGTATGATAACGGATTGCATCCAATACCTCTTCATCATTAACACCATAATCCCTCTGGGCTATAAAGGCTCCCGCATGCGCATGCCAAAGCTCTTTATCATACTCCAGCAAATCGGCTGGCAATCCATGATCACGAATAATATTACCTTGATCCTTGACTGGCCAATATTTACAAACATCATGCAGCACGGCAGCCAAATGCGCCTTGTCCGCATCACCATGATAGCTCCTTGCGAGCAATACAGCCGTCTCCATCACACCTAACGTGTGCTCCCAACGGGCAGCAGGCATTTGAACCTTTACCGCATCAATCAGCTGCTTGCGATTCATAAATCCGATTCACCACCATATATTCATTTACTCGATCTGGCACTAAATAGCGAACCGACTTCCGTTCAGCCTGACGCGATCGGATCAAGCTGGATGAGAGCTCAATCAAAGGCATTTCCACAGCAATAACCGCTTTACGTATAGCTTCTGGCAGCAGATTCAAATCCCAAACATAACCTGGACGCTGCAGGCCGATAAATGTAATTTTCTGCACCAATTCATTAATCCGGTACCACTTAGGCAAATACTGTACCATATCCGCACCAATAATATAGGCAAAATGAATATCGGGATGAACCTTAAGAAGCTCGGTTACCGTATCAATGCTGTATGAAATCCCGCCCTTCCTTAGCTCAAAATCAAAAGGACGAAAATGGGAGTGGTCCTCGACCGCTCTACATACCATGTCCCAACGCTGCCCAGGCGTAGCCATCGGGCCTTTTTCCTTATGAGGGGGCACATTTGTTGGCATGAACCAGACCTCATCCAAGAAGGCCTGCTCACACGCGTGTTGGGCAGCAATCAAATGTCCGATATGAATAGGATCAAAGGTACCTCCCATAATTCCAACCTTCATGCTCTCACCTCTTCTAGCTCAAAAATCTATACTGGCAGCACAATTGTTTTGTGGTCCTTGGACTCTTTGTACAAAACGATAATTTTACCAATAACCTGCACGAGCTCAGCCTCCGCTTGTTCAGCCAATTGTTCACCGACTTCTTTGCGATCCTCGCCACTGTTGTTAAGCACTGTAACTTTGATCAGCTCGCGTACTTCCAATGCTTCGTTGATATGTCTGATTAAATGCTCGTTCACTCCACCCTTGCCCACCTGGAAGATCGGGTTCAAATGGTGCGCTAAAGCGCGTAAATGTCTGGTTTGTTTACCTGTTAGCATAATGTTCGTTATCCTCTATTCTTGAGTAAATATAGTTATCTGTGGTCGGGCTTGACATGTATTCAAAATTGCTGCAAGCTCCGACCATTTTTTACGTGTTAAATGAATCAATGACAGCCTGACGCATAGCCACAACCGGGGCTGAAACCCCTGTCCAGTACTCAAAAGCATAAGCGCCCTGGTAAATAAACATCCCCAAGCCACTGTGTATGGTAACACCCCGAGACTCGGATTCACGAAGAAACTTTGTAACCATCGGGTTGTAAACCAGATCGCTGACAATCGTTGTATTGAGAATCAATGAAGTATCCATCGGTACTTCATTGACATTAGGGTGCATGCCAACCGAAGTATTATTTACGATCAAACCAACCTTACCGACTATGTCCACTATTTCATCGAGCCCTAAGCCCGTAGCCATGGTAAAACTGGACATGGATTGTGCCAATTCTATAGCTTTATCACGGGTACGATTGGCAATATAGATATGTGCCGCGCCCTCCATGGCTAATGCATATCCGACACCACGCGCTGCACCACCTGCGCCGAGCATCAATACATGTTTGCCTCGCAAATCGATTCCCGTTTCTTCCTTCAAGGACCGTACGTATCCGATACCATCCGTATTATGACCAACAAGACGACCATCCTCATTGACAATCGTATTGACTGCACCGATAACTCGGGCGCCTTCATCGATTTCATCCATATAGTCCATGACCTCTAGCTTATGTGGAATGGTAACATTGACACCACGAAATTGCATCGCACGGATTCCATCAATAGCAGACCTAAGCTGCCCTGGTTTAATATGAAATGCCGCATAAGCCGCGTTAATTCCCGCTTCTTCAAAAGCGCGATTCAGCATAATCGGCGATTTGGAATGGCGAATCGGATCCCCAAATACACCATACAGAATCGTGTTGCTGTCTATTTTCTGTTTCCCCATTATTACTTCGTTCCTCCCGCTCTATATCATTGCCTCACGTACAGCAACCTTAACTCCCTTGGGAACATGAATAGCCAGATCAGCGCCACTGTCACTGTTTACTTTAATCCAGCCCAGGCCCGATATCGATACATCATAAATTTTACCCTTCGGAATACGTACAGGTACCTTGGTCAGCTTCGGCAGCAGCTCCAAGGCTTCAAGAGTCGGCGGTGCGAGCATGACACCTTTGTGCTCTGCATACAGCTCATCGGCACGTTCAAGCTTGGTCCGGTGCGGGGTGATTGAATTGGATACATAAAAGGTAAACGATTGACGCGCACCTTGGATAAAATCAAACCGTACAAAGCTTCCGAAAAATATCGTCTGCTTCTCATTTAATTGAAATACGACCGGCTTGACGACTTTATCAGGCATTAACGCAGCCAAATCCTTCTTGCTCACAAGCTCTGTCAACCGGTGTGGGTACACAATACCCGGTGTATCAATAATAAAGGTACCGTCATCCATTGGTATTTTCACCAGGTCCAGCGTCGTTCCCGGGTATTGAGACGTTGTCAGCTCTGCTTCCAGGTCACTGTAATCACGGATCAGACGGTTAATCAATGTCGATTTACCAACATTCGTGGCTCCAACGACATAAATATCGCGGCCATTCCGATGCTCGTCCAATGCCTTGATCACACGGTCAAAGCCCAGATTCATTTTGGCTGAGCACAGCACAACTTCAACAACCTTAAGACCAAATTCACTAGCCTGTTTACGAATCCAGTTAATAATTCTGTTGTAATTCGTTACTTTCGGGAGCAAATCAATTTTGTTAACGACTAGCACAATCGGGTTATCCCCGACAAAACGCGGCAAGCCGCTGATTAAGGTACCTTCAAAATCAAAAATGTCGACAATATTGACGACCAGCGATTTTGTATGGCCTACGTGGCTCAGCAGCTTCAAAAAATCATTGTGGTCTAAAGTAATGCCTGAGGACTCGTTATAATTTTTCATACGAAAACAGCGCTGGCATATGATCGGTGAACGATCCAATGCTTGCGCCGGAACATAGCCCAGCTTGTCCACATGCTCCATTTGCAGCTTCACACCACAGCCGGCACATGCTTTTACTTCTGCAATCTTTTCTGTCATGGTTTACCTACCTTTTCATCCAACTTGTAGCTACTTTCTCGAGTGAGCGATTGACAACTTTCGTAAAAAAACCTTCATCACCCTTTGCAATTGGAAGCACCAGAATTGTAAATAGCCCCATTCGGTTCCCGCCAAGCACATCGGTCATCATCTGATCCCCAATAACTACTGTCTGACTTGGCAGCAGTTTCATCATACCAAGTGCTTTGTGAAAGGCCGCACTGGTTGGCTTTTTGGCCCGATAAATAAAAGGCAACAGCAGTGGTTCAGCGAATTTGCTAACCCGCAGCTTATTATTGTTGGAAACAATCACGACTTGAAATCCAATCTGTCCGACAACCTTGAGCCACTCGATTAATTCAGGCGTAGCCAGTGGTGCTTTGGCTCCTACGAGTGTATTATCCAGATCTGTAATAATACCACGAACACCTTTGGCCCATAGTTCATTGAGATCAATATCATAAATCGTGTTGACTTGTAATTGTGGAAGCAGCCTTTTTAACAAAGAAATCACCTCGGGAACGATCATACCTACATACGTCAAACTATACCACAGCCAGTTAGGTGTGGCAAAATAATAATAACTATAGGCAGCAAAAAGCCTGACAGCAGGCTGCCAGGCTACAGCTTAAAGAGCTGAATGCTTCTTATGGGAATCCTCGTTGTAAATCAAAATTGCGAACGCAGCTTCTCAACCAACTGAGTCGTGCTTTGCCAGTCATCCTCTGTTATTTCTGCATTGCTGTATTTAGCTTTCTCGAAGATCGTAAGCACCTGCTCCAAGTCCGCCTTCATCCATTTGCTCTGCTTGATCCATCTGCGAGTTGCTTCTCGTAATGTTTCATGTTCATCACGGGTATAACCGTTACGTCGACAAATCCGCAGCATGCGTTCACACTCTACAATGACCTTTTGCTTCAGAAGTGACGCTCTGCGGCGCTCAATCCGTTCTTTGACAAGATCGACTACCTGCAGCTTCCAAATTAAAAAAGCAACTAAAGCAACAACGAACAAAACCAATCCGCTGATCCCGACAACATGGCCTGAATTTGAAAAGACAACCGCTTCTTCTGCTGTTTCCGGAATTTCGGGCAATGTGGATGGATCAATCACGGTTTCCTGCAGTTGTGAAGCACGCGGCAGCACAAAGCCTGAGGTAGGCTCAAAAGGAATCCAGCCATATCCGCTAAAATAGATTTCCACCCAGGAATGAGCATCCGCATTCCGAACGGTATACACACCTGCAGCATCGGGGTCCAGCATACCCTGTTCAACTGACATATTCAAATATTCGTCAGGAACTGTCGTCGAGCCAGAAGCATAACCCTTCACCCAACGTGTTGGAAGCCCGGAGGATCTGGACAGCACGGCCATTGCCGATGAGAAATAATCACAATAGCCTTCCTTGATTTCAAACAAGAAACGTTCTACAAAATCGCGACTTTTGCCTTTGGTGAGATCAGGCTTATTTGTGTATGGATACGTTTGGCGTAAATATTGTTCGATTTTTTTTGCCTTATCATAAGGACTCGCTGTATCCTTAGTAATATCTGCTGCCAGCTGTCGGACACGATTCGGGGTGTTGTCAGGCAGCTGTAAGTATTCAGCCAGCTCGGCGCGATTCGGCAGCTCCGCAGGAGCTTGACGCAAACCTTCCTCTTCCACAATCGGCATCTGTGAGACAATCGTGTACGATTTAGGAAATGCCTGACGCTGCTGTTCATTAAATCTTAGCTCGGACTGCGATGGAGCCCAGAGCAAAGGTTCAAAACCTGTTTTGGCGCCACCCAGATCGACTACCTTTTGCAGGCTGAAGGCACCGAATAATACAGGATATTTTTCCTCTGACAAAATCGTAACCGTTTGAGTAACCTCGATGGTTTTCAGCTTGCTGCCGGCAGCTCTTGGATCAGCAGCCAATGCGACATCTGCTCGTACCGTACTTACGGGAGCACGTCTATCGCCTTCTCCAAGCTCCCAGCCCTTGCCAGTGTACAAACTGCGTGTCTCGCCCCGCCAATAGCTTCGATGAGAGGTTTCTACGGTCATCACCGGTGTAAAATCGAATTCAAACCCTCCGCCAAGTGCCGCATCATTGCGACTGTATCCCGAAGAAGCATCACCCGAAGACGTAGGAGCTGCAACCTCAACGCCTTTGCCAGTGGTGAAATTAACCGGTTGGCCTTGAAAATTGCGCCATGCGGTATAAGGATCAGTTAATAATGGACTGACTTCCGGCATAATGGAGCCGATCGATAACGTCAGACAAACCAATGTAATGACCGGAACCGATATCGACGTCGGATAATCAGCGAGATAGCTCCACGCAGTCGGATCTTTTCGACGCAGCCGTTGAAAATGACACAAAATTAACAGGAACAATCCACAGCCCACTACCATGACCACCTGAGGCCATAAATATACATTCGAGAAGGAATCGCGGATACACATGACGAGAACACTGACGATCATCAGTAAATAAACTCTCCACTTCACCTCTACCCACCAGATCAATGTCAGATAAATAACCCAGGTACTTAATGCAAACCATAAATAAGGCGTCAATTGATATAAATTCAGAAAAAGCTGCGAAGAAAAATAACTGGATAGTGATACGTCTTCAATAATTTTATAATCAAGTAAAACATGGGCATTAAGCGCAATCACGGCAACCATCTGTATAAAGCCGCGCACTAGCCAGTGAAGCCGAGGGACATGCTCTAGTAGAAAGGTGACTAGCAATGTTAGTTGAACAATGCGCACCGTTTCCGGAAGCCACAATCCATTTTCTTTTGAAATCCAGGTAACAAATTGCAATAACAGCAAACCAACCAGCAGAACCGTCAACCGATGCGTCCAATCCGTCAAAAGCATGCGGCGCCACACTGGCGTCCTCTCAACCATCAATTCGCTCATCCACTTCTCCCTCCCAGCACAACCGGAAGCTCATGAAGTGAATGGATCGCATACCCAACCACGCCAACCGATTGCAGTCTTTTCAGCCAAGCCTCCTGATCGGTAGCATCCGAGCATATCCATAGGTGACAAGGATTCAACTGGAGCTGTTTAAGCCAAGTAAAAATTTGTATAACCGACTCGCCATACTGCGGAGTAATCAAGGTAATAAAGCTGCCGGGAACCAGATGCTGCACCTTTTCCCTCAATACTTGACGAAGATTGTACGAACCATCAGCCTCCACATGAATGAAATGCTGCTGAACCGCTTTTTGCAGGTTTTGTCCAGGCTTAGGCTCAAAATACACATCATCCGCTCCTGTAGATACCAGGCCCAGAGCCAGACTGCGACCGGCCCCGTATTGAAACAAAGATGCAGCAACAGACACGGCGAGCTCAAAATTCTCCGGATCTCCATAAGCTTTACGGTCACGATCCAGAATCAGGTAAGTTTTGGGCAAAGACTCACGCTCAAACTCCTTTGATTTCCATGTTCCTGTTTTGGCGGTCGCATTCCAGTGAATACGAGACAACCGATCCCCATAAATATACTCTCGAACACCATTGATCTGCGTTGTTTCGCGAACTGCACGAGTCGTTGTAGAATGGTGGTTCGTACCTTTCATCATTTGATGATATTGCTGCCACTCGCGGATCTGCACAGTTTGCGGTAGAACTACAATACTATTAGGCAGCTTCAGAGTACCTCGATGCTCGAATAATCCAAATATATCTTCAGTGACACATTCGGTCGTACCAAATGTATAAGAACCTCTGCGCAAAGCAGGGGTCCGGTACTCCCACTCTCCACGTCGTCTCCAATCGGGAACTATGGTAGATTCAAATGCCAATTCACTGCCGTTTTTATGTGTCAAGCGATCTTTAACGAATATATAAGGCATAGGCCAAAATCCAGGTATTTGCAATTGAATCGTGACTGAGAGTGAACTGCCTGCTTCCAATGTATTCGTCGTTTCGGCAGTATGCAGTGTCCGCGCACCCTGTGTCCGTTTGATTCCACTCCATTGACCGAGCAATAAATAGATGCTTAAAACAAGCATGACCACAAATAGCATAAGTGCCAGCTTCCCGCCTTGAAACAACAGAAAGCCCAAACTTCCCAGCAAGCTAAGCAGAACCGCCCAAAATTGTTTGCTCATACGTGGTAATTCGGTAAGCTTCTGAACGATGGCTTCTCGCATCCTGCTCACTTCTCCATTCGTATGGGTACTCTCACCTGTTGAAACACAGACTGCAGTACGGATTGCACCGTAGCGCCGTCCATTCGGGCTTCAGCATTCAGAATGAGGCGATGCCCCAACACGTATGGAGCCAAAAACTTGATGTCGTCGGGGATTACATAATCTCTTTCCTGCAATAATGCAAAGGCTTTAGCTGCCTGTACCAGCGCCAGGGTCGCACGAGGACTTGCCCCCAGAAAAATCGAGTTGTGTTCACGGGTTTGTCTTGTGATCGAAACGAGATAGCTTGCGACCGCGTCATCCAGATGTACCCGCTTTGCTCTTTGCTGCATGCCAAGTATGTGTTCAATATCCGCTACCGGTTCCAGCTTCTCTAGCGGATGCACGATGCTTTGTGATATAATCATTTTCGTTTCAGTCGCTTCATCGGGGTAGCCCAGACTGAACTTCATCATAAAACGGTCCAATTGAGCTTCCGGCAATGTATAAGTCCCTTCAAAATCTATCGGATTTTGCGTAGCCAGCATCATGAATGGTTGTGGCAGCTCATGCGTGTTTCCGTCTACGGTAATATGGCGTTCTTCCATTGCTTCGAGCAATGCGGATTGGGTCTTGGTCGTGGCACGGTTAATCTCATCTGCCAGCAAAATATGCGTCATGATAGGACCAGGTCTGAAAATGAACACTTCATCTTTTGGATGATATATCGACACTCCAGTAATATCGGTGGGAAGCAAATCAGGATTGCATTGAATACGTCGGAATTGACCACGAATTGATTTGGCTAATGATTTGATTAATATTGTTTTCCCGGTACCGGGTACGTCCTCCAAAAGAACGTGTCCGCCTGCTAACATGGCTGTCATAAGTAATTTAATTTCATCTGTCTTACCGAGGATGCAAGACTCCAAATTCGCTTGTATGCGCTTTAGCACTCCTATATCTTCACTGACAATGGCCTCCATGTTCCTGATCCTCCTTGGGTGTGTATAATAAGTGGGCAGAGCGTTTCTCTTTCTATTTTACAGGAATAAAAAAAGGCCGTATACATGCAAATACGCTAAATTTGTTTGTAAAATTACACATTTAGAGATATTTTGGTAATCAAAAAACTCCAAAGGACGAGCCCCTGGAGCGCAACAGACCTTATTAAGGATACGTACAATAGTTGCATTTGGTTTCATGGAATGGGAACTTTACCCTCGCGGCCTGCAAACCAGAGCGGCCAGAAATGAAAAGATAATCGCGGATGATATCCCGGCGCTTGTCACATTGAAAATACCTGTGATTATACCTATCGCACCATCCTCCTTCAGCTCCTGCAAAGCTCCATGAACGAGCGCATTCCCAAAACTTGTAATCGGCACCGTGGCGCCGGCACCCGCGAATCGAATCAACGGATCATACCAGCCGATTCCATCCAATACTGCACCACTTACGACTAATGTACTCATCGTATGCGCAGGAGTCAGCTTACCAACATCCATAAGCAGCTGCCCCACCACGCATATTGCGCCACCGATAATGAACGCCCAGACAAAATCCATGAAGGTTTCCAAAATTACTGCACCCCACTTTCAATAGCTACAGCATGTGCGATACAAGGAATGCTTTCCCCTTGCTGAAACGAAAGCGGCGATAGCAGAGCTCCTGTAGCAATGACCAGAACTTTACGATAATCGCCTTTAATCAGCTTTTTAAGAATATGACCATAGGTCACAACGGCCGAGCATCCACAGCCGCTCCCCCCTGCAATAACAGGCTGCTTTTCACGATCATAAATCATCAGGCCGCAGTCGTAATAGGTGGTCTGATGAATCGGTATTTTGTGCTTGATAAGCAATTCATTTGCAATATCATAGCCAACCTTGGCCAAATCTCCTGTTACGATTAAATCGTAGTATCCAGGTTCTCTGTCAAAATCCTTGAAATGCGCCTGCATGGTATCGACCGCGGCAGGTGCCATTGCTGCACCCATATTAAACGGGTCCTTTATGCCCATGTCGACGACCCGGCCGATCGTAGCGCCCGTAACAACAGGTCCCTTTCCATGTCGTGAAACTACTGCTGCACCTGCACCTGTTACTGTGTATTGGGCAGTGGGAGGCTTCTGCGAGCCGTATTCGGTCGGGTAACGGAACTGCTTCTCCGTGGTACAATTGTGACTGCAGGTTCCGGCCATGACGTCATTCGCATAACCTGCATCCGTCAGCATGGATGCTAACGCTAGCCCTTCCATTGAAGTAGAACAAGCACCGAAAATACCAATGTACGGGATCGCCAGCGTTCGTGCCGCGAATGTACTGCTAATAATTTGATTCATCAAGTCGCCGCCAACGTAGAACTGAAGCTTTTCTTTCGTTAATCCCGCATTTTCTACAGCGAGCTTGGCGGCTTCATCCATCAATTGTCGCTCTGCCTTTTCCCAGCTGTCCTGCGCCAGTATCATATCTCCATGAACAATATCGAAATCATCACCTAACGGTCCTGAGCCTTCCTCAGGGCCAACGACAGTGGCAGCACCCGTTATGACGGGACGGTTCTGAAATGCCCAGCTTTGATGTCCCTGAAGCATCGCTCATCCTCCTATGTTGAAAATTAAATGAATCAATCCGATCACAAAAGCTGCTACGATACCGAACACAATGACAGAGCCAGCCAGCTTAAACATGTTACCACCAACACCTAACACAAACCCTTCGCTCTTATGCTCAAGAGCTGCTGAGCACATCGAGTTTGCAAACCCAGTTACGGGAACGGCTGAGCCTGCTCCCGCCCATTGCGCAAGCTTGTCATACCAACCAAAGCAGGTAAGAATGACCGACAATAAAATAAGCACGGCCACTGTAGGATTACCTGCCTTTTCTGCCTGAAATCCAAACGCGTGGATAAACATTTCAGTTAAGCCTTGACCAATTACACAGATAATCCCCCCGACTAAAAAAGCCCTTAGGCAGTTTTTCAGAACCGGCCTGGACGGCTCCTTCTTTTTGGCAAGCACCTGGTATTCCTGCTGTGTCCAGGTTAGTTTTTGCTTGGTTTTTGAAGCCATATCATCGCTTCCTTTCTTATCTTTTTAGGACGGGCTCAAGCAGCCTGATTTGCTTTTGCAGCTGCAGGGTACAGTCCTCATACATTTTTTTGGCAGATGCATCAACCGTTGATAAGCCATATAAGGTTAAATCGGCTTCGCATTTTTTGATCGTTGCCCACAGCAGTCTTCTTTCGTTATTTACCGGCAGCTTGAGCATATCGTCATACAAATCGACATACAGCGCTCCATAGGAATCAACGGTCCCCAGAAACACATTGTCGACTGTGACCCCGATTTTCTCCAATTCGGTCCTGAGCCATCCTGGATTTAAACCCGCTGTTGCGAGTGGTTCTTCCATGATATTACCGTCCATAATCACAGCCTGCGAAGCCTGTTCAGGTGCAGTTTGGATACCAAGATGCTTGGGTGTAAGCGGCTGATTCTCTTTCTTCAGCATGACGCTTAGCTCACCACTTGCCTCCAGCATTGCAAATTCGACCTCCGCTGGATTAAATACGCTTTTGCTTCGAAGCTGCTCCAGTAATTCATCCACCGTATAACGTTCTTTCTTGAGGTTTTTTTCCATGACCTTACCTTCCTTGATCATGACCGTACCCTTCCCCTCGAACCAACCCCTCAGCGTAACGCTCTTCAGCGTGATCAATTCCACTCCGAGCGGTACCAGTGCCCATACCAATAACGCAACAACCCCGTGCATGTAATTATTTTCGATATCGGTCGATATAAAACCAGCCAGCTCACCCAAGGTTATACCTGTTATATATTCAAAAAAAGTAAGCTGGGAAATCTGCTTTTTCCCTAGTAACCTTGTCAGTATAAACAGCATCGCGATAGCTCCAAGCGACCTGACAATAATGTGTACCCAATCCATCCCCACTCTCTCCTTCCCGGAATAAACCTCACCGTAACATTATTTGCATCATTGCTCAGACTTATGGTTTCTAAATTATTCCAGTTATGTTTTCAAAAATTGTGAGCACAATGTAAAAGGTGAAACACAAGGAGGTGAACAATCATGACTGTAGCATCAAGCGTAAAGACAACACTTGCCTCTTTAAAAAGTGCACAAGCGAGCTTGGAGACTTTTGCTCTGAGTACACAAAATCAAGAAGCCAAGCAGATTTTTGAGCAAGCTGCTCAAACAACACAACAAGTTTGCGATCAAATCAGCGGACGTGTTCAGCAGCTGGAAAGTGAAGAGCCTCAATATAAAGGCTTTTAACTAAGGCTGAACGAATTGGACAAAAAACTTGTCCACACATAAAAGCCTTGATACTGTCAAAAAAATGGCAGTTCAAGGCTTTTTATGCGCTCATATTTCTTTGCCGAAAACTAGAACAATCATGAGCTATGTAAGTTTACCTATGCACATAGCTCTAATAAGCTTCGTATGAGTTCCCTCGATCAACCCAATAGCCATAAAAATAAAAGCAATAAAATATAAAGTACAAGTATAAAGAGAAGATTAGTCTGTTTTTTCATATGAACAGGCTCCCATCTATCCTTAATGTTCCCGATCTATCCTATGTCCCGTTAATTTGTTTGGAATGTGTATATGCCTATATGGAATTTAATGATATAATATGTTCATTGTTCACGTTAACATAAACTTATTTTGCGGGAGGTTTCTCTTCTATTATGACGATTCGTTCGAAGGAGCAACTGTATTCATTTGTTACGGAAACGGTAAGAAATACTCAAGTAACCGATATACACACACATTTATTTGCAGAATCGTTCGGCGACCTGCTGCTATGGGGTGTCGATGACTTATTAACCTACCATTACCTGATTGCTGAAACGTTTCGCTTCAAGCCGGAATTATCTTATGATGTTTTTTGGGCTATGGGCAAGCAGGAGCAGGCCGATTTAATATGGAAAACGTTGTTCATTGAACACTCCCCTTATAGTGAAGCATGTCGTGGTGTTGTCACCGTGCTGAACAGACTTGGCTTTGATTTAAGTACGCGAGATCTGAACACATATCGCGAATATTACAACAATGTCAGCGCCAAAGATTATATTACACGCATATTGGACCTGGCAAAGGTGAAAACTGTCGTCATGACGAATGATCCTTTCAATAGCTTTGAACGTGAGAAATGGTCGCAAAATCATCCGCAGGATCCCCGTTTTCTCGCTGCGTTACGTATCGATCCCTTGTTGAATGCTTGGGATACTACCTGGACTCTGCTTGTTGAGCAAGGCTACGAGGTCAAATCCGACTTTTCAGGAAATACCATTTCAGAGATTCGTCGTTTTCTAACCGACTGGATTGAGCGCATTAATCCATTATATATGGCGGTTTCACTGCCAAGTGATTTTGCTTACCCTGAGGATTCTTCCCGTGGACGCATCATTGATGAATGCATCGTTCCTACCGCGCGTGAGACTGATATCCCATTTGCCATGATGATCGGTGTTAAACGTCAGGTTAACCCATCTTTGAAGGATGCTGGAGACAGCTTGGGAAAAAGTGATATCGGAACAGTAGAACGAATCGTCAGCAAATATCAGGACGTGAAATTCCTGGTGACCATGCTTTCACGTGAAAATCAGCATGAGCTCGCCGTAACTGCCCGTAAAAACCGTAATTTATTAATTTTCGGCTGCTGGTGGTTCCTTAACAATCCAAGTCTTATCGAAGAAATTACCCGTATGCGTTTCGAATTGCTCGGTGGCAGCATCATTCCACAGCATTCCGATTGTCGAATTATTGACCAATTGCTGTATAAATGGGATCATTCCCGTGAAATCATTGCAAAAGTATTGTTTGAGAAATATGATGATTTATTGGCAGCGGGATGGCGCTTGGAGGAAGAAGAAATTCAGCGCGATGTCGACGACTTGCTCGGTGGTACTTTCTGGAAGTTTCTTGGAAAACCCGATCCAGCGGCTGTAAACTAAATATCATTCTTGGAGAATATTAGATTCAATATTGTAATACAAAGCAAAGGAGCACCTCCCCACTGTGGTTAGGGGGATGCTCCTTTGCTTTTTTTAACGTTACTTTACCTGTGCATTTTTGAGGGCAAGCTCATCAACCGGCAGCACAGCTCCGCTGTTAAGAGCAAGCAGTCTTTCAATGATTGTGATTGCTTGAGCTCTTGTAGTCGTTTCTTGTGGTGCCAGCTCACCGTTATTGAGACCTTGCAGGATACCTTTTTGTACAGCATTCAGCATCGCATATGAACTATCAACAACTGTAGCTGCATTTTGAAGCTCCTTATTAGTCACGCGAACAGCAATTTTCGCCATTTCTGAGCGGGTAATCGGAGCATCCCAATTGGTTTGGGTTTCTCCTGGACCATACAATCCTGCTCTGACTAATGCATCCACATAGGATTGATACCATACGTTACTTGACGATGATTGGGAGGTTGACAATTTAAGAGCGGCTGCTGTCAGCTTAGCAAATTCAGCTCGAGTAACGGTCCCCTCAGGCTTAAAGGTCCCATCCGGGTAGCCATCTGTGTAGCCTTTCTCCACGGCTGCAGCAATCTCCGTGCTGGCCCAGTGGCCACTTGTATCACTAAAGCCAATGCCGCTGGCAAATACAGTTACGATCCCTGGTGTTGTGCGGTTTTTGTAAGAACCATCACCTAATTGACCTATCGTATTGCCTCCCCACGTCCATACTGTTCCATCAGCCGACAAAGCGAGAGAATGGGCACTACCCGCAGAAACAGCCTGAGCACCGTTAATCGCTTTTGCTTGAACAGGCATCTTCCGGTTTGTAGTGGTTCCATCACCCAATTGACCATAAACATTCAGTCCCCACGCCCATACGGTCCCATCTTTTTTTACTGCGAGGGAATGATAGCTGCCTCCAGCAATGGCAGTCACATCGTATAGACCGCCAAGCTGGGTAGGAATTGACCTATTAGTGGTCGAATCGTCCCCAATTTGGCCATAGCCATTATAGCCCCATGCCCATACGGTACCATCATTTTTAAGCGCCAAAGAATGATTGCGGCCTGCCGCTATTGCCTTCACATTGCTTAAACCTGAAAGCTGTATAGCTGAACGACGTGTCGACAAAGTACCATCGCCAATCTGTCCATTAATATTGTCACCCCATGCCCACACCGTTCCATCACTGGCTAAGGCTAACGCGTGATTGTAGCCTGCCGCAACAGCTTGGATCCGTTTCAGACCTGGAATCTCGATTGGGGTTGTGCTTGATTTGGACGTACCATCGCCAAGGGCACCAAAAGTATTATCACCCAGAGCCCATACCGTTCCATCCTTCTTCAAGGCGACTGTAAAAGAATTTCCAGCAGCAAGGTCTATAATATCCGTTAGCAACGGTGCCGCGGCAGGCGTATTTTTATTCATTTCCATGTTATCTGCCAGTTGGCCGTTACTATTCAAGCCCCAGCTCGACACCGTCCCATCGGCTTTCAGTGCCAGAGCATGCCCGGTGCCTGCAACAATTGAAACGACTCGGTCCAGAGTTTCCAAGGCAACTGGTGTATTCGTTCCACCATTTCTGCCAATGCCCAGTTGACCAAATGTGTTCTCTCCCCAGGTCCACAGCTTGTTGTTTTTCCAAACCATCGTAAAACTGTCGCCAGATGCAAGCTTACGTGATTGGATCTCACCGTTAAAACTTCCCAATGTGGGATCGATTGGCGGGGGCGTTAAGATAAACCGCGGTACTAGCGCTGGAATGATCCGGCTAGTAGCAGCCCCGTCACCCAATTGGCCCAGCGTGCTGTTTCCCCAAGCCCAAACCGTTCCATCGGCTTTAACCACCATGGAGTGGAAATAACCGGTGCCAATTGCGGAAACATTTTTCAAACTATCAATACTCATATTAACAATACTGTTAGTATAGTTACCGGTACCAAGCTGTCCATAGTTGTTCAAACCCCACGCACTAACCGTTCCGTCTTTATGTCGAACTAATGCATGAGAATTACCGGCAGCGATACTCACTGCGTCATTAACGCCAATTACACCGGCTGCAAAGTTTCTATCAGTGGTATTCCCGTTACCTAGCTGACCGGCAACGTTAGAGCCCCAGGTAAATACACTTCCATCTTCCTTAAGTGTCATTGAGAAATTACCGCCAGCGGCTACAGCTTTTGTCTCATAGGTAAAATTGACCCGAGTGGGTCTGGTTACAATATCATTGGAATCCACATCTCCCGCCTGTCCATAGGAGTTGTCTCCCCAGGCAAGGACAAAATTGTCTGAGATCTGGGCCAACACATGATTGGAGCCAGACGCAATAGCCTTAACATTAGTAGGGTAAGAAAGCTGTGCAGGCTTGAGCTTATTATTCAAGGTGCCATCACCCAATTGGCCTTTTGAATTATCGCCCCAAGTCACAACCGTTCCATCGCTTTTTAAAGCGACAGAGTGATTGCTTCCTGCGGTGATAGCAACAACATCTTTTAAATCCTCGATTTGGAATGGCGCCAGACGGTCGTTTAATGTGCCATCACCTAATTGACCTGCATTATTTTGTCCCCACGCCCATACTGTTCCATCCTTACGAAGTGCAAGAGTGTGGTTCATTCCAGCCGCAACTGCTGTAACATCGAACAATTCCTTCACTTGAGTCGGTGTATATCGGGAAACACCTGCACCTGTTCCGAGCTTGCCATGCAAGCTGTCACCCCAGGTCCATACCGTGCCGTCACTTTTGAGAGCGACCGTATGACTTAATCCGCCTGTAACCTGAGCAACACCAAGCATGGACACTGTCGTAGTCGAATTTATTGCTGTAGGTTCTACCCCTGAACTACCTCCAGTTGGCACACCATCAGCAAAAGCAGCGCCCGGTATCACCAGACTTTGAAGCAGAAGTGCCCCTGTCAGTGAAAAGGAAAGCCAATACATTAGTTTATGTTTAAAACGGTTTCGAACCATTGTACAATCTCCTCCATCATGATTTATGCGGTTGATACCCTGCTCGACAAGCTATGACTATTTGGTTGGCAGGGCTGGAGGGGATTGCCGCTTCCATTTACTGCGAAAGAAATCCATCATGCCATCCATCAAAGTGTACACGACAGGTACTAACAATAATGTGACCATTGTCGATATCGTCAGACCAAAGGCAACAACAGTTGCCATGGACGCTTGCGATTCAGCCCCTTCACCAAAGCCGATAACAAGAGGCAGCATTGCCAATACGGTAGTCGCTGTAGTCATCAGGATTGGCCTTAGCCGTACTCTGGCCGCTTCAATTAATGCATCGAATAACGTATAACCCCGTTTGCGCAGCTGATTCGTATAGTCAACTAGCACAATTGCGTTATTGACCACGACCCCTATGAGCATAATCATTCCCATTACGGAGTTCATATTGATTGTTCTATTTGTTAAATACAAACCGAGAATGGCACCAATAAATGTAGGTGGCAGCGAAAACATAATTATAAAAGGACCATACAACGATTCGAATTGTGCCGCCATAACCATATAAACCAAGACGACAGACAAGATAAGCATCATGTACAGGCTGCTGAAGGTACTGTTGGAATCAGCCTGAGAGCCCAATGAAATTGCATAGCCATCAGGCGGCTGAATGGTATCCAGACGTTCTTGAACAATTTTGGCGACATCGCCCACGGGTGCACCGGTAACAAAGGCTTGAACCGTGGTCAAGCGCTGCTGATTAATATGTCTGATCTGTGATGGACCTGAGCCCGGCTCAACCTTCGCGATGGCACTAAGCGGAATTTGTGTTCCCGTAGATGTAGTCAGCACGATCTGATTGAGGTTTTCCAAATTGTTCGTAAACTCTGTTGGATATTTAACTAATACAGAAATTTGGGTATCTCCTGTTTTGAAATTGGTTGCAACCGATCCCTGATAAGCAGTCCGCAGTGAAGTCATGACCTCTCTGGACGAAATACCGTAATAGGTAGCCGCTTCTCGATCAATCGTCATCTCATAGGCTGGTATCGTGCGTTCAAGTGTATTTTGTACGTTTCTGAGTGTTGGAATGGCACGTAATTCTTCTGAGACCATATCACCCAGCTTACTCAATACAGCCATATCGGGTCCATTTAAATTAACCTGAATATCAGCGCCACCACCTCCACCAATACCAGGAAGACGGATTGAGGATCGGGCGTTAACCGAGATTTGCGCGCCTGCATTGCCATTTGTCAAATTACGGATTTGCTCGACGATTTGCTCTGTTTTCAACTTCCGCTCAGCCAAGGGCTTCAGTGTAACGGAAATATTGGCAGAATTCGTGGATGCGCTCTGAAAAGCGCCTCCCCCTGCACTACCGACATTTGTGAAGATCGATTCGATATCGGGAATATCCTTGATAAGTGCTTCAACCTTGGAAGTCAATGCATTCGTTATTTCAAATTTAGTGCCTTGTGCCAGTGAAATATTAATGAATAATTGGCCTTCATCTGTTTTGGGGGTCAGCTCAGAGCCGACAAATTTAGCCAAATACACACTTCCGCCCAGCATCGATACCGTAATCAGCACGATAATCAAACGATGTCCCAGCGACCAACGCAGCAATCTTGTATAACCGTTTGTAAAACGGTTCATCCCTCTGCCAAACCATACAGCCGGATTATAAGAACGTCCTTCAGGTAGCTCTTCTTCATGATTTTTCTTTAAAAGCTTCGCTGCCAGCATAGGCACCAGAGTAATAGCAGCGATCAGGGCCGCTATATGAGAAAAACTCACAGTGAGCGCCATAGGAGCAAAGAAATTTTTGATAATGCCTGATATAAATACTGTAGGAGCAAAAACAGCAATTTGTGCCAGTGCGGATGCCAATACGGCAGTTCCGACCTCAGCTGTTCCCTGTTTGGCCGCTTCGACTGGAGACAGTCCCTCCGCTTTTTTACGGTAAATACTCTCCAGAACAACGACCGCAAAGTCAACTAGCGAGCCCAGACCGAGCGCCAGACCTCCAAGTGTGATCGTATTGATCGTCTGATGAGAGAAGTACATCATACTGAACGTACTAATAATTGAAATCGGGATAACAACCCCGATAATGAGCGTAGCTCTCACACTGTTTAAAAACAATAAAAGAATAATAATCGAGAAAATAGCTCCTAAAAGCGTATGCTCAATAACTGTATTAATCGAGTTGCTAATAAATTTGGATGAATCATTTAAAATACCAAGCTTCACGCCTGGAGGCAGCTTGCTTTGCAGCTCTTCCATCGACTTGCGAATATTTTTGGCTACAGCGACGGTGTTGCCATCGGATTGCTTGAGTATGGATAAGCCGACGCTTTGTTCCCCATCACGACGGGAATCAAAGGTTACATCCTGATACGTATCAATAATTTTCCCTAACTCGCCAAGTGCAATGGATTGGCCGCGGCCTAAGGTGACACGTACCTTTTCTATTTCACTAACGGATTTGAACTCACCGGCAATACTTAACGGCACGAGCTGGTCACCCTTGTAGACATAACCTACATCCGTTGATTGATTATCATTGCTTAAAGCTGAAGTCACCTGACTAAAGGTTAAGCCGTATTGGGTCAGCTTGTTCTGATCAAGCAGCAATTGGATTTGTCTGACCCTTCCTCCTGTTACACCAACCGAAGCTACACCATCGGCACGTTGAACCGCAGGGCTAACAATATTATCTGCAAGATCACGCAGAGTGACCAGATCTACGCTGTTCCCATAGAGCGCCAGGCTCAGTATAGGCTGACTGTTGGGGTCAGCGCGTGACACGACAGGAGCATCTGCATCCGTAGGCAGTTGTCGCTTAACCCGGTCCAAACGGTCCCTCATCGTTAAAGTAGCATCACTGATGTCTGTTCCAAAATTGAACTGTACAGTGACTGTGCTTCCTCCCGTTCGAGAGGTTGAGGTGACTGACTGTACGTTGGCCAGGGTTGCCATGGATGCTTCTATGCGCTTGGTAACCTGTGTTTCTACCTGTCCTGGAGAAGCACCTGCCCAGTTAACGGAAACCGTTGCCGTCGGAATATCCATATTCGGATACAAATCTACCGGGAGCAGTGGTGCTGCAATTGAACCAATGATGATCATTGCAATCATCATCATCGTTATCGTTACCGGTCTGTTGACTGAAAAATTAGCTAAATTCACTGACCGCCACCCGCTCTCCCTGCTTGACCGGTTGTTCCGGTATTGGGATTAGCTGTAGCTGGAGTTTGCGAGCTGTTGCCCGCTGGAGCGGTGCCGCCAGACTGCCCTCCCTGATTGCGTTGTCCGCCCTGTCCTTGAGTTCCCTGTTGGCCACTTTGGCCGCCTTGCTGCTGATTGCCACCTTGTCCGGCACCCTGCTGGTTTTGTCCATTTTGGCCTCCGCCTTGCTGGCGTTGTCCGCCTAGACCACCTTGTTGTTGGCCGCCTTGCTGGCCACCCTGCTGCTGGGCGCCTTGCGGCTTCTGACCTTCCTTGCCTGGTTGGACAATTTGCACAGCTGCCTTGTCTGAAAGCAATTCTTGCCCTTTAACGACCAACTCGTCGCCTTCGGAAAGACCGCTCGTAATCTCAAACATTGCACTCGTCAGGCTTCCGACTTTTACAGACACTTTCTTGGCACGTCCGTCCTGAATGATGAAAGCGGCTGAACCGCTCGGTTGACTGAGTACAGCATCAGCTGGAACCATGACCGCTTTGCGTCCTTCGCTCTTTAAGCTTGATGTTGCAAACATTCCCGGAAGCAGCTCTCCCTTAGGATCACTTACTTTAATATCGACATTATAAGCTTTGGTTACAGGATCCAATAAAGGCTTAATCGTTGCAACAATTCCATCAAACGTCTTGTTCAACGTTGGCACGGTAACTTTCATTTCCATACCGATTTTGATTTTCCCGATATTAGCCTCGGAAATATTTACTGTGGCTTGCGTTGGATCCACAGTTGCAATGGAGAGTATCGCAGCCTGAGTGCTTGCATTTTGTCCTACCGGAATGCTAACCACAGTGACTACTCCATCTATTGGTGAAGACAGTACTCCGTCCTGAAGCTGCTCATTAAGCACTCTCAAATTCGTTTCAGCTTGCTGGTATTGGGCACTGGATACGGCAACAGCATCTGTTGATTGTGCAGTCAACAGCGCCTGCTCAGACTGAGCAACCTGTGCTTTAGTAACGTTGAGGTTTGTTTGTTGAGACGCAACTGAATTCGCATAAGAAAGCTGATCCTTTTGCAAACTTTGTTGATTCGTGTCGAGGATGACCGATAATGTATTTTGCGCGTTGGCTAATGCAACCGTGTCGCGATTTAATGTTTCCTGGGCAACCTGAACCGTTTGTGAGCTTTGAGCTGCTGCCAAATCCCCTTGTGCCTTAAGCAGGGCTGCCGTTGCCGAACTGAGCGAGTTTGGTGTAGTTTGTTGCGCTTGATCCAAAGCCAGCTGGGCTGATTGCACCTTTGCCATAGCAGCATCAACATCGGCTTTTTTAGCACCTAAGGCAGCCTGAACATTATTAAAATTTACGATAGCCTGTTGAAGAGCAAGCTGCAAGGAAGTCTGTGAGTTATTCGTGCTAACCTGCGAGGTTTGAGTCGTGTCCTGCTGGGCATTCAATGTATTTTGCGCATTAACTAGCGTCGTATTGTATGTGTTTTGAGCATTGTTTAAGTTTTGTTGTGATATTGCGACCTGCTGCTTGGCAGACGCAATGGCATTTTGTTGATCGCTGATCGCTTTATTATAATTGGCTTGTGATAAAGCCAGCTGTTGTTTGGCTGTTGTGATCGTATTTTGTTGATCTGCTATCGCCTTTTCCAGGTTCGCGCGTTGAATGATTAATTGCTTTTCTGCCGTTGCCGCGCTGTTTGCCTGGTCGTTAGCAGCTCGCTGAAGCTGAGCAGCGCTAACAGCCAACGAAGTTTCGGATTGAGCAATCTGCTGCTGCAGGGCGCTGGTATCAATCTTGGCTAAAGGCTGTCCGACCTTGACCCTGTCACCAGCTTTGACCATTAAATCGGTTACTCTGCCGCTAACTTTGGAGGAAATATTCGTTGTATAGATAGGTGTAATAGAGCCGGTAAAAACTTGTCCGCCGCCAACCTCCGCCATTTTTACCAGTTGTGTTTCAACAGGGAACTGTCGTGCCGCCGCCCCGCCACCACGCTGTTGGCCTGCACCTGCACCAGGTGCATTCGGCTGAGCCGCCTGAGTACTATTTAAGCCGCCCCAATTCAGAAAGGAGGCTCCTACAACAGCAATCACCGCAATGATAGCAATGGCGGCAATCACCCATTTTTTCGATACGTTTTGGATCCACCTGATCATTTCCATACCTCCATGTAGTCTTATCCGTCCCTTCCCTGTAAGGTTAACCCTCCACAAAGAAGCCCTTGTTGTCAAGGCTTTCGTCTAACGGCTCCGGATGCTTTCTTACAGATGCTCCAGTATAAGATCAACTTAGCGTATATTCATGATTAAACTATGATTTAAATGTAAAAAAACTGTGAATATCGGCTTCAAATAGTACTTTTGTCTGATATATTTACACACAAAAAGAGACCCCTTTCGGGGTCTGCTTAGCGATGAAAGGATATAGGTCCAATGTCTTAAGCTCTTTCCAAAAGCTGGGTCAGAAACCTTGGTCACTTTACTGCAGTACGAGTACTACCCTAACGTGTCTTTGGCACATCCCTCCGCTTCTATCTGGAGTCAAGCAACAAATTTCCACGATGTTTCGTTGAATGGTTCAACGGAATCACGCCTCTCTTTTTCACCGCTAATCATATGTTTCTCAATCGCTAAGCTTTTTATACATGTACCTTGCATTTAATTTATTTGATAATCACTTTAGTACCTAACGGAATGTGACGATACAGCCATTCTATATCCCTATTGTGCATACGTACACATCCTGATGAAGCATGACTGCCAATCGAATAAGGGCGATTTGTTCCGTGGATTCCGTATGTATAACCTCCGGATCCAGGCACATTGATCCCGAGCCATCTTGTCCCTAAAGGATTACGGGGATGACCACCCGGAATTTGCTTACGCATGTACCAGGGCTTGACGATTTTGGTCACAATGTGAAATTCACCCTCAGGCGTCAAATCCTTACTGCGACCTGTAGCTACCGAAAACCGGTAATTTGCCCTCCCATTTACGTAGACGGTAAGCAAATTGCTTTTTTTGTTTATTTCGATATACACACCCTCTTCGTGCACTGCTTCAAGTGGAAACGGAGCTATTGCAGCACTTACTGTAGAACCGAAGATCAAGCTCAACCAGATACTGACAAGAACAATGATCGTACAATTAACAAGCTTCATGAAATCGCATCCTTTGCTAGCCATACGAAGTTATAGTTGCCAGATCGATATCGATTTATGTGCACTTGTCATCACTCTTCACGCAATCCCCATAAAGTTAGGGTAATCATTCGGTACTTGCCTGATCAGGATACCAGACTCTATGCGGTAGGAAAAAAAACGAATGTCCAGCTCTCGCACCACTCGTATTTCTTCATCTGTCAGTTTCCCATGAATACCGTAATGTAACATTCCACAGAATGAGGTACAATGTGGAAGAGCAGATTTTGTACCTATGACCAATAAATCCGATTGCTTTTAAATGTGCTGCAATATTATCGATTCCAGTTAAATCCTGTTTCCTGTAAGAAAGCACGCGCTATTGCCATATGCCCCACCAGATTCGGATGCACACGATCCCATGCCAGCGTAGCCGGATAAATGTGCTCCAACACAGGTTGAAAAGCAGCCTGAATGTCGATAAAATGAGTGTTATTTTGATCAGCGATTTCTTTAACAACCTGACCGTACTCATCCATCGTCCGTCGCATCGGATCATTGACGTTAGGCTCCAAATAAAACGGTGTCATCAGGATTAATCCTTTGACTGATGGTAATGTCTGCTTAACCAATTCATCGAGTGTAGCGCGATATTCATCTATGTATACGTGTGATTCCTTAATTGTCGGCTGATCATACTGACGCCATACATCATTGATTCCGATCATTATAGAAACCCAGTCCGGCTCTAGATCCAGTACATCGGTTTGCCAGCGTTCCTTAAGGCTACGAACCGTGTTGCCGCTAATACCCATATTAATTACCCGCAGCGAAAGCTCCGGATATACAGAATGGAACAGCGCATTAACTGCGGCTACATAACCTTTTCCAGTAGAATCATTGCGACCTTCGCCATGCGGCCGTTTGCGTTCCACGTCTGTGATCGAATCGCCTATCATAACCAGCTTATCATTTTTGTTAAAAATCATGTCCATAATCTCCCTTTTAATAAATATGAAATAGATTCCAGTTTGATTTTACCTGATTATCGCCTTGTCTGCATCAAAAATCCCGACCCTCAGGATAAGGACCGGGATGCATATCTGAATCACGCGGAAATGCGCGGGGATGCTGGTTTGGGAGCTGCAAATGAGGGCACATACTTGCGCAGCTTAAGCACAATGAAGCTTGCAACCAATGCTTTCAGCAGATCGGGTAGAATGAAGGGATACACAGCCAGGGTCATTGCCTTGGAAAATGATAAGCCTGCTGTATAAGCAAGCCATGGTGCACCACCAGCATACAGCAGCAAGGACCCAAAAGCTTCTATAGTAACGAACAACAGCAAGAAAGCCATTATACCTTCACCTCGTATACGGCTGGACACCCAACCAATGGCCCATGCAGCAACTGGAAACATCCATATAAATCCGCCTGTTTTGCCAATTATAAGTGAAATCCCACCTTGCCCGTGAAGCAATGGCAGACCAATAGCTGTAAGTATGAATACCGTAAATATGCTATAAAAACCATACCGTGCTCCCAGCAGTCCGCCAGCCAGCATGACAGCAAAGCTTTCTAATGTGAAGGGTACCGGATTAAAGCCGAGCGAGATTTTGATCATACTAAATACGATGAACAGTGTTGCGAAAAGGGCACTGAATACGAGCCCCCTGACATTCCATGCAGTTGAATTCATTGATTTTCCTCCTTTTATTTGTTAACCTATTATGTATAAGTTCGGTTGACAATTAGGAGTATAGCACATCTTATTCCTCTTGTGGAAGAGGCAATTTGAATTTTTGAAAGTATACAGGTGAACCCATAATGGCAGGAAATGAACTAATAATGAGCAAGGTAACGGTTTATAGAAATCAATCCGGGCATACACTCCCTGTGCTCAACCATATCGATCTGCGGATTGCCGCGGGGGAGTGGGTAAACATTGTCGGACCTAACGGAAGTGGCAAATCAACACTAGCTCAGCTTATTGCAGGGATTCAGAGCGCTCATTCCGGTAATTTCGATAGAGCTTTTCTTCCTGAAGTTGTGCCTTATGTGATGCAGCAGCATTACTGTATTGGTGATACGCCGTGGGAGGATATCATTTTCCAATTGGAAATGCGTGGTCAGGAGCCAAAGCAAATCCCAGGTATTGCTCATCAGGCACTACTGGCAGTAGGATTGGCCAAACTCATGCATCGTCCATTTGCCGAATTGTCTGGAGGACAAAAACAGCTGGCAGCCATTGCCGGATGTATCGCAGCAAAGGCCCCGCTGCTGCTGCTCGATGAAGCGACGTCCATGCTGGACTCAACTTCACGCAAGGATGTGCTTAAGACTGTCCAAGCCATTCATCGGCAGGGGGCTTCTGTGATCTGGTTGACACATCATATGGAAGAGCTGGCAGCAGGAACTCGTGTCATCGGACTGATGGATGGGAAAATCACGTTCGACGGTCCAACAGCTTCCTTCTTCTATGGTAACGAAGGTTCTCATGGTTCTCTGCTGCAACCTGAGTTGAGCTCCGAAACTAGCATGGGTTTGACTCCCTGTGAGCAGCTCGGGTTTGAGCCACCATATCCGGTTCAGGTGGCCCGTGAGCTGATGAGACAAGGCGTCCATTTGGATAGACTGCCGCTTACTGCCGAGCAGCTTGTAGAGGTGGTGCATAAGTATGTCCGATGATTTAGTTATTCGCGAATTAGCATCGTTCACAACCAACGGGAACCGTCTGTCCAAGCCTTTGAATCATCAGTTTCATGCAGGCACATTAACCCTTGTTCTGGGGCGCAGCGGTACGGGTAAAACTATGCTTCTGGAGATGTTATCGGGGCTGCGTGAGCCTTCCTCCGGTCAGATTAGCCTGGGAAGCACCTCACTCTGGACAGGTACCTCCAAACGGAGAAAACCGAATCGTCAGGTACTGCTGCGATTAGGCACAGCTTTTCAACATCCGGAGCAGCAATTATTTGCCAATACCATCAAGGAAGAATTTCAGTATACGCTTCGCCCCTTTAAGCTATCCCCTGCAGAGAGCAATCAACGTATACAGCATGCACTTCGTCTATTTTCGGGAGAGCCCGAGTCATGGCTGGAGCGAGATCCTTTTCAATTAAGCGGAGGGCAGCAGCGTCGATTGTCGCTTGCATTGCTGCAAGCAGCAGCTCCTGACTGGCTGCTTCTCGATGAGCCTACAGCGGGGATTGATGCCGAAGGAGCCTCCCTGCTCTACGGACATCTGCAGCAACGAAAAGCCGAAGGTCTCGGCACTATCATCGTCACACATGATCCGGAAGCTTTGCTGACGCTTGCCGACTCCGTGCTTATTTTATATGACGATACCTTTTGGCAAGGGTCACCTTCAGAACTGGCAGATCAGAAGTCTATATGGAGTCAGGTCGGACTTGCTCCGCCTGTCCAGTTGAATACGCTGAACCTGCTGCAAGCATCAGGAATCCCTATGCCTATCGCGAGCTGGCCCGATGCAAAAGCAGCGGCAACTGCCATTAAATCTGCACTAACGGTCCATATGGCAGCAGGAGCAATCGAAAATCTGGAAGAGCACACGAGAATGGATACTACCTCTGCTGAAGAAAGTTATCCTATAAACGGACCCAAGGCAGAGCAGGTTAAGATGCGCTCGCAGGGAACATCTGAATGCATGACAGGAGCTGCTCCTGAACCCATTACCGAATCAACACCTAGACCCATACCTGCTGGCGATGATACTTCCTACTCCATGCCTACAAAGAAATCAGGCTTAAAGGCTTATGATCCACGTGCTGTATGGGTTGCTTATATGCTCATATCGCCAGGTATCCTTGTCCAATCCCATTGGTTTGGCTGGATAGCTGCTTTCATAGTAACGCTGGCTGTCATACGTTATGCGCATATACCGCTTATGGAATGCTTAAAGCCCGCTGCTGGTTTGATTGTATTTACTCTTATAGCCTCTGTTTTGTCTGGACTAGCTGTAGAAGGAGCTGAAGCCCCACTCCCAGGCAGCGAAAGTGAAACAGGCGGAATCCTATATTCACTTCCCTTTAACCTGCGTTTTGCTGTGAGTCCGGCTGTCGAGACATTTTTCAGACTAAGTATATTGGTCTTGATCATGCTCATTGGGTTTGTACTTCTATCGGGAATCAATCATTTGCGACTAAAACGGGGGTTGGAGCAAGGACTTCATTGGTTAAAACGAATCCGTGTTCCTGTTGACCCTTTTGCCTTAACAGCTTCGCTGATCATTCGGTTCATTCCGATGATTATTGACGAATGGCAACGGTTTGCGAAAATCGCCGCTGCACGCGGCAAGTACCCTTTTCGTCCTGGACAGATTCCTATATTCCGTATGCGAATGACAATGATTCCGGTACTCATTTCACTTCTGCGCCTTGGCGAAGCGTTGTCCCTGATTCTGATTGTGCGAGGTGTAGGGCGTGCGGATAGCAAGCCGACGATCGCCTTCCGGCTTCGCTTTAACCGTTATGATTATAGACTAGTTGCAGCCGCAGCGAGTATATTAATGGTTCTGTTAGTGCTGAACTATATAATATTGGCATGATAGAGTCCAACAAATTTGATAACGATTATCATTGTTCATTATAATAATGATGAGTAATCGAATATAACCCATTTTGGAGGTACAACATCTCATGCTGTTTATTGATAATAAAGACATTACCGATCCGGCTGTTAATCTCGCCCTGGAGGAATATTCGCTGCGTAATCTGCCCATGGACGACAGTTACTTACTGTTCTATATAAATGAACCGTCCATCATTATTGGCAAAAATCAGAATACCATCGAAGAGATCAATACGGATTACGTAGAGCAGCAGCATCTACATATCGTCAGACGTCTTTCCGGTGGCGGTGCGGTTTATCATGATTTGGGCAACCTCAATTTCAGTTTTCTGATGAAGGATGACGGGAATTCCTTTCATAACTTCGCCAAGTTCACCCGACCCGTTATCGAGATCCTTCATCGGCTTGGGGTGGAGGCCGTATTAACTGGGCGCAACGACATTCAGGTTGGTGAACAAAAAATTTCCGGCAATGCTCAGTACATATCCAAGGGACGAATGTTCAGTCACGGTACCCTGCTGTTTAATTCAGCAATGGAAAATGTTGCTTCTGCTCTCAAAGTCAAACCGATTAAAATAGAATCCAAGGGTATTAAATCCGTTCGCTCCCGAGTCGCCAATATCTCGGATTTTTTAAGAGAGCCGTTGACGATTAAGCAGTTTAGAGACATTTTGCTGCAGCAATTATTTGATTGCTCACTTGCAGATGTCCCTCAATATCATTTAACGGAGGACGATTGGGCTGCTGTTCATAAGCTGGCTGATGAGCGCTATCGGAGCTGGGATTGGAATTATGGACGTTCACCGAAGTCAAATATCCAAAATACATTCAAATTTCCTTCCGGGATTATCGATGTGCGTCTCAACGTCATTCAGGGTAAAATAGCGTCGATCCATATTTTCGGTGATTTCTTCGGCACTCATGACGTATCTGAATTGGAACAACACCTCACAGGCATCCAGTATGAACAGCAGGCTATTTTTAATGTTCTTAACAGCATTGATATCCATCACTATTTTGGCAATCTTACGACCCAGCAATTCATGGCCCTATTATTGCTGCAGGAGATCCCACAATAACTGTTTTTCAATTGAATACCCATATTGATTTAATGCAAATAACCTCCCGGCTTTCACTGAGCTTGGGAGGTTTATTATTGTCCACGGATGCATCCAATTATTTCTTGGCTGTGATTATAATCACATACATAGGATCCATAACATGTTAAATTAAGGGTGTAAGATAACAGAAAGACAACAAACGGAAGGATTGATGGAAGATGACAACACAACCACATAAACGATCCCGTAGCTGGCACAAGTAAATCAACATTTTTTTTAGACAATGATGTGAATTTTTTCACAATAAAATTAGGAGATGATACTCATGTTTGGACAATGGCTAAGAGAAAATAAATATGCAGCAGGTATCTTGCTTGTCATCAGATTATTCATTGGTTATGAATGGCTCACTCACGGATGGCAGAAGCTGACCGGAGGATTTGATGCAACAGGCTTTCTGAATAACGCGGTCACCAAACCAGTGATCGACAAGGCAACCAATGAACTTATTTATCCAACCTTCACTGCATTTATCCAAAACTTTGCACTACCTAATGTCAAGATCATTAACTTCTTGATTCCGCTTGGTGAGTTCCTGGTAGGACTTGGCTTGATACTCGGTGTTCTGACCACAGCAGCAGCATTCTTCGGACTGATGATGAACTTCATGTTCATGTTCGCAGGCACTGTAAGCACGAATCCTTGGTTCATTCTTATCGGTGTGATCTTATTCATGGCAGGAGCGAACACTGGCAGATTCGGCGTTGACTACTACCTGATGCCATACCTTCGCCAATGGTTCACAAATAAGAATAAACCTACGGATGGAGCAGCAGGAACAGGTAAAAAGCCTACTACAGCGCACGCATAACCTACAATCTTGTACAAAGAGCAGCTTCATGCGAGCTGCTCTTTGGCTATCCAGGAAGTAGAAGTTCATACTCCAGTGATTCGCAGAAAATCAGAAGGCTGCTTGCCGAATTTGATAATTGTCAGAAAATTTGCTATGCTGGTCAAAGCAACTACACATTCATACACAAAAACCCTCACTATCTTCAAATATTGAGGGTTTCGCTGCTTGTACAAGATCCACCTTGTACAAGCTAACTATGAAATTGTGTTGTATTCTACGTAAAGGAGGTGCCTGACTATGGCTAAAGACGTGTTATGTGAAGTGAATTCCTGTCGTCACTGGGCTAATGAAAACCAATGTACCGCTTCATCCATTTACATTACAAACCATCAATCAAAACAAGCCCACAGCTCTGCAGAAACAGATTGCAAAACGTTTGAATCGAAATAAGCTGCGATTGCAAGAAATTTAGCAATGAATGTATGGGAACCCTCGGGTTCCTTTTTTCTTTGTGATTATGGTTTCATTTTATCAATAATGATAATTATTATCAAGTATTTTTTTATTCTTCGCCAGGATGAATCATCAGCTCCGGTTTCACCAGACGATCAAATTCTTCTTCGGTCAAAAGCTTGCTCTTAACGGCTGCCTCCTTTAGTGTAGACCCTTCTTTATGGGCAAGCTTGGCAACAGCAGCAGCATTTTCATAGCCGATATGAGGATTTAAAGCAGTAACCAGCATAAGCGAGCGTTCCACATTGTTTTGAATTACTGCGTAATTCGGCTCGATCCCAATTGCACAGTGGTCATTAAAAGAACGAATCGAATCTGCAAGCAGCCTTGTGGATTGCAGAAAGTTATAAATAATGACCGGCTTGAATACGTTCAGCTCAAAATTGCCTTGACTGGCCGCAAAGCCGATAGCGGCATCATTCCCCATAACCTGGCAGACCACCATTGTCAATGCTTCGCTCTGAGTCGGATTCACCTTACCCGGCATGATCGAGCTGCCTGGTTCATTTGCCGGAATAATCAGTTCTCCGATGCCGCAGCGCGGTCCACTGGCAAGCCAACGTACATCATTAGCAATTTTCATCAGGTCTGCAGCAAGAGCCTTTAAAGCGCCATGTACATAAACCAATTCATCATGGCTCGTTAACGCATGAAATTTATTGGATGCGGACGTGAACTCTTTGCCAGTCAGCTCACTGATCTCCTCAGCTGCAATCTCGCCAAATTTGGGATGGGCATTGATTCCCGTACCCACAGCTGTTCCTCCGATAGCCAGCTCCTTCAAGGATTCGGAGCTATGTTTGATCATGGACTCCGTTTTTTCCAGCATCCGGTGCCAGCCGCTAATCTCCTGTCCAAGTGTCAATGGAGTCGCATCCTGAAGATGGGTTCGCCCAATTTTGATAATGTCCGCAAATACCTCGCTTTTCTGGCGAAAGGTTTCTTTTAACAGTGCAATAGCTGGTAATACCTGCTCTTCAATCGCGATTAAACCAGCAATATGCATCGCTGTTGGAAACGTGTCGTTAGAGCTTTGCGACTTGTTCACATCGTCATTCGGATGAATTTTCAGCTCACTGCCCTGTGCTTTGAGAATTTGATTCCCACGGTTGGCAATTACCTCGTTGACGTTCATGTTGGATTGGGTACCGCTCCCCGTCTGCCATACCACAAGCGGGAAATGATCATCAAGCTCTCCTCTAATAATTTCATCGGCAGCAGCGATAATTGCAGCTGCTTTCACATTATCCAGCTTGCCCAGCTTCAGGTTAGCCGCTGCCGCACTTTTCTTGAGAATAGCAAAAGCCTGAATGATAGCTTGCGGCATTTTTTCGGTGCCAATATTAAAATTTTCAAAGCTTCGCTGCGTTTGTGCCGCCCAAAGCTGATGTGCAGGAACCTTGATTTCACCTATCGTATCCTTTTCAATTCTGTATTCCACAATTAAATCCTCCTCTGACATCTCGATTTAAACGTATTGCATCCATTTTAAATGATAACGATTATCAATGTCAAACGTGGGGGATTGAATAACCCCGCGGAACATCACAACGCACGCTCTATTGTTAGACGGATGCATAACCACCTCTAGCATTACCCAATGTCCGAGCTATTACGTGCTTACTCTACGTCTTGTCATGAACAACAAAAGAAAGGAAATCAGGATGATCGAGACTGTCCAGGCCCAGGCCATTGTTGTTTTGCCTGAATCTACCGCCACATAGATCGCTGTCGGTATCGTCTGTGTAACACCTGGAATATTGCCGGCTATCATTAAGGTCGCACCAAATTCGCCAAGACCACGGGCAAAGCCCAAGATATAAGCCGTTATGAGCGAACGTGCTGCCAAAGGCAAAGTAATGAAGCGAAAAACCTGCCAAGCATTCGCCCCATCTGAACGCCCTGCCTCCTCCACACTGATGTCGACAGAGTCAAAACCTACCTTCATCGTCTGATAAATCAATGGAAAGGCTACCACTATAGAAGCAATAACGGCAGCCCACCAGGAGAAAATAACCGGTGCATGAAACAGCCACTCCATGAAGCGGCCGACGATACTTTTTCTGCCCAGCATGACTAGAAGTAAAAAGCCGATAACGGTGGGAGGCAGTACCAAGGGCAGCATAAACAGCGTTTCAAGCAGCAGCTTGCCCTTGAACGATTTGCGTGACATCCACCATGCAATTGCGACTCCCAATAAGGCAGCAACAACACTGGAGAGAAGTGCAACTTGAAGAGACAGACGGATTGGAGGCCAAAGCTCACCCCAATGAAGTTCAGCTATCATTTATTTGGGAACCGTAAAACCGAATTTAACGAACACATCGAGCGCATCTTTGGACTGCAAATAATTGTAAAAGTCTTCGGCTTCCTTGCTATGCTTGGTCGATTTCACAATACCGATAGGATACTCAACAGCTTGATAGCTCTTTGGATCGACGGCAAACGCAATCTTTACTTTAGAAGAGGTCAAAGCATCCGTTTTATAAACAAAACCCGCTTCCGCATTGCCTGTCTCGATGTACTGCAGTACTTGTCTGACGTCTTTCCCTTGAACCAGTCGCGGCTGCAGACTATCCCACAGCTTGCTGTAGGTTAAAGCTTCCTTGGCGTAGCTGCCAGCCGGAACACTTTCGGGTATGCCGATTGCAACATGGAGCACTTCCGGCTTCGATAGATCCGCTTCGCTGCCAATGGATACCTTGCCATCTGAAGGAACAACAACGACCAATTCGTTGGTCAGCAGGTTTTTCTGCTTTCCTGAATCAATCAGCTGCTTATCAACAAGCGTCTTCATATTCTTCGTAGCCGCGGATAAGAACAAGTCTGCAGGAGCCCCCTGCTCGATTTGCTGCTGCAGCGCTCCCGATGCGCCAAAATTAAAGTTAAGCTTCGTACTTTTTACTTTGGCCTGATAGGCTGTCTGAATTTCTTTTAGTGCATCCGTCAAGCTTGCAGCTGCTGAAATCGTCAGCTCCACTGCTTCTGCAGGCGCTTGAGCTGGACTCGCACTTTGCTGCTGCTTTGAACCAGCACCGGCTTCAGCCATTGGCTCCGTCTTGGTCCCACAACCGGCAATCAGTAAAGTCATCGCAATAATCGGTACCCATAATTGATTTCTCACTGCTTTTTCCCTCATCATCGAGCCTCCATATATTATAATTAGATATAATTAGTTATATTTGATTATAGTTGATTATTCGGAATTTTTTCAAGCTATGACAGACATGATTTAGAGCTGAGACTATTCTAGATGTGATACAATTAATAATTGAAATGAATGATTCCAAATCAAGCACGTGGAGGTCTACATGCCCAACGATTCCTCGTATACAACCGAAGATATATCCAGGCTTTTAAAAATATCCAAGCTCACCGTCTACGATCTAATCAAAAAAGGCGAGCTTCCCTCCTATCGGGTTGGCAAACAAATGCGCGTAGACGCTGCAGATCTTGAAGCCTACAAGCAGCGATCTAAAACGATGCAGACGTTACTCCAATCCCAGTCTGCAGAAGCTCCGCCCTCACAGCATCCAGCCCTGCAATCAGAGAAGCTTGACCGCTCTGAGCATACAGCAGTGCCTCATTTACCATCTGCTCATTATAGTTCATCACCTTCCCATTTTCCGAACACAAACGGAATTCGACCTCTCGTGATCACAGGCCAGGACATGAGTCTTGATCTATTAGCCAAGCATATGGAACGAAGCATTCCAGGCATTCGACCATTGAGGGCATTTGTTGGCAGCATGGACAGTTTAATATCGATGTACAAGGGCGAAGCCGATATTGTAAGCACTCATTTGCTCGATGGTGATACAGGTGCATATAATTTGCCATATATACGTACGCTGCTCGTCGGCTCTTCCTATGTAGTTGTGAATCTCGTTTCACGGCAAGCCGGATTGTACGTACAGCGCGGCAACCCATTAAAGCTCGGCCATTGGAGCGATTTAAGCAGACCTGGTCTTCGTCTTGTTAATCGTGAAAAGGGCTCTGGCGCCAGAGTGCTGCTGGATGAGCAGCTGCGATTGCAGCATTTAGATTCGAGTCAAATAAGAGGATACGATCAGGAGGAAACGAGCCATCTGGCAGTGGCCGGAAAAGTAGCAGCAGGAGAAGCCGATGTTGGGGTTGGTATTGAAAAGGCAGCCATAATTGTCGGAAATATTGAATTTATTCCGTTAATTCAGGAACGATATGACCTGGTCATGCTGAAAAAGCCGGAAAATAAGATATGGCTGGAACACGTTCTTCAATTATTGCAAACGGAAGCATTTCACAATGATCTTCAATCCATTCATGGATATGATCTATCCTTAACAGGGCAGGTTCTGTACGAAACCTAAAAATCCCGCAGCCCCAGGTGCTGCAATTGAATTCGATCTGCCTGACTGCAAGCTTGCTTGATTTCAATCGACATTCTTCTCTATTAAATGTATACTTATGGAATCCTAACAATCGGTGGTGACGATTATTTTATATGCTTTTTCCTTTCTAATTTCATTTGTCATTGTGCTGGTGCTCATACCCCCATTTGGGAAATTGGCATTTCGATTGGATTTTGTGGACAAGCCCCGTCAGGACGTTGAACGTAAAATTCACCGAGAGCCTATTCCGCTTACGGCAAGCTATGTGATCTTTATAGGTTTTTTTATTACTTATCTTCTGGTTACAAGGGATTTTAGTTTGCAAACTGGCGCTATTTTTGCAGGCGGGGTTTTATTATTGGTGATAGGCACGATGGATGATTGGTACAAAACTAAGGGCAAAGACTTTCCTGCTTTACCGAAGCTCATTGTTCAAGTGTCAGCCGCCATTCTCGTATATGCGTCAGGTATTACCTTCGATGGATTTTATAACCCGTTTTCAGGTGAATATGTAGTGCTTCCCGTACTGCTGCAATTTATATTAACGATTTTATGGATCTTCGGTGTGACCACAGTCATTAATTTCTCGGATGGCATGGATGGACTTGCTGGAGGGCTATCTGCCATATCGGGTATTACGCTGTTTGTTGTCGCCTTGGCAAAAGGCCAATCCAGCCCCGCCATTATGGCCATTATTTTGGTTGGTGTAACCATCGCTTACTTGCGATATAACAAGCCACCCGCCAAAATCTTCATGGGTGATGCAGGAGCAACCTTTCTCGGATTTATTCTGGCGGTTATAGCATTGGATGGCGCCTTCAAGCAAGCCACTGTATTATCGCTATTTATCCCGATTTTGGCTCTCGGTGTACCGATATTCGATAATATTTTTGTCGTCATCAAGCGGTTTTTGCAAGGAAAATCCATTTATCAAGCAGATGCAAGCCAAGCGCATTATCGCCTGCTGCGTGCGGGCCTCAACCATAAGCAGGTCGTATTATTCCTTTGTTTGATCAGTACTTGTCTGTGTTTATCGTCGATTATTTTATTACTTGTACAAATATGAAAAAGACTGCTGGATTGTTCAAACATGAACCCCAGCAGTCTTTTATTTATAAAATCAACTCCATGTACTCCACTACAGAGCTTTCTTGTGAATCAAGCCAAAGCTCTCATAAATTGTACATACTGAGGAAATGCTTCTTCCGCATTCAGGATTTCCGGATGCCACTTTTTCTCCCACTCAAATGTGAAATAGCCGTCATACCCATTTTCTTGCAGCAGCTTAATCGTATCTACTAATGGAATGTTGCCTTGTCCAGTTAAACAATATTGAAATTTACCATCAGTATCTGGCAAAAGCTTCGAATCCTTCACATGGGTGTATTCGACCCAAGGACTTAGTGATTGCCATGTATCCGTTGGCAGCTCGCCAAGCGTACGCACTGGATGGTGAAGATCCCACAGTACAGCAACGGCTTCCGAATCCACCTGCTCCATAACCGCTTGAACATCTGTACTTGCGGTCCAGTCATCATGGGTTTCCAGCAGCAGCTTCACGCCATGCGCCTTCGCCAATGCACCCAGCTCTTGAAAATGCTGTACCATCGTTTGGACAGCCTCTGCACGATCCGTGTCACCTATAGCCCCACCGAATACGCGAATATATCGGGTGTTAAATATGGAGCAGAGCTTAACATATTCCTTGATTTCAGCTGCATTTTTCTCGAAATTCTCCTTGGAGAACACATTCACAGAGCTGGAAAAACACGATACCTGAAGTCCTGCAGCCTGAATTTGATCGCGAGTCTGGATCGCATCTACAGAAAAAGCTGGCAGCTTGTAAATGTTCATTTCCCCGGCAAGTCCACGAAAATCTATGGCATCAAAGCCATATTCCACCGCTCTTTCAATAATTAAATCCAGCTCCCATTCGGGACATCCTAAGGTAGTAAAAGATAATTTCATTGTATCCTCACTCTCCTGATTAGAACCCTCGTTTCCAATCATCATTATTATAGTCATTTACTGTGCAGTCATTCGTAAAAAACGTTCCTTATTTACTTCCCTTAAGCATGGCTGTCCTGACGCAAACCTGACCAAATCCTCCACAACCATCGCTGCCAGCTGCGACTTCCAGTAGCCGGAATAAGCTCCAATGTGCGGCAAGCATAGCACATTGGGCAGCTTCAGCAGCGGGTAACCCGACTGAACAGGTTCACTATGATATACATCCAATGCTGCAGATATGCGTCCCGATATAAGCTGCTCCAGCAAAGCCGCCTCATCAATCAAAGGACCTCGTGCCGTGTTGATTAACAAAGCACCGTCGGCAAGCAGCTTTAACTGCTCTTTACCTATCATTCCTCTTGTAGACGTCGTCAATGTATCATGGAGGGACACGATACGACTGTTCCTCAACACTTCCTCCAGACTGCAAAGTGTAACGCCAAGCGCCTGCGCTTCCTCCACTGAGCAATAAGGTGAATATAACAGCAATCGTGTGTTGAAGGCCTGTAGTATACGGATAACCTCTCTGGAAATTTCACCAAGACCAATGATCCCAACCGTCTGGCCGGATAGTCCCATAACCGTATTGCCGCTAGCGCTTTCTCCCCACTGCCCGCTTTTTAGCCGATCACGGTAATTTGGAATTTCCCATGAACCGCTCATTATCAACGTTACGGCCAGCTCAGCGGTGGATTTGGCAAGCGCCGTATTGGCATTGACCACTTTTATAGGTTTTTGAAAAATCTCCGCATCGACATAGGGTGTTAACGTTCCAGCAGCATGACCGACAAAGCTTAGCTGCTTCGCTTGTGCCAATACTTCGACGGTTAGCTTGGGCGAGCCCCAGGATGTCAGACAAGCATCATAACGATGGATGTCCTTATGGAGTTGATCCACTCCATACGGCGTACCCTCTGTCACCCAGTCAACTTCAGATATTGACTCTAACTGCCTGATTACGTCTTTGGTGAATAACAGCTGCTTCAGTTCTTTTTTCCAAACCGTTACTAATGTTCTCATCATTAATCTCCAATCAAGCGGCTCATCCATTCTGCCAATTCTGTGTATGATCGCTTAGTAGGTCCGAAATACGTATGCCTTCGAAACCGCATTCATAATGAATCTAAACTTATTATAGCTGAAACCTTGCGAAGGGGGACCGCACTATCTTCTTACAAAACTACACTATTTACTGCTATTTGTGTGATTCCGCTTGTAAGCAAACGGTGTAACGCCATACTTGATTTTAAATGTTTTGAAAAAATGTCCCGTATGCAAGAAACCTACTGCTTCCATCACTTCTCCAACTGACAGATCCGATTGAAGCAGCAGCTCACCCGCTTTGCGCAAGCGCAGCTCCGATAGAAAACCGCTAAAAGTGACTCCGGTGACCGTTTTGAACAGCGAACTGAAATAATTGGGCGACACAGATACTCGTGCAGCAGCCTCTTTTAAAGTCAACGGCTTATCAACGTGCTGCTCCATATGATGAATGACCTCACGAATAGCCTGTTCATAGCCAGACCCAGCCTGCTGAGCCCAGCCTCTGACCTCGCGGGTGATCATGACGAGAATTTTCAACAAATCAGCGCGTACCGCATATTGATGATACGCATCCTGCGTGTCCATTTCGTTTTTAATCTCTTCTACCAGACGTTCGATGACGATCTGTGAACGCGGAGATAAATTAATTAGCAGCGGACAGGACAAAGAAATCTTCGATAGCTCCTTAATATTTTCCTCAAGAAGTGAAGGCATGAAATCCAGCTGCACCAATTCAAAGGCTTGTTTATCTATAGGCATAAAACAGTGCATCGTAGAGGTAGGAATGGAGAATAAATCTCCGCGCTGCAAATCCATCTGCTGACCTTCTACTATGTGACGGCACACTCCGGTCAGGACATAACAAATTTGCAAAAACTCATGGCCATGAGAGAACGGATTGTAGTTGGTTTCCGTTCTGATTTCAAATTTGATCGGAAAATCCTCCTGCATAAAGTCCTTATACTGGAGCACGGATGCATTCATTATGGAAATCACCTCTAAAAGATCTTTCTTGTGCGCCCTTCATCTTACGTGTTGCTTGCCGATTACTATCACTGCTTGTCCAGAAACTGCTTGTATAGCTCATTCGGTTCCGCTAATCGCGGAAAACCTGAGATTTTACTGCTGATAAAGTCGGGAACATACCAGGCCGCCTGATAAGCATCCATACCTGCACTGCGAGCTCCTGCCAATTCGTTAGAGCCACCATCTCCAACAAACATGCAATGCTTTGGGTTGACCTCCAAACGCGAACAGGCTAACTGATATATTGCGATATCCGGTTTCGCATACCCAACTTGATAAGAAAAGATCACCTCATCAAAATAACCCGCTAACGGGCATTCTGCCCATCCTCGAACTTCCTCCTCCGTACAGTTACTAATAAGGCCCAGCTTGATAGACTTTCTCTTCAATAGCTTCAGCAAGTCGATAACATCGGTGTTAATATCCATAAAAGGTACTCTTTTTTCAAGAATACGTTCCTGGTAAAGGGCTTCGATAACGTGCTCCACATAGGGCAATTTATTCTTTTCAAGAATATCCATCATGACAGCACGGTAGGTTGGATATCCTCCGTTCATTCTCATCTCTTGCCGTTCGTTCCACTGCTGCTGAAACTCGCTGTTAGAAAGACCTATTAAGCTGCCATAATCTCTAGATGCTCTACTCACTTTGCGTCTACCATTGGCGAATTCAGTGATCAAGGTTTCAAAAAGATCAAATATAATAGCTTCCTTTTGTGCCATGCTCAGCTCCCCCTGATTCAGGTTTGTACGAGTGCAGATGTGAGTTCCTAATTTATGTTTCAGCTAATACAGCCTTTTCTCATAGCTTTCCTGCAGTCCCTTGTTGATGATTTCTACAGTATACTCAGCAGAATTCACATGAGACGTCAAAATAGTAGGAACCGATGGCAACGCATCTTGATCTGCCCAAGTATGCACGTCCCACAGGCCTGATCGTTTAAAAGCCTTGGCACAATGAATAAAACATTCCTCTACCTCGACTCCGATTCCCAAGCTTGGCTGCTTGTCCCTGACTTTCATTTGCTGTAGTATCTCAGCATCCTTGATCACATAGGCTTTACCGTTAACCCTCAAGGTTTCTTCAAGACCGGGAATAAGAAAAATAAGTCCAATAGCAGCATTCCGCACAATATTTCTTAGTGAATCGATTCTACGATTTCCAGGTCTTTCTGGAATGACCATGTAGCGTTCATCCAGAACCAGTACAGCCCCGGGCGCATCCCCGCGAGGCGAAACATCACAGCGTCCTTGATCATCCGAGGTTGCGACAAACACCAAAGGTGAAAGAGCAATAAAATCGCGACAATGCTGATCCAATCGATCGATCCCCTTCTTCTTAACCACCTCACTCGGATACCCAACAATTTCCTGAATTTCTTCTTCCGAGCTCAATATTTCTTTAAAAGGACAATTCATAATAAGTCCTCCATACCCATTGTTATTGATTGCTATTATCATTTATCACAGGCGGAAACAGCGGCACGGATATAACTATTCATATAGACTATATAGACTATATCGGCATTTCTGACCCTTTTTTACTGTTATAAAAAAGCTTTCTCATATAAATTTGCAGCCCAGCCCTTACCCTCCGTGCGTCCTCGAAACTCAAAACCCGCGGTTACATAATATTCGTTTAATTTCACATTACTCGGTACGCAATCCAGCCTGAGCAGCTTCCTACCATTCATTTTCATATATGCCTCACACCAACGAAGCACTGTATGCCCAATACCTAAGCCGTTATATTCTCTCTTCACGACTAATTTATGTAAGTAACCGGCTTCATTATCGCAATCCAGCTCTTTCCAGATAATAGCATCTTTCCACTGGATCGATAAGCCTCCAATAATCGAACCGTTCCAGTTCACCTGGTACAGCTCCGTCTGCCGGATCAGATTGTGCATATGCTCGGTTGTAAAATCACTTGTTCTCCACTGGTCTATACCCTTCGCTTCCATCCAGGCAGCCGCTTCTATGTACAAAGACTGCAGTTTAGCCAAATCCGACTCATCTACTCTTTGAATGTTTACCTGATCGATGATTTCTTTCATCCACTCACCTCTTTTATTACTTCCATTCCAACGATTTGATTTATTTGTTCATAATGTCTTTAAATAACTGCTCTTGTTCTTCGTACCGATCTCCATAAATGTTCAAATAATCGAATACCTCAAATGAAAAATCAACAAACGCGCGCCCTTTAGCCGTTATGATGTTTCCGTCCCTTACAACTCTCAGATCGCTATAATTCACTCGTGGAAAAGGGTCCTCAACACCGAGCTTATGGATCACTTCTATCGAGCAAGAAGTGGTGAACGTATGCTTGTGCAGCACTCCTGCTCTCCCCAAATACTGAGGGCCGTTACATATCGCTGCAAGCAGCTTCTTGTCGCCATCCAGCTTAACAATCAAATCTGTAAGCTCCGGTCGTTGGTCTCGGATTGGCCCTCCGGGAATAATAAGAGCTTCAATATCATCAAGCTCCAACGCTTCAGATACTGTCAAATTGGGCTTATAGAACAGACCGGACTCACTCATGACAGCTTCATAGGCGTAACCGGCTGAAAGCACGTCTCTGTGACCTACGTTCTTTATTTTATGAAATGCCAATGTAATCTCAAAATCCGCAAAATCCTCAGTGATCAGACATATTATTTTCCCCAAGGCAAACACCTCTCTTTCAGTTCATTCAAGTCAGTTCCAGACCTTCTTCTTGATAATGGGATATATCCGCGTGTAAAATAATTTCCGGTTCACCGTTTAGAAACTCGACCTTACATAAGCAAGCTGGATGGATATAGGGAAGATTCCAAATGATTTTCATCGGACGATTCTCAAATATGGCCATCAACAATTTTACAACAACACTATGAGTTACAATAAGGATGGATTTGCCTTGATGTTCATGTAGAACCCGATTTAATTCATGTACTGATCGTTCCGCTACAGCACTGAAGGTTTCGCCACCCTGTATCTGAAATTTCTCGGGATCGTTCCAAAAATGATCCCATGCTTCCGGATCGCCATCCTGAACCTCCTCCTGCGTTTTCCCCTCCCAGACACCCATATTCATTTCTTTGAAAGCATCGCTCTCCTTAATTTCGATATCTCGGGTATGCCTGATTAATTGTGCCGTTCGAACCGCTCTATGGCTTGAGCTGGAGTAGATGATATCGATCTTCGCGTCTTCCAAAGCTTCACTCAGCCACTGCGCCTGTTGAATCCCTTTTTCTGTCAAAGGTGAATCCTGATGACCTTGTATTTTATGCTGAATATTCCACTCCGTTTGTCCATGCCTCACTATGTATAATGTGGTTTTATCCTCTGTACTTACTGAACTTACTAACTGCTCAAGAGCCGTAGCTTTGTTAAATATACATTCAAACCGCTCGACCCCCGGATATTTCTCACCCAAACTGATGATGTTAAAACCGATTTTTTTATAAAAATGAACTGCACCTTGATCCGTCTCTGCCTTCATTCTACTAAAAGGGCTTTCTTCCATGTATGTTGTAATCATACTTTTGCCCAAGCCTTGTCTTCTATGCGAGCTTTTGACCGCTATGTGTTTTAATTCAACTTGATCATCATCCTGGGCAATAACTCCGAGAAGCCCCACCAATTCATCATTTTCGATGATACCGAGCAGCCTTTTGAATTCATTGCTTTGATATGCCTCAAATTCTCTCAGGACTCGTTCCTGATCAGGATACATACATTCGGTGAGCAGCTCTATAATTGCCTTCGTATCCTTGTAATCTTTTAGATTAATCAATCGATTCACCAGTCCTTTGTACATACAGAGGTTCACCCCCTTTCTAATTAAACCAAAAAATAACATAATCTACAATCAAATAGGAACAACTTACCTGCGAATTGGATAGCAAAAAATCCATACCGGTTTCGGTATGGATTTCGATTGTGCAAAGGGTATGAACTAAGCGCGGGAAATATACTTTCCTTCACGGGAATCGATCAACAGCACATCGCCTTCGTTAATGAACATAGGCACTTGAACCGTCAGACCTGTTTCCAGTGTTGCACTTTTGGTTGCACCAGTAGCTGTGTTTCCTTTAATACCCGGCTCTGTTTCAACAACTTTAAGCTCAATGCTGTTTGGCAGGTTAATTCCGAGAATTTCGCCCTGGTAGCTCATGATATGAATCATCATGTTTTCCTTCAGGAATTTAAGCTCCCATTCCAATTGCTTGGCATCCAGACTGAACTGGTCGTAAGTTTCGGTATCCATGAACGTATACTCGGTACCGCTGGCATACAGGTATTGCATCTCACGGTTCTCGATGTGAGCACGGCCTACGTTTTCACCTGCACGAAAAGTTCGCTCAACGGTATTGCCATTACGCAGGTTTTTGAGCTTGGAGCGTACGAATGCTGCACCCTTACCCGGTTTTACGTGTTGAAAATCAATTACGGTAAATAGGTCATGCTCCACTTCGATGGTAAGGCCTGTCTTAAAATCGTTTACTGAAATCACGGAAAAATACCTCCCTAAAAATGTGAGCAGCCAGCCTGGTGCTAATCAGCTAACCCAAGCAGCTGCCAAAGATTTAATCTCAAGCTAACACAATCAAGTCTTTGCTTGAATGCGTTAATATGTGAATACCGGTCTCTGTGATGACAATATCGTCCTCGATGCGAACCCCGCCAAAGCCTGGCAAATAAATGCCTGGTTCGACCGTCACAGTCATACCTGGTGTTAAAACCGTATCTCCCTGCACCGACAATCGCGGCGCTTCATGAATTTCCATTCCTAACCCATGACCTGTTCCGTGTCCAAAATAATCCCCGTACCCATGCTGTTTGATCACATTTCTCGCAATCGCATCTGCTTCCTTACCCGTCATACCCGGTCTGATCTTGTCCAGCGCTTCCAACTGAGCCTCAAGTACGATATGGTAAATTTCCTTGTGCTTATCTGTAGGCTGGCCAACAACAACCGTGCGGGTAATGTCTGAGCAATAGCTTTTGTAATACGCGCCGTAATCCAGCTTGACGAATTCGTTCGTTTGGATCACTCGGTCACTTGCTTTGCCATGCGGCAGAGCTGAACGCTCACCTGAAGCCACAATCGTTTCGAATGAAGTAGACGCTGCACCATTTATGCGCATGAATATTTCGATTTCGAGTGCAATATCAATTTCTTTAGTGCCAGTCTGAATGAACGATAAAATATGATCAAAAGTACGGTCAGCCAAATCAGCTGCTTCCTGCATGACAGCCAGCTCCGACGCATCCTTGATCATCCGCAGCTTTTCTACCAATCCACTGGTTGCCTGAAGCTGAATCCCGCTTAGTGCATCAGATGTACTTAGGAAGGTTCCATAGGTCATATCATCCTGCTCAAAGCCAACCTTCGTTATACCCGCCTTCAACAGCAGATCTTTGACGGTTGCCATTGCTTTTGGTGCATGCTCCACCACTTCATAACCGATCGCCTGCTTAGGAGCTTGTGTCATGTAACGAAAATCGGTAAGCAGGTACGCCTTCGACTCCGAAATCAGCACATAACCTGAGGAACCGGTGAATCCTGTCATATATTGACGATTAGTCGCATTCGTAATCAGAATAGCCTGCAGTCCTTGCTCCTGAAGCGCGTAACGCAATTTATCCAAACGTCCTTGCATGTGGTTTCCCTCCTAAAAGTTTTCCGTAGGAAAACTAACTTCGTAAGCACAGGCTTGACTTTCTATAAGAAAGTCTTCTTCGTAAGCGTAAGCTTGTTTTCCGTAGGAAAACTGACTTCGTAAGCACAGGCTTGACTTTCTATAAGAAAGTCTTTCTTCGTAAGCATCACTTCGTGAGATTCGCCTCATCCAGGTGCTTGACTAAAGCACGCAGACCCAGCTCATAGCCATCGGCACCAAGGCCTGCAATTTGACCAAGCGCAACGGGAGCTATCACCGACACATGCCGGAAAGGCTCTCTTTTATGGATATTGGAAATATGTACTTCAATCAATGGTAGCTGCACAGCGCTTATCGCATCACGAATGGCATAGCTATAATGGGTAAATGCTCCGGGATTCATAATGATTCCCTGCTGCTTGCCGAAAGCCTCATGGATTTTATCGATCAACGCGCCTTCATGATTGGATTGGAAGCATTCCAGCTCCACACCCAGCTCTACAGCGAGCTTTCGAAGATTATCCTCTATGGCTTGCAGCGACAATGAACCGTATATGCCTGGCTCTCGAACACCCAGCATATTCAAATTAGGGCCATTTAATACCAAGATTTGTTTCAAAGCAGACCCTCCATAACCAACAAAAGTTGACTAAAATTCGCGTACCTCTTATTTTACCATAAGTTTCTTCGATTTGAGAACTGTTTTTTCGATAGTTTCATGTTTACAGCGACAAGCTCATTCTGCCTGCGGGCTGGACCTGCCTTTTTTGAAGGGCTCACGTTCGCGTTCATCGTTAAACTCATAGGCTATACTGTACCCGATAAACAAACCCCACAGTATGAATAAACATAACTCCGTCAGTATGGTTTTCAAATCAAGATAAGCAATCCAATTCATCATTCCTGTAAGGGGACCGATTAATAAAAAAATCAAGCCCCACCATATCGCCCCGTACCCAAGTCCCGCCCAGGGTCCAGCCGATTTGGCCAAAAGTAAAGCGTACAGCAGCGAAGCTGCAATTGAAAATACGATAAATACGCACCATCCGAGCAAATAACCTTGCCAGGTTACCAAAAAGCTGCTTTTAAAAAACGGTTCGACCATGAATCCTGGTGTCAGGCTGCTGAAGTGGAACAGGCTTTCCACCATCTTGACTGCTCCCCAAATCAATCCAGCATAAAAGCCGATGTACAACGAAAAAAACCATTTATTAGAACTAAGAGCGGCTGCTTGTTCCATATCCATCGTGATCCCCCATTCCTCGCAAAGGTTTGACTATCCATTCGGGCTGGTAAAGTTAGTATACGCATTTTTCTGTTAACTAATCGATAGTAGCTTTCTCTCTTTGAATCCGATACAATAATGAAGAAACCTCACTCATCATTTACAAAAGAAGGTGCAGATCGTGTCGCAAAAAGAGCAACCAAGTGGAATTTACGGTGGTCAGGCCGTAATCGAAGGAGTTATGTTTGCAGGTCGAACTGTACACGTTACGGCGGTACGCCGAAAAGATAATTCCATTCAATATTTAGAAGTTCCTAAAAAAGAGATCGGGTGGGTTCAAGCCTTAAAAAAGATTCCTTTTATCCGCGGGATTGTAGGTATTGTTGAAGCAAGTGCCAAAGGCGCGCAGCATTTGAACTTTTCCGCTGAATCATTTGCCGAAGGCGAACAGGACCCCGAGGAACTGAAGAAAGAGCAAAAGGAATCCATGGCTGGGCGGGTCTCCATGATTCTGGGAGTTGCCGTGGTCGGCGTGTTGTCCTTTGTATTTGGTAAATTCGTATTTACACTCGTTCCTCCTATTATTGAGCAGCTGCTGTTCGCCAACGTATTTCACAATCAGATTGGGCATAATTTAATTGAGGGCTTGATCAAAATCATTTTATTGGTAGCCTACATTTACTTTATTTCCTTAACACCGATGATCAAGCGTCTGTTTCAATACCACGGAGCCGAGCACAAGGTGATCAGTGCCTATGAAGCTGGCATGGAATTAACCGTAGCCAATGTTCAAAAATTCAGTACACTGCATTATCGCTGCGGCAGCAGCTTTATCGTGTTCACAGTGCTCGTAGGTGTCATCATTTACTCATTTTTTACTTACGATTCGTTTGTTGAGCGCATCGTACAGCGTATTGTGCTTCTTCCCGTAGTTATTGGTGTTTCTTATGAGGTCCTTCGATTCACCAACAGCTTGCGTGAAGTGCCTGTTCTGCGTTATCTGGGTTATCCCGGATTGTGGCTGCAAATGCTCACAACCAAGCAGCCTGATAATTCGCAGGTAGAAGTGTCCATTGCATCCTTTAACCGGATGAGAGAAATCGATCAGAAGCTAAAGCTTTAATTGTATAATAAGGAAGTTTTCTACGAAAACTCTAAGGAGGAAACGTAATGAAATCTGGCCGTTATTCCATTGCTACCTACATCATACTGGGATTAGCATTGATAGGTGTTGCCTCGATGGCTTCCCAGCTCATCATCCCGATTGTCGTATTCGGTGTCATTTTCCTGTTACTAAAGTACCCACCCAACAAATGGGGCAAAAGAAAGACAACGACAACACGTTTTGGCAAAGGGAAAGAAAGACGTACAAGGGATGCCACGTTCCGTGTCATTAACGGAAATAAGGGAAACTCAGATGAGCCTCCCAAATATCATTAAGCGGCGAGCTTCTCGCCGTTTTTTATTTTGCTATCTAATCATGCCGAGCATTCCTGCGCTCCTTAAACACAGCTTCCCTTCATCACTTAAATAATTATTGCTTTGTTGTTGCGAAGCACATGTTCTACGTAATCTTGCTTATAGTCGTTGAGCCTCCATTTGTCAAAAAATCGTTCACCTGCCTTCTTGCCAGAGTCATACAATAGCCTGCTTGTTTCCAAAGGTATATCAAATTGTGTAATACTTACCCCAAGCGTAGGGATTTTAATTGTCCGAAATCGATTGACCTCCTCAATATAACGCTCGTCATGAGCATCCATCATGGTGGAAAATAGCGCCTTGAACATCGTTAAAGGACCGTATATCGTATTGGGCTTGCTAGAGCCTCTACCTACAAGCTGGAAGCCCACTGTCGGAATCATGGAATCCAGAGCAGGAACGTCATCATGATCGAAGATCCATAATGGAAAATTACTTAAAAGTCCTCCATCAACGACATAAACAAATTGCTCAGCAAACGTCTCATTCGGTAATCGCTTGTCTGCCGCTTTACGTATAATCACTGGGTCAAAAAAATAAGGAATACTCGTGCTCATTCTAACGGCCTTGGAGATGGCCAACTGCTGCGGATCAATTCCATATTGAGCAATATCATCGGGAAGCACTAACAGCTTGCGCTGTGAAATATCTGATGCGATAATTCTCAGCTGATTCTTTTTCAAATCACCAAAGTTACGAATCCCTTTTGCCAACAAAAGCTTATGCATCCAGTTTTCTAATGCTTCTCCCGAATATAGCCCTTTTTTTAACAAGAGACGAACAGCCGGCCCGACTACCTTGGTATCAAACAGCTTGGAACGCTGCAGGAAGGCTTTGAATGGTGTTGCTTCAATAATGGCTTTCATTTCCTCAGCCTGGTAACCAGATGCCACTAGAGCGGCTATGATGGCCCCTGAGGATGTACCCGCTACCTGGTGAAACTCGATTCCCCTGCTTTCAGCTGCTGAAACGGCTCCAGCCAATGCAATGCCCTTAACTCCGCCGCCTTCAAATACAGCATTGATTTTCATGAGATTTCTTTCCCCCTCCCAAACCCTCCCCTGAGGGGAGGGCCCCAAAGGGCTTTGCCCTCTGGACTCCCTGGATCATGAGCGTACTGTTGTGTTCCTCGGGGCGCTTTCGTCCCTTTGGGACACGCTTGACTGCTGCTTCTTTGGCTGCTGGCTGGACCGTGCTTTCGTGTTCTCGGGGCGCCTTCGTCCCTGCGGGACACGCTTGACTGCTGCTTCTTTGGCTGCTCGCTGGACCGTACTTTCGTGTTCTCGTGGCGCTTTCGTCCCTGCGGGACACGCTTGACTGCTGCTTCTTTGGCTGCTCGCTGGACCGTGCTTTCGTGTTCTCGGGGGCGCAGCCCTTGCTGTCCCTGCGGGATTCGCGCAGCTGCTATTTCTGCTGGGTAGAACCGCTATGTATCGCCCTCCTTTTATTCATAGGTACCCGTTTGGTAAAGCAAACTTAGTAATAAAAAGTAAGTATATGCGGTGTGGTGTGGTTTCTTGCGCTATTCTTGTGCAAGCACGCAAAAAAAGCATCCGAAATTATCGGATGCTTTTTTTGCATATTTCTTCTTTTTACCAAGAAGAAGTTCAGTGAGTACGAAGCGGAGTGACCGTGGTGTTCTGGAGAAGCGGAGCGCTCGCCTTGTTCATGGAATTCAACCTATAAATGTTTAATACAATCAAGAATTCCATGAACAACAGCGATCGGAAGAACACTTCGGTCGCGCAGCGGAACATACTCACTGGACTGCTTCACCTCAGGTCTCGTCCATTTCTTTCTTAAGTTTCATCAAATCTTCGCCGCGCTTGGGGTCACGATTAAAATATTCGATCAAGGTTTCAATGCAGGTAATCGAATCCCAGCTAAGATGATGCTCTATGCCTTCAACATCTTTATAGATCGTATCCTCGGATACGCCAATTAGCGTTAAGAATTGCTCCAGCAGGTCATGTCGGACAACCAGTCGCTTACCCATTTTTTGCCCTTTGGGTGTTAAAATAAGTCCACGGTATTTTTCATAAACCAAATAATTGTCTTTATCCAGCTTTTGTATCATCTTGGTGACGGACGAAGGATGTACCTCTAGTCCCTCAGCAATATCAGATACGCGAGCATAGCCTTTTTCATCAATAAGTTTATAAATTCGCTCCAAATAATCTTCCATGCTCGGTGTAGCCATTTATGTTCCTCCCGTACATCATCAATGACCCTGCTTGAATGCAAGAAGTAAATCCACTTTTACAGAATGAATTACAGCTATAAGAAGCACACTAAGGTCATCATAAGCGCTTTTTACTATAACATAGCCAGATTACCGAAGCAAGCCAGGCCACCTATCAATCTCTATATCTTATGCAAAATTCCGCAATTGTGTTGGCGCCAGCCATCTCGTTCCTTGCAAATTTTCAGGAGGTGTACCATGTCTACCGAACTGTTAACACCAGGCCCACGGCAAACTAAAGTATTTGTTCCTGAACTCGTATATTTCGAGCCGGACGCCCTTAACTACCCCAAAGGGCAAAGAATTCTGGAATGGGCCAAACAGCAAGGTCTGCCCATACACATGACAACCTCCCACAATCGGATCACAAATCTGCCGGGAGATAGCGAGCTGGAAAAATACAAAATCGCCAAAAGAACACTTGTTGTAGGCATACGGAAAACGTTAAAATTTGAACAGTCCAAGCCTTCCGCTGAATACGCAATTCCAATAGCCACAGGCTGCATGGCCCACTGCCATTATTGTTATCTTCAGACAACGCTTGGTGCCAAACCTTATATTCGGATTTATGTAAATACCGACGATATTTTGAAAGCAGCCAAAGCCTATATCGACGAAAGAGCACCGGAAATTACCCGGTTTGAGGCAGCCTGTACTTCTGATCCTGTCGGACTTGAGCATATCGGCGGCTCGTTGAAGGAATTGATTGAATTTATGGCTAACGAGCCGCTTGGCAGACTACGTTTTGTAACCAAGTTTCACCATGTAGAGCCGCTGCTTGATGCAAACCATAATAAACATACCCGGTTCCGATTTAGCGTCAATGCAAGCTATGTAATCAAAAATTTTGAGCCGGGAACCTCCAGCTTCGCAGAGCGCATCACCGCGGCAGGCAAGGTCGCCAAAGCCGGCTATCCGCTTGGTTTTATTATTGCGCCTATTATTTGGCATGAGGGCTGGGAAGCTGGCTATCAGGAGCTGCTGGAGAAATTAAAAGAGGCGCTTCCCGAAGAAGCAACCTCAGATTTGAGCTTTGAGCTGATCCAGCACCGTTTTACGAAAACCGCCAAAAGAGTAATCGAGCAGCGGTATCCCAAAACCAAGCTGGAGCTTGATGAGACCAAACGCAAATACAAATGGGGTCGTTATGGTCAAGGCAAATATGTGTACCCTGATGAACAAGCCAATGCTTTGCGCGAGTTTATTACCGATCAGATATTCGATAAGTTCCCGAATGCCAATATTGATTATTTCACTTAAAATTTAAGCCAGTCGGGGGTAATTTGATTGAGCCAGATGGTAATTCTCGTCATTTGATCGGTATAGAGCAGGATCGCCATAACAACCATCAGCCCCCCGCCTATTTTCATAATTAACGAAGAATAGCGTAATATCCATTTAGTCGTTCCAATGAAAAATGAAAGCACAAGAAAAGGAATGGCAAATCCGAGCGAATATGCAGTAATCAGCGGCAGCCATGAGTCGGGATTGGTTGCAGCCAGCGCGAGAATTGCAGACAAAATCGGCCCAATACAAGGTGACCATCCGGCAGCAAAGCCGATACCGATCAACACAGAACCCAAGTAGCCTGCAGGCTTCAGCTTCCACTGCAGCTTACGTTCCTTCATTAACCATTGAGGTTGAAAAATCCCCAACAGGAATAATCCCATCATTAAGATCATCAATGCTGCAATTTGACGTAATAAGCCTTTGTAGTCAGCAAAGAAATTGGAAACGAGTCCAGCTCCCCAGCCCAGGCTATAGAAAATAATCGAAAACCCGAGAATAAAGCATAACGTATGTAGCACCGTTTGTTTACGTACACCGGCAGAGGAATTCGCGTTTTTGAGTTCACTAACCGATATGCCTGTAATATATGACAAATAAGACGGATACAGCGGCAAGCAGCAAGGTGATATAAACGATGCGAACCCAGCCCATAGGGCTATCCATAAATTAACTTCCAATACTTAACCTCCCAAGAGCAAACCGTTCATTTTCACAAATTCTATAAACGTAAACCCCTTTTAATAAACAAAATAATAATGAGCAGTGCAATCAGGAACAATACGATTGTAGCGCCCGGCGCCAGATCCCACAACCCCGCCGACAGCAAGCCTCCGAGAACAGCCAATTCCGAGAAGAGTATGGCCCAAAATAAGGAATGGCGAAAGCTTTTGGCAACAAGCAATGAACAGGCTACAGGTATGGTCAGCAAAGAGGATACGAGCAGCGCACCTACTATTTTGATGGAGACACTAATTACCAGCGCCGTCATCATCGTAATCATAATATTGTAAAACCGCAGTGGCAATCCACTGACTCCAGCAGCATCCTCATCAAAAAACATCAGAAACAGTTCTTTATAGTTAAACGCAATCACGCCCACCACAAGAACCGTTACCCCAAAAACCACCCATAAATCAGTCGCATCCAAAGTGTAAATACTGCCAAAAAAATAACTCATCACGTTCATATTGAAGCCTTTGCCCAATGTAAACAGCAGCGTAGCAATAGCCACCCCACCCGACATAATAATGGCAATGGACAGCTCCGCATACGTCTTGTAGGCCTTACGAAGACGCTCTATTGCGAAGGAGGCCAGCAAAGCAAACACAAGCCCGACTCCGATCGGATACACGTTAATCAGAAAGCCCAGAGCCACCCCTGCAATCGATACATGAGCAAGTGTATCTCCAATCATGGACAACCGCCGCAGCACGAGAAATATGCCCATCAGCGGCGCAGTCAGTCCGATCAGTAAGCCGCCTATAAGAGCACGTTGAAAAAAATATTCCGAAAATATATCCACCCAAATTCCTCTCCCAGCTTGGCGACGATCTGTTAACTTGGAACTTCTATCTGCTCACGCAGCTTATGAATCGAATGTGTCAAATTGGTTTCCAGGCAATTTTCCGGCTCGTGCGTATGCCTCACATAAAAAGACAAAGAGCCGCATTTATCTACGGGCTCCGCACCCAGATAGGATTGTATCATATCCATATCATGAGATACCATTAAAAAAGTAATATGATGCTGCTGGTGCATGTGCCGGATCATTTGAAAAAAATCTGCCTGCGTCTGGGCATCAATCCCTACCGTAGGCTCGTCCAGTATAAGGAGCTCAGGGTTGTTAATCAGAGCCCTGGCAAGAAATGCCCGCTGCTGCTGCCCTCCTGAGAGCTGACCGATACGGCGATCGGCTAAATCCTCAATCCGCATAGCATACAGTGCATCCGAGCACTTTTGCTGTTCAGCTTTACTGATTCGTTTGAACATATTTTTTTTGCCGTATAAGCCGGACTGTACAACCTCGCGGACGGTAGCCGGAAACAGCGGATTAAAGGAGTTTTTTTGCGGTACATAACCGATTCGGTGCCAATCGCTAAAAGAAGATACCGGCTCACCAAACAGACGAATTTCACCTTGCGTCGGCTTCAGGAGACCAACAATCATCTTGAGCAGCGTTGTTTTCCCTGCACCATTAGAGCCGATAAGCCCAACAAAATCGCGCTCCAATACCGAGAAGCTCAGATGCTCGATCACCTTTTTTTGTTCATAAAAAAAAACGACATCATCAATCTCAATGATACTACGATGACATCGGGGGTCAGCAGCCATAGAAGTCATAAGTGCAAGCTCCTTTATCACAGGTTTTCCTTGTCTCTTTCTTCTATTGTAATGCTTTTATTAAATTTTTCAAATTAACTTCCATCAATGAGATATAATCAGCCCCAGCTTTCGTCTGCTCATCCGTCAATCCCTCGATTGGATTCAACACCATCGTCTCTACCTTGGCATCCTTGGCAAGCGTTTTGGCCAAGCGATCCGATACGAGCTCTTCAAAGAAAATGTATTTAACGTTGTTCGTTCGAATAAATTCATTGATTTCCTGAAGTCCCTTGGAGGTAGGCTCTGCATCTGGAGACAGACCCATTATCGGCTTTTGTGTTAGGCCGTACTCCTTCGTTAAATAAGCGAACGATTGATGCGTTACGACGATTTGCTTTTTCGTTAGTGGCGTTAATGCCTGCTTGTATTGATTATGCAATTGATCCAGCTGGGCAGCATATTTAGTATAATTCGCTTCATAATCCGCCTTATGAGCAGCATCGATTTGCACCAATTGATCTTTGATCGTAAGTGCCATTTGCTTGGCATTAAGAGGACTCAACCAAACGTGCGGGTCGACATGACCGTGTTCAGTGGCGGTGTGATTATGGCTGTCTGCTTTCCCTTTCGCCTCTTGCACCTCTTCCTCGGCCGCTTCGATCAATGATAGACCTTTACTGGCCTCAACCACTGTGACTTTGGTGTCCTTCTGCAAGCTGCTCAAAGTATCATCGACCCAGCCTTCAAAGCCTGCGCCCAAATAAAGAAACATTTGCGCTCTGGATATATTTTGCATATCGCGTCCCTTGGGGGACCAATCGTGCGGTTCAACCCCTGTCGGAACCAAATTGATCACATTCACATGATCGCCACCGATTTTCTTTGTGAAATCGTAGAGCGGATAGAAGCTGGCAACAACATTTATTTTATCTGGAGAAAGCGCTGCTTTGGATTCTCCGCAACCAGCCATAACTACCGACAAGCCTGCAATAATCATCATTGAGAACAACCATTTTTTTCCGAAAAACATTTCAAAATCCCCTTTATGTAAATCGTAATAATTTTCATTAGCAGTTTAGATTATACGTTCCACTTCCTCGGCTTGTCAACTGTTAATAATTATTACGATTAAACGACAAAAAGCACCCCTCCGGGACTTGTCCGCAGAAGGATGCTTTGAATTTAGATTCTTATTCAATTTCTTAAGCAGTCTCAATGCGCTCCGCTTGCAGTTGTGCTTTGATACAAAGCTCTGCTGCCTTGAAAGCATGCTCCTGCGTCATCGCATTTTCGGTACGGTTGATGCAATCCAGAATCAGCTGTCCGAAGAAAGGATAGCCTACTTCGCCAGTCAGAGCAAAATGCTTTTCGCCCTCTTGATTTACCAGATACAAATGGTTGCCGCTTGGATCACGGGCAACATCAATATATTTACGAATTTCGATATATCCCTCAGTACCGAGAATGGTCATACGGCCATCTCCCCAAGTACCCAGACCGTCCGGTGTCAGCCAGTCAACGCGGAAATAGTTGGTTGCTCCATTATCAGCCACAAGGGTAGCATCGCCAAAATCCTCAAGCTCCGGGTAATCCTTGTTCTTGTAATTAGCTACTTTACTGCTAACTACTCTTGCATCCTTAGCTCCTGTGAAGTAAAGGAACTGCTCAATTTGATGGCTGCCGATATCGCACAGAATACCGCCGTAGTTGTCAAATTTGAAAAACCAATCCGGTCTCGATGGAGCATTCAAGCGGTGAGGCCCAAAGCCAATAACCTGAACAACACGGCCAATCGCCCCTTGCTCAATTAATTGTCCTGCGAATACAGCACTTTCCACATGAAGACGCTCGCTGTAATACACCATATATTTACGGCCGGTTTCTTTAACCTTTGCGCGAGCCTGCTCAAGCTGCTCCAAAGAAGTCAATGGCGCTTTATCTGTAAAATAATCTTTGCCTGAATCCAACACGCGTAGTCCCAATGCGCAGCGATCCGATGGAATAGCCGCACTTGCAACTAATTGGATTGAAGTATCATTCAAGATCTCCGCTTCGGAAGCGGCTGCTCTGGCTTGCGGGTACTTACTGATAAAAGCGGCTACCTTGGCAGGGTCTGGATCATAAACGGCAACCAGCTCTGCACCTGCTTCGATTAATCCATTAGTCATTCCATAAATATGACCATGATCCAAAGCAACAGCAGCAAAAAGAAATTCTCCCTTACCTACAACCGGATTCGGTTTGCCCTGAGGGGCGTAATTCATTCCATCTTTGTTTTGCATCGTATTGAATGCCTCCTGATATTGGGATTCCTTTGGACAATGTTAACGTGAACATTCCTCATTTTACCACAGATCCGTTAGGAAGTGCATCAGAAATTGTAGCCAATGTTAATTGGTCTCCGTGAGATGCAGCCAAAATCATTCCTTGAGATAATTCGCCGCGCAGCTTGACCGGCTTCAGGTTCGTGACACAGATCACCTTGCGTCCAACCATTTGCTCTGGCGTATAAAATTTCGCTATACCCGATACGACCTGACGCTGTTCGGTTCCCAGATCCAGTTGAAGCTTCAGCAGCTTATCAGCCCCTTTGACCGGTTCAGCAGCCAATACTTCTGCAACACGAAGCTCGACCTTGAAAAAATCATCGATGGAAATTTCCGCAGCCGTTTCATCTGTACTTGTCGTTGGGGCCGCTGTGGCTGATCCTTTAACAGCAAAAGTTTGATTGCCGGCGTTTTGCTTGGGAGCTTGCTCCTTTGCCGCCACTGCCGCTTGTTCTGCTCCAGCTCCTTCAGTACTGGCTGCTGCGCCTCCGCCCATAGCCTCTGCAATGTAGGCTACTTCCTTCTCCACTTCAAGTCGAGGAAATAACGCTGCTCCTTTGGCTACACGAATACCAGCCGGCAGTAGTCCAAACGTATGGATCGTATCCCAGGCAGGCTGAGCTTCTTCGCTTACCCCAAGCTGCTGCCAAATACCACGCGGAGTCTGAGTCAAGAAAGGCTGCAGCATTACTGAGGATATCCTTAGCGATTCTGCCAGCACGTACAGGACTGATCCCAGAACGTCACGTTTACTCTCATCCTTGGCTAAAGTCCAAGGTTGGGTTTCATCGATATATTTATTGGTGCGGCTGGTCATTTTCCATATTTCACTCAACGCTACGGAAAACTCCATCTTCTCCATCGCTTCTTCTACTTTAATGGCTGCCTGGCTTATCGTGTCCAGCAGAACCGTGTCGAATTCGGTAGCTCCAGCTGCATAAGCGGGCAGAATACCGTCAAAGTACTTCTCGATCATCGCTACGGTACGACTTAACAAATTACCCAGATCATTCGCCAAATCAAAATTGATCCGTTCAATAAAGCTTTCAGGTGTGAATGTGCCGTCTGAGCCAAATGGAACCTCACGCAGCAGGTAATAACGAAGTGCATCCAGTCCATAACGGTCAATCAGAGTAACCGGATCTACGACGTTGCCCTTGGATTTGGACATTTTGCCATCCTTCATGAGCAGCCAGCCGTGTCCGAACACCTTTTTGGGTAATGGAATGTCAAGCGCCATCAACATAATGGGCCAGTAGATCGTATGAAAGCGAATAATCTCTTTGCCGACGAGATGTACATCTGCAGGCCAGTAATTTTTAAATTTGGCATCATCCTCTGACCCGTAACCAAGTGCTGTTATATAATTCGATAAGGCATCGATCCATACATAGATGACATGCAACGGATCGCCGGGCACCTTGACTCCCCAATCAAAGGTCGTACGAGAAACCGCCAGATCCTCCAGACCTGGTTTGATGAAGTTATTAATCATCTCATTTTTACGCGATTCGGGTTGGATAAAATCCGGGTTCTGCTCATAGTACTCAAGCAGTCGGTCCGCATATTTACTCATCCGGAAGAAATAGCTGTCTTCCTTGATCAGCTCTACAGGGCGACCACAGTCTGGACATTTGCCGTCAACGAGCTTGTTCTCCAAAAAGAACGATTCGCAGGGCGTACAGTACCAGCCTTCATAGGTACTTAAATAAATATCGCCCTGCTCCATCAATTGAGCAAAAATCTTCTCCACCGACAGCTTGTGACGCGGCTCAGTTGTACGAATAAAATCATCGTAGAAAATATCCAGCTTTCCCCACAGCTCCTGAATGCCACCAACAATCTCATCTACAAACTGTTGAGGAGTGACACCTTTTTCCTGCGCTTTACGCTCAATTTTTTGCCCATGCTCGTCAGTGCCTGTCAAATACATGACATCGTAGCCGCGCAGTCTTTTATAACGGGCCATCGCATCCCCCGCGACAGTGGTGTAGGCATGACCGATATGCAGCTTATCACTTGGGTAGTAGATCGGGGTGGTTAGGTAAAACGTTTTTTGTTTATTCGACATTTGGTTTGCCCTCCTAAAAGTTTTCGTAGAAAACTGACTTCGTAAGCATCTACTTGTTTGTAAAACAAACTGACTTCGTAAAAAAACAGAAAAAGCCCTGTCCAGCTTGGGACGAGAGCTTGTGCTCACGCGGTACCACCCAACTTCCCCCACAATCCGATACATCCGGATCATCAAGGCTCAGTAAGTCATGTTGCGACTTTCCGTTAACGCCGGAACTACGATGACAGCTTACATACAGAGCCTGCCTGATCACAAGCTGCTGCTGCTCACCATCATATCCTCCTGGGCCATCTTCCCTTACTTCGGTCAACCGGTTTCCAGCTTCCCCGGCTCTCTGTATGACACTCTGCAAAGTACTATTCCATTCATCGGATTGACAATTATAGATTAAGCCAAATATAACTAACAAAACATCGACTGTCAAGCCCGTAAGTCCATGAGTCGTGAAGCTGCGTCGTTCACCTATAATATTTTTGATCAGTACGCACTTTTCTTTCTAATATTGGGTAATACTTAGGTAATAAACTGATAAGAAGAGGTGATTATTATATGATGGATTTCGTATATATGATTTTGTCGATGATGGTCGTAGGTTGTGTTTCGCTATTGACACTTGGCCTGTTAGGTGTTTTCAAAAAAGAGAAAGGCCGATAAGCATCCTTAATACAATGTTTGCAATGCCAATACCGTTCAGCCGAATGACGATCAACTACGATTTAGGTGGAACATGATCAATACCACCTGGGTGAAAAGGATGGCATTTACATACTCTTTTAACCGCCAGCCAGGAACCTTTAGCAGGTCCATGCAGCTCCAAGGCATCCAAGGCATATTGGGAGCAGGTCGGGTAAAAGCGACAGGTTGGCGGTTTAAGTGGAGAAATAAATTTACGATAAAACAGAACCATTCCCTTAAGCAAGCCCTTCATATACGCTCCTCCGAATCTTGCACCTGATGAATGACTTGAAAAAGAACTGTATGGGAGCTAATGCCCTCAACAGTCCTTATCAATCGCTAAGTAACATCCTCACACCGCCTAAGCAAGCGTATATAGTCCGTCATAAACCATTTGCAGCAATGCATCCTTGCGACTGGCATGACATGCAATCAGATAGGGCTCGGGATTCATTCCCTTAAAAGGATTCCCTTTGAAATCCATAATCAAGCCCCCCGCTTCCTGCACAAGCAGCAAACCGGAGTATAGATCATCGCCTTCCGAATTGTACAAAATGATCCCGTCAATATGCCCTCTTGCGAGCATACTCCACTGCAAGGTAGGTGCCCACAGCCGCAGCATCCGTTTGGAACTGCTTTCCACATGCCTGCGTAAACGAATAGCTTCTGCATGATTCTGCACCGCATGGCCTTGTATCCACCCTATGGTCAGTCGCTTGGGTAGAGGACGTACCTGGAGCTCCAACGCCGCACCATTACAAGTTGCACCCTGATCCTGCTTGGCCACATATATCCTGTCCTGCATCGTATCGTAAATTACACCAAGAACGGGCTGCTCTCGATAGATTAAGGTCACAGAAACTCCAAACAAAGGCATTCCAATCGCAAAATTGTTCGTTCCATCCAATGGGTCGACCAGCCATAACCAGTCGCTGTCCACACCCGACCACCCATTCTCTTCGCTATGAATCCGGTGATCGGGGAATTCGTGATGAAGCCGCTTCAGTATTGCTTCCTCTGCCTTCAGGTCAGCTTCAGTCAGCACATCACTGAACTCGCCCTTCTCTTCGACACGACAACCTTCAGCAAAAAAATGACGTGCAATATTCCCAGCTTCCCGTGCAGCAGCTACAGCAACCTCTTCTGCCTTCAAAAGCGTATGTTCCAGCATTATTCCATCATCCTCTGCGCATTTCACCCGTTACGACTGAAAGCTTCATTTGTTCAAAAAGATAAATACAACCGTAACAGCCGCGAGGTGCTTATCCTATGTATGGAGCCTGTACTTCGAGTTGGCCTGTTCCTTCGTCTGTTTGCTCCAATGAGATTTTGGCTCCCAGCGAGCGAAACAGCTCTATCGCATTTTCATTGCCACGCTGTATATGCTCTATGCCAGTGATCCGGGTTGTCCCTTCGGCGGCCAATCCAGCTAACAGCAGACATGTACCTGCTCTTACGTCTGTTGCATGAACCCAATTCCCTTGAAGAGGCAAGCCCCCTCTAATAAATGCACTTTCCTTACGCACTTCAATCTGGGCTCCCAGTCTTTTCAACTGCTGCACATGGCTGAATCGCTTCGGATATACACGTTCAGTAACAATGCTTTTACCCTGTGATTGAAGCAATAATGCCGTAAAAGGCTGCTGCAAATCCGTTGCAAATCCCGGATACATTCCTGTTCGAATCCGTGTCGCTCGCAGCTTGCCGGACGAATGCGCCGTAATATTCTGATCATCGATGACAATCTCAATCCCGATTTCGCGAAGCTTGGCCGTGCACGAACCCAAATGCTCTGGAATTACGTTTCTTACCGTGACACTGCCTCCGTTCATACCTGCAGCCATGAGAAAAGAGCCCGCGATTAAACGATCGGGTATGACCTGATAGACGCCACCACTAAGATAAGGAACGCCTTCTATACGGATTTGATCTGTACCAGCACCAACAATTTTGGCCCCCAGCATGTTCAGGAAGTTGGCCGTATCCACAACCTCAGGATCGGTTGCTGCGTTCATCAAACGCGTCTTGCCTTTTGCTCTGACAGCAGCCAGCATCGCATTAATCGTGGCTCCGGATGTAATCATATCAAAATAAATGTCGGCTCCGCGCAGCTCCTTTGCTTCAACAACATAATAGTCCTGATGAAAAGTAACTTCAGCACCGAGCAATCGGAACGCTTTGATATGCTGGTCAATCGGACGCGAGACAAAATCATCGCCACCTGGGAAACCTACCGTAACCTTGCCGAATTTAGCCAGCAAGGCGCCTACAAAATAATATGAAGCCCGGTATGCCGAAGCCTTGCCCGGGTCGATAACAGCACTGTGCAGCTGTCTCGGGTCCATGTGCAGCTCGCCGGAAGGCAGTCGTTCAATGTATAGTCCAATGTCCTGACCAATTTGACGAATCACGCGCAAATCCTCGATATTCGGAATGCCGTCCAATGTGACTACTGAATCTGCCAGGCAAGTGGCCGCTAACAGCGCCAAAGAACTGTTTTTGGAGCCTTGTATGGATACGGCACCTTTTAGAGCACCGGATTTTTGCACTTGAATAAATTTCACTTCATTTCCTACTTTCCACATGGAGTTTAGAACTTAGCTAACATGCGGTGAAGCGAATCTTCACCTAAATTCCATTGTCTTAGTGACTACCGTCATTTTACACTATATCCATGACAAAATACAGTTTTATCCGTAAAAAAAAAGGATCGGGAATTTGCTTCCCCATCCTTTAATAATCTTGGCATGATATGAGCATCAACCGATCGAGGTCGGTGCACCGAAAGGCGAGTGATAATCGCTTATGGCACTTAAAATCCGAGCTGCCTGTTCATCGTTCATCGAACCAAACCGTTCTGCTGCATCGACGATTTTCGGAAATAGATGTACATCGCCAGCCGTCGCAAAACCTGATATAGCTGGAAAAGAGAGCACAAAATGCACACAGGCATCAATGATTTCCTGGTTGTCAAAGGGCTCATACCAAGTAGCATAGCCACGCTGCTGATGCTCAGCCCAGGGTCCCTTGGCGATCGCCTTGATGACACGTAGTGCCGTATTTTGTTTAGTCGTTTCCTCCATCAGTCGATCAAAGCCCTCGCGATATTCTGGAAGCGAATACAGAACATAGTTCAAAGGAAGCAGCACGGTTTCAAACGAAAATCTCCGCAGCGCCTCCAAATGGGTAACCGGTGCCTGATGTCCATGACCTGTAATCCCGATAGCTCCAATAATTCCCTCATCCTTAGCTTCCAGCAATGCCTCAAGTGCGCCTCCCTTTGCCGTACACTTGTCCAGCTCTTCAATCGTCCCTACAGCATGAAGCTGCAGCAAATCAACCCGATCCACCTGCAGCCGTTCCAAGGACCGATAGATTTGCTCCTTGGCCTTCGCTTTGGTACGCTCACCCGTTTTTGTCGCGAGGAAGATATCCTTGCTGATCTTGGGCATCCAGGGCCCCATCCGCTGCTCTGCCTCCCCATAGCTTGCGGCTGTGTCAAAATGATTGACATAATGATCCAGCGCATAAGCAATGGACGCATCTGCTTCCTCCTGTGTGACAGCTCCCAAACTTGCTGCTCCGAACATGACCACAGAGCTGTCGTAGCCTAATCTTCCTAATTTTCGCTGCTGCATTTTATCGCTCCTTCTTGGATCATCCATCGGTTATTTATGCTTGCAGCTGCGCTGAACCCGGTACAAGCTGCATGAACTCAATTCGGTTGCCATCCGGGTCCTTGGCCCAGCATTGGTAGTTGGTATCTTTCCCTTGTTTGGGCTCAACATCAAGTGTAATGCCTTGCGATTTCAAGTGATTGGCAATTTCATGGATATCATCAACTTCCAGACAAAGGTGGTTAAATCCGATTGGCTTCTCGACTCGCTCAGGTTTATTCAGACCTCCATAAAAAAGCTCAATGAATTGTCCGCCACACACTTTAATGTACACAATCCACGGCATGTCATCATTATCATGAATTTCAAAGGCCTTCTTAAACCCAAGCACCTCACAGTAAAAATGAAGCGATTTCTCCATATCCTGTACCGTTAACGCCAAATGTCCAATACCTTTTATCATTGTCAACACCTCCTATTCTATCATAACGAAAACGCAACCAAAATATAAGGCGTGTCGCCCATCCCACTAACTTACCTAGAGGTAAGCTATCAGTTCGTCGAATCATTCATTGCTGCAATCGCGCCAATGATGTCAAAATTTCTGCAATATCTATAGAACGCAAAAAAAGGGCGCTGCTCGCACCCTCTTGCTGCATGTTCAATGAGGTAAGGTAAGTTTAAATCACTTTTTGGCAATCAGCCTTTTGCGGGAATGGATTCTGCGCCGTCCCAGATAAATATGACTTCTCGATTTAGCCAATCCAGCCGTCAAAGCTTTCGCTCCACCCAACGAGTTCAGCATTTTAAACATCGGAGCCATCTGTTGAAATAATTTAAACATCTGCTGTGCTTTTCCCATCATTGCAATCATGCTATCTATACCGCCAAAGGCGCTCGCCAAGGAGAACCCCTGAGAAGCCGCTGCGGCTGCTGGAGCTTCTGCCGCTATTTCCGCTTCCTCGGCAGGTCGGTATAAACCTTTAACTTCCATGGTTTTCAAATAGGGTTTCATCGGTTGAGAAGCTTTTTTTTTCGTTCTACGTCTTGGTGCGGCAGACTTCATACAGATCCCTGTCCTTTCTACAGGATATGCGTCCTTTTAGGATACTGTATGCGGATAAAGATTACTTCGGAACATCGATCCAGCCCAAATAAATCGAGTAATAAAATAAGAAGGTTGTCGCTAAAGCCAGCAGAAATAATAATATACCGAGCTTCACTTTACGTTGGAAAAAGAAAACCAGTGCAAGACTAAAAAAAGAACCCATCCCCAACAAAAACAACATAAAAAATAACATGAATCCAACGTCTCCTTTATATCTATCCTGATCACAAATCGCTTATGATCGCTATCAGATACACTTTATCATTTCTTGGCACATAAATCGAATAACAAAAAAAAGCCGACCCCCGATAAACCAGGCGTCAGCGTATGATCAATATTGAACTAATCCTCGAAGTATGTGAATTCCCAGTCGCCTTCTTCAGCAGCCCATTTGGTAGCATCCGTATATTCTGGTACGTCCGAGAAAATAAACTTGTAGTCTACAGCTTCACCTGGCTTCAGATGAACAGTCAAGTCTTCAAAAACGTGATTGGCTACTTCCTTGGTATCGCCAGCATCATTGCCAAGAATGATTTTTGTCGTAACCTTTGTCACCTTTTCAATGTTCTTGTCACCTGTGTTGGAAAATGTCCCTGCTGCTGTGAGCGTTCCATTTTCATAGGACACACCTGTAACCTCAAAGTTCATTGCCGCATCTGCAAATGCAACGGCGGAAGTACTGAACAGTGCTGTGCATAGCAAAGCGGCTGCCATCAATCTCTTAGCTGTTTTTCTCATTTTTTGTCACTCCCAAACATATTTTCGATCTATATTTGATAGTATTAGGTATATTTACCCATGTCAATTTTTATAAATGAAATTTTAGGATTGTGAACATTTGAGCGGGCTACTTACCTTTTTGATACTTAGGCAATCTAATCTCAGTACTTTCCATTTGGAACATTTTTACTTATACTAGTTAAACAGGATCGATAAGCAAGATCCTTTCTATGGAAACAAGCTAACTCTCAAGGAGGATAACTATGCCTTACCAAGCGAACGAAGAACGTTACGGAACTATGAAGTATAACAGAACCGGCAAATCCGGACTGCTGCTGCCAGCGATCTCACTAGGATTGTGGCACAATTTTGGCGGTGTGGATACGTATGAGAATGGCAGAAACATGCTGAGGACAGCATTCGATTTAGGAATTAACCATTTTGACCTGGCTAACAACTATGGCCCGCCTCCAGGTTCGGCTGAAGAAATGTTTGGGCAAATGATGAAAACCGATCTGGCGCCTTACCGCGATGAATTAATTATTTCCTCCAAGGCGGGTTACCGGATGTGGCCGGGTCCTTATGGCGAATGGGGAAGTAAAAAATATTTAATTTCCAGTCTTGATCAAAGCTTGAAGCGGATGGGCTTGGATTATGTCGATATTTTCTATTCACACCGCTTTGATCCCAATACCCCGTTAGAAGAAACCATGGGTGCATTGGATCAGATCGTCAGACAAGGAAAAGCTTTGTATGTGGGGATATCAAGCTATACGGCTGAACAATCCGCTGATGCGATTGCTATTCTGAATCGGTTGGGCACACCACTGCTTATTCATCAGCCGAGCTACTCTATGTTTAACCGTTGGGTTGAAGACGGCCTGCAGGACGTGCTTGCCCAAAATGGTACAGGCAGTATTGCATTCTGCCCGCTGGCTCAAGGCTTGCTGACAAGTAAATATTTGAAGGGCATCCCAGCTGAATCCAGAGCGGCCAAGGAAACCGGCGCGCTTAATGAGAATGCAGTCACAGAGGAAAAGGTAGCCAAGATTCGCCTGCTGCATAAGCTTGCCGAGGAGCGCGGCCAAAGCCTCGCTCAGATGTCACTTGCCTGGGTGCTTCGTGAAGGTCGTGTGACCTCTGCACTCATTGGTGCAAGCCGTCCTGGTCAAATTGTCGAAAATGTAGCTGCCTTGTCGAATCTCGATTTTAGCAAGGAAGAGCTTGCGCAGATCGATGATATTTTAAGCTAAATATCTTCCAAATAATCAAAAGAACCTCTATTTCCACCACAGTTCAATGTGACGGAAACGGAGGTTCTTTTGATTAGTAATCAACCAGTTTCAACGATTAGCCCATAAAAGTTTGAATCAACAGATAAGCGTTCAGCACGACGATAACTGCTGCTACGAACCAGGCCAAAATTTTCAACCACAGCGGGTTTGCGAATTCACCCATCTTCAGCTTATCGCTTGTAAACATGACCAAAGGTACTACCGCAAAGGATAGCTGCAGCGACAAGATCACCTGACTTAGAATCAATAAATCCGTTGCGCCTTTATCACCATAATAAGCAATAACCACAACCGCCGGAATAATGGCAATTAAGCGAGTAATCAGGCGGCGGAGCCAAGCAGGCAGTCGAATGTTCAGAAAACCCTCCATCACAATCTGCCCAGCCAACGTTCCTGTCAAAGTTGCATTTTGACCTGATGCGAGCAAAGCGACTCCGAACAAAATACTGCCCAAAGCCGTACCCAATAGAGGTGTAAGCATGTAATAAGCATCCTGAATTTCGGCAATATCAAACATTCCTGCCTTATGGAAAGTCGCCGCGGAGACGATTAGTATAGCCGCATTAATGAACAATGCAAAAAATAGGGCAATTGATGAATCCCATGTTGCATATTTGATCGCTTGACGCTTACCAAGAGCTGTCCGCTCAAAGTCTCTTGTCTGTACAATTGCCGAATGCAAATACAAATTATGCGGCATCACTGTAGCGCCAAGTATACCAATGGCAATATAAAGCATGGCCGGATTTGTAATAATTTCCGAGCTTGGGACGAATCCTCTCATAATACCGCCAAAATCCGGTTTGGATAAGAAGATCTCAGCTACAAAACATCCACCCACCGTCACGATAAGCACAATGACGAGAATTTCAATGTAGCGGAAGCCTTTATTTTGCAGCAAAAGAACGAGCAGCACATCAAGTGCAGTAATAATAACTCCGTACAATAAGGGAATACCAAATAGTAAATACAATGCAATCGCCGACCCAATGACTTCAGCCAAATCACAGGCGGCTATCGCAAGCTCGCACAAGATCCAGAGCACCATCGCAACGGGTTTGCTATAGTGGTCTTTACAGGCCTGAGCCAAATCTCTTCCAGTTACGATCCCCAGCTTGCCGGCCAATGCCTGCAATAGAATCGCCATCATATTCGAAATAAGAATTACCGAGAGCAGCGTGTAGCCAAACAACGATCCGCCCGCAATATCAGTCGCCCAGTTACCGGGATCCATATAACCTACAGCTACCAAATAACCAGGGCCTACAAAGGCCAGAAACTTGCGAAACCAGGTGCCTTTGGTAGGAACCTTCATCGAACGAAATACTTCCGGCAAGGTGGCTTGTTTACGAGGAAGCCGCCAGCCAGCTTCTACTTCAGGTATGCTTTCTAATTTGTTTTTCAATCCACTCACCGCCTTCTCTATATCCAGCCTTCATATATTTAACCACAAATCCATCCTATAAACAGAAAAAGATGTGCACAGCTAATTCTTTTGTCCATGTGCAACTTTTAAGCCAAAAAAAATAGCTGACCTTCATTTTCTCTATATATGATATATGTCATTGTCGTTAAATTGTTGCCTATAAGAAAGCTCCTATATTTGAATTGTACTCGCGAAACTCTTTTTGTCAATGGAAACATTCATGAGGCATGTTCAAAATGATATCAGCGGTGAGATGTCAAAGCATTAATACTTTCGGAACACAACGACTGCATTATGACCGCCAAATCCGAATCCGTTTGAGAGAACCGTATGCAGATCCGTTGTTCTCGCTGCATTCGGCACGTAATCCAAATCACATTCAGGATCAGGTGTATCATAATTAATCGTAGGCGGTACCACACCTTCAACTAATGATTTCACGGCAATCACAGCTTCCAGTCCACCCGCAGCACCGAACAAATGTCCCGTAGCCGATTTGGTTGCACTTACCTTAAGCTTGTCAGCATGAGCGCCGAAAACTTGCCTGATCGCCTGCGTCTCGGACCGATCACCCAATGGTGTGCCTGTCGCATGTGCATTAATATAATCAATTTCTTCTGGTGCAATCCGCGCATCCGCCAAGGCTTCCTTCATCGCTCGCACTGCTCCCAGCCCACTCGGATCCGGTGCGGTGATATGATATGCATCTGCAGATTGACCATAACCGATGATTTCTGCCCAAATCCGCGCTCCTCGATTTATGGCATGCTCCAGCTCCTCCAACACTAATACTCCCGCACCTTCACTCATCACGAATCCATCACGATTGGCATCAAACGGACGGCTTGCTTTGTGGGGCTCCTCATTAAATGTGGACATAGCTTTCATATTGCAGAAGCCACCAAAAGAAAGCTCATTAAGCGGGGACTCCGCTCCTCCTGCAATCATCATATCAGCCAGGCCGTTCTGGATCATATGAAAGGATTCTCCAATAGCATTGTTACCTGATGCACATGCATTAACAGGTGTCGTATTAGGACCTTTCGCACCGGTTTGAATAGATAGCTGGGCAGAGCCCATATTAGCGATCATCATCGGAATCAAAAAAGGACTGATCCGGCGCGGGCTTCTCTCCAGCATCGTCTTGTGATTGTCAAGCAAGGTCTGTATGCCTCCGATACCCGTCCCAATACTGACACCAACACGATGTGCATTGGACTCGGTGATCGTAAATTGGGCATCAGCCAACGCCATCTTGCCTGCCGCTGTAGCAAATTGAACAAAGCGGTCCATATGACGAAGCTCTTTACTGTCAAAAAAAGTTTCAGGCAAGAAATCTGACACGACTCCAGCTATTTGAGTTGAGAAAATAGCTGGATCATAACCCTCTAGCCTCGAGATTCCGGATTCTCCGGCCACAAGTCTTTTCCAGAAAGAATCTACCTGGGAGCCAAGTGGCGAAATCACACTTAATCCTGTAACTACTACACGTTTTTTCATAACAAATTCTCCTTTAGTCTTATTATGGGTTCCCAACTCAATCTCATTCTTTATTCGTTATAGGTTTAAACGTTTTGTGGATCCGGCTTCCAATGCAGCAGTAGCCCAGCCTGTACAAGCCCGGCACCAAATCCATAGATGAGAATGCGGTCATCGTCATTCAGCTTACCATCACGAATACCGAGGTCAATTGCGAGAGGAATCGACGCGGCTGATGTATTGCCATAATACTCAAGACTGTATAGTGTCTGATCGAGTGATATTCCGATGCGCTCGCTAATCGGTTCAATCATTCTCAGATTGGCGCTGTGAGGCACGAACCAATTGATGTCGGCAGCCGTATAGCCGCTTTTATTTAGCAGCTCCAATATGCCTTCTGTGACGTTTCGGACCGCCCAGCGGAACACCTCTCTGCCATTTTGTACAAGCTTTCCGCTTCCATTCAGCGGGGTTCCAAATATTTGATCAGCCAAGCCTACTTGGTAAACGTGGCCGCCCCCTTTCCCCTCGGTAGCTTGATGATACGCTACGAAGCTGGAATGCTCAGTATCTGCTTCTACCAGCACCGCACCCGCACCATCACCAAACAATACACAAGTCGTCCGGTCCGTGTAATCGGTAATTTTCGATAGCGTATCCGCTCCAAACACTAGAATCTTACGATGCAGGCCTGAGGCAACCATACCCTCAGCCAGATGAAGTCCATAAGCAAACCCTGCACATGCCGCGCTCAAATCAATCGCTCCGGTTGTTCTGGATATTCCAAGCTTTTCTTGAAGGATCGCAGCCGTACTGGGAAAAGGAAAATCCGGCGTACTTGTTGCTACAATGATCAAATCAACATCTGCCAAAGACTTGTTATATCTGCCCATTAAATTATTGGCTGCCGCGGCGCATAAATCACTTGTATATTGATCAGGCTTGCTGATTCGACGTTCCCGAATTCCTGTGCGCTGTACGATCCATTCGTCGTTGGTATCCACTAATTTTTCTAAATCAAAATTGGTTAATCTCTGCGTTGGAACATAGGTGCCAATAGCCGTAATACGCGCCTTTATAAGCTGCATCAATTTAGCTCCTTTTTGATACTTAGTATTAGTACTTGGTACTAAATTTAGTATAGCATATCCCCTTTCTTTTGGAAATATAAAAAGCAAACCAAGGCTGAATGCAAACAACCTGAACGCCAAGTTGCTGGTGTTCAGGCTATTATTCAAACAAGAAGATGATACTGGAACAATCGTTTATTTAAATGATGTAAATTTTAAGGAATGATGGCATTTGTCACCAATTCCCACTCATGGATTTCATAGCCGCGCGCGTTCTCGATAACAAATGGGTCCTGCTTGACTCTTGCCAATACTTCATCAATGGATTCTCCGATATAAATAACAAGCCCTCCAGAGCCGTCAACAAATCGTCCATTTGCAAAGATCCAGCCTTCATTTCTGCCCTTTTCCAAAAATTCCAAATGCAGTGGCCGAAACTGCGTGCTTCGTTCCGCACTGATTACCGGTAAAAAAACAGCATAATATTTCATCTTAGTCGTTCCCCTTATCGTATTATCGCATACCAGCTTAAAACAAGCTGAGATATGCTCCGTAACCCGCTTGCTCCAGCTCTTCCTTGGGGATAAAGCGCAATGCCGCAGAATTGATGCAATAGCGCAAGCCTGTTGGCTGTGGACCATCGTTAAACACATGCCCCAAATGAGAATCAGCCTCGCGGCTGCGCACCTCGGTACGGATCATAAAATGCTTGTAATCGGGTTTATCCTTTATGTTGGCTGGAACAAGCGGCTTCGTAAAGCTCGGCCATCCGCAGCCGGAATCAAACTTGTCCAGAGAGCTGAATAAAGGCTCGCCTGAAACAATATCCACATAAATCCCTTCACGATGGTCATCCCAAAATTCATTTTGAAACGGAGGCTCCGTGCCACTGTTTTGAGTGACTTCGTATTGCATCGGCGTTAGAATTTGTTTTAGCTTCTGTTTATCTGCTTCAGTATTCCAGTGATTCTGAATAAATGCTTCACGTCCTGAGCCTTTTCTGTAGCTCTTATAGCGTAGAGGATTTTTATGATGATAGCCCTGATGATATTCCTCAGCCTCATAGAACTCAGTTGCCGGGACAATTGGCGTTACGATGGGACGATCGAATCGTCCACTTTGCTCCAGAGCTTGCTTGGAAGCTTCCGCCTGTACTCTTTGCTCTTCATTATGATAAAAGATGGACGTCCGGTATGAACCGCCTCTATCATGGAATTGCCCGCCCGCATCAGTCGGATCAATCTGCTGCCAGAACGTATCCAACAGCTTTGTATAAGGAAAAACAGCAGGATCATAGGTGATTTGTACAGCTTCCGCATGTCCGGTGGTTTCCGAGCAAACCTGCTCATAAGTCGGATTTACCGTGTGACCTCCCGTATAACCGGATACCACTTTAATAATTCCCGGAAGCTCCTCGAAGGGCGATACCATGCACCAAAAGCAGCCACCTGCAAATGTTGCCAGCTCCTGATTAGCTGTTTGTTCAATATTGTTGCTCATTATCGTTACCTCCTTACTGGATTGGAAAAAAGCTGGCGTTCTCCCTACTATCATATCAAGAAACAGCCGACTCTCCAAATTGTATGTAACTGACTTTTGTTCAACCGACCTTCTGGGCTTGCTGCCTGCCAAACGTAATCCCTTTGAATTGTTCCTTCCACGGTGCAATACCAGGCAAGGAGTCAAATAATTGGTTAGCCTGATCTATATGTAAAGATTGTATAATTCTGCAGTATTCGATACTTCCCGAATCTTCAATGTACCGAATACATTCACGTTTACGAGTAACAAATTGATCATAGGTAAGCTGGCCGCTGTAATACTGCTGTATATATGGGAAATTGTCATCCTTTTCCATGAGCAGAAACAAAATCGGCAGCGTACGTTTCTTTTGCAGCAAATCATTTTTCACATCAAAGCGCAGTACATCCCGAATGTCATTGTCCAGCTGTGAGATCATCCCGATATAATTGGCAAGCTGATCCATCGTGTCCATCGTTCGTTGATCCAGATCAGGAATAAGCAAGTAGCCCATCGAGCATGCAAAGCGCAGCAGCGAACCCGATTTTTTCTCAATCATGGTTAAGTAGTCGCGTTCGGTTACAATACTATCATTCAAATCAATTTGTTGTCCATTGATAGACTGCAACAAGAGAACTCCCAGCTTCGCCATCAATTGCGGATTAGATCGGCTATTGCTCTCTTGCAAGGTGCTCATTTCGGTCATAAAAGCAAACAGGAATACCAAAATTCCGTTCAACGTATAGGCCGGAGAGCTTACCATCCAGGGCTTTCCCTTGTTGTCCTCATCCTGTAAATCATCAATGATATCAAAGGATAGCAGAACGATTTCCGTCATGGCTGCTGCAAGATCAATATGCGGTGAATCTCCGCCCAGCATGTCATGTGTATATCGTGTAATGTTAGACCACTGAGAGCCTTCAGCCGCTTTATCCTGAATAAAAGCTTTTAATAACTCATTTAAATCGCGTTCCGCTACATATTTGTCCACAATCCGCTGCATGTCTTCAACAATTCGAGGTTCTATCATAAATCATCTCTCCCGTCCTTGTAGTATTTACTTCGGATGAACGCTTCAATGGCTTCTACCCTCGTCTTCACCCCCAATTTCCCGTAAATTTTTCTTTGATAATTATCAACCGAGCGTTTGCTGATATGAATTTGCGCTGCAATCTGTTCAAGTGTAGTTCCCTTAATAATTAGCATCATGATGAGCACTTCTTCCTCGGTCAGCTCTGCTGTGGACGGTGCTGGGCTGCCCTTGAAAGTTTGCAAAACCGAACGCGGCATCACAATATAATCATCTAAAATACATCCAATTATGTGCTGTATCGTTGCATGCCGTGTGCCTTTGGAAATCACTCCGCTAACTTGAAGCTCCAGAAAAACATCCGTCAAAGCCGACACATCCACACCGGTAAAAAAGACGATATGTGTCTTTGGGTAACCGGCTTTAATTTGTGCTGCAATGTCCGTACCCATGTGGTCGGGAAGCTGATAGTCCAGAAAAACCAAGTCAGGCCGATACTCCTCCACAAGCTCCAGACATGACTGTCCATTGCTGGCTATCCCTACGACCGATACACCTTCAATCTGTTCCAGCAATTCTTTCGTAGCTTGGGCCATTAAAGGATGATCGTCCGTGACAATTGTTTTTTTTATCTGCATCATGCCGATAAGCCTTCTTTCATTGGAATTGATACAAAAAATCGCATACCCTTTCCTCTACTCGTCTCCAGCTCATACTGACCATTTAAAGATAATATCCGACTTTTGATTTGCTCAATACCTGTACCGGAAGATCCGATTTCTCTTACTAAAGCCAGACTTGACTCAAACCCCACTCCGTCATCCACATAAGTCAGCTGAAGCAGGCTCTTATGCTCGACAAGATCAATAAGAACCAGGTCGGCTTGTGAATGCTTCTTGGCATTGTTAATCAGCTCCTGCACCATGCGGAAAATGTGACGTTTTGTTTCCAAATCTCTCATTTCAATAACCGTTGCTTGACCTGCACGAAACTTTAACTCAAAAGGAGCGATCGCCGCTTCCATCTCAATCAATTGCTCTATAGTCTTCACAAGTCCGATTTCTTTGATCAAATACGGATGAAGCTCAAAGCAGCTTTGACGCAGATTGCTGTTTATCACATCAATATAATCGATGATACTGATCATTTGGGTTTTATCCTGCTTCGTTAAAGCATACTTCTCAAGCAGCAGATGCAGCCGTTCTTTCAGAAAAAATAAATCCTGCATCGTCGTATCATGAAGATCGGTTGCAATGCGAACACGTTCCTTTTCCTGCAGCTCGAACATCAGCTTGCGAAACCATATAAAGTCATTGCCAGCCTGCTCATTAGGAATTTGCGATGCCAGCTCCTCCAGCTTCAGAGTAAGTTTGCGGATTAGGTGCACATTTTCCAGGCTAACAGCGAGATAAGTGATGATTAACTGCAGCCATTGCTTTTCCTCTACGCCGAGAAACGCGCTTGTCCGCTTCCCTGTCAGAACAAAGTAGCTTGTATACTCTTCCTGATGGTTGATCTTATAAATAGTTAAAGAAGGATGCAACGCCTTCTCTCCATTCAAGTAGCTCTCAATTTCTGCAACATTAATATTTCCTTCTTTAATGATTTCCAAGGAATCCTTATATTGAAAAACAATTGCTCCCCCAAATACCTGCAAAGTATTGACGATATCCACCAGAATAATATCTTTAAATTCCCGAAAGCTTGTGATGGAACCGAGATTTTTGGCAATTTTTTTAAGAGCGGATTGCAAATAGTATTTGCGCGGAAATAGAATCGGCTCCAGTTTGGCAAACATATTTTCCAGCGAATACAATACAAAAGTCAGGATGGCAACGAACAGAACAAACATCACCAGCAGTCTTGCAATCGCAGCCTCGGCAGGGAAAAGCACCTTGATCATGACGACAAAGATACCACTTGGAACTATCGCAATCAGGGCCGTAAGGAGCACGCGCCGCAGCACAACATCGATATCGTACAGCTTGGTCGTTACGACCAAATAAGCTAGTGTAATCGGGAAAAAGAAAACGAAAATGCCTGCATAAAGTGAGTTCATCCAACCGTAGCCATACAAAAAATTAGGAATAAAGTTGAAGCAGACGATCGGCGTGAATGAAACGAATATCGATGCCCATACCGTTTTGATCATGGTTGATATGTAGCTTTGCTCTTTACGATACTTGAGATACAGTTTGAATAAAATGGAAAGGGCTAATACAAAACCAAACAAAAAGTACACAATGCAAAAAATGGAGTTAAAGCGGTAGATGTCATAGGTTAAAGGTGATGGCCAAAAATAAGTGATTTGTGAAATCAAGGCAATTCCTGCTGTAACGACTGTATACATTTTTTTCAGTAATTTAATCGATAGTTGATAATCCTGTTTTTCCTTCAAAAAGACTACAAAAAAATGAAGAAACAGGATAGGTACCAGCATAATGAACAGGAACATCATGATCTTGCCCAGTCCATCCCCCCTGATCGAAGCACCAAGCGCCATGAATGCCCCGCTCATATCGAGCAATACCAGAGTTAAATACCAGGCAGAGGGAGAGTTTCGCTTTTTTTTCAGCAGCAGCAGCGAGCCGATTAAGCTGAGGCCAGCCAACGTTACCGCCAGAGCATCATAATCGGAAAAGTTACGCCCTGCTTTGAATGAAACCTGAAACTCACTTCCGTTCCGTGAAGCTAAAACATGATCAGCCTGATCAAGCGAATGCCACTTGAACACAGAAGAATATTCAATTGGATCACGCCCGTTAACCTGTACAATGACATCTCCGATCTGCAGCCCTGCTTTCATAGCAGAATTCCTCTCATTGATCGTACTTACGTACCAGGACCCTGCTTGATTCAATTTCACGCCTGCCCCTATTACTGGGTACTGGGTACTAATATATAAGAACCACAGCTGGATCGAAACCATCAAAATTAGAACAAATTTGAAAAGCAATCGTTCTTTCATCCTAAAAACCTCTTTCTTTTTCAATAATTTATGATATAAAGGATATATAGGTTTATTTGGAATGTGAGGTGATAATATGGAAGATAAAACTATATCCCCAGCATTGTATGCAGCCGCCAAAAGTCTTAAGCAATTAGACTCAGAATCGCTTCAAGAACGTCTTAATGATCGCAGCTACCTGGACTCCCTCGGCTTGTCTGAAGCAGAAGAAAAAGCTCTGATAAATGCGTTTTTACATAAAGACAGCACAGACGATGTAGCAGATTGGGAGTAATGTTCCACAAATATAAGATATTACCAACAATTGAGAGAGTATATTTATCAGAAATTACCGTTTCTGATATATACATTCTCTCTTTTTTTGTCGAAGACTGCAACAGGTTGCAACTAAAGTCTGCCTTCCACCGCACTACAAATGTGCTGATGTTAGTGTGATTTCATTATATGATAGATATATGATGAAAGTACATATATTGGAAGTTCAGGAGAGAGGTCATAATGATGAGAATGCTAAGTGATATCGTATTAATTGAGTGTTATCTGGATTCGTTGGAACTGGATCTGGATAATGATTTTATTGAACTTCTAATGACTGAGATGAAAGATCGGAATATTGAGATTCCTTCCTTGCAATCAGATGCTTGCATGATTAATATGTCTGAGAGTTACCTTCAATCCGTATGAAGATCCTCCGTATGGGTTACTAATAGAGCTTGAGGTGGAAAGCAACTTAATAAATGAAGCTTTACTCCATCTGTACGTTCACAGCGCAGCTCTTCGAGTCCAGCGGGTAAAAATATTTGATCACCCTGTTTGACCTGTATTCGTCCTTCATTCCAAACCAGATTACCTGCACCTGCAGCGACAACAAGTATGGAGAAGCTGCCCTGCTGCCCCAATACACAAGAAGTTGCGATTTCCACAGAGCTCAGTGCAAAATAACGCGTATCCTCATAACTAATCAACGAGCTCTCTGTGAATCCTTTTGATTCATGAACAAGCTTTGGCTGCAGGCGAAAAGCAGCGGCAACCTCTTCCTCTGTATATACATCATAATGAAAACAATCGAACATCCGGTCAAAGCCGATTCCTTGATGACACATAAAATCAGCAATTTCTCTGCCGCTTGGCGTAGTACGTTCTACACGAATTGTATAGTCTGTCGGTTCCTGAATTTCAAGCAAGAAACAACCTGACCCGATAGCATGAGGCATTCCGCCCTCCACTATAAATACCTGTCCAGGCTCCACCTTTATTTTATTCAGTGATTGCAGCATGCCTTCAATATCCTGCATCCAAAATAGCTGCTCCCACTTTTCCCGAGTCATTCCTGGCTTAAAGCCATAGAGTATATAAGGATCTTCTCCATTGATCACTCTTCCACCCAGAATGTACCATGCCTCTGTTTTGCCAAAAGCGGATTGAAAGAGCTTCTGCGCTGCTTGGCGATCAGGATGCACCTGAATGGTTAAACGTTCGGATGAATCCAGGACTTTAACAAGTACACCCAAATGACCGCCGTACACCTGAGCATGACGCTCACCTAAAAACGATACAGGCTGTGCTTCTACTAGCTCCTTCAAAGAAACAGGGGCTTCACCGTCAACCTCGACCCAGCTTAAGCCTTCCACTTTATCTTCTCGTCCCGCATTACGCGCCTGAACGACTGACGCTATCCACTCCTCAGGAAAAGAGTTATCCTGCGCCGACTCGATACCCTGCCATGCCTCAATCAGCCTTCCTCCGTAATAGGTTCGCCACACACGATTAGACAACAGCTTCAACGGCTTTTGGCTTAAAGCAGATGATTGCGGCATATCGAATCCAGCCCCATTTCTGTTATTGGTTTCTTACAAGTATAGCACAACAAAAATTACTGGATAAGTTGCCTTACCCATTTGTTTACTAAATTATACCTGTTTTGAACGATAATGGGTAAGTTTTTTTGTCGAATTCTGCTTCATTATTATCATATCTTATATTTTTATGTGAAACATAGTAATATTAGGGGTGTGATTGAAACTGTTAAATTCATAGATTAGGGTGAGCATATGATTGTTAACGATTTGGAATTTCACAATGTCGCTGAGCTGGAGCACGCTCATGGAGTATCTGGACTTCTTTTACAGCGCTTTCCACAAAAGGTCCGATACGCACTTGGAACGAAAAACCGCCCCAATGGCCGATATGTTGCGGAGCAGTCGACAGCCTGCGAAATACGATTTGTGACAGAGGCGCGTATACTGAGAGTGGTACTAACCGCAACGCTTGGTGAAGGGGATGTCGTCATCTATAACGGGGATTATGTCCATTCCGTACACAGACTGGTGCCGGGACGCGTACATACATTGCAGCTCGAAAAGCATGCTCGATTTGGGGAGGTTCACAAGCAGGCATTGGAGACGGGACGCTTCTCCTCGGATGTATGGAGGATCGGAATCAGCCGCAATTATGAAGCGGGAATTGGATTTCAAGTGGCATTTCATCATTTGGAAACGTTCGGGCACGTTTACCGGCCTCCGCAAGCACATGAGCTTCCAAGTCAAACCATGTTAGCCTATGGCTCTTCCATTACACATGGCTCCGGTGCAACCGTGCATCACAATGCTTACATTCAGCAGACCGCCCGACGACTCGGGTTTGATCTATTAAACAAAGGCTTGGGTGGCTCCTGCCTGTGCGAAGCAGAGATCGCTGATTTTCTGGCTGAGCTGACGGCGTGGGATGTGGCTGTACTGGAGCTTGGTGTCAACATGAGAGATCTCTACACAACCGAGGAATTCACTTCCCGTGCGAGGTACCTGATACATCAAATTGTGACCAAAAACATCGGAAAACCGGTGTTCCTGATCACCTTATTTCCTAACTCATCGGATCATCTGGTAAGTGAGGATAACCCTTTAACGATTGCCAACAAACAATTTTCCCAGGCTTTACGCGATCTTCACCGTGAGTTCGCTTTGCCTCATCTTCATTTGATTGAAGGCCATGAGGTTCTGAATGATTTTAGCGCTCTTGCTGCTGATCTGATCCATCCCTCTGATTACGGTCATATCATCATGGGTGAACGACTAGCTCAACGTATTGCCGAGAAGCTGTAGCTGTATGCATGTTCACTTTAGCTATTAACTTTCTCCTGTACGCGGATCTGGATTCGGATTGCGGCGAAAGCGGCGGAATCCCCACTTTAACAAATAAGGCACAACGAATAATATAAATAATATGCGAAACATTTGATAGGCCACTACCAAAGACACGTTAGCACCTACAAGTGTTGCTGTAACCCCCATCTCCGTCATTCCGCCTGGGGACGTACCCAAAAAGGCAGTCATGACGGAAATGGGCAGCAAGGAACTGAACACAACGGACAACCCCAAGGAAAATGCTACTATTGCCACACTCCCCATAATCGAATAAGGAAGCAATTTACGCCAATTTCCCAGACTGCTGAGCTTAATCCCCAGTCCCAAATAAATGCCAAGACTCCATTGAGCCAAAATGATAAGTAACGAAGGTAAATGCGGTGGTTCATACCCGGCAATGGTGAACAATGAGGCAGCAAGGATAGGTCCCAGAAAATAAGGCGTCGGAAATCTCAACCTGACGGCAATCCAGACGGCAGCCATTACACATAGCAATAGAGTAACACTGAAAAGTGGTCTTGATGCAATAGCCTGTGCGGCTGCCATGATGGAACTAATCATCGTATCTGCAGATCCATTCGCTTGTCCAGCATTTCCTCCTTGAACAGCTTCGTTCGCCAAACCATGCACTGCCAAAAAGGGAACGGTAAAAATAACGGTCAGCAGCCGAATCGTTTGCATAAAGGCCACAACGGCTAAATCTGCACCTTCAATTTCTTCACTTAATACGACCATCTGTGACAGACCTCCAGGAATGCTGCCAATCGCACTGCTTTCGAAGCTAACACTCGTTTGCCGGGCTGTCCATGCGGCAACGATCAGGCTGAATACAATCGTTGTAATTGTTGCTATCAGCATGGATGGCAGCTGCGTCGATATTTGCAGGGCACTTTCTATCGTAAATGAAAGTCCCATACTGTAACCAAGTAAAGCCAAACCCATATTTCGAAGTTTTCCAGGCCAAGCCAGACTGCGGCGCACGAGTGCAGTCCAAAGCAGAACAGCTGTCAATGGTCCCAGCATCCAGCTGAGCGGTACATGCAACAAGGTAAACAACAGGCCGCCTGCAAAGGTGACCATTATGGTTTCTGCGATTCGTTTCATAGCGACTCCTCTTTTCCTGTTACCGTGTTAAAGCCATGCTTTCCATTATAACAAATGAGTGAGGACTAGACTTTAATTTTATGAATATTTCTCAATTACTCATGCAGATGTACCTATGTATAAAACTAAAAGCCAAGCTTTCAGGCAGATGCCTGTCCACTTGGCTTGTTGATGGAATAACTTAAAACTGTACCAGCTCGGAAACCTTAACCGGTAATCCCGTCTTGATCGAACGATTACCCGCGATTCCTGTCAGGATGGACATTGCACCATCTACGTGCGAAGCTGCACGGTTGAAACGGTCATGATCCGGTTTACCGAACAGATCGTTCAGCAGCACAGGATCACCGCCACCATGTCCGCCCTTGCTTTCTGCTACATGAACTTCGTAAGGAGCATCAAACATTGGATAAACGGTAATTTTCTTACCTTTTACTGCGCCTTCCAGAGCCTGGTCGCCGCCTGAATTTACATAAGAGGCTTCAACAACCTCCATTTCGATCCGGCCCTTCGTACCGTTAAAGTTAACACGGAAGCCTTCCCAAGGGGAGTAGGCAAACAGGTTATAGGTTAGAATCGCATTGCTGCGGTATTTCACCATGACACCCATCGTGTCTTCAATATTGATGCCATCACCGAATACGCTCTGGTCACGGAAATATCCATCTTCTTTTTCCGCATCGAGGTACATAGCCTTCAGCTGCTCATTCTCTTCCAAATGAAGCGCAAATGGATCATTCTTGGCATTGGCACTGCCGTGTGCACGGGAGTAGAACTCGGTAACTCCACGCTTCTCGGCATTTTCGCGACCATAGAACATCAGATCACCCAGTGCGTATACCGTTGCAGGCTGCGTACCGAGCCAGAAGTTAACGAGATCAAAATGATGCGTGGACTTGTGAACGAGCAATCCACCGCTATTGCGTTTGTCACGATGCCAACGACGGAAATAATCCGCGCCATGCTTCGTATTGAGCATCCATTCAAAATGCACACTCGTTACGTCGCCGATAGCTCCATCCATAATCAACTCACGGATCTTCGTGTTATGCGGTGAGTACCGATAATTAAAGGTGACACGAAGGTTTTGCCCCGTTCTCTTGATTGCGTCCAGAATCTCCTGACATTTCACTTCGTCGACCGTCATCGGTTTTTCAGAAATAACGTCACAGCCAAGCTCCATAGCGCGGATAATATAAGTATGGTGAGTTCGGTCAACCGTAGTTACGATAACGATATCCGGTTTTACCTCTTCAATCATGCGATCAAAATCCTCTGATTTGTACGTTGGCAGCGGCCCTACACCAAAGGGTGCAATTTTGGCATTGGCATAATCCATCCGGGTTTGATTCACATCGCAAAAAGCGACGAGATCGGAAGTTTCTTTAAAATTCTCAACAATAGCTGTGTAGAAAAAAGCGGCGCGCCCACCTGTACCCACAAGCGCATATCTTTTACGTGCTGACATCTGTATTTCCTCCCTTGTCTGTGCTATTGTGAGTATAGCGCAATAAATACATGAAAACAGCACGAAAATTGCTTACATTTCGTTTTTTCCACTTATATTGTTATTATTCTAGTTAAGAAAGTAGGTTGCCTTCACCATGACGGTTCCTAACAATCAAAAACCTTTCATTCATACGGAAAAGGACCTTTTTTATCTGGATCATAATATTCGAATCGGCCCCTACACCATGGCTCAAAACCATGCCCATAATTCTTACGAAATTTACTATCTGCGCTCAGGAGAACGGTATTATTTTATTAAAGACCGCTCTTACCACGTCCGCAAGGGAGATATCGTGCTCATCCAGCCCAATGTGCTGCACAAAACGATGCAGGCTGAATTCCCCAACCATGAGCGGTTTTTGATCAATTTTCGTGAGGACTTTATCCATGGCATTCACCAGCAAATTGTACCTGATCTGCTCCGTATCTTTGATGAGCAGCCTGTGATTCATCCGAATTCGAGGGAACTGGCCATGATGGAGTCCATTATTGAAAAAATGATGCGGGAACAAAAGCTTGCAGAGCCGGGAGCTGCGGGTTATAACAAGCTGCTGCTAAGCGAGCTGCTGCTCCTGTTGTATCGCCATGCCGAGCAAACCGGCAGTACCAGCCAACCGGCCGAGCATCCGACCACACTTCATCGTAAAGTATCCGATATCGTCAAATATATTAATGAGCATTTTCGCGAGCCATTAAGTCTGAAGGCACTTGCCGAGCATTTTCATATTTCCTCTTATTACCTGTGCCGCATTTATAAAGAAGTGACGGGTTTCACTGTTATTGAGTATGTGAATCAGCTGCGGGTACAGGAAGCACAAAAGCTGCTGAAAACGACTCGGTATTCGGTCACAGGTATTACTGAAAAGGTCGGCTTCGAGAGCAGCACGCATTTTGGACGCATATTCAAGTCGTTGTGTGGACTATCACCGCTTCAGTACCGGAAATGGAATGGATAAGGGCTTACCTACACAGGTCATACAGGCAGAGGCGGCCTATCAGCCTTCTTATTCCTTATGATTTGTGGTAAAATAACACTTATATAGTCACATGTAACTAATTATTTTTATTGTTGAATGAATGAACTCAAAGAGGTGTCTTGCGAATGGACGAGCGTGAATTGCTTGTTCTGGGATTGTTAATGACTCAGAGCCAGCATGGTTATAAAATCAATGAATTCATCGAGAACAATCTGGGACGCGTATCCGACATGAAAAAAGCAACAGCCTATTCCATACTGAAACGGCTAAATCAGAAGGGATATGTCGATGTTACCATAGAGCAAGAGGGCAATCGTCCTCCGCGGCAAATTTATACCATTACATCAAGCGGTGAGGAACAATTCAAGCTGCTGCTGAGGACAACCTTATCCGGCCTGGACAATGTGACTCCCTCCGGTGATATCGGGTTTATGTTCATTGATCATCTGAGCACCCAGGAGGCTGTTGAGCTGATAGAGCTTAAATTGCAAAAGGTTGAGCTATTAATAACGAGCTTATCTGCTGTACCTCGGCATGGACAACGGACGGGAATCGATTTATCGATCAAACATCGTATCACTTTACTTGAATCAGAAAAAGCATGGTTATCCAATCTTATAGTTGAAATGAACAAGTAAAGAAACCCCTCCTTCGTTAATAAATTTACACAAAGGAGAGGTTTCTTTGTCTATCCAGCTTCGTATCGACGCTGAATTATATCAGATTTTCCGGATTCAGCTGCTCCAGCTCGGGAATCACAAATCGGCCATCCTTACGGATCAGCACATCGTCAAAATAAATTTCGCCGCCTCCGAATTCGGGACGCTGAATCAATACCATATCCCAATGTACCGAGGAACGATTCGTATTGTCTGCATCCTCGTAAGCATTGCCTGGTGTAAAGTGGATGCTGCCATCGATCTTCTCATCGAACAAAATATCCTTCATCGGCTGCTTGATGTACGGATTAACCCCAATTGCAAACTCTCCAATATAGCGCGCACCCTCATCAGTATCCAGAATCTCATTAAGCCGTTTTGTGTTGTTGCTGGAAGCTTCAACAATCTTGCCGTTTTCAAAACGCAGCTGCACATTCTCGAATGAAGTACCTGTATAAATCGTGGGCGTGTTATAAGTAATAACACCATTAACTGAATTTTTAACAGGAGCGGTGAATACCTCACCATCCGGGATGTTGTGTGTACCAGCACATGGAATTGCCGGGATATCTTTAATGGAAAAGCTCAAATCAGTTCCTTGTGCAACCAGACGGACCTTATCCGTGCGGTTCATCAGCGCAACGAGCGACTCCATCGCCAGTGCCATTTTGCTATAATCGAGATTGCACACCTGGAAGTAAAAGTCCTCGAATGCTTCGGTGCTCGTATTGGACAGCTGGGCCATCGAAGCGTTAGGGTAGCGCATCACACACCATTTGGTATGATTAACACGCTGCTCAACGACCGGTCGCTGATATTCTTGAACGTAGAGCTTCATTTTATCCTCGGGTACGTCAGAGGTTTCTGTGATATTGTCCCCGCTGCGTATCGCGAGATAAGCCTGCATCCGTTTCATCCTGGCAAGCTCCAGATCACGAAGTGTATGGTACTGCTCCTTCGTGCCTCCCAGCATTAAGCTTCGGGTCACAGCAGGGTCGCGAAGCTCGATAAAAGGATGCCCGCCCGCCGCGTACACCTCCTCAATCAGACATTTGGTTAACTCCTGATCGTTCACTCCGATCATTTCGATCAGTATATGTTCACCCGGCTGCAAGCTCACGGAATAACGAATTAAATTGTTCGCAAATATTTTCAGTCGTGGATCTCTCATTCCAGCATCACTCCTTGTTATGTACTTACTTCTAACTAATGTAACCAATTTCCGGCTAAACATCAACCTTCCCATACGCATAGCAAGGCTGCTTGCTGCGTAACAGCAAAGCAACCTTTAATACATCCGAATCTATATCAGCAAGCCGTTTAATTTCAGACCGTGCTTTTCTTTTTGATTTCCGTGCGAATTATTTGCAGGGCTACAACCAACAAGATGAACAATTGAGTCAAGGTGGTTTCCCAGGTCGGGTACAGCCCCAGCCAGGTCCAGGTGGGAAGAACGGGTGATGAGTGTGCCGACAGCTGCCCTGCTACCTGAAGCGAATGGATACTTTGACCGAGAAATTTAAATACCAGGTAATAAATAAGCAGCGTAGCAGTCAGGAAGAAAGGACGAATCGGCAGCTTTACGCTACCTTTTATCATAATAAATCCCAGTACGACCAGCACAACTAATGCGCCGCCAATACCTGTGATCAGCTGTAAAGGTTCAATAGAAGGCGCAATTCCGATATAAAAGATTGTCGTTTCCGCACCTTCTCTTAAAATTGCCAGACCCGCTACCAGAAACAGAGACCATAAGCTGCCACTGGCAAGCGCCAAACCCATCCTTTGATGTATGTATTGATTCCAGGCCTGCACCTTTGATTTGCCGTGAAGCCAGGCTCCAACGGTCAACATCATGAGAACGGATAATAACCCCGTGTAACCTTCTATCATTTCACGAGTCGTACCCGCTGATACACTAGCCAGAGCATAGGTAAGAACTACGGCCACAATCCCGCTCAAAATAAGTCCTGTTGCAGCGCCTCCCCATACCCATTTGGTTTTGTCAGGATTGCCTGAACGGTTCAAGAAGGCAACCAAGGCAGCCAGTACCAACAGAGCCTCCACACCTTCCCGTAACAAGATCAATGCTGCATCCCAGGCTGTATAGGCCGATGCAACCAGATAAGGCTCCAGCTCTTTCACCATGGAAGCAACAACGGATGCAGCCTGATCGGCTTTGGGCGGTACCGATAACAAATAGCCCGAAGCCTCGGTCATTTGATTTTCGATTCGCGTATACGTTTCAGGCGAACGTGTCAGCACTGCTCCTTCCACAGAAGGCCATAATCGAATGAACGCCTGCATCTTCTCGCCTGCTGCAGCATATTGCGCTCCATGTATCGCCTCCTGGGCTTGATTAAGAAGCTGCTGAGCGTCTGCAACCGATCGTGACCCGGTATCAGCACGAGTTGGCGTCACTTTCCCGTTCGTATAGTCTTCTATCGTCTTGGCTAATTCAATGATGCCTGCAACCGCCGCTTCCAACCGCGGAGGCTCCGCCTGAAGCGATATTCGGGTCATACTCGATTGGGTTTCAATATCACTGTAGACGGCTGCATTATCAGAACGAATAAGATTCTCTGCCTTTAACCATTGGCTATTAAATCGCTTATAGTCACTTTGGGCCTTAAGCAGTTGATTATGCTGAAGTGCATCCAGGCTTTGCTGGAGGATGGGCAGCAATGATTTGGCTGCTGATTTGCCATCCCCCTTACTGACACTATTTTCTTGCGAAGCCACATAGGCTTCAGTAGCTCTAGTTAGCTTGGAAAAAGCCTGATAAGCTAGCTCCGGCTTGCCTTCTGCCTCCCCTATTGCCTGCTTGGCAGCTGCCAAGGCCTCAGTCACATTGCGAACAAGCTCGGAATCAGGCAAATTCAACGCCTTCCACTTTGTCTCGAACGCTCCAAGCTCTCCAGCAGCTTGCTTCCAATCCTTTTGACCGGCGTGGACTAAAGCTCCTCCCGTTAAGGGAAGTAAATCTTTAATTGCAGACTCTTCTGCCGCTACTGCCAAGCTGCGCACTCCTGCCGAAAGAAACAATAAGAGCGAAATCGCCACGAACAGTAAAACAACCTTCCGGGATACAAACTCTTGAACCTTACTCATAACTGCCCCCTCTACGAATTTATCCTTCGAACAGCGCTTGCCCTAAATACCCGTTTTCCTGAACTCCGGCAAAGCAAGCAAAGACAGCACTGCCAACATGTGAGATATATTCGTTCAATTTATCCTGCATAGCCAGCCGCTGCTGAATAGGGATAAATTGTTTGGAGAGGTCGCGCTGGTAACTAATAAAAAAAAGCCCAGCATCCAACTGACCTGTTTGATGGTCAATACCACTGGAGTAGGAATAAGAGCGGCGCAAAATTTTTTCTTTCCCATCGGAGTTCGCCAGCCTGACATGTGAGGTCAACGGAATTTGAGGCTGTCCATCGGCTCCCTTGGCATCTAATTGCAGAGGATCAAATTCATGCTTGCCTCCAAGCGGGGCTCCGGAATCCCGGTAGCGGCCAAATGTCGCCTCCTGATCACCAAGCGTAGAACGGTCCCATACCTCGATGCGCATACGGATGCGTCTTACAGCCATATAGCTGCCACCCGCCATCCAGCTGGGCCCATCAGAGGACTGCGTCCAGATGAGCTCGTTCATCAATTGTTTATTATTCACATCCGGATTGCCAGTCCCGTCTTTGAAGCCAAGCAAATTTCTCGGGGTCTCGTTCGGGTTACCAGCTGCTCCAGTCCTTTGAAATCCCTCTTGCGTCCAGCGCAATACAGCTTTACCTCTGGCGATGCGTGTTAGATTGCGGATAGCATGAAAAGCGACCTGAAGATCGTCTGAACAGACCTGCACGCCGATATCTCCTCCACACCATTCCTTGCGAAGATTATCCCCTTTAAACCGCGGCAAATCTGCCAGTCCGTCTGGTTTTTTGGAGGATAACCCGAATCTTGAATCAAAAAAGGGAGGGCTCACCCCAAACGTAATCGTCGTTTTTGAAGCACTTAAGCCTACAGCCTCCCCTGTATCGGCAGGAGGATGCTTGGGATTGGTATTCTCTGTTCCGACCGGCTCTCCCGAACACATCAGCGCTGAGGCAGAAGTCCAGGCTTTAAACAGCTCAACTACCTCACCTAACTGGGTAGTGCTTAAATCAAATGAAGCAAAACATAGGAAGTTTTGCGATGGGGTCAGTATACCCGCTTGATTCATGCCATAAAAAGGGATACGATCACTAGCCGCGTTAGTCGTCCCAACCAGTGAACTGAATCCCTTTTGCGTTCCGGCTAATACACCACCGATACCGACCGATCCGATCAGGAGGCCCATTCCCCCTACGCCAGCCATCTTCAGCATATCTCGCCGGGTAATCGGTGTTCCCTTCTTTCCCCGCTCCACGCTGCCTTCTGAGTCCACTTGCTTTTTATTGCTATCGTCCATACCTTTTAAGCCCCCAGCTTTTTACCCATATTGGATAAAGGTTCAGCTAATGAATCCACGGCCTGACTAAGTTTTTTCGTTTGCTCCGGCTTCAGCTCATCATACAGCATATATCCATTTCCCTTCTTATAAGCAGCAAGCTCAGTGGTCAGTGCGGTAAAACGGCTCTCGATCGTTTTGACCAGGTTGGCATCCTTCTTTGTAAGCTCCGGCTTTAACAGCTCGAATATTTTGGCAGCACCTTCTACATTAGCAGCAAAATCATACAAATCCGTGCGGGAGTAGCGTTCTTCCTCGCCTGTTACTTTTGTCGATGATACCTCATTTAGCAGCTCGACAGCCCCGGTCAATAAAATATTCGGGTCAATTTCTACAGTCTCTACTTTGGCACGGAGCAGCTTACTGTCGCTTAAGAGAGTATCGGCCACAGATTCTATTCCTTTGGTCGTCTTGTCTACCCACAAGCTTTTCTCGATACGGTGATAGCCCTTCCAGTCCTTGTCATCAACATCACCTTCACGGGCATCAATATTCGGGTCCAGATCGCCAAAGGATTCGGCTATAGGCTCAATCCGCTCATAAAACATACGTGCTGGCGCATACAGCTCCTGACTTTTCTTGATATCCCCGGCTTTTACTGCGGCTACAAATTCAGTAGTTGCTTTGACGAAGGCATCCGATTGTTCAATAACGTATTTACGGTATTGCTCCACTTCTTTTTTCAATTCAACACTCTCACCAGACTTGCCTGTTTCTGTTTTGGGGGCAGGTTGAACACTAGTGGTATTGGCGCTGCAACCTGAAAATAATAGTGATGAGCAAAGAACGGCTGCTGTAATAACATTACGAGTCTGCATGAGAAAGGACACTCCCTATAATTTATGATAAAAACTAGTTCCGTTGATAATTTGTCTCAATAGAAAATATCATAATTGAGAATAATTATCAATATAACTTTCTTGGTAATGTGTTACAGAAAATTTACAATTGCTGGAACGATTTTAAAAATGATTATTGAAGCCGCTCGTTTTGGGGTAAAGCTATCATAAGGGTCGTATCACTTGCATGCGTAACATGAATACATATAAAAAGGAGGCGTTCATAATGAACAGCAGCGATACCGCGCAATTGCAAAAAATTCGCAAGGAAGAAAAGGAATACCATGAACAGTATTTCGAGGATCATAAGCTGTATGAGGAAGGAACCTGGCTCGATGAGCCCGTCGACATCATATTGGATCTAGCCGATCAGGTCAATGTCGGGCAGCCTATGAGCATATTGGATTTGGGCTGTGGTGTGGGAAGGAACAGCATACCGTTGGCGCAAAAGGTCAAGCCCGGTGACGGCCGGGTTGTGTGTGTTGATTTGCTGGAAAAAGCACTTCATAAGCTCGTCCATTATAGTGAGCAGTATCAAGTACGAGATGTTATTTACACCGAACAGGCAGACATCAGTGATTACCAAATAGCCGTTGGCAAATTTGATTACATCGTTGCCGCTTCCAGCCTCGAGCATTGCAAATCCGCTCATATGTTAAAAAAAGTTATCCAATCGATGGTTCAAGGCACTAAAGGCGGGGGAATCAACTGCATCATCATGAACACCAATATCGAAGAGTTTGATGCCAAAACTCGTAAGCCGAGGGAAGCTTTATTTGAGGTAAATCTCGAAAAGGAAAAAGCGTTGAAGCTACTCCGTAAGCATTACGAGGGTTGGGAGGAGCTTCATGTCTCCGACGAGCCTTTGGAATTGGCCATTGATCGCGATGATCAACCTGTTCTGTTGAAGGCTAACAGCCTTACCTTTGCAGTTCGCAAGCCATAATATTGTTCAAAACATAATGCCCCGGTGCTTGCTGGTGAAGAAGCAAGCGAACCGGGGCATTGTTGGTTGTTTTCATTATAGCTGGATGATTACGATTAAAGAAGGTTATACCCGTGTTCACCATAAGGCTGCAGCTTCTCGATCCATTTGGCAAGCATCGTTTCAAGCTCTTGGTCGATATCCTGATAACCCTCAACCCGTTCCTCCAACCGCTCCAATATCTCGAAGACAAACTGTTTGTCGCCAAATTCCTTCCATTCACTCTCGAATACTTTATTGCGTTCCATACCCATACTCAATTCAAACTGATGGCGATTCCATCGACCCTCGATGTTGCGACTGCTGCCAATATATATTTTACCATTCACTGTATTGCGTATCTGATAAATGCCCATCGGACGTTTCGTCTCTTTGTAGGCGAGCAATAATTGTTTTCGTTTTTCCTTAGACATGGGCACTGCCTCCTCCTTAATCCAATAAGCACTTCCATCAGACTCTCGGTCCATCAATTCATACTCAATCAGATAACGACGCAAGGTGACATAATCGGCATACACCTGCTCCAGCTGTACATTCACTTCTTTTTCTGTGTAATGCCTGCCCACCTTAAATCTTGAAACGATATGCTGCAGTAAGATGAATTTTTTCTTTTCTTTGCCTGGAAAGCTGATTATAGGCCCATCTGGACCTTCTATAAAATACTCAAGAATGGTTTCCAGATATTCCTTGTCTGTTATCGAAAAGTTATTGCCGCGTACTGCAACTGTACGATGAACGGCACCAGCATGCTGCCTGAATGCACGCTCGCTTTTCTTGGAACCGGAGCCGTTCTTTTTCTCCAATAAATCCATAATTGCAACAAACAAACGAGCCTGCTTTTCCTTCTCGCGCAGAGCGAATCGGTGATTGCGAATGGTTGAGGCACTGCCTCCAGCAAGCTTGCTGACGATTTCATTATCGCTATGTCCATCGTAAAACAGCTGAAGCAAGTTTTTTTGCAAATCGCTTAACCCGGTTAGCTTCTTGTTTAACCCAATCAAATAATGGAACATTGAGCCATGCTCGTTAGCGATGTGCAACGTTGTGAATTTTTCCGCTTCATAATATAGGTCATCAGCTCTATAGATCATTCCTTTATGGAACTGGTCACCGCAAATCAGACAAACGAATGTATCTGTATTTTCATCCCATGTATACCCACGCTGCAATTCCTCCTGAGGAACTCTCCACAGTAGATCAGATTCATTCATATATAGATTACCTCTCATAATGTCTATAAATATATAGATATATTATTATATCGTTTGTTTGATGTCAATTTCTTCATTCATACAAAAATAACCGTTCTCTTACTCATCCTCTCCCTGGCAAGGAGAAGATGAATTATGAGATAGCGGTTACGGAGGGGGGATATGAGCCCGCCTACATCAGGATGTATACCAGGCTGGAATCACCTTGTCGAATCCGGAATGATCCTCCATCACAATACGATTGCGATTCTGCATCGATTCCAACTGGTCCGGCACAACCTCCAACGTCCAAGTAATATTAGGAAACAGCGTCAAAGCCGTATACAAAGCATATAACTGCCAGAATCGCTCTGGAACTGCTTCATTAAAGTATCCATCGATCTGTCCTATGGAGAAAGGCACGCTCACCTGACGACTGAAATAAGCAATTTTCATAAAATCATGGTATGGATCTCCCCAGTCATAGCGGTTAAAATCGATCACACCGGAAAATCCCCTGTTATCAACAAGCAGATTGCTTGGGTGAAAATCATCATGCTGAAATTTGCTGGGGCGATCTGTCAGCTGCTTGAGATTCGCCTCAACAAACTGGATGACTCTTTCCTCCTGCTCGATCTTGACTCCGCATTCCCTATAAGCAGCCAGCTGCCTGTAATGCTTGGCAGACCGTCTTTTATCCCACGCTTCCAGACCGCTTGGTGGATTTAATCGGTGCATGAGCAGCAGCTGGCGCCCCGCTTCAACACCAATCTGATATTGCTCATCTGACGTTAATGCTGGCAGCAGCTCGGCGGCGTCCTCTCCATTCACATATCCAAGCACCATATAGCACAGATCAAGCTCTTCAATAATGCCAAACTGTATAGGCTCTGAGGTTGTAGCCCCTTGATCAAACACACTGCGAACAACCTCAAATTCACGCCGCTTTTTCTCGCTTTGTGTGATCGAAGCCGTCCGCAGTACATACACGGGTACCGATCCATCTGTATAGAGAAAGTACTTGCCATCAAAGGAAAATCCCTTATTGATCGTTTGCAGCTTTTTGATATGACGAAGGGAAGCTATATGTCGGTGAACAGCAGCCAAATCCATTTCATTACTCCTTCATTTTCAGCTTTCTTGCTCCACTTCTTGCTCCGTCTCGTTAAGCTGCCATAAGTGCCGCAGCTCGTCGCTCGTTTGCAGCAGCTCGTCAAGCGTACCTTCAGCCTCAATCTGTCCATCCTTCATTACGATAATATGATCGGCATGGGTAAGAGCAGTTTTGCGATGGGAGATGACCAGGCATGTTGCCTGTCGCTGCCCATAAATCCGTTCCCACAGCTTACGCTCAGTCTCAACATCCAGCGCACTCGACAAATCGTCAAATACGAGCAATTCTGCATTGCGAACGAACATCCGGGCCGCAGCGGTACGCTGGACTTGGCCTCCCGAGAGCTTGACGCCGCGCGGACCAATAATCGTATCCATTCCATGCTGTAAATGCTCAACATCTTGCTCCAACACCGCTGCATGCACAGCCGATTTAAGAAGGACGGCCTCTTCTTCCTGACCTAACAAAATATTTTTTTTCAAGGTGTCGCTATATAATCTTGGTACCTGAGGCGTATAGGCGCTGTGAGGCGGAATGAAGAAATCGCCTGGATGCTCCACTCTTTCTCCATTCCAGCGAATCTCGCCTGCATCCATTGGAAGCAGGCCAAGCAGCGCACGCACAAGCGTTGTTTTGCCCGAGCCAATCCGTCCTGTAATTACCGTAAAGGAACCTTTGGGCAGCTTTAGCTGAATATTGCTGATTCCGCGGCCTGTCTCCGGATAATGGTAGGTAAGACCTTTTACCTCAAGCAATTCCAGACTTCTGCCGCCGAGCGAATCAGCCTGCTTCTGCTGATTATTCAGATCAGACTCACTGATTGATGTACGCAGGTACAGCGGATGATGCTCGGTTAGTGTGGCCTCATCAGCACCCTGAATTAAACTGACCAATCGCTCCTTGGCGACGGTGCTTTGCTTGAAATAGGTCAGGAATTTCCCGAAGTTTTGAATAAATTGCGTAACAAAGGTCAAATAGTACACGAATAAGGCAAAATCCCCTACAGTAAAGCTGCCATCTCGCATAGCCCCTGCAGCCAATAGCAAAATAAATCCGGTTCCGATATTCACGGTATTGGAAAAAATCGAATCCAGCGTCTGTGTCAGCAAATGATCTTTAACCATCGCATGGCGCCTGTTATCGTTCAGCTTACGGAACCGGTTAATTACTCGCTCTTCCGCTCCAGCTACTTGAATCGACTGCACGCTGCTGAACATTTCACTAATCGCCCCGGTCACCTGACTCGTAGCTTCGCGACTTGCCGCACGATACTTTTGAAGCATCGTTGTTGCAGCTTGGGCAATGGTCACAACGACGACCAGCGGAAGAAACACCCACATGGTCATGGTCGCATTAATCCCGTACAAAATGGAAAAGGATACCGCAGCAAAGCAGGTCATTGCAAATGCATCAACAGACCAGCTCACCGTTTCCTCTACCTGCTCCACATCATCGCGAAAGTTACTGATTGCCTCTCCCGGCGAGCAAGGAATCGCTTTGGCTCCCGGCTCCTTCAAAATACGTGTAAGCATATTTCTGCGAAGCAGGGCTCCAATACGGAAACGGAACTGCACATCAGTAATAAAGCCAAAAATAATGATGATGGCACGTCCCAAAGCCGAAGCAATCAGCAGGGCGATCAAGGTCCACACATTAAACCCATATAAGGAAGAACCGGATAAGGTATCGAAAAATTGCTTGGTCACCCACCCCGGAACAATCGGAGCCAAATATATAAGCGTCCATGCAACTGCATTCACGAAGTAAAGCCAAATTCGGTACCGTGTTAGTTTAAACAAGAAGGCAAATGTACTCATGCCAGCATCTCCTCCATTCCGACCACAAGCATCTGGCTATAGCGTGAGCTGCTATCCGCTGCCAAAGCGCTTCTTTCGCCAAATTCAACAATCCGCCCCTGATCGAGTACAAGAATGTAGTCCGCGCGGCTGATGGTCGCCAGTCGATGGGCAATCACAACACAGGTACGATTCTCCAGCAATCGATTGATGGCCTTCTCGATATGCTGCTCTGTAGCGGGATCTAATCTTGAAGAAGCTTCATCAAGGATGATGAGTCCTGGATCTGACAAAAAGACGCGGGCGAATGAAAGCAGCTGCGCTTCACCTGCGGACAAGCCGCCCCCGCCCGACTCCAGCAAGCTGTCCAAACCTGAAGGCAGCGAATGAAACCAATCCTGCAGGCCAAGCTCCTCCAAAACATGAATAATCGTCTGATCAGGTATCTCCTCATCAAAGAAAGTCAGGTTGTCTCGGACCGTGCCTTGAAAGATTTCAATATTTTGCGTAACCAATCCCACTCTCCCACGAAGCTCCTGAAGTGTCGCATCACGCAGATCGATACCCTCCAAACGAATGCTCCCTGAACGGGGATCATAGAAACGCAGGAGCAAGCGGGCAAGCGTCGTTTTACCGCTTCCTGTTCGTCCCAGTACCCCGAGCACCTTACCGCGCTCCAGATGAAGATTCAGATTATGCAGCGTCGTGATATCATCCTCGTAGCCGAATTCCACATTATTGAACGTAACGGACAAAGCGCCCTGCGGCAGCGGCAGACCGATTCCATCCTGAATCGCAGACTCGGTTTCCAGCAGCTCCCGAACCCGAATGATGCTGGCATCGGCTTTTTGCAAATCCTCCATTTGAGTTCGAATCTTCTCGATCGGCTTGGCCATGAGCTCTGTATAATAGAAGATCATATACACAGTTCCTATCGTTATAGAGCCTTGTTTAAAGAGAACCGCACTTAAACCAAAAGCGACAGCATTACCAATCGTGAAAATAATCAGGGTTGTGATCCACATGGAGGCCCAGCCAAGAAACGCCTTCACGCGCAGCGGCAGCCACTCCTTCAGCATGACATAGAAGCGATGCATCACATAATTCGAAGCTCCATTGGCTCTGGTATCCTCTGTGCCCTCCAGATGCTCCCCAAGAAATCCATAAAACTTAGAGCTCATCTGACGCATATTACCCCAGTGTGGAACCGCAAACTTGCGTATGTACTGAATGATATAGATCGCAAATATAACGAATACCGTCATACTCAAACCGATCACCCAGCCCTCGCGAAACAGCAGGATGAGCATACCTATTACCAGCAGCAAATTGCTTAATAATGATACGACAAAATTGGAGAAAAAATTAGCCAAATTGTTAATATCTCCGTCAACCCGTTCAATAATAGCACCGGAAGTATGAGCTTTGTGAAACGACATATCCAGCTTCATACAGTGTGCAGCAACATCGCCTCGCAGCTTGTTGGTTGCAATCCAGCCTACAGTCTCGCCAATATAGGTCGCAGCTACAGTTAATCCTTGATGAAGCAGAGAAACACCAATAAATAAGATAGCCGCGTAAATGAGTGGACTGGAGCTTTCCTGGGTTTGGGCTGTATCAATAAAATAACGGATGATTTGCGGGTTAATCAGCTGCATGACAATGCCGCCGATGAGCAGAATCCCCAGCACGACCATACTTTTGCGCTGTGGTCTTAGATAGCTGTTCAGCAGCCCTGTATATTCACTTACCGGTATTTTCCGGCTCATAGCTTCCTCTCCTGTCATATAAATGTAATAAACAGTATGATGACAACATTAGAGGAAGCAGCTTGGGACGTCAATGGATTTTTTGGCTACAAGTATTTTGATGCGGAGATTTAAGTAAAGAAAAGACAGATCGAAGTCGTTCTTCGTCTGTCCTTACACAGCTTTATATAAGTTCATGCTTTAAGCCTCGCAAGCTGAGCTGGAGCATCTTAAAGAACAGCTGCCGATAGAAGCTTGGCATGTACCGAGTCTGGCTGACCAAACAACAGCTGTGCCTGGGCGGCAGCGATTCTTGCTAACGGCACCCTGAACGGAGAGCAGCTGACATAATCCAATCCGGTTTGATGACAAAAGAATATCGATTCCTTGTCACCTCCGTGCTCACCACAAATACCGGTTTTCAACTCAGGCTTGATCGCCCGTCCTTTGTCCACAGCCCAGCCTATAAGCTGTCCGACCCCATCCGTATCCAATACCTGAAAAGGGTTGTGAGGTAAAATATCGTGATGGATGTAGTGGGTAAGGAACTTCCCTTCCGCATCGTCGCGGCTGTAGCCATAAGTCATTTGCGTTAAATCGTTGGTACCGAATGAAAAGAAATCTGCATATTGAGCAATTTGGCCCGCTGTGAGCGCTGCCCTCGGCACTTCTATCATCGTGCCAATCTTATAGGGAACTTGCAGCTTTTCTGGTCCTAGTATCTGTTCAGCTATCCGTTCGACCAGTATTCTCATCGATTTTAGTTCATTGGCATGACCTACGAGAGGAATCATAATTTCCGGAAGCACCGTGATCCCCTGTGCTCTACACGCAAGTACGGCTTGAAAAATAGCAATCGTCTGCATCTCATAAATTTCCGGAAACACAATACCTAAGCGGCAGCCTCGTTGACCGAGCATCGGATTCATCTCTTGCAAGTTCCTCACCTTACGAATTAAAGAATGCAGGTCAATGTTGCCTTCGGCTTGATCCAATTCGGACAAAGCCCATTTTTTTCGTTCCTGTTCAATCAGCAGCTCATCCAGCTTCGGAAGAAATTCGTGCAGCGGCGGGTCCAGAAGACGTATCGTGACAGGGAACCCGTCCATAGCACTAAATATACCTTCAAAATCACTTTGCTGCATAGGAAGCAGCTGCTCAAGCGCAATTCGACGATCTTCCAGACTGTCGGCAAGAATCATCGCCTGCACAACCGGCAGTCGCTCGGCTGACATAAACATATGCTCTGTTCGACAGAGCCCTATTCCCTCTGCACCAAACTGCCGCGCCTTCATTGCATCTTCCGGTGTATCGGCATTGGTACGCACCTTTAAGGACCGTACCTCATCCGCCCAGCTCAGCAGCTCATCCAACTCAGCACTCATCTGCGGCTCCTTAAGCGTAACAACGCCACAGATGACACGCCCTGTTGATCCATCCAGCGTAATCCAATCCCCTTCACGGATGATCGTATCACCTGCGATACATTCACGTGTATCCGGATCGATCCGAACCTCTTCACAGCCGCATACACAAGGCTTGCCCATTCCGCGTGCTACTACCGCAGCGTGGCTCGTCATCCCCCCGCGGCTCGTAAGCACACCTTCGGCTGCGATGACACCATGAATATCTTCCGGACTTGTCTCTGAGCTGACCAATACCACACGCTTGCCGGCTGCGACCCATTCTTCAGCCGTATCGGCGTCGAATACAGCCTGCCCCGTTGCCGCTCCTGGTGAAGCCGGCAAACCAACCGCCACTACGTCCAGCTTAGCACTCTCGTCGATTGCGCGGTGAAGCAGTTGATTGAGGTGATCCACTTCAATCCGCTCCAATGCCTGCTTGCGATCAAGAATCCCATCTTTAACGAATTGTACCGCCAATTTGACAGCTGCCTGTGCCGTTCTTTTCCCGGTACGAGTCTGCAGAATGAACAGCTCTCCTTTTTCCACGGTAAACTCGATATCCTGTAAATCCTTGTAATGCATTTCAAGTCGGTTGGCGATTTCTACCAGCCTCGTATACACTTCAGGCATTTCCTGCTCCAGCTGTGCAATTGGCAGCGGCGTTCTCACACCCGCCACCACATCCTCACCCTGAGCATTCGTGAGGTATTCGCCATATAAGAGATTATCGCCTGTGGATGGATTTCTAGTAAACAGCACACCGGTACCGCAATCCTCCCCCTTATTTCCGAAAACCATGGACTGGATATTAACGGCTGTTCCCAACGTATCAGGAATACCATACACTTTGCGGTATACCATAGCCCGCTGATTGTTCCAGGAGCGGAACACAGCTTCAATGGACAGCTCCAGCTGTTTGTACACATCCTGAGGGAACGTAGTTCTTGCTTTACGTTCAATTAAATCCTTATACTGCGCAATCAATTCCATCCATGCTTCTGCCGGAATATCCTTGTCTTCATTATAGGCATGTAATTGTTTAAAATGATGCAGCTGTTTTTCAAAGTGGTAACCATCGATATCCAAAACAACATTTCCAAACATCTGAATCAGTCTCCGATAGCAGTCATAGGCAAACCGGGGATTCCCCGTATTTCTCGCAAGAGCATCCACTGTTACATCATTAAGTCCCAGATTTAAAATCGTATCCATCATGCCAGGCATGGAGTTGACCGAGCCTGAGCGAACAGAGACCAGAAGCGGATTGTCCCTGCCACCGAATAACTGATCTTTTTTCAGCTCAATCTGCTCCAAACCTTGACGTATTTCTGTCCATAATCCTTCCGGTAAAACTCCGCCTTCAGCATAATACTGTCTGCAAGCTTCTGTTGTAATGGTATAGCCCGGAGGTACAGGCAGGCCGGCATTGGTCATCTCTGCAAGATTGGCCCCCTTTCCGCCCAAAAGCGTTTTCATTCCAGCATTCCCTTCATGAAAATGCAGGACACGTTTAGCATTCAACATGGGTCACTTTCTCCTTTTGATTCTGATTGGAGATACAGCTCGAATTCTCACAAACACCGTAAATAACAGTCACTTTTTCCGTATCCAAAGTATCAATGATGCTGTCGCAATATTTGCAAATGATAGTACCAAGCTCTATACCGCTGTTACTCGATTCCATATCCCCATCACTCCTCGATTGATTTATAGCGCATAATCGCTATATCATTGTGACCTACCCAATCAAACGTGCCTGTCAAGTACTCTAAAACAGAATATACACCTCAAATAATATATACCATATATAATATTATGACGCAATATATAATTTTAATCATTATTTACGAGTTATTTATTTGATTAAATCCGAAAATATATCATTAGTACATTCTTTATAAGTCTTAATCGCTCTTTTATGACACAACGTTTAAACGCATTCCATCATGTAGTGTCCAGCCAAAGTTAATCGCATGTCCAAGCTTTCAACACAAAAATGGAAGCGCTTATAATTTTTTTAAAAAAACCACTTCATTCCAGCAGCATCATGCTATAATGTCTTTAAATTTGTTGAGCAGGAGCGTTTACCATGGTGAAAAAGCGATTCATTGTTTTGCGTACAGCAGCTTTTGTCCTGGTTGCCTCTCTTTGTGCTGTTCTCAGCACCTCCTCGTCGGACTCGGAACGCACACATCCGCTGCAGCTTGTCGATAAAAGTACAGAGTGGACTGCTGAGGAATTACAGCAAAACCCTAATATCATCATCGTCTTGAGTGAAGCATTCTGGGACCCTACACAAATACCAGGACTTAAATTCAGCAGGGACCCGATCCCAACCTTTCATGCCCTTCAGGAAAAATTTACGCACGGCACGATGCTTTCACCTCAATACGGCGGGGGCACTGCCAATGTAGAGCTGGAGGTGTTATCAGGCAATTCAATGCGCTTTCTGCCCCCTGATGAAATTGCCTATGAAAAGGTTATCGATCATCCTGTTGACTCCATTGCCAGTATTTTGGGACGCCAAGGCTATAAATCCACGGTTATTAGTCCGTTCTACAATTGGTATGTGAACAGCGTGAACGTGTACAAGCGTTTCGGATTCTCACATTTTATTCCATTGGAATTTTTTGATCCGGATGAATATGTCGGTCCCTATATCGGTGACCACGCCGTTGCTAAACGAATTATCGAAGAGAGCAAACGCAGCAGCGGTCCAGATCTTATTTTTGCAAATACAATGGAGAATCATTATCACTACTGGGCCAATAAATTTAAGCGCAACAGCATTAACATTCGAGGCAATATGTCAGATGATGCGATATCGATTCTTGAAACTTATGCACAGGGAGCCAGTGGTGCCGACTCGATGCTAAAGGAGCTCGTCACCTACTTCGGCCAGTTGAAGGAGCCTACCATTCTCGTCTTTTTTGGCGACCATCTTCCCCATTTGGAAACGGATTATTATGTGTATCAGAAAAGCGGCTACATTCAAGGTCCCGATGATCCGAATTTCCTGGAAAAGATGCACATGGTCCCTCTTCTGGTCTGGAACAATTATTTGACTGAGGGTCAGGAAACGCTACGAATGAGCCCCTCCTTCCTGAGTCCTTATATCCTTAAGCTCGCAAAGCTGCAAGGCAGTACTTATACTGATTTTTTGTACAACTTATCTAAAAAAATTCCTGTTATACCGCCTAAAAACTATTATGAAGCGATGAAGATCGATGAAAACGATTTGGTGGAGTATCAGGAGCGCCAGCAAGCTATTCTAGCGAAAACCGAGGAAACCGAGGATGCTTCACAGCCTTATACAATTGGCTATGGTGATCCTGTTATTGAGTCTGTATCACCCGATAGCCTAAGCGTTGGTGAAGGCCTCGTAGCAGACTGGATCAAGTCCATGACGCTTTTGGTCAAAGGAGGCCGGTTCGGACAAGGCAGTGTCCTGTACGCGGACGGAGTACCGCTCCCCACGGTGTGGCAAACAGAGGATAGCTTAAGTGCATCCCTACCCAAGGAGATGGCGGCAAATCTCGGAGCCCTGCAGCTGCAGGTTCGTGTGATCGATAGTCAAGAGCATGTACTCGTCCAATCTCCGAATTATACACTGCCGATAACACCAAAAAAGCCATAAAGCGGATGAAGACACAAGCATCCCCTATCCGTAAATGACTTCAATTGTATATGCTGTACGTGAATATGGATCCAGGCTGCGGTTACCGTTGATCGGTGAGCTGCAGCTTATTTTGTTTGCGAAATATGGCCGGGGTTACCCCCTTGCTTTCCTTGAAAATGCGCGTAAACGTGTTATAGGAGCCATAACCTGTTTCTAAAGCAATATCCAGTACGGTCATTTCCGTTGCGATCAACAGCCCGCAGGCCTGACGAATTCTCACCTCATGGACGAAAGAAACAAAGTTTTGCCCAATCGTTTTTTTGAACAGCTCACTCAAATATGGGACGCTGAAGCCAAAACGTTGAGCCAGTCCCGATAACGTCAGGTCCTCGCGGTAATGCTCGTGAACGAATTGTATCGCCTTCCAAATATCACCACTAGACCTCCCTCGTTCTCTTCCCTCTGTTTTTATTACCTCGTTCACCGTATCCATAAGCTGCGCACTTCTTCTCAGACGGTCAAACCTGACCAGAATTTCTGTCAGCTTGACCTTAATCAGCGCGTGCCTCCATATTTGCTCGTCATGATACTCCTCGTACAGCTCCTTCAGGATCTCCTGGAACTTCTCCTGCTCCCCGGCAGGCACCTGTACGTAAGGCAGCAGTTCACGTTCCCCAAATGTTTCAACAGATCCCGGCAGCTGCTCGGAAGAGTTATATAAATGTATGCCAAAATTGCAGTTATACAATCGCAGCGGGTGCTCAGGTTCCGAGTGTATTGAATGAAATTGATAGGGCATGACTAGTGTAAACGTACCAGGCTCCATCGGATGCTGAACTCCATTAATAATTTCAAACCCTCGGCCCTCAATGACATAAGAGAACTCCAGAAAATCGTGGCGATGTGAGCCAAAATCCCGTTTCAAATGATTAATCTTGATATGAAAAGGCAGCTCGGTATCCATATTTGGATAATGGGTTAAATAAACCGGCACTACGGGCATATGGCTGTTCACTCCTGCTGAACATTTATCATGTTCATCCTTAAATACAATCCTAGTTTTATACGTCTACATCTTACTATATAATGAAATGGTATCACAACTTAATTCAATCGGAGGTTTCTTACAATGATTACAAATGAAAAAATCCGTCTCGGCATTATAGGGGCGGGCAATATCGCTAACGTTCATATTACTATGTTCAAGCAGCTGCCTGCCGAAGTGGATATTGTTGCCATAACCGATTCTTATAATCCACTAGCGCAACTGCGAGCAGCTGAGTACAGTATACCCAAATGCTATATGACCTCTGAAGAACTGATTCAGGATCCTGATATTGATGCTGTCGTGATTTGCGTTCCGAATCAATGGCATGCCCCGCTGGCGGTACAAGCCTTAAGAGCCGGCAAGCATGTGCTATTGGAGAAACCGATGGCCATCGATGTTCCTTCTGCCCGTGAGATCGTCAAAGCTCAACGCGAAACAGGCAAAGTCTTGATGATCCCTCACCAAATGCGTTGGGAATGGCTTCCTCTTCAAGTCAAGGAGCAGGTTGACAAAGGTGCGCTTGGCCAAATATATAATGCCAAGGTAGGTTGGTTCCGCCGCAAAGGCATTCCCGGCTGGGGAACCTGGTTTACGAAGCAGGAGGAATCCGGGGGCGGCCCGCTCATTGATATTGGTGTGCATATGCTCGATTTGGCTTTCTTTTTCATGGGAGATGTGAAGCCTGTATCCGTCTATGGCGCAACCTATGCCGAGTTCGGACCGAAGAGACGCGGAATTGGTACCTGGGGAACCCCCAACTGGAACGGATCTTTTAATGTTGAGGATCTGGCTACCGCTATGATCAAGATGGACAACGGAAGCACTTTGACCATCGAAGTCAGCTGGGCTGTACATATGGATACGGACAGCAAGCAGTTCGTCCATTTGATGGGCTCGGACGGCGGCGCTTCGATTCGCGGCACTCAAGGCAAGCTGCTCACCGAAACCTTCGAGCGAGCCACCGAAGTAGAGCTGGTAACACCGGCGAACGATGAAGGCGGACGAATCCGGCTTAGCCGCCATTTTGTCGAATGTATCCGTGATGGCAAAGAACCGACAACCCCGGCAATGAGTGGATTTACGAACAATCTGATTCTGGATGCCATCTATAGATCTTCACAGACAGGCCATGAGGTCATTCTCGACTGGTCACTTTAAACCATAAAAATAAAGTCTGCTGAAAAAATGGGATAACCTCCGTAAAAAATGAAATGTTTTTTACACGCTTACATTTTATGATAAATGAAGCAAGTGTAACTCTATTTCATAATTAAGCGGAGGCTGTTACCATGACCATTAGCAACAAAATAAGGCTTGGTATTATCGGATCAGGCAATATCGGCAACGTCCACATGAATATTTTCGGTCAATTGAAAGATGATGTTGAAATCGTCGCTTTAACTGATCTGAACTACCCTTTAGCGCAGCAGTGCGCTGCCAAGCACGACATCCCAACTGTCTATAAAACTAATGACGAACTCATTCAGGACCCTAATATTGATGCTATTGTTATCGGTGTTCCTAACCAATGGCATGCACCTCTGGCCGTACAGGCTCTGCATGCAGGTAAGCATGTGTTATTGGAAAAACCGATGGCTATCAATGCCCAAGCGGCACGTGAAATCGTCAAAGCACAGCACGAAACCGGCAAAGTGCTGATGATTCCACATCAAATGCGCTGGGACTGGCTGCCGCTTCAGGTGAAGCAGCAGATAGATAACGGCTCGATCGGCAGCATCTACAACGCCAAGGTGGGCTGGTTCCGACGTAAAGGGATTCCGGGCTGGGGTACCTGGTTTACCGATCACCAACAATCCGGCGGCGGCCCTTTGATTGACATCGGTGTGCATATGCTCGATTTAGCATTCTTCTTCCTTGGGGATGCCAAGCCTGTATCCGTATTCGGTTCAACCTATGCTGAATTCGGTCCAAAAAAACGCGGAATCGGCACTTGGGGAACTCCGGATTGGAGCGGAAGCTACAACGTTGAGGATTTGGCAACCGCAATGATTAAATTGGATAATGGCAGCACCTTGACACTGGAAGTAAGCTGGGCGGTACATATGGACACAGACAGCAGCCATTTCATTCATCTGATGGGCTCCGAAGGTGGCGCTTCTATCGTTGGCAATAAGGGCAAGCTGCTCACTGAAACCTTTGAACGGGCTGCAGAAGTGGAATTGATTACTCCTGAGAAGGATGAGGGCGGGCGTATTCGCTTAAGTCGTCATTTTGTAGAGTGTATTCGTGAAGGCAAACAGCCGGACACTTCGGTTATGACCGGATTTACAAACAACTTAATTCTCGATGCCATCTATGAGTCTTCACGTACAGGTCACGAAGTTATCTTGGATTGGAACTTATAGAACGCAGAAGGAGGAGAATCCATGTTAAAAGCACTTACACGAGCTGGCATTGGCGCTGTTGGCAGCATTCAGGATTTTGTACGCGCCGCTGCAGAGCATGAGTTCGAAGCTATCACAGCCGGAGGTACTGAACTGGAGGAATGGCTAGCCCAGGATGGCGCTGAGTCTGTGAACAGCTTTCTTCGTGAGCAGGGCATTCAGATTGGCAGCATCGGGCTGTCCGTACAATGGCGCAACAGCGAAGAGGAGTTCCGCAGCGGACTTGCTCGTCTGGCCAAGGATGCGGAAGCGGCAGCGGCCGTTGGCTGCACAACCTGCACGACCTACGTGCTGCCGTCCACGGATCACAATGCAGCCCATTTTATGGCACTCGCAACCCGTCGTTTGCGCACATGCGCACAAATTCTGGCGCCATATGGCATACGCTTCGGACTCGAGTTTGTTGGACCGCACCATTTGCGGACTCGCTGGGCCAATCCTTTTATCTGGGGCTTGCAGGAAACCCTCGATTGGATCGATGCCATCGATGAACATAATGTAGGCTTGTTGTTTGACAGCTACCACTGGTATACCAATGGATTAGGTGTTGACGATATTCTGCGTTTGAACGCCAGTCAGATCGTATTGGCACATATTAATGATGCACCTGATGTTCCTCTGGCCGAAGTATTGGATAATGGACGCGTCTATCCAGGTGAAGGTGTTATCGATTTGGCTGGCTTCTTACGCGGGCTCCACCAAATCGGATATACCGGCTTGGTGGCACAAGAAATATTGACGCCACAGCCTGCCACAGAAACAAGCTCAGTGCTGCTTAAACGTTCGCAAGAAGCTTTCCGCAAAGTATATACAGAGGCAGGCTTACAATAAGCTCACAGATTCAGATCATTGAATAAAATAGATACAAATTAGAAGGGGCTCTCACAAGGAGTCTCTTCTTTTGCTTCATTATTCCTCAACTTCCCCGTTATTGGAACTTATTTCGCCATTATCCCCATCCACTAATCCAATTTTCCACTTGTCTAATAATGATTAATGTAATATTATCTAACATATAAAGTATCATATACGTAAGATTATATTAGAGAAGCAATAGCTGAGGAGTGGAAGTCCATGTATGATTTGAAAATTTTGTTATGTGACGATTCAATGCTTATTCGCAAAAAGCTAAAGGGAGCCTTGTCCGAGCTCGGGTTCACCAATCTGTTTGAAGCCATCGATGGTGAAGAAGCTGTCACGCTATGCCGAACCGAGCAGCCAGACCTCGTCCTTCTGGATATTGTAATGCCGAAGAAAGATGGCATTGAAGCGCTGCAGGAAATCAAAATTATCGACCCCACAATCCATGTTGTCATGGCCTCTTCCGTAGGTACGCAAAGCAATTTAATTAAAGCGCTCAAGCTGGGAGCCGACAACTTTTTACAAAAACCCATTCAGGTTGAAGTCATTGTCGACATTGCAAAAAAAATCGTTAAGGATCGGGGTGTTCAGTAATGTTCGCACAATACTTCGGACAATTTCTATTAAACCGTTCCCTCGTAACTGCATCCGCGCTGGATCAGGCTTTGTCGGCACAAGCCGAAACGAGAGTCAAGCTGGGCGCACTTGCCATTAACAAAGGCTACATGACCCCCGAGCAGGCAGAAAAAGTACACCAGACCCAAACCAGAATGGATAAAAGATTCGGCGAAATCGCCGTCGATATGGGCCTCTTGACTGAAGAAGTCGTTACCGAATTATTGTCCTCACAGCAAAGCGCACATCTGACTCTGGGACAAGCATTGATTGACCAAGGAACGATGAATTATGAAACCTTTAGCACAGCTTTGATCTTATATAAAAAGGATTATAGTCTGACCGATGATCAATTCGAATCCATTGTAAACGGCAGCATCGAAGCACTCGTGGAATCCATTTTATTGAAGCAGAATATGATCTTGGAGCAAGCCTTAACCGATTATATCAGCTTGTTTGCCAAAAATATGATTCGTTTCATAGATAGCCATATTCGCATTGAGATCATCCCCACAGATTCAGCGGCAGTATATGAATGGACAGCTTACCAGTCTTTAATCAGCAGCGATCGATCCTTATCCCGAGTTACAGCGATCAGCGCTGCAGAAGCCTCTTTCCTGCAGTTGGCTTCTATCTACGCCCAAGAATCGATTGAAGAGCCCGGAGAAATGATGGAAGCCTCCGTCGGAGAATTACTCAATTTACATAACGGCATTTATTTGGTGAATTTGTCGAACCGGGGCATCGAGCTTGATTTGGAGCCCCAAGCCGTTGTGAGAAGCACAGCCTTCAGCCCAGGCTCCCCTATAAAGGTCGTCCTGCGCGCGCTCGGCCCACTCGTTCAGTTCGACTTAATTCTTACCGATTTAAACAAGCTTGCCGAGTCAGCTTGAATCATCATGCTTAATCGAATATGTGTCATCATCATAAAACCTCGAACCGCTATGATCAACAAGCAAGCGGATTCGAGGTTTAGTGATGATAGGAGCCGAAGCTACTACAAGTACCCGTGTTTCTTGTAATTCTCATAAAAAAAGCACCTCAAAGGGATCTTGAAGTACTTTTCAACGACTTTAACTTAAACACCCATGGCTTTGAATTTACTAAGCAAATCCAGCTTGAGAGCCCTCTTCTCGTGCCCATCCAAAAATGCTGAATCCACGCCATTCATCACCAATGCAGACAGCTCAGGCAGTGTAAAACCAAACCGTTCGTTCAGGACCCTGTACTCCTTCGTAATATTCGTTCCGGATACGATCGGATTATCCGTATTGACGGTTATTTTAATACCGCGATCAAAATAATCACGAATCGGGTACTTTTCCCAGCTTGGGACAGCTTTCGTTTGAATATTACTTAACGGGCACATTTCCAACGGTATTTGTTGTTGAACGATCATCTCCAGAATCGCGGCATCCTCTCTCAGCCTCACTCCATGCCCGATACGGCAAGCTCCAAGATTCGTCACAGCCTCTTTAATATTATCAGCCCCTGCCGCTTCTCCAGCATGAATCGTGACAGGAATCCCAAGCTTGTGAGACAGCGCGAACACCTCCCTGAACAACTCAGGACCATAGGAGGCTTCATCTCCGGCCAGATCGACAGCTCCAAGACCTTTTCCTATATATGCAGCAGCAGCTTCGATCACTTCCAGGTTATCTTTATTTGAATGATTTCTCATACAAATCGCAATAACTCTCGCTTTCACCTTAAATTGCTGCTCACCACGCTTTAGTCCTTCAATAACATAATGAATCGCCGCTTCCACAGATAGCCCATTATGGCGATGAAGCTGCGGGGCAAATCGCACCTCGATGTAAGCACAATTATGAAACGATGCTTGCTCAACAATTTCATAAGCAACGCGTTCCAATGCCGCTCCTGTTTGCAGAAAACGGGTTGTAAAATCAAATTTACTCAAATATTCAGCCAGACTGCTGCAGTTCTCATCGACCTGCATATAAGGCAGCAGCCCTTGTCTGTCGGATACAGGTAAAACAATCTCTTGCTCCTCAGCCAATTCCAGAATAGTTGAAGGATTCACGCACCCATCCAGATGCAAATGAAGATCAACCTTGGGCAGTTTAAGCACAGCATCGTCAATTTTGTCATTTTCCAAGTTGATCACTCCATGTTCTCGAAAATAAATAATTGAACTTACTGTAAACTAATGTTACTTATATGTCAATATATTTAACATTATATTCAAGAGATAAGTTTTGATGCAAAGTTACGCCTTCTACCTCCAAAAAAAGACCCCTTGCGGGGTCTCCGAAACACTTGTATTTCTCCTTACAGCATCTTATAGGTGCTCGCACTTCTATGTGCGCCTCGCTGTTGTTCCATTCCAAATCACTAATTTCAGACCAGGCTCAAGATGGCTCTGTAACAATCTGCCAGAACACACCATATGGGTCTTGAAGACGACCGAACATCGATCCCCAGAACATTTTCTGAAATGGCATAATCACACTGCCACCTTGTGACAAGCCTTCAAACACTTGACGCGCTTCCTGTTCTGTTTTGTATTCCAATCCGATATCAAGTCCTCCACCGCGCTGGACGGGTTCAGAAACCGAATCTGCCATAAATAGGACAAGGTCTGAAGTTTGCATCACCAAATGCATGACTTTATCTTTCATTTCATCGCTGACATTAGGTATTTCCGCAAAAGTCTGAATACCTACGATCCTTCCGCCCAATGCTTGGGCATAGAAGGCTGCTTGCTCTCTTGCATTTTCACAGTAAATGTACGGGTACAGCTTGGCCATTCACGAATCACTCTCCATAGATTACTAAATCAAGTACATATCACTTCTTCGTCAACAAATACAGGAAATAAGGGGCACCAACTGCTGCGGTAACAATACCAACAGGAATATCTACCGGCTGGGCAATAATACGCCCAATCGTATCCGAAATCAGAACCAGGATAGATCCGATAATTGCCGCTGAGGGCAGCAGAACCTTGTAATTCCTGCCAATCGTTAATTTGGCCAAATGGGGGGCGATTAATCCCACAAAGCCAATACTACCGGCAACAGCTACACAAGAACCCGCCAAGCCTACTGCGATCGCCATAAGGACGATTCTCTCCTTTTGAACAGACAGCCCCACTCCAGCCGCTATGTCCTCACCCATATACAACAGGTTAATCCGGTGAGCCTTGTAGATTGCATAAGGAATCAGCACAACGATCCAGATCAGCACCGCAACCACATAACTCCAATTTGTACCCCAGATGCTGCCGGACAACCATATTTTCACAAAATCATAATTGTAGGCATTCATCCGATACGTCAGGAATAGCATGGCAGCACTGATTCCGGCCCCCGTAGCAATACCTACGAGCAGCAGACGCATCGGAATAATTTTACCATCCTTATAAGCCAAAGTAAAAACGAATAATGCAGCTACTGCTGCGCCAATAAAGGCCATCAATGGCAGCATATAGATCGGTGCCAGTTGGATTTTACCATAAAAATACGCGATGTACAGCACTACGCCCAAGCCTGCTCCGGCGTTAATGCCAAGGATACCCGGGTCCGCCAAGCCGTTCTGCGAAATGCCCTGCATGATAGCACCGGACACTGCAAAACCAGCACCTACCAGCATCGCTATCACAATTCGCGGCAGTCGAATATCAAACATAACAATAGAGGATTCCCCGGTGCCATACCCTGCTAGTGTGCGAATAACTTCCATCGGCGCGACCCGAATTAATCCGGAATTCAAGCTGATCAGAAAAGCTGCAAACAGCAGCAGGAACAAGAACAGAAACTTGCCAATCAGCTTGGGTGCACGCATGTGATTCCCTACAATCGGTTTCATCATAAGCTGCCTCTGCCTCCCCTTCTTGCCAAATACAGAAAGAAAGGAACCCCTAACAATGCTGTCAGGATGCCTACAGGTGTCTCCAAAGGAGGATTAACCCAGCGCGAAACTGTATCCGCCATCAACAAAAACCAGCCTCCAAACATACCCGAGCACGGGATCACCCAACGATAATCGACACCGATGAGGAAACGTGTCACATGCGGAATAATCAATCCGATAAAACCAATAGGTCCCGCTACAGCCACCGCTGCACCTGTAAGCGCAAACACCGTAAGCGCCCCCAGGAACTTGACCCACTTCACTCTCTGACCAAGACCGGTTGCCACTTCTTCACCTAAACTCAGCATCGTAATATTTCTTGAAATCATGATAGATATGACGAGACCAACAACAGCCCATGGCAAAATCGTCCATACATGCAGCCACTTTACACCCGCTATACCAGCGGCGTACCAATACATGACCTCTTGCGCGATACCAAAGTAAATCTGGATCCCCTCCGACAAAGCAGCCAGCAGCGCACTTACCGCCGCCCCGGCCAGTGCAAGCTTCACATGCGAGGCTTGCTCCGAGCCCTTAAATGAGGCCAGCATCCCAACACCATATACCGTCATAGCTCCAAAAGCGGCTCCGAGCATCGAAATGACAATCATCAATTGATACGACAAATGCGGCAGGAAGGCAAAACCAATTACCAAACCAAAACGTGCCCCGGCCGATACCCCTAATAAGCTTGGACCGGCAAGTGGGTTGCGTGTCATTCCCTGCATAATCGCTCCGGATATAGCAAAACAACCGCCTACAATAATCGCTGTAACGGCTCTTGGCAGACGAACGGAAAGCACGGTATAATGCTGAACCTGATTTTCGTCATAATGCAGTATCGCCTCCCATACGGTAGACAATTGTATATTCGCCGCCCCCGTCGTGATGAACAGAAGCACGCCAATGATCATTCCGACACTTAACAGCAAAATAAGAAAAGAAGGACTTAGCCTTCTTTTCTTAGCTTGATTCAATGAAGCCGATGGATCGGAATAAGTATGGGATTCACTGATTTGAGTGTCACGACTCATCCGCCCAATAGCTCCTTATTAATTTCATCCACAAATATATTGTACATAATCAATCCGAAGCCTGTCTTGGTACCACGAATTGGCTTCATGTACATATGCTTGTTTTGCACAGCCTTGAGGTTCTTCCACAGCGGGGTTGCGATCGCCTCATTCATTTTAGCCACATAATCCGGTACATTCGTATCTAACAGGAAAATATGGTCAGGGTTGATTTCCGGCAGCTTTTCAAGAGCTATTTTTATTTCGCCATCTTCTTCAGGCAGCCCGGCAGGATATTTCAGACCCAGCTGTGTATAAGCAATTTTGCCCAGTGGGCTCTTGCTGCCCATTACACGCGTATCTTTATCTGTAACCTTAACGAACAGAACCGTTTCATTTCCCAATTTCGGTACTAATTTATCTTTTAAAGCTTTTGTTTTGTTGTCAAATTCCTGCAGCTTGGTTTTGGCTAGTGCTCCCTTGCCGACAGCCTCTCCTACGCTCAAAAAGACTTTATTCCAGTCTTCCTCCATATCCTTGGTCGCATAAACGAGCGTTGGCGCAATCTTGGCTAACGCCGGATACGACTTGGAATGATTCTTCTCTTCTCCAAAGATCAGATCAGGCTTGAGCTGCAGCACCTTCTCCAGATTGGGCGCGGATGATTGACCTACAGATTCTGTTCCCTTCAATAAAGGTGTGCTGTAAGGTTCAAAATCGCCCGCCTCTCTCACGACAGATCCAACAGGCGTAATTCCAAGTGCTAACAAATGATCGGCAAAATGCGGAGTTAACGCCACAACGCGTTCAACACGTTCAGGCACCTCAGTTTGACCCATGACATGCGTAATTGTCGTTTTCTTCTTTTCAGCTGGTGCGGCTGCAGGTGCTGAAGCTGGTGTTGCAGGAGCCGTAGATTCAGCAGGCTTGGCTGCCGGTTTGGCTGCTTCCTTCATTGTGTTGTCCGATCCGCAAGCGCTTAATAAAATCGATAATAAAAATGTAAGAACGATAGCAAAGGAAATTCTTGTTTTCATCTTGTTCGCTAGACCCCTTATTATGTATTGATTGCATTGATGATAATGATTATCATTAGCACCAGTATAATTTACAAAATCTTAACATGTCAATAGCTAAATTTCACAGCGTAGCACCCTCTGCGCCATGCTTTACAAACCGCTTCATTTTGCGTAATCTAATTCAAGACCAACTTATAGAATAGAGGAGCCGCACAGCATGACAAAGGATCAAATCAAGGCAAGAATTGCCGAATTAAAATACGATTACATTCGTATTCAAGAGGATATTGAAAAAATGGAGTCCACAGGCGGCAGCATGACGAATGCTGAACGTCAGCTTCAAGCTATTGAAGATGAATTAAAGCTGCTTCATCAGCAGCAGTGATTTTTGGAGTAGCTACACTGCTCTCTTTCGTTTTCATAGATGCACCACATAACATTTTCCTTTCCTGAATCGTACTATGAGCGTGATAGCTTGCTTTGAAAAATGATGACCATCCTTTTTATATGTAAATCGCTTAGCAGCTGAAATCTATTAGCTGTTTTGATGCAACATTATATGCGCCGCCAGCGTCTTAGCGCTAATTTGCGTTGTTAGCGATACAGTGGCAAGAATAGCATGTCAAAAAGAATACCACAATACGAGAGTTAGTCGCATAGTGGTTAAAATGTTAGGTACTAATGGTTCTTTTACAGACTCTCTTAAGGTCTAATTAAAAGAGTATCATGTTATTTTTATAACTGTTCCTTTTCCAATGATTTTCCCACCATAATTCAAATTAAATTCATATTGTGGGACAATAATATTTTTATAATTCTCAGCATATGGTAGTTGAATAGTTACTACATAGACTATGCCTCTCTTAATTGTATCATCTGGATCAACCAAATTAACTGCACACATTATAAGTTCTCCATTAACATCAAATGATGGCATCATTCCTGAACGTCCGTCTCGATTCATACCGCCTTCTTCAGATGTTAACAAACGAATTTGAGCCTCTAGTATCATCTAGTATGATACCCACCTTTCTAGTAAATATGATCAATTGAACCAATTATTGAATTATTAAATAAACATACATGATCTCTCGCTCGCAAACCAAGCATGAAAATTTCAGCAAGTTTAACCTTTCTATCATCATCCAATACTGTTAGTAACATGGTGAAGTAATACGTTTCTTTTTATGGTGGTCTACCCCGTCAAATAAACCGTATGGATTTGCTCTGTGCACAAACCTTTGCCAGCTCTGAGATGCCCATTTCAGAGAACTGCGAACAGAAAAATGCTACAGCTCGAGCCCATCCATCACCATGCTATTATTCTTGTTGGAGGTTGCATGTTATGGAAGTATTGTTGCAAAACTGTGCAGGTATGGATGTACATCATGAAACGATTGTTGTTTGCACTTTGAATACGGATGCCGATGGCAATGTGCAGAGCGAAGTGCGAACATTCGGTACCCTGACGAAGAATTTGTTTGAGCTATTAAAATGGCTAGAAGCCAAGACAATTACTCACGTAGCTATGGAAAGCACAGGCATCTACTGGAAACCGGTATATAACATCTTAGAAGGTTATGTTGACGTAACTTTAGCCAATGCGCAGCGCATTAAGAATGTTCCCGGTCGCAAAACCGACGTCTGTGATGCAGAATGGATTGCAAAGCTCTTACGCGTAGGTCTTATTGAGGCGAGTTTCATCCCCTCTGAAGATTTGCGGGAGATGCGCGACTTGTGCAGATTACGTAAAAAGCGTGTTGGCAATCTAACGGCAGAGAAAAACCGCATTCAAAAATATTTAGAGTCTTGTAATGTAAAGCTCGGCACGGTGATCTCGGATGTGTTTGGCGCATCTGGACGCAACTTACTCGGACGTCTTGTCGGGCAAGGATATGTAGATGCTCATGATGTGGATGAATGCTTGAAAGGCTCCATTAAAAATAAGAAAGAGCAGGTCGCTGACTCCCTGTTTGGCACAATGACACCGCATCAAATGGAGCTCATTCGGGACTGTTGGGAACATATAGAGTTTCTTGAAAAATCGATAGCAAGCCTGGAAGGTAAGATCGATGAACATTTACAACCGTATCGAGAAGAGTATGAGTTGCTACAAACGATTCCAGGTGTGAGCGTAGCGACAGCTGCTGTACTCATTGCCGAAATAGGTGTGAACATGGATCAGTTTCCAACAGCCGTACATTTATCGTCATGGGCTGGTGTCGCCCCTGGTAATCATGAGAGTGCTGGTAAAAAAAAGTGCGAAGAGCGTAAAAGGCAATACTCACGCAAAAGTTGCATTATGCGAAGCAGCATGGGCAATCGCTCGCTCAAGAAACACAGAACTTTCGACAAAATTCTGGAAGATTGCGTCTAGGCGCGGCAAGAAAAAGGCGTGCATTGCTATGGCGCGAAAAATAGTAGTGATCAGTTATCACATACTTAAGAACAAACAACCGTATATCGAAGGCGGTCCAAAGCGAGTCCCTCAAGCAAGCTAACTTATTAGAATAACCCCAGTAACCAACTTTCATACAAGGACCTGATTCGGGTCCCGGGCATCCTATTGTCATTTTTCTAAAATCCTGCAACTTTTCAAAGACGAGATCCGATCAAGCGTGCATTATGATTTTCACAGAAAAATCGAGCATTTCTGGTTGAACTGTAACTGAACCTGATTTTAAAATATGTCTATCTACTTGTGTATGATCTAATTGATACTTATCATTAGAACCGAGAAAGCTAATTTCATCTCTTGCTAACTTTCTGCTCACTGTGTTTCACCTCCTATGTCGGAAAAAGGATATTTTAAGGTCTTTATCTTGTAATCCTCTTAAATTCTTCATCTTTAACAAGATTTCAGAATTTAAGAGGGAGTGGCTGTGTTGTCACTCGCCACACCTTGTTTGGTTTACCTGACTTCATTTATTGCTTTGGAATCACCAGAATGTCATCTTTGGCTTTATTGTGCTTGGATATAAATTTATGCGGATTGGCCAGTTTGTGATGAATAGAGCCGTATTCTTGCGCTTCTGGAATATGCATATGCTGATGATACCAGTAGTCAGGAATTGTAAATTTCAGAATATGAGAATGCCAGTTCATGGTGCTTGGGTAATATTGGTTAGACTTTGTAGCATGGCATTCACAAGAATCTGCTGGAAAGCTTGATCTATACTCACATAAAAATATGAGCTATCCAGAGCAGCTTTTAGGCGCTTCGATTGTGATGGCCATAGATTTTATCGCCTGTCATGCTTAAATGATCTGGAACTAAACTCAGTCTCTTCTGGATATATAAGATGAGCTGATACTCTCTGAGCGGTTATTTGTGTTCTTAGCGATACAACGACGAAAAAAGAAACCCCAAGAGAGTTATTAGCTCTACTTGAGGAAAATATTACCACATTAGATTATATTTTGTATGATTTCAAATTCGAATTTTTCACAAATAAACGAAAACGTTTCATATTCTTCTTCAATCACCTTATAGTTAATACCTTCTATTTGATCTTTTGAAATATCATCAATTGTAATAATTAATTTAAAAAGGCCTTCAAAGTCCCTAATTTTTAAATTTCTCACACCTAAAAAGGTTATTAAGAATTTTTGATTTCCTTCATAAAGGGGATAATCACATGAAGTAATCTTTAATGTATATTCTGAAGATCCAATTCCACTAAGATTACGATATAAATTAAATGATTGTAAATATCCGAATTCCATTTGCTTCTGATAAAAATCTGATATTAAAACAGTGGACTTTGTCATGGTCTATATACTCCTTCTTTATGACTTTCGATTTCTTTCGGGATCATCCCTGGCCCCCACTTATACACATGAAAATGAGTATTAGGTTTGCCTTGCGCCTTATTTCCAGCATTATAATCAGTTCTACCTGTTAATCTTCCATACTGATCATAATGAGCTTCCCAAGGCTCAACTCTTCCCTGGTCATTAATATATTGCCCACTTAAATTACGTATTCCTGGAGTAACTTGATATGGCGCTTTAGTCGAAAAGTACTCACTACAATTTGAATTATGCACCCAAATCCCAAGGTCACCGACGAAGTAAGTGTGGAACTTATCTACAGTCATATTATAAACTGTAACCTTCCTACGCTCCAACTCAATGCTATCAATAATTAATTTTTCTCCGTTACTCTGAACAAGCAAGTCACCGACTTTGAGGTCTTTGACGAATGTCCATCCTTTCCCATCCACCCAGAATGGATGATTGAAGGTCGCTTCAATGGTTTGGTCACCCACATGGATTTTGTAAATTTCATCAGTTTCGTGGTTAAATGTCGCCGTTACCTCTTTATAAGCTACTTCACCTGTTACCTCATTTTTAGAGAGTACCAAATCTCCAACTTGTATTTCTTCAATTGGTTTCTCACCTTTTTCTGTTTTAACAAGCGTACCAGCTGTAAAACAATTACATTCAAGGATACCAATTGGAGTTAAAGAAAATCTTTTCCCCTCACCACCATCTTCTTGGGTTATTATAGGAACACCATTTTCAAATCCTGTGAACGAAGCAATCCCATCACCACAATCAACATAACTACATGCGTTGTTTCTAATCTCCATATTGCCTTCATGGAGGCTATTGAGAGTGTCTGAATATTTTTCACAGTTGTTAGCTTTACTACAAGCGTTATATATGTCCATGTACCCATTACTATTATTACTTAATGTTGTTTTCTCGAGAATAAATTTATCATACCCGTCCTCATCTGTTATGCAGGTACCTCCTGCATTGGGACAAGTAGCATGTCCTGTTGGATCAACATTTGTTAACGGATTATTATGCACATACGTATAAAGATTCAAACTCAGCGGATTGCTTATATCCCCTTCATACGTATCCTCTTTAATAAAGCGTTCATATGGAATAAAGAAGGCGGTAATCAGAACTTCCAATTACCACCAATTGTATCATCCTGCTTGCTTTATTTGCACCGCTCGCTTTACATATTCCGTTTTATTCTTCATCATGGCATAGATCACATTAACCAATTTCCGCATGATACATATAATTGCTTGCGTCTTTGTTTTCCCTGCCACTAATTTCTGCTGATAATACAAATAGTAGTATGCGTTATTGGGCTCACCACTTCCACGTTTCGTCCCAATTTGCCTACAGGCAAGCCTGTAAAACAACTCATGCAAAGCTCTGTTTCCTTGTTTGCACTTGTAGTGCTTGTGCCTATCTCCCGAACCATACTGAACAGGAGCAATGCCTGCAAAATTAGCAAGCTTGTCTCCATTACTAAATCGTCCAATATTTCCAATCTCAGCTACAAATGAAGCTGCCGTAACAATATCGACTCCATACATCGTGTCAAGTTTATAGCCTGTTTCCGCTACTAGAGGAGACAGCCGTCCCTCAATTGCCTGCATTTCTTCTTTACAAATACGTATACGTCTAATATGACTCTTTATAATAAAATCTCTCTGTTCTTGATAGTTGCGCTTGGTCGAACCATCTTCATGAACAAGTTTCAATATCTTCTCTGCACTTTTCAAGGAGCAGGCGTAATTACTGGGTACAAGTAAGAACTCCCTTAGTCCTTCAACAGTCACCGCATCCAAATGGTGCGGCGCTGGATAACGGTCAAAGAAGGCTAAAGAGGTCTTCCCATCCAATTCGCTAAAGAATTTCCTATAACTTGGATAGTGGTGCGCTATTTGAGAATGGAGTTGATTCAATAGGATACGATGCTCATTCGCTATGGCTGTTCGTGTAGTCACCAATTGAGCAATCACCCAATAATGGTCAATGGGATTCGCGTTCGGCAAGCTTTCGAGCTTATCTACTAACACATTACCGACACATTCCGCATCCCATTCATCCGACTTCTTTGAAATAGGGCTGGCTTTCCTCACACCATTAGCAAGTGCAGGATTGACTTCCTTCACGATCTGTTTCTGCTCGACGAGGTACACCGCTAATGCTCTCCCCAGACCGCCAGTGTCCTCTAAACCGTACATTGCCTTCATGCCTTTTTTCAAATATTTTTTTACTTCCTGCATCAACAAGTGGAAAGCACTGGGCTTGTTATCAAACTTAAATTCACCGAGTTTCCTCTTAAATCCGTTGAGGAATACCGCAACATGCTGCCTTTTATGAAGATCAATGCCTACAAAAATATGCGTCAATCGTACTAATTCATGTTCTTCTTGATTTACATCAGCCATTATTCTGACCTCCTTTTCGTATGTATTAGCCTTGACCTTGAATGCTTATTGAGAAGAAGGTTCACATCCTTATTTCAAGTGGTCGAACCACAAAGATACCTAAGTGATATCCTTCTCCGTATAAGCATTCAAAGTCAGTTTGTTTTAGGGGTTTTTCTAGTCGGTCAAGGGCATGATCCCTCATTACTTTTTCGTTACTTTGTAAGCTACCACCACATCGCATTTTTCAATATTGGACGTAAGTCAACCAGGCTGGCTGGTATATTACACGCATGTTTTTAAATTGTCAATAATGGATATTACAGGTAAATAAATCTATTCTGACGGATTCTCTTATCTATGTTTCTCATAAAGATCAGCAAGACCAACAAAGAACGGATTGCTTTCGTTACGGTTAGAATCTGAATCGGTTAAAAATTGAATCACCCTTTGGAGAAACTCTAACTTATAGGAATCTTCCTCCAAATAAAGCATCATGTTCTTACCCAGAACAACTTGATCTTGGTAACTTAATGCCTTTGAGAAGTTTTCATTAACAAAGGATTCAATTTTAGGGTACATGCTTCGCTTCCATGAGAAACGATCATTAATGGCATCCAGCTGTTGATCGCTTAATGAATCATTATCCTCAAAGCTAACTAAAACATTTCCATTTTGTTCTAGCCTTGCTAGTTCTTGCCGAACAGTCGTTAGCTTTATTTTGTCGGTATTCAAGTGCAACGCTAATACATCATCCTCACTCACACCGAGCAGATTTGCAATTTCCTTAACACGCTTTTCAGGAATTTTGATGTTAACGTTGTTCTCCCATTTGTTCACTGCTGTTATCGTCACACCTAAAGCATCGGCAATAGTCTGCTGACTTACATTGCGTATTTTACGAATAGCTTTAATGTTATTTTTCATCGCGGATCGTCCTCCATATTTAAGCTTATGGATGAAGTATATCATTTTATTTTCCGTTAGTCAAGTCTTATTGACTTGACTTGATGTCACAATATGAACTGGCGCATCGTATCAAGACACTCTGGCACCTACAGGCTTCCGTCAATCGAGTCAACAATTTAGCCGCGGTGCATGAACATTGCCACAGACAGATTAACAGCAAAGAGGATTATGCCGTATGATTCGGAAGAATCACGTACGGTGTGAAGGAGGGCGAAAAGGAGAGCAGACCAAGTCGTATTGAAGACTCTCCTTAGCTATTCCTATATATTACGATTTTTCAACAAGAACTTTTGACTGTCCAGTCAATAATTTAGGAATCTATAGTAATATTTAAACAAACTCAAAAAGAAGTAGCCACTTTGCTACTCCTTCAACCAATCGCTATTCCCTTTTGTACCACATATTAAACCTCTATCCATAAGTGACGGCATTCATCTCTATATCAGAGAATTACCTTGTTACCACTATTAAATCTATTTCTTCAATGATGACTTCATCATTTCCTCCAGCTCTTTACGCTTTTCTTCTTTGGTCATTGATTCAACTGGCTTATAATTTCCGTTTACATCATAATCCGCTGGATTTTTTGATTGTAATTTCGAGTCCTTTTCAAGGGTTCCTTGAGACTTTGTTAACTCCCATTGACGATCTGCCAACGGTTGATATTTACTCAACAAACTATCTCTTTGATTTATTGAAATTAAATCGTCAATCGGTTTAAGCTGATTCAAATAGTTAATTACATTAATGTAATCGTTCCCCAGTAACTTCTTTTGAGCCTTCACATAATAATATAAGTTTATTAAGTCCTGTTTCTCTTGCGGCAAATCACCTAGCCTTACTGAGTATACACTGCCAATCTCTTTCCATAACAAAGCATCCGCTTCATCAAGCTTGCTTTCTTTGATTTTGTTTAATGCAATATTGTATGTACTGGTTTCTGGCAAACTGACTTGCGTACTAGCTGCGAGCGGCTGGTTTGGCTTTACATTGCTTCCACACCCGACAACAAAACAAAGTGATACCGATACGGATAGCGTTATTATTAATTTTTTTCTAATTTTCATTATGTTGACACCACACCCTCATATTAATAATATTTCAACTTTTGAAGCAAATGTCGAATAGACCACAATAATATTAACACAAATAATTGTTAATTAAAACCAAAAAGTCGTGTGAACAAGACAATGAAGATACATAATTTCCGTAATAATTAATTCTAAAAGGAGACTATCCTTTGCCACTTGAATTAATTTTCGGAAAAGTCGTAAAAAGTCTAAGAATTAAAAAAGATATCACGCAAGAACAACTAGCACTTGATAGCACCCTTGGACGCACTTATATTTCCGAACTTGAGAATGGTAAATATCAACCTACCCTAACAAGCCTTTTTGACATTGCAAAAGCATTAAAAATGAATCCCTCTGATCTTGTCAGGCTTGTAGAACTTGAATACAACAACCAATAGTCTTAACACATGAAAAAGACGCTCAGGCACACTCCTGAAGCGTCTGTTTTACGCTATGACCCCTTTCACCAACCTGCATGAAAGAAGGGTTTTATCTAAATTCCTACTTTGAACCTAGAAGTAATCATCAATTTTACTAAGGTTAAAGTAATTATTATTAAGTCTTTCTATGATTGTTCTTTGGTTAAGATTGTTTTGAATAATCTCTCGCTCCAACTTTTCTAGCCATGCTATCTTCATTCGCTTCAAAAATATCATAAGTAAGAATTGAATAAGTATAATTATTATTACAAGAGCAAGTCCATCAAAGATTTGCTTCCATAGGAGATCATTAAAGTTATAGTGCAAGCAAACATAGATCATGAAATAAAGTGGGATTATTATTTTGATAATTGCAGTAAAGTTAAACTCTTGTTCTAATTTCATTTTATTAACTTCAACTATTTCCCTATCATGTTCTGGATTAAGTTTCTTTGCTAACCTGAGTAAAGACTCAGCCACTATACGTTTGTATTGTTTGACTTTCTTAGATACTAGCAGTGTCGCAAGTTCAGAAAAATGCCTAAAAAAGAAAATCCAATAAAAAGGCACCAATACATAGAACTCTTTTAAAATTGTATGATATACTAAATATCCATTTATTAGTACTGCGATCAGAATAACTATTTTTTGAAAGAATCTCAATGGAATAATTCCCATTACATCTACCATTGCAATTGGGTTGTAATACGCCTTTATTTTGCCCTGTCTATAGTGGTAATTAAATATGTCGAATAACGAAATTGATAAATTATGAAAAAAAGCGTATCCAACTAGTGTTGTCAACCAGTGTTTCTGCATATCCACAATATCAGGATATACCCAATAACCCAGACCTGCTAAAGCCAAATACAACGCCCAATTACTTAACCCACCAGAAGTAATTTTTTGCCTTTCCCTATCTTGCAATCTATTGATATAGTCTAACCAATCTTTTTGTGTTTTCATTGATTCCAACTCAATAACCTACCTTTAGTTATTTTGATTGTATTGATTTCACGAACTTCTCAGCTTTATGATCTTTCTTTATCACTGGTAACTCGTTATTCATTTCATTCCAAGACTCCAAAATAACTCTTGGTTCAGATTCAATAGTCTCCATTGCTTTTAGATTATCCTCCTGCTTAAAAGCATCAATAATTCTTATTAGATCATCACGATCCAATAGTTTAACATGATTAATTCCTGCCAATTTTTCACATGGCTCTGTGTACTTTGTCGTAGCTATTACAATGGCTTTTTTAGCCTTATAGTACCTCATTGACGTAAAAACCTCTTGAACTGCGCCAATACCCACTGGATAATCAATTCCGTATCTCTTTGCCTGAACTACATTTCTTACCCCTTCACGATCTATAAAGATTAAATCTGCCCCAAAATCTCGACTTCCCACTGTTTTATACACGCCAGAATAGCCAAGTTCTAATAGTAATCTGTACAAGTAAATTTCAAATTCCGAGCCATCACTCATTCTATCTATATCTGTAATGGTAATTTTCTTTAGATCATAGTCATAAGGTAATGGTTGATTTTGTTCTTTCGCTCTATTGTTGATTTTGTAACCAACAATGCCAATTACAATAATAATTAATACTACTGAAATAATGATAATGCCTAGCACAAAAATACCTCCAACAGAATGTCATATTGCATGTTACTGATGATCGTAACAAAACACTTGATTATTAAACTTATTTGGTCTTTCCAAGCAATAGCTTCTAACTTTTTCACTTACTTTTTTACCACAATTAGCACATTGAAATGTACTTATGTCATTTGAAACTGTAACGTCATTGACTACCTCTTGAACATTGTTCGATTTTCTAGCTCTATTCTTTATTAATACAAATGAAATCCTAAGAATAAGCAACACTATACCGATTATTATTCCATAATTGAGGAAAGGTATCTCAATTGATGTATTTAGTACCTTTGTTTCCAACACCCATACAAATGCTTTTAACGTGCATAACATCCCTAATGCACTAACCAAGAAAGTTGAAATTGATTGTTTACTCCTTCTTGCCATGTAAATCCCTCCAAAACATAATTAGTAAAATTGTACCATAACTTTTGTCTTAATATGTAATATTTTGTTATATCGCAATTTAATAATCTAGTTCTCATATCCCACTCAACTAAAAGATACACTGATGCGTAAAGAACCCAGAGATAGGTTTCTGGGCTTCTTTGCGTATAATATTCACATAACGTTTGTTGGACAAAATGAAACACACCATCATTGCATTAACGTTTTTCATTCATGTAATTCAAGTATAGACTATGAATCTATGCTTGCTATCGCTTCTAATAATTGAAATTTATTGAGTATTCGTAGTGTTTCATTGTAGTCATCAATATCTTTAGCCATAAAATTATTTGATACAACTACAGCGAGCATCTCTAGACAGGAAAACAGTCTAAAAAAATTAATTGAAATGTAGTAGTCTCTATTAAAACCATGTAGAATGCTATGACGATTTAAAGTAAAATCTGACCCTGATTTATATAAATAATCAAGACCATACTTTTCAAAAGAGACAAACATATCCATTGCTTCATCAACTTTTACTAATATTTCATCAACCATATAATCGTCTGGGATGATTTGTTTAAGGTTATTTTGATATTCAAATAACAAAAAATTATCACGCCAGTTTTCTTTACGATACCTAACAGCGGTTTCAAAAGCACTTGTTGAACCTTGTTTGTTATATGGTAATGAATGGCTCTCACAAAAATCTCTCGCGATTCCTTCGATGATAGTTAGCAACAATGTAATTGCCCCAGCGTTTTTTCCTAACAAAAAGCAATCAATTGCTTCTTCAATTAAATATAGATAGTTGCTGAACAATTTTATTTTCCTATACGTGCTTGTTAGTTGCGAAGCAAAATATTTTGTCTCATAAATTGATTTATATAATATATCTACATCTTCGACTTCGTTTTCACTAATAATCCTATAAATAGTTCCCATTGTAATGAATGGAGGGAAAACCCACTTTTGTTTCAAAAATCTTTCGCCAAGTGTCATGTGGTACTCTAACATTTCTTTAGGTGATTGAAGCGGAATTATGTATTCAACACGATCATCTTTTCTTATATTTATAGACTGGAATCTTGTGGTTCTGCCCCAATCACGTATTCCTATCATAGTAATATCAATAAATCTTTTCTTCATTTCTAAAATGAGCTGATCTTCCGATAAATTTCTGTCCTTAAGAACACTTGTATAGTATAAGTAATAGCTATTTAGTATCTTATTACCCATGTTTACCCCCAAGTAAATTTTCAGCTTCACTACTTGCTCAGAACTATTCCCTTTTTATCCCTATTGTACCATTAGGCTTAGCTGTAGTTGATAATATTTCCGTTCAAATTTATTTGTTTAAGTTGTACAGCCATTACACAACTCATATTGTTTCACTAACTCTTTCCTTCTTGTCTTAAACTATTACCTCATAATGTTGATTTTTCAACACTCCGAGAAAATTATTTGTAGTTAGTGCTTGATCCATGATAGTCGGTTCCTAAACCTCCTTTATCAATGTCAGTTCAACCCACGATCCCATCTTCTTCAAATTGCATTAATATAGAAATGTCCTCTATCTCCAATGCAACCGCGATTCGTTCACTTAATGAAAGATTAGTACATATTTAAATCTCTTCCTTTTTTCGCTTCAAGCAAAAGTCGATGTATTCTAAGATAAATCTCCTTTCAAATTCGTCAAGTTTGTAATATTCTTGCTTGTTTAAAATTTCCTGTTCTCCATTGACTAACCAATCAATTGAAACATTAAAGACCTCACTTAGCTTCGACAATAACTTCATTGTTGGATTATCAGACTTTCCACTTTCTAATTGACCAATTGCTGAGGGAGTGCAATTAGCTAATTCAGCTAATTTTCTAGCTGTAATCCCTAACTCCTCCCTTTTTAGTTTTACTCTATCTCCAATAATGTAACTCATTCTATCACTCCGTCCAGTGTTATGGTTATAAAATAAAATATACACAACGAAATGTCAAATGAATATTATATTTAACTTTATCAGACCAAAACATCCAATTTCATATGATTTAACTTCTTTATATTAAATATATTTAATTTATTTATTGACACCACTTTTGTTTGTATGGTATATTTAACAAGCCGATTTACAAAATAAATACTCTACAAGGGAGGGAACAATGAATAAAAAGAAATAATTTCTCGGTTATTAATTAGATTATGTCTCAATGCTTCACTGCAATTTATTACTGAAATTAATATATCGTAATAATTACATTTATCATTTGAAGTAATATGTAATTTCCGCACTATAACAATAACTTATCTATTTTGCCCAAAATACATTATTTTAAGGAGAATGATCATGATTACAAACGGATTAGTATTAAATTCAAAACCAATTAATAACACAAGAAAAGCATACGCGTACTACACAGGCAATGTAAGTCACATTATTCGTAAGGGAGAATTGATTGATGCTATACGATTGACAATAACATATGACGAAGCAGAGGCTTCAAAGCAACCAACATATCGCTTGGCTAGAGGTAATGAATTAAAGTGGTGGTCATCTATATCAGAATACGTACCCAAAAATAAAATTATTGAATGTATTGATGGTCTATATTTATGGAATGAAATTTGGTCAACCGATGAGGATGGATTTGAGGATTATTCTTGTGGATTCACAAAAATTTATTCTTGATAAGCATTCAAGTTGAGTTCATCGAATACGAGCAAGTTTCTTGCAGCTACTCATTTAATTCTATCTTTCGTGTTTTCATAAATTTTCAATATCATATACGATTGGAAAATGTATACTATCAGCGGTCATAGCAAAAAGAACCACAATACAAGGACTAGTCGTATTGTGGTTACTTCCATTATTCAATTCTTCTACGATAACGTATTAACAGAATATCGATTTCATGAGCTCTAAATTCCACCCAAAAATCCGAATATTCTTTAATATCGTATTCTTTTGAATTAAAGCAAGTAATTGCTAATTCAATGAAATTTTCAGTAGGAAGATTATATCTTTGAAGTACATCTTTTAATGCTAGAAATACTTGTCTGTCTGGATTATGAACATCAATACTGAAAAGATCTTGCTCCGTTGTAATAATGCATGTTATTGCACTCTGTCTTTCCAAATCATATAATTCAAATTCTTCGGCAGGGTCGTGTAGTTCATTGATTGTCATACTGTATTTTTCTGCTACTTCGTGTAGCTCTGTTAATTCTGGTATATTAATCATATGTTCTCCTTTATATTATTAGTCTAAATTGCAGGTACAGCAATAAGTAAGGGATTGAACTTTTAAGTATAGATTTGTTGAAGTGCCTGTTAGTATGTATGTTTTAGATTCTGAATGACCTATAGTAATTCTTCTCCATGAATATCCGTTTAAAATTTTAGATAATTTCTCTGGTAAAATTAATTGCTGCATTATTATCCCCTCACTTTATCGTCACTCTTTCGTTTGTGATAATGGTGGATTCTTCATCCATTCCTCAATAATATCTCTTATTTCATACCTGTCTCTGGTACATTTTTCTCGGATTACTTCCCAATCTTCACTAACATAGACTTGTTTAAGCTTATACTGACCAATTACTCGACCATCTGGATACCATCCCAAGTCTATTATCGATTTACCTTGTTTGGGTATTATCCAATCTCCATCTTCAAGTTTCATCTGAACTATCTGTAAAATATCTTCGGTGAAATACTCCCAGTTATCTAGAAAACCATCGTCACTTTTACAAGGTATTGGCTCAATATCAGTAAATTTATTAAAGCAGACAGCATAACCCATTGGAATCCTCAAGGGTACTAGTGACATAGCATAACCTCCTACACACAATTTTTCCTTCGTTCATTGTTTGTTCATCATTAATCTGTTTATTACATCATCTTTTACACTTTCCGTTATTCCAGTTCTAAAATCAGTTTCCACAAGGAAAGGCTCCAATTCACCCATCTCTTCTTCATCGTCAATAATAATGAATCCTTCAAGATCATCAAAAGTGTCCAAATATGCCTGTATTTCAATTCCTCTGATTGTTTCATCGTTGAACGAAGGAGTCATACCAATTACACAATCCTCTAAACCATTAGCCTTAAATATGGATTGTAATTGAGTCAAGTTCCTGCCTTCTCTCCAAGATGAAGAAATGACTATTTTCGCTTCAGTCGCTGCAAGGATTTCACTTAATTTTCGAACGCAGCTTGGGTCAAACGTATGTCCAAAATACTTGTCACTTGGTATTAAAGAGCTAGATGTTACTAGTACCCCATCGATATCTAAAAAGATTAATTTCAAGCAATCAACACCCCCAGTATAATAATTTGCTCAAACCAAATATGCTCCAATGTTGGACCAGAGATCACTGGTTCATATATCCATATCAATTCCCTTTTTATACCTATTGTACCATTTGGCGTGTAGCAGTAGTTGATAATTATCGTTCTCTCCAAAATACAGCGCGGCGATTTGCAGTGCCTATACCCTGCTACAATATACACTTTTGCCACAAAGTATCAAGTACGCCCCCCTTACCCCTTCCCCTATAAGAAAAAAAGCATCCACTATTATTAGATGCTCTCTCATTTGAAGGTTCCGTTGATTAATTTGTATTAGCATAATTCAGTATGTCACAACAAACCTCTCTACCAGTAAATCCCATCACCAGCATCATGAACCCATCGCGTGTTATTTCATACATTGGTCTTTTCTCACCTTTTGTATCGATATATTCAATCGGCTCAAAATTGAGCCGATTAAAATTCTCAACGTTTTCAATGCCTTCTATCTTCTTGACTTTATATTGTCCCTGACTTACCCTTCACTTACCTTAAAATTAAGGTCAGTGAAATTCTCAATGTTTTCAATTGACTATTAATAATGACCATATTCATTTAGGCTGACCAGTACATCCCATAGCCAACATCATAAACCCATCGCGCGTCATTTCATACATGGGCAGTTTTCTGCCTGTTGTATCGGTAAATTCACTCAACGCAAAATTGCGTTCAGTGAATTTCTTAATGTTTTCTTGCGACTACCCCTTGCATGAATCCATCGCGCGTCATTTCGTACATCGGCAGTTTTCTACCTGTTATATCGAAATATTCACTCGGCTCAAAATTGAGCTTAGTGAAATTCTTTAGCTTCTTTCTTGCGGCTATTGAGGACAAGCGAATAAAGACCATATTCATTTACTATAAGCATTTCTTGCTTGCCTCCAAGGGTATCATTAACGTATACACCCTTTTCATCGTCATCAAGTTTCACCAATGATTGACTAACATTCTTAATCTCCAATACATCACATACATCTTTGGCAATCCACCATGGCTGATTGTTTATCTATGCAAAAAACATCCATTATTAAACGGATGCTCGCTCCTGTTCATATTCATTTGTTCTTCTATAAAACGTATTAGGTTTCATATCGACCCTACGCATTGCCTCTACCGCGGTAATGCTTCCAGTTTTCCATTCCTCATAAACAACAATAAACTCATTGCTAATTTCACGTCTTGGTCTACCAAACTTAACACCGCTATTTTTAGCCGCTGCAATTCCTTCCATTTGCCTACTATTGATTTTTTCCTTTTCTCTTTCAGCCATATACGACAATAATTCTAATACTATTGTGGATATGACCTTCTCTAAACCATTCTTGTATTGCCTGGTATCTAAAATTGGCATATCCAAAATAACAATATTCGCGCCAATTTCCTGAGTGATTTCCTTCCATTCCTTTTTTATCTCTTCTGCGTTTCTGCCTAACCGATCCAGCTCTTTAATAAAAAGTATATCGCCTTTTCTCAATACCAACTTTAATGCTTGGTATTTTGGTCGATCAAAATCTTTACCGCTTTGCTTGTCTATGTAAAGATCGCGTTCTTGAATGTCCAAACCTTTCAATGCTTCAATTTGTCTTGCTTCATTTTGCTCTTTCGTTGAAACACGTATATAGCCAAAGCTCCGTATTTCTCCCATATGGCTCTCACCTTTCGATTGGTTTCCAGTATATTAGCATGTTATTTCAAAACATACCAGTTTTATTTGAAATATTTCAAATATGGAAACCCCACATTTTGAAAGGTGAAATACTATAAAAAATGGAAGCGGAATCGGCATGGCATAAAGTATACTTTTTGACATGATTATATTTAAAGGGTATTAATAAATTCTTATTTTTATCATGGTACTATTCGTTTTTTTCAATTACTTCTCCATTGTCATCGAACATCCATTTGGAAATGTTATCTTCAAATATGAAAAACTTCTCATCCTTTTCCATACTTTTAAAAAGTAATAACGCAACTTTACCTCCGTCGTCTACGATGAGTTGATGTTCCCTTGAATATGAAGTAAATTTAAATTCAAAACCTTTAATTGCAACAAAATGACCAAGCATTATCACATATTTTGTTTGCTCAAACTCATGTCTCCCCTCTGTCACTTCGTTTGGTATACTTGGGGCTAAATTTATTATTGGTTTAATTACATCTTGAATGTTAGAAATCTGAATATAATTGTGATCATAAAAAAACTCATGTTTGGTACTTACGGAACGTTGCTCACCCCAATTATCCATCAGTAAACCTTGAACTCTTTTAATTTCATCATCATCAATAGCTATCCAATTAATAACAACGTTTTTCATCAGAATAAATTCTAAATTGACTTGCACACTTCTTATGATTCCATCCCAATCTGAGTCGATTGCTTCTCTTAAGATTGACAAATTTATATTTTCATCTTTAGCAAAATCTATGGCTCCTTTTGTATAGCCAACGGTTGTAACAACAAATGCCTCATCAGGTTTTATCTGAGAAACTACTCCAAAAAAATCTCTTATGATACCTATTCCAATAACCTTGTCATATTGCTTACATTCGACAAGTATTCTCTTAAGCCTTCCATTTTTCTCTATTGTTACATCTATTTGATGTTGCGCTGACTTACCAATACCCTTTAGTCTTAGATCATGAATAACTACATTACTCTCATCAATAATTTTGTAAACTATAGCAGCCAACCTTTCATATTTACTACCATTTTTCATTTTTTCATTTGCGATTAGCTTATTGTATATTTGATCAATGCTATTCACAAGTCACTTCCTTATCTTACTTAGTTTTCATTTAATCAGTCCATTCTCCCACAGTGCAATCACCACATCCATCTGTGAGTTATGCTTTTTAACTTTCCTATCTATAACAGTCTTCCACAACAAATTCTTGTCAACGGCTAATTTTGGGTTCCTCTTTAACAACTCAATCGCTCTAATTCCATAATCTTTATTCTTTTGCGATTTACGTTCACTATCCCTACCGCTCACGATCAACATTCGTTAAGAAGATATTGATTTAAAATATGTATTAATAAAATTCAAGAATCCTCTTACACAAATCGCTTTAAACTGTTCATACGTTATTTTTACTTCGTATACCCTTCTCAACCCATTTAATTTCGGCTCAAAACAGAAATCAGTGCTTGACGATATAAACTACTTTTGAAAATGGAAAAACATCTGCTAAACCTGTAATGTTGTAAGTCCTACCAAACAACAAAAGGAATTAGACAGATGCAAATCCAGTATATCAATGAAATGCTCAATATACCAGAGCTACGAATTAACCAGATTCTGTCGATAAGTGCAGACGAAATACAGATAGAAGCAGTACCAGTGGCCTCAAAGCAAGGTTGTCCGATTTGTCGATCCGATGAAACGGTCTCGCTTAAAGGAAGCAATGGACTACGTACCGTCCGGCATCTCCCTGCATTCGAGAAAAAAGTGGTTCTTCTGGTTCCGAGTACCCGGATGCATTGCTCGCGATGCGAGGTTGGTTTTGTTTGGATGTATGAATTTGTTGGTCCTAAAAGACGGTACAGCCACCTCTTTCGTGAACGAGCTGTCCAGCAAGCATTTGGCTCCACAGCAGCCCATAGTGCCCGGATGCAACAAGCTCCTGTCAGCACTATTCAGCAGATGCATAACGAGGCGATTCCGTTCGAGAGTGAACGGCTTTCTGAACAAGCTTGGACGCAAGCGAAGACGAACAGCGGCCTTGTTTTGGGTGTTGATGACTTCGCCATAAAGAAAGGCCATACCTACAATACAGGTATTCATGATCTGAAAGGAGAGACGATGCTCGATCTTTTTCCTGGACGAAAACTGGAAGATTTGCGGGCCTATGCCCAGCAGCATCCTGACTTCCTGCTGCTTGCTCCCAAGGCGGTGGTGATGGATTTAGCCCAAGCCTATCACACGTGGATCCATGAATGTTTTCCAACAGCAATCCGAATCGCAGATCGATTTCATGTGCATGGTTATGTCATAGAGGCCGTGCAAGAGGTTCGTAAATCGGTACAAAACACGCTTTCTCCACGAGCTAGAGCTCTGCTTAAAGCACATCACCGCTTACTCAATCCTCCGGCAGAAACTCTATCTGCCGAAAGTAAGCAGAAACTTGATGGATTACTGGGCTACTCAGCTATTCTGCGGAGTAGTTGGGAATGGAAAGAAGCTTTTACCGTGTGGTATGACCATTCACCGAATGTCGAAGTTGCCATACAGGGCTTCGGCCGTTGGTGTGAAAAGGGTGACACCATCGACCACGAAGCCGTCAAAAGCGCGCTAAAAACGATGCGTAATTGGCAAGAGGAAATCATCAATTACCATCGTTGCCGCTGGACAAATGCTACCGTTGAAGGTCGTCATAATCGTATTAAAGCCTTTCAACGCCGTCATTATTTTATTTGTAACCCCGATCGATACAAATCGGGGATTTTAGTTGAATGTAATCGTCATCGCCTTTCAAGTTGTATGATCAAGCACTGATTTTGAGATTGAGCCTTAATTTCCCATCCCTTTTTAATTTTACTTCCATTTGGTTCTCAGCCACAGTTATTGTATTTAACATGGCGGTATCGCTATCTGTAAAATGGAACCCCCAATAATCGCCTTCGTGTGCAAATATGTTTCGTAATTCATTTATTACCCTTGCGAATATTTCCATATCTATTTCCGTGTTCCATCTATCGTTGTTAGTTTGCTTATACTCACCAAAGGTTTCGTTAAATTTATACCTGTCATCACCAAGACTTCTTCTAAAATTATCTATAATAAACTGGGCATCTGCCTCTTCGATATATGTATTGAAAAAGTCAATAATTATCATTGATTTGCTATTCATTTCTATGTCAGCCAATGAATATAAGGTTTCTATACATACAACAAAGTAAAATATCTTTAAAGAATGCTTCCCTTTGCGTATGACATCCATATCGTCTGCAAGGGATACTAATCGTTCGACACTATTAATCATTCTCCGAGGACTATTGTTGCTTCTAAACTTTAAAATGTTAGTGATAAATACTACTAATTTCGACTTTTCTTCTACATAGTTAGTAAAGAACTCTACTAGCCGCGGCAATAGATTATCATCGTTTACTGCTGTTATGAATTGAAAGTAAAGTTCCATTTGCGCTTCACTATCATTTGAATCCATAAGGATTAACACTTCTTCTTCTTTTAAACTTAACTTTTCTATGAAATCTGACAATGACACTTGAATTTCTTCCAAAACCTTGCGCAATTCAAACATAAGCACCCACCCAATATTAATAATTCCATCCATATTCTAACTTAGTATTCGTCTGGAGAACGAATTGCCCCCATGTTATACCTGTAATTTTGGGGCTGTTACTTATCCCCTCGAAAGACCAAACGATTTCATTTGTCCAAGGATCTTTACCTTCTTTAGGGCTATATACAGACCAACATGTCCCAATTGAATTAACTAGTAGTAATGTTATAAATACGGCTTGGTTTATTTCCATATTATCTATATATTCTGTTACAAATTTCGCTTCAAATAATGATTTATCCTCTAATCTCCCATAGGTCTTTTCTTTAATTTGCAGGTGAGTTGCATTTTCAAATTGCTTGAGCAACTTATCAGCTTTAATTTCATTTTTCACTCTCAAAAATAAATGCCATTTGATTTGAAAGTACATATACATCACCTTCACTCATAATTTCACCAAATCCATGGTTTATGCTGACACAGATATAATTTCAACATTAACTCCGCAGTAAGTCCTCGATTGCTTGTTGACCAAGAGTTATTAATTTAAATATATTAGTTATGCGTGAATGTTATCAGTAACGAAACCACAACACGATTGTTAATCGCCCTGTGGTTCCAAGAGACTCTATACATTACGAATTATCTTTTCATCTGGATGTATGATCTCTATCGTTTCATCAACAAGTCCCTGTATGACATCAAGTCTGCTCGTTGGCAAAAGAACAATTGCTCCTGCTTCTTTAAGTATTTCATTGATCAACTTAATCCGTTCATATAAGTAGGTATTGATCAAACCAGGATTGAGCCAAGGATAGCCAAAAACTAGCTTACCATGAGCCAGACCAATGGCTGCAGAAGCATTCCATCTTTCATTACTTATCATTTCAATATTCCTGTCTAATCTTGAAGGTGATAGCTGGAATCGTTCTATCAAACGATCAATTTGGTCATTCTGCCCACTCTTTAATTGCTTGATAATTGATGGTTTCCCAAAGGTAAACCGTCTTTTTTTATTTATTCCTTCACCTATATACCAGCCCAACTCAGCTAAATCAGTTTTACTCAATATCTTTCCATTGAAGTTTATTTCTCCTTGATATTCATGCATGTTACGTCCAGCCAAAATATATGAGAGTGTCCAGCCACCAGATCCACATTCCCCAATAAGCCCGTATACCTTACCACCAACAAAAGATGCAGTGAAGTCATGGCAATGATCTCTCATAGCACCATACCCTTTTAAAGAAGGATCACTAACTGCACTGACATTCTTTACTTCTATTTTGACTAAATCCGCGGTCAGTTTCACACTTAAGAACCCCAATTCTGGTATATTTGAAATTGGAATATTGCTTAAAACTTGTGCATAGGAACCTTGTAAAGATTGGAGCAATAAATCTTGCAGATTACCATTACATGTTCATTCAGAAAATTATTGTAACCTCAACATCTTTCCAGATGTCTTTTAAGTGTTTACCATCAATCATTCCCTTTTGAAGCAATTCAATGTGATCTGTGAAAGTTTGATAATCACTATTGAACTCTGATAAATACGTACCGTTGCTGTTATGACTAATTGAATATTCCTTTCCCAAGTATTTAAAGTGAAGTTCATGACCATTGTCTAAGTCACGCACTAATTCCTCAAATGAATATGACATATTTCATTCCTCCAGCTTTACAATTGTTCTCATTAACAGCTCACTTAATTTAACCCCTTTGGTTTACTAACACTTGATGAAAACAAAGGAGAACCCAACTTTATCCATTTAACCCTATATTCTTCTATGGTAAAAGGCTCAAGACTTGCATCATCGAAACCTGATTGAAATCCACAACAAGGACAAATAGTCTGCATAGCGAATCCATCCTCATATTGGGGATAGTCCAATTGATCGTAGCCGCAGACAACACATATGTACATTTAGAGTTCATCCTTAAATCGATATGATTTTATTAATTTCCATAAACAACATCATCATAAGCATCACCTAATGAAAACATCATCTTTTATTCAGAATCATTTTTCTATTATAGGAACATATTCACTTGGAGCCTCTTCGAATCCCTTCCAGAACACCCAGAGTCTTTCACACTCAGGACATAAAAAGAAACTTTGCATCCTCATGTATAACTCTTCATTGTCAATTTTCTTATCATATCCCTCATAATCAACATCAGAGATAAACTTATACTCGATTTCACATGGGATATTACTATATCTTAATAAATTTCCATAAGTACAAAGCATTTGAGGCATAGAAACGCTCCTTCTATGGTATTAATAAATCTTCATACGTTTAAAATATAGCTCGTTTCATCAACTTTGAAATCCATGTTTTATCTATAAATCGTATTTGGGATTACTTTGTAATTCCAATCTCTTTAGGCAATTCTTTAACAAACCCAAGGCTTCATTCATTTCATCACAAGTTTGAAGGATTTCAATATAGTAAAAAACGATACCAGACCTTAAGAACAAAATATCAAGGTTTCCTTTGATATGTCCTTGAAACCGCAATCGTTTAATAGAATCTGCAATAGCTTTTCCATTCAGTGAAGAATTGGATAGCTCACTGGTTTTAGCGTGAATATTATCTATCGTTAATTCTTGCTTAGTCTCAAAACGAAGTTTTAACATTGAAAGTATGATCATGAGGTCAATATCATTGTCATCCATAATAATTCTCCTTGCGATTATAATTACTTTCAAGTAATTACCTATCTCTCGAATACATACCATCTGTATGGTCATGTATCATTAATAGTTCTCCGTAACAAGTTATTTAACCCAATTCGGTATTTGTTTCCTAAAATATTTCCCTACTTTTTCCAGCTCATTCATTACATACTTTATTTTTTCTTCATCTTTATACCAGTTATCTTTTGAAGTTCCTGTTTTATCTATCACTGGGGTTACATAAAAAATAGTTTCTCTCGGAAAAACAAATTGATAAGTTAAAAGTGCTCTGCGAGCGTGATAATTTTTACAGACTAAAACAACCTTTTTAGGGTGAATTTCTTGTTGGTGTAATACTTCCAGAGATAATCGTGCATTTTCAAACGTATTTGTCGCTTTATCTTCTTTTAAAATTGCTTCTGGAGGAACACCTAAAGACACTCCAACATTCCTTAGAAATTCCCATTCCGTTGTTTCTACGTGCTGGGTCGCACCACCAGAAGGTAGTAAGAGTGGAGCAATGCCTTGATGATATAACATTGCAGCTCCTTCCATTAATTGAGGATGACTAGCGCCTGGTATTAAAATAACATCTGATTTACCCAGTTCCGTTTCGAAAAACATAAAATCACTAATACAATCGAATGGAAAAGACATAGTAAGACCTCCATAGCGTAAATATAATAACCCATTATATACGAAATTACAGCTATATCTTTAATGTATAACTAAAGATTAATGTCCTTTAATTTGAAATGAAAATTAACATGAACGGTGCACGGTTATTTAACTTTATTCTTTAATCAGAAGCCCTCACACATCCCAACATAGCATAAGTTTCCATTTTATCCAAGTGGCTCTGAACACGAAATCTGTGCGTCTGGTTATGTGTGGAGCTTAGATAAAACTCCGATTTTATGTATGCAGCTGCTCATCAATCTGGTATCGATGATAATGAAAATTTTTTAATAATAAGCACATTTTTTACACAGAACCCATCAGCAATTTTCACAAGATAATTAGTCAAATTCTTTATAGAAAAAGTGAGATTATCTAATAGTTATCGTAAGCTTTAACATGTGTAGCACCGTAGAACACTTTTATAGACTTATATGAGTATTTTAAACTGGTTACAGTATTTAATCGGTAGCTCCTACTTCTTCATATTCGATATATGTTTTTATTATCATTTACCTCTTCAAACTCTTCAGATTTATATTCAAACCTGCCTGAACGTAAACTGCAGAACAGGAAGAAAACCATGTCTACTCGTTAGCTTAATTAGGACATCAACATAAACAACACATGATAGCATAGCCTTGATTGTAATCAGAAGGCTACTTTCACCCTCAACATTACATAGCCTCTCCCACTTATCCAAGTAACTCTGAACACGAAATCTGAGCATCTGGTGGCGTGCTGAGCTTAGATGATATCCACATTTTTGTAAGCGGATGATCGTGAAAATCACAAAAAAAGGACTTATCCTATGGAAGGAATAAGCCCATTTTGTTATAAAATCTTAGACCTTTATTTTCATGTTTATCATGGCTACAGATTAACTATTTTTTATCGTCAATCTCTAAATTACTCTCTTTTTTCCTTCAACACGTTCTCGTACATTTCGTTTTGCATAATAATAGTGGGATATCCCACTATAGAAATCGATAATTGCTCTTTTATATGTTTATTCAAGCGTGTTTTTCTCAAATCGTACTTCTCAAACATTTCTGGCAAGACCCTTTTAATCTGCGTTTCTATAACAGATTGTTTAATAGCACTATCGTCTAACATATGTTGGATTTCTTTTTCATACGTCCACCCTTTTTCAGCAATCAAAATATTAGCCAGTTTTTCTAGCTTACCACTAAGTTCCTCACTGAATGGAGACAAGGCTTGACCTTCCAAGCGAGGATATACTCTGTTAGTTTCTTCCTCACCTAACGATCTTAGCAGCAACTCTCTACTAAATCCTTTCATTGTGAACCCTTTCTCTTTAAATTCTTTAGCTTTCAACGTTGCATTGGAAAAAATTTGCTCTCCGTAGGCTGGAATAGAGTAAAAATTAATGGTGTATTTTCGCTTCTTCGTAGCTGCTTCATGTCGAGCTTGTCTCATCAGAAACTCTGGCACATCTGCTTCTGACCACTTCTTTATGAGTCCTAAATACGCAAACAACGCTAGTCTTTCATTGGTTGTACTGCCATCTTTTCCAAACAACTTAGCTATATGACTATTGCTTGCAAAAAAAATCGGTTCGCCATCAACGGAAGTAAAATTTTCCGTTTTCACTTTATCCTTCGCATAGCCATGAAACGTATACAACTGTGGCAGGTAATGATTTATCCGCTCATAGATCGCAGGATAGTAGTTTTTTAGGTCACCATGCATTAACAGGAAACGCATATTTTCATCTAATATACCCTTTTGTTCTTTTTGCCAATCAGACTCCGCATATTCAATACGATAGACGTTGCGTAAAAACCGCATGGTCTTATATAGATCAAAATTTGTCATACGTCCAACAATCTGAATGATAGAACCAAACACGCCGCAATTGTTGCTATGGCATTTATACAAGTAATGCCCATTTTCTTTGTTCACATATATGCTTGCACTTGGAGTAGTATCGTGATGGAATAAACAATTTACGTTGCCAACTCCCACGCCAAGAAACTTGCCCAAATCCTGCTTTTTAAGATATTCGTATACGTCATCGTGATCATTGAGAGTGATTTGTCCAGCATTCAATCTTTCTTGTAGTTCATCTGCCATTCTATTGTAGATGTAGTACTTGTTACTATGCTTTGTGTTTACTGGTTTCAGTCCTTCGAATGGGTTGTCATCTTGGGTGGGTTGAAGGGTGTGGCAGGGTTTTTCGCCCAGTAATAATGGACTAACTACACATTCCTTCTTATTCCTGTGCGCAAAACCCCCTGCATTCTTCCCTTCAACCTCACCCTCAACACAAGGCAAGTTATCAATAACATCTTGAACAAAATATCTGACTTCATTCCGTTTGATAATTGATACCATAAACTTATTGGTAGGGTCTTTCAACCAATAGAAGCCTGGAACACGCATTAATTGAGCAGGCTTCTTAACGACCTTGTCAGCATCAAAATAAGCAATTAGCCGTTCCTGGGACTTAGTGAATTGCTCTATAGATGCGCCAGAATGTAGTAACCAATAAGCGTGGTATCCATTACGTGTTTCAACAATATATGAAGGAGCGAGAGAAAATTGTTCTATTTCTAGGAGTTTCTTTTCTTTGAATCCCTTCACATAGTCAAGTGGATGGTAGTTGCCTTCTTTATCCCTGCCACAGTCCAAATCAATGAACACTGAATTAAATTGGATGATATCTTCATTTTTATATCCTCCATTGTTGACCACAAAGTATACTTCATGTGTATAGTTAGCTTGTTGTAAAATACTAGTAATTTTCTCATTATATATTCCATGTGCATCGATTGGTTTGCCCTTACCCATTCCGATACATCTAAATCTGATGTGTTGCTCCCCGAAAATATCCATAAAAAATTGTTCTGTCGTTGCCATTGTCATTATCCCCTTAATCCCATTTGTATTTTGAATTTCTATGTACTTCAAACATTGCATGATCCCCATGCAAGTAATTCAATCACCTCATTTTCATAGCGTTTTCATAAATGTGCAGCACAAATAAATATGGTATATGGTGAGTTTCCTACCAAATCCCATATGAGACTAAGATAAAGAAAGCAGAAAAAGCTGCGCCGATTCACTCTCTTTTAGAGTGCCGACTCAACTTGTCTGGACAGTATACACCCTGTTTTTCTGTATGTCCAGTCTTTTCTGCAATCGTTTTCATGGTGAATCTAGAAAATCAAAAATGATATTCAAATATTGCCTCAATGACAAAAGGAATCTTAAACTTCTTCAATTGCCCTCAAAGAATGTATTTGAGTTGACTCATATTATTGCTTTAACCTCAATCACTATCAACATACTCCATATTGCTTCTTATTTTCTTTTGTGACATGCTGCCGCGATTATTTTCCCAGTTGCTAACCAAGCATATTGTACATCCTCCAATCTTCTAGAAATGACAAAAAGAAGATGGTCAATGACCACCCTCTTATATATACATGTCCGATCCAATTCAACTGTTGAATAGTATATCATACCAGCATACATTTGTCCATCATTATTTCCATATCGATCCAATTTACACATTGGTATTTACTTTTTTGTACTTTCTTATTTCAAATCCTTCTTGTCTACACTAGCCGCTAGAACTCTTCTTTCTTGTTTAATTTATAGTTCCGTTGCTTGTGTATCGCTTCTCTTCGAGTGAATGGTATAGCTTAATGTGAAGCATTGACTCAAGAAGTGATGACGCCCGATTTTAGTATCATCCTGCTTGGGACATGGTTAAATAAAAGAAGCTATTCCCTATCTCACTTTAGCCGCCGCGGTCAACATATTCACGATTTTCATGTTGTCCTTAGCGCAGCAGAGGTCAAAAGAAAACCACAATACGAGGGTTAGTCGCATTGTGGTGTATTAAATTAAATGTGTTATTTAGTTTTAATCTATTTGTTTTTCAAACACTTCGATATTTCCTAATTCAATCCAATAGTTAATTTCATCATATCCAAGAACAGTACCTTTAATTAAGTGTTTTGGATACAGCCATTGAGAGGGAGTAATATTCTCAATTACTCCATAATTTACAATACCAATGGCATCATGCTTGAACAAATTAATAATTAGACCTTGTGGATAAAAAATTTCAAGATAACCCTCAATTTCAGTACCTATACGTAATTCCCTCTTAATACGGTTCCATTCAATGATGAGAGCCTGTAAACTTTCATTCCAAATCTTATCAAATTCATTTTTTGAAATTAATAAATATGGTGGGTTTGTATATTCGATTTTTTGATCGGATAAAAAGAAATCATAACCTTTATGTTTTCGATTCGAACTAATATTCAACCCCAGCTTATTCAAAACCTGTCTGTAAGCAGTACCCTCATCATCAATTTCAAAATACCATGTGTCTAATGAATTGCAAACCTTAAGGTATTTCATTATGTAGCAACCCCAATCAAATCAATTAATTTTACGGTCCACTTGGTCCACTACTAGCGCCAGAATTATAGCCCGATGTCACAAAACGGTTAATTATCGGTAAAGGCGCTTCAGTTCTATATACATAAACTCCTGGTCTTCCGTAATATACATTTAAATCTGTTACATCAATTGCTACATACCAATCCGTCTTTTTTGTTTGGAAAGCATTATTATATAGGATTTGTGATAACTCCTCCTTGCTCATTGTGTCTGGTGCAATATCAGTAAGGTACACTCCATCACCGAACCTTGCATCTTTTGGTCTAAGTGCTTTAGTAGAGTTAAATATAACCCCGCTACTTAAAATCCCCTTATAACCTAATTGATCTGTGTAATGATATAGAATCTTCCTTTGTCTATTGTTTTCTTCTGTTAATGTAGCTGCAATCGGAATTGGAATATCAATTGGGTCTTTCCGAGAATGAGTGATGGGTAGATCACTTAGATCGCCTCCAACTGTTGTCGGATTACCGAATAACCCACCAACTACTAAACCAGTGATTGCTCCTGCTAATCCAGCTCTACTAGCACCAGTAACAGCTCCGTCAACCGCTGCTCCTCCAGTTGCAACTATTGGTTCTACTAATGAACCTATAACTGATGCTGATGATACAGCCATATGTCCTGTAGGGTCAATATTACTCAACGGATTATTCTCCACATACGTATACCCATTCAAACTCAGCGGATTGCTAATATCCCCTTCATACGTATCCTTATTTATAAACCGCCCCATACTCGGATCATACCATCTGGCTCGTAAATATTGAAGTTGGCTGCTCGTATCCCAGTATTCGGAACTATACCTAAACGGATTCGACATGCCTTCCTGAGTAGATAGCGTATTTCCCCAAAGGTCGTACGTGTACGCGTTCAGTAATGAACCTGTACTACTGCGGAGTTCGGTCACATCTCCATGTCCATTGCTCAGATAGTAGCCCTTAGCCACATTATCCTGGCGTGCCAGCAGTCCCAGTCCGCGAACTGTCCGCGCTTTAAAGGCTCCACTAGCCGAACCCTCCGCAATGATCTGGTTTCCGTCGTAGTAATACTTCGTCGTGTCCCCATTTTCCGTGCGAGCTACCATCAGCCCGTCCCCGTTATACGAGTACGAGATCGTTGAGCCTCCGTCCTTGATCACCTGCTTCAATCGGTTCAAGCTATCATACACATATTGATCCCCCGAAATATTCACACCCCGGTTGGTCTGCATCGTCTCCCGATTGCCACGGTTCGTATACGTATAGCTCTCTTGCAATGGATTCGGTGTTTGCCCCTGTATGCTTTGGCTGGCAGTAGCAATCCGGTTCACATCGTCATACGTAAACGATTCCTGAAACGGAGCCGATGGATTTCGTGCACCCAGCGTTCCATTGATGCTATTCATGTTTTGATTCCCATCATAGCCGTACGTATACTGGTTAGTTCCGCCGCCGCTATTTTGGGTCAACGTTTGCAGCTTGACTCCCTCGTAGGTGTATGATGTCAGGCTGCCCGGTTGTTGAATCGTCTTTAATAGATTGTTGTTGAAATAGCTGTAGCTGCCCTCGTACGCTCCGGTTACATTGCGATCCGATGAGGTCGATACGGCCTGCAGTCGGTTGCGTTGATCATAAAACGAATAGTTCGTGTTTTGGAACGGATCGCGGGTCGAACTCCGGTTGCCGCGGCTGTCGTACGCATAGCCAATTGTTTTCCCATCCGGGTAGGTGACCGTTTCCAGTTCCTTTGAATTCGCCTTATAGCTGTAACCGGTTGTGCCGGTTGCGTCCTTCATGCTGGTCCGGCGGCCTGCTGCATCGTACGTATAGTCCTGAGTTTCGTCAGGGGCTTCCATTTTCGTCAGGAACCCTCGATTGTTATACGTCTGCTTAAAAACCTGTCCCTTTGGATCCTGGTGCCGGGTCATTTGCCCGTTGCCGTCATACTCATACACATGCTGCAGTTGCATAGGATCAATCGTACGGATTACCCGTCCGAGTTCGTCATATTGTTTCTTAAGTTTATTACCATCTGGATACTGCAACTCCGTTAATTGCCCTGCCATTGAGTAGGTATACCGTGTTGTTTCCAGAAGTGGATTCGTTACGGATAGCAAATGCCCAAATGTGTCGTAATCATAAGTCGTAGACTTTCCTTTTCCATCCGTCTGCTTTACTACTTTTCCCGCGTAGTTATACTCCGTACTTCCAAGTGTTGTAATTACACTATTGCGAACCTCTTCACTTTTTATAATTTGTCCCAATTTATCAACCGTTGTTCGAATGCCATTCCCCTCGGGGTCTATCAACGTTTGCATGCGATTTGCATCATCATATCGCATTTCCGACTGACCACCACCCGGAAACATTACATAGTGCTGTCGGCTCAAATTATCATAGGCATACGAGGTCCGATTCCCCTCTGCATCTTCCATCCATTGCAAACGTCCGTATTCATCATACCCGTATTTGACTTTAGCTTTATACGTTCCATCCAGAATGCCTTCCTGAATCTTTTCGCCAATAGGATTCCATGTCACAATGGTTTGTTTTCCGGTTTCATCCGTTTGTGTAATTTTGTTGTCGCTATCGTTATATTCCAGCTTAACAACGGATTCATCTGGATGGGTTACAGATACCACTCGACCCAGCTTGTCATAGGAATAGGAGGTCTTGTATCCGTTTCCGTCCCTATAATTTTTCATTCGACCGGTTAGCATCTCATATTCGGATTGAACCACCTTATAGGAACCCACATTATTCGCATTGATAAAGTATGTGGATTGTTTGGTAGGAAAACCGGATTGGTAATCCGTACTATATTCACGGGTCGTGACGATGTTTCGAGTATCATCCTTCACCACCGTCTTCAGTATGTTGCCATAACTATCCCGTTCCGGAATGTCAATTTGTTGAAGCAGCTTACCCTCCTGATTGTTTTCCCGAGCGACTGATTTTGTCAATTGACGTCTGTAATCAAACACATAGGATTGGTATAAATTTAATGTTGCACTGATCGGTATAAGCGAAGATGTCGGAATACCTTCAAAGTTATATTCATACTTCGCCGTACGGCCCAGGGCATCCGTTTCACTTGTTACTTGCCCCAGGTAATTATACGTTCTTGTTGTCGTCGCTTTATCGTTACCATTGACTGACTGACTGATCGTTACTGGTAAAGGGTTCCGATTAGTTTCATCATAAGTTTTATCGGTTCGTAACTCTGTCGTATTATTTAAAAATTGGCTGGTTTGTATGTTGTAATAATCACTTTGTGATTTAATTAAACTCGTTTCCGCTTTATATTTCCTTTTATACACGTAGGTAGTCCGGTTAACGCATGTATTCGAACTGGGTCCATCGCATACTGATGAGGAAGAAGTATAGTCGCCGTATACATTTCTATCAGAAGGTCCTACAGGAATAGTGAACTCCCTATGATTTTTAATTTCACTATTTCCATTGTTAGTAAGCATTTGATCTTCTCTGGACGTGATCACATGAGAGTCAATATAGGAGAATCCTGCATAGTTGCCACCTAAATATTTCCTATCACTGGCATAGGTATAGTTCGTTTTTCCGCCTGTCGGATGAATAATTTGTGTTAGTAAAGCGGAATCGACATTTGCGCCTCCGCCATAAGTAAGGCTAAATCCCCCGTTTTTTTTCATATACGTATACTGCGTTTTTCTTCCAATCGGATCCACGACTTCGGTTAACAGTTCGTGGTCAATATTTTGCCAGGGGTAAGACGCCGTCGTGTTCGATTTTGTTTTGTTATACGTGACGATACTGTCTCCCTGTTTAATGGTGACCGAAGAATTCGTGTAGGTGATTTCAATGGCATTCCCAATTGCATCTTCAATTTTGGAAAGCACTGTTCCATACTTCGCATCATTAGAATACGTAAATGAAATCGTGTTGCCATTCAAATCTCTTATTTTTGTGATATGTCCGGTCGTATAATCAAATTCTTCAGTCACTCCAGTTAAGGTATGCACGATATTTCCGTTATATCTCAAATCTGTATATTGAGCATCTCGGAGACTACCGGTTCCATTGGTGTCAACCAAGATTTCGTAGGATGCGCCCTCTGCTGTATGGTAAACCTTCTTCCCTCTTTCCTTATCTATGGAAAGATAAGGGAGGTTCCATCTCCAGCCTTTTCCCAGATGAAATATTTTTTCGGCATCCGGTAGATTAAAGGTATCATTTTGCACGAAATTAGTATGATCGTTTCCAAAATATCTAACGTATACTTCCGGTTGTAGTTGATCCATTGTGTTTACGTAATTATAATATTTAGTTGATGTGCCACTTGGGTCCGGACTATCGGTGTGAACATCAAACAATTGCCCGGCAAGGCTCTTGATCCAATCCATTCGACGATCTGCATCCAGACGGTAGGTATCTTCATAACTAAATCGGTATGGGATCGGATTGGACTGTGAAATGACAACATTATTTTTGATTTTTTCTGTATAATAATAGCCATTAAAACTCACCTGACAATCACATTTATATAGTTTAGGGGCTTCCAACTCGAAATAGAGAGAAGACGAGCTATCATACATACGTTGCAAGGTGAGAGATAACCCATTTCTTCCTGGTAAATGAAATTCAGCGTTACTTAATGAGAGAGAACCACTCAAAGTAGAAATATTCTCGTTCCCGTTTTTCACCGAGTAAGGAGCCTGGTCCGCATTCACCTTAACTTGAGAAAAAGCGTCAGGATCATAAAAAGATTCAGGTTGTGCCGTTGCCTGGACGAAGTAGTCCTGCATCGCATCGGGCTCTGGCGAAGCTGAACTCTGCTGTGAGGAGTTAGCCGGAGTCGTTGGTTTTGCGTATCCTGGCGCGACATGGTTCAGCGATTCTTCCATGGACTTACCAGAATCTTGTTTAAATTGCAAGGCTTGTCCAACTTGTTCCAACGTATAGCCCTGATCTAACCATTGCTGAATCCAATCTTCAGCAGTATTGTACATAGCGCTCAATTGTTGTTTATTTAATTGTTGATTACTACTCTGTGTTGAATGACTGATCAGATCCAGAGCTGCACTAGCATTAAGTAGACCGTAACCATATTGCTCATTTGCACCAAGCCGCTCTGCCGTTTTGGTCAGTACATTCCTGATCTCTTTATTGTTGATTTGTGATGATTGGGATTTAATCAATGCAGAAACCCCAACAACATGAGGTACCGCAGACGAAGTACCGCTCATGGAAATAATCCGCCCACTCAAATCCAAACTTGGTACATTAACCCCGGGAGCGACCAACTCAACTTCATTACCCGTGTTTGAAAAAGAAGCCAGCTGATTATAAGAGTCAACGGCTCCTACAGCAATTACGGGTTGAAGCTTTGCTGGATAGGAAACCACATTCACTCCATCGTTTCCTGTAGCTGCTATGAGTAAAACTCCATTGTCATAAGCTAATTGAGAAGCTTCTTCCAGAGCTCTGGAATATTGACTACCCGCGAAACTCATGGACACCACATCCATATGGTTGTCAATCGCCCATTCTAATGCGCTAATGATCCAGCTATATCTGCCACCTCCATTTTCATCCAAAACTTTAACTGAATAAATGTCTGCCTGGGGAGCAATCCCTACGATTCCTTTGTCATTTTTTAAGGCAGCGATGATTCCTGCCGCGTGCGTACCATGACCATTTATATCATTATACGTCGGGTCATTGGGAACAAAAGAAGCCCCTCCTGAAATACGCAATTCCTCTGTACTTGTTGATACTCCCGTATCAAATACAGCAATTTTCACACCTTTACCACCATAAACACTGCCGTATACACTATCTGTGACATTCGGCAAGCGTATTTGTGTCAGATTGGGTGTCATCTGGTCCGTTGTTTTATGGACGTAACCATCCGGTTCGATATAAGCCACATTGGGATCTTGCTGTAGCTTCGCAAGGTCAGCTTTCTTTAAACGCACCGTTGCGTGGGCATTCAGACGATTGCTGAATGCCTTCTCCGTCTTTTTGTTCATCGTTCGCAATTCCTGTTTACCTGTGGTACCGTCTTTGAATTTCACGATATAACCAATTTCTACGTCGTCTTCAAGTCCGGTATTCGGTGCCGCGAGTAGAGGTGTAGCCAGGCTGAGCATGATTGTAAGTATAAGTAGACTTGAAAGCCATTTCTTGAACATGGGTTCCTCCGGTTCTTTTTACGAGGGCATTAGCCGACATAAGGGGTTCTGATGTTTTAGTAGAAATAGATTCAACATAATGATGCAACTGATTGGGTTAATCACATAAAAAAGAGAATCCTACCTACTATTTTTCACTAAAACTGCTCTGTCACGAATTATTGAGCCCCAATGGTGACTTTAACTAAGTTCCCGCTAAGATCATAGTGATATGTTTGAAGCACTTCTCCCGTAGATGCATTGGTGATGGTTTTCAAGCGCCCCGCTTGATCATAGTTATATCGCAGATGAGGATTGTTGATTCCTCCAACTTCGCTTTTAGCGGAAAAATTACCTGCTGCATCAAATGCCTTAACTGAAAAAATGTATAACGCCTTATTGGGAATCCCTGTAACTGTATAAGTAGTTGTACTAGCAGATGTAGTTCCGATTAGTTCAGTTCCTTTGTAAACACTATAACCTGCAACTCCTACATTATCTGTAGATTCTAACCAACTAAGTGTAAGAGTATCGCCCACGCGTTCAGTGATCTTAAGTTGTCTTGGTACTGTGGGAGCTTGATGATCAACTACTCCTGTCACGTTATTGCTATACGGCGAGACATTACCTGTTGCATCCTTAGCCACAACACGGTAACTATAACTTGTGCCCTCTGGGAGGGAGCTAAGGGAGTACATTGTTTCCCCGTTCTTAATCGTAGCAACAACCGTTGCGCCATTATATATGACGTATTCACTAACTCCCACATTATCCGTCGATGCTGTCCAAGTCAGAGTATTCGTAGATGGAGTGGTCAAGAGCGTAAGATTCAATGGAGCCGTGGGAGGTACTATGTCTGCCGGATTCACGTTTGGTCCGATTACTTCCAGCGGTGTCTTGGAGTTGAAATTCGTTCCATTTCCAATCTGTGCAAATGAGTTGTCTCCCCAGGCATAGTAGATGCCCGTACTTGTCAAGGCAACACTGTGCTTATAGCCGCCAGCAATTCGCTTAACGTTCTTAATTCCCTGTACTCGCACAGGAGCTGTGCTGTTTATTAAATTGCCGATTCCCAATTGTCCATACTCGTTCCATCCCCATGTCCATAGCGTTCCGTCTTCTTGGTACGCCATGCTGTGATTATAGCCTGCGGCTATTCCTTTAACACCAAGAAGTCCCGTTACTGTAACAGGAATTAAAGAGTTAGAGGTGGTTCCGTTCCCTAATTGTCCGTAATTGTTAGCTCCCCAGACCCAAACGGTCCCATCATTCTTCAGAGCCAGGCCATGCTCACTTCCTGCACGTATCTCGATTATTCCCTGTAGGCCGATAACCTGCACAGGAGCAAGCCTGTCCACTATAGTACCATCTCCCAACTGACCTGTGCTGTTAGAACCCCAGGCCCACACAGTACCATCATTTTTAAGTGCTAATGTGAAATAACCATTTGCTACAATGGCTTTTACGTTCGTTAAATTCGTAACTTGAACAGGCGTTAACTTATACAACTTAGTCCCATCTCCTAATTGACCGTAGGAGTTCGACCCCCAGGACCATACGGTACCATCATCCTTTAGAGCCAAAGTATGATACCTACCGGCTGCAACCTGCTTAATATTAATTAGTTTAGGGAGTGGCTGACCTGTTGCTCCATCACCTATCTCTATTACGGTCGTATCATTCCTCAGTGCTACACTATAAGTTAATTCTGCTGCTACATCAATAATTTTGCTTCCAACATTTACAGGCATTGTCCGGTCTGTTGTTGTTCCATCCTGCAATTGACCGTAACGGTTAGATCCCCAAGCCCACAAAGTTCCATCCTCTTTTAAAGCATAATTCGTATGGGGTCCAGCCACGATATCATTTTTAAAAGGTGGAAGACTTTTTAGTGTAACTGTGATTACACTGGCGCTGGATACATTGCCGCTTGCATCTCCTGCTGTCACTTTCAGATTATAAGTTGTCCCAGAGGTTAAATTGCTAATGGTATGTGTAGTTTCTCCATCTTGTATTTTTTTGTAGAATGTGTCTCCCATGTAGATAACATATTCACTGACACCCACATTATCAATCGAAGCTTCCCATGATAAAATTACGCTGGTCGTTCCACCTTCTGCCGATAAATTCAATGGAGCAGATGGAGCTGTCGTATCTGCTGGATTAACATTAGGACCTATTACCATTTGAGGCCCATTAGTCTGATTAAATGTTCCATTTCCTAATTGGGAGTAATTGTTGTTCCCCCATGTATGGAAAATCCCATCGTAGGTTATAGCCGCACTATGATAAGCTCCACCCGCTACTCCGACAACATTGGAAATTCCATTAACTTGAACTGGAGTCCTACCACCAATAGAAGTTCCATTGCCCAATTGACCATAAGTGTTATGACCCCAGGTCCACAATTCTCCATTATTCATATAAGCCATGCTATGATAACTTCCAGCGGCTATTCCCTGAGGATTATTAATTCCAAGAACTTGGACAGGATTCAAACTCATGTTCGTCACTGAGTCATAACTACTTCCCCATCCCCATTCCCAAACGGTTCCATCGTTTTTCAGAGCCAGACTGTGACTTCCGCCTGCTGCTATAGCACGTACCTCTCCATTAACAAGCGCTTTTACAGGACTCAAACGATCTATGGTTGCTGCATCTCCCAATTGACCATAGTTATTCGCGCCCCACCCCCACACAGTGCCGTCATCTTTGAGCACTAATGTAAAATCACCGTTTGCTGAAATGGCTTTAACCCCCGACAAATTGGCTACTTGAACTGGAGTGATACGGTCAATGATTGTGCCGTCTCCCAACTGTCCCTTATGATTTCTTCCCCATGTCCATACTGTTCCATCACTCTTCAGAGCAACGCTATGTGAACGGCCAGCAACAATTTCTCTAATGTTAGATAATCCGCTTACTTGTACTGGAAGGATTTGCTTTACTGTTGTTTCATTTCCCAGCTGCCCATATCTATTGTTCCCCCAGGTCCATACCGTTCCATCATTTTTAAGTGCTATGCTATGTTCGTTACCTGCTCCTATCCTTATCACATCATTTATTCCTGTCTGGACTGGCCTTCCTGAACGGTATGCAATGTCAATACTATCAGGAATATATTCCATTCCATTACCTAATGCCCCATACCCCCACGCCCACACAGTCCCATTGCTCAATAAGGCAAGGCTATGAATGTTGCCTAATGCCATCTGAACCTTGATAGGCTCGGCTTCAGGATTCTGGAAATGAATAGGGTTAGTTCTTAGAGATTCATTGCCGCTTGCGTCTTCCGCAGTTACACTGAAAGCATAAGGTACATTAGGAAGCATTGTATGAATATACTTAAGAGTTCCAGTCCTACCAATCAATTCATTTCCATTATAGATATTGTAAATTTTCACTAGGCTATCATCGGTAGAAGCTGTCCAATTTAAGGTTACTTCATTGGAATTTATCGAAGCATAAAAACTCCCAGGTATCGTTGGCGGCTCCACATCAGATATATTTAAATTAGGTCCTATAACTTTACTTGGAGTCGCTATATTATAATACTCACTATTTCCCAATTGGCCAAAGAAAGCATACCCCCATGTGAAATAAGTGCCTGTATTTGTTATTGCACCACTGTGACTACCACCTGCTGATATACTACTAACCCCTCTTAAGTTCTGTATTTGATAAGGAGTATCCCTGTATCCCCCCTTACTTCCAGACCCTAATTGACCCTCAGCATTAGAACCCCAAGTCCATATAGTTCCATCATCCTTTAGGGCAAGGCTAAAACCTCCACCAGCAGCGATTTTCTGAAAGACCCCGCTCACAGAAACAGGGACAGGGGTAGTACTAGAGGAATTACTGGTGCCATTACCCAGTACTCCACTGTAATAACTGCCACCCCAAGCCCACAGCGCTCCGTTCGATGTGATGGCCAAGCTATGACTAAATCCTGCCGAAATTGCGGTTACATTCGTTAACCCAATAACCTGTTGCGGTGTCAGCCTGTTCATTCGGCTACCATCACCAAGCTGACCATAAATGTTATTGCCCCACGCCCATACTGTCCCATCATTTTTGAGTGCAAGCGTATGGTCCCATTTGGCTGAGATATCTACAATTCCAGATAGATTGACTATTTGTTGAGGGGAAGAATTTGTGGTGTTCGTTCCGTCTCCGAATTGCCATACAGTACCGTCGTCTTTGAGAGCCACACTATGAAAGCTCCCCGCTGTAATTGCTTTAATATTAGAAAGACCCGGTACTTGCTTGGCATTGCCAGCGCCCCATACCCATACTGTTCCATCATTTTTGAGCGCAAGATTATGTAGGTATCCAGCAGCAACCATAACAGCATCATCGATTAAATTAACTTTCTCAGGAATCCCTTGTGTTCTCCAAAGTCCATTTTCCTTATTCAGTAAATGTCCCCATTGCCATACAGTACCGTCGTATCTGAGCCCTATGGTATGGTCATCATTCATAGACATCATCGGGTCGGTAGGCAGGAATGTCATTGTCGTTAACGAATTGCTGGCTGGGGATACATTCCCTACCGCATCTATCGCTTTTACTGTAAAGATATATTTCACTCCAGGTGTCAAATCATTAACGGTATGTGTCATTCCATTTACGGCTGCCAACAAGACATTTCCGTTATACACCTCGTAACCCGTCACTCCTACGTTGTCGGTGGATGCTGACCATGTCAAGTTCACGCTTGTTCCCGTTTTACTTGCTACAGTTAAATCAGTTGGTGCAGTAGGTGGTGTAACATCTTCAGTCGTAACTACCAAGAGGTTACTCTCAGCTGATAGATTGCCTGCCGCATCTCTGGCTTTTATTGAAATCGTATAACTCGTCGCTTCACTTAAACCTGTTAACGTATAGCTAGTCGATGCACTGGTCCCGACTAATGCTGAACCGTTATAAATTTCGTAGCCTGTGACTTCAACATTATCGGTTGAAGCCGTCCAGGTCAGGCTCACACTTGTATCTGTTTTCCTTGATACTTCTACATCAGATGGCGCAGTTGGTGGTATAACATCTGATGGCACAGTACTTGGTTCGCCGTACACCTCAAACTCATAAATACGCACTGCATCATCCGTAGTACTTGTCGGTGTGGTAATAGAGAGTTTCGCATATCTGGCCTGCGTACTGACGATATCATGTACCGTTTCGTTCAGCGTGTTTCCAGTCACGTTCACAACCGTTGTCCAGTGGATTCCATCCTTGCTGAGTTGGATTGTAAAATCCTTCGTATTCGCCCATACCCCTTCCCCACCACTCGCCGCATGCTTTACCACAAACTGACCGACATTCATAGCTACTGCCAGATCCACGATCAGCCAATGCTCCCCGCTTCCTACCACGTACCATTTGCTGTTATCAGTCAACTTCCCATCGACCGCCTTATCTCCGGCCATACTTGATGAATAGTTCCCGTCTGTTTGCGTTGGCTTATTTAACGCCCAGTTGATTCTGGGAGCAGTCCTCGCACCTACAATATTGCTGGCTTCAGATTGATTTCCATTTGCATCCTTGGATTTTACTGTAAAGAAATAAGCTGTATCTCCCCTAAGACCGGTTACGACAAATGTGTTTGAAGTTCCAGAAACGGAGCCCACTAAGTCGGTATCCCTGTAAATATCATAGCCGCTTATTCCCACAGGATCAGCCGGAGCACTCCACACCAAATTCACTTCAGTACCTGTAACACTTTGCACACTCAAATTCGTAGGTGCATGCAATATAACAGAAGTATCTCTTATTTGGAAATGCATATCATCGACAAGCATGTTTCCCGTCCATGCATTGTTCACACCACGCAGCCCCACATACACACGTACCTTTGCCGTGTTGGCCGGTGTCGTACCAATCAGTTGCGCATTCTGGTAACCGCTAGTGACTTCTGTATAATCCACATAGGTCCAATCCAAGAAATTCTCGTTCGCATCCAAAAAGAATGCATAGAATCTGGCCTTCGCCTGCGTCAAGG
>NZ_JAJNMU010000099.1 GCF_022458865.1 Paenibacillus periandrae | reverse complement strand
GGAATGCCGGATAGAGCGGAACTGAGCATCATCGTGGTAAACGGAATGTTGAACCAAAGATTGGCAAGCACTAATCCGCTGTAGCTGTATATGATTTTCGGAAAATAGTCTCCGCCGAACAGCAGGACGAACCGCGCAAGCCAGCCATGGTTGCTGTACATCGAAATGATGCCGTAAGTGCCGATTACCGAAGGAATGAACATAGGAATAAAATATAGACGCCGAATCCAATCCACAATCCGGCCTTGATTAAATCTCAAATACATAGCCAGCAAGTAACTGATGAAAATGACGATCAGCAAGGACACGATGGTCAGGTTCAGCGTAAACGAGATGTTGCGGCGCGTGAATTTGTCAGCGAACAGGAATATGTAGTTACTGAATGTGAAGGCACCTGTTTGTTCGTCCTTAAAGCTTTCCTGGACGGCAAGAATAATTGGGATCACGACGACGAGCAGCAGGATGAAAAAAGAGGGGATAACCATCGCTATCCCCAAAAAGTTATGCTGTTTTGTTTTCATGTCTCGGATTACTGGCCCCCGGCAACTTCCCGCTGCCAGCGCTTGTTGATCTCATCTCCTAGCGATCCGATTGTGAAGGTACGGTAGCCTTTCGCCACGCTCTCGAATCTCTTTTGCAGATCGGCCGGCATTTCGGACCACTTGATGCCCGGGTAGCCGTACATTTTGTTGATGACGACCGTTTGTGCTTCCGGCGTTAATGCGTAGTTGATGAATTTCTGGGCGGCTTCCTTCTTCTCCGACATGGCGGGGATCGCAATGTAGGAAGGGCCACCCGTAAAGGAAGGCTCGATTTGTGTCAATTTGATCGTATCCGGCAGCATCTTTTTGCTGAGCTGCTCCAGACCCATATCCGACCATGCCGGAATCATATCGACTTCGCC
>NZ_JAJNMU010000098.1 GCF_022458865.1 Paenibacillus periandrae | reverse complement strand
TGGTAAACGGCACGTATCGGGCGCTTCAACTTCTTGTCCGTCCATGTCATGGCGCCAAGATAAACCCGCTTGCCTTCCCGCTCTTCACAGCACATGCCGTCTTGCCGAGCGATCATCAACCACTCTTCCGGCGCTTCCCGGCGCAGGTTGCGCTTGACGATGAAATCAACGTTTTCGTCCAGACAGAGATTTAGATTTTCCATCGCGTCATTGCCGGCATCCATGCGCACGAGCAAGGGCAAGTCCGTGACCCGACGGGCATAGTCCAAGCTGTGTGACAGAAAGGCGTCGGCTTCTTTTTGCACATGGGTAGAGCCTTCGCGCAGATTGACGTTGACCCCATACCCTTCCTGCCCCAGATAAGCAAAAAACGGGGCATAGCCGTTCACCTTCTTGTAGGTCAGGGATACGCCTTCTTTTTTCGTATTGCTGTTGTCAAACGGCGAGACGTCCAAATCCAGCGGCAGCCACGATTGGGTTTCGCCTAGACGGTCGGTCGTCTGAACAGGAGTCAGCGGAACGTTAAGCGCGCGAAGCAAATCGGCGGACTCTTCCAGTAAAATGGTTTGCCACTCATAACTGCTGGCTGCGGCCAGATCCAGACGCTGTCGAAGTGTGGGTGACGACGGGATCTGTTTAATACCGAGCGATTTTGCGAAGAAACGATCGGCTCGAAAGGATTCAATCTGGTCAAAGTCACTTTTTCCTTGGCAGAGCAAGCCCAGATAGGCAACCATGACATCGGAGTGAGAGACGTTGGGTTGCATGGCGCCGGGCAGCGAGCAACGAACCAGACGTTTGGCCATTTGGGTATGAGAAAGGAGCAAGCCGATGAGGGCAAGACCTGAATGAGCGGTAAGCAGTTCCAACGATTGATCGAGTTGAAAGCGAACAGATTTCACGGGTACACCTCC
>NZ_JAJNMU010000097.1 GCF_022458865.1 Paenibacillus periandrae | reverse complement strand
ATATTCCCAATAACAGCCGGTACACATCGGACTGCCTACCCGAAACGGATGTGCAAGCCCGGCTATCGCCCCAAGCGCTTTTACCTCTCGCAGCCCCTGAGCCAAATCGTTCGGCCCAAGCATACGCCAATCGGCATAACCCCCGGCAGGTAGTCCAAGAACGAGCATATGACCGTAGAACGTTGTCCATTCAAGTCCGGTCAAAATTTTAATGTTGGTTGCTTGTTCCACCACTTCTTTACCGAACAGTCCCGATGTCGTATTATGATCGGTCACAGCGATCCAATCCAGCTCCAATGCCGCCGCACTCCGAGCTAACTCGTACAATGTGTGCTTACCGTCACTATTCGGCGTATGGGTGTGCAGCTCACAGGCGAGCCAATATCCACTTTCCCCTGCTCCAGAATTACTCATGGTGACTCCTCTCCTTCTCAACGCCGTTCACCTGCAGCTCGTACGAACAAACCTCGGTAACGATTGCGTGTACACTCACCGTAATACGCCACATGCCGGCAACTATCGGACCTTGTAAAAAACCGGGCTCGGCATCATTCGCGCCCAATCGGTGCTCTTGCACCGGCGTGTGCCGATGCGCCGCCCCGCGGAAGCGGTACTGGTCGTCCAACGACAAGGTCAGCAAATTTTGCAGCGGCAGTACGCGTTCCCAGCACTCCAAGTACTTGCTAAGCTGCGGTTCTTCCATGTAGCGCGGTGCCGCAAGTGCCACCAATTCCCGTGCCCGCTCCCGATCCTCAAGAAGCTTCGGAGAGTAGTTGAAACGAATTTCCAGCGCTTCCAGCCCTTCAGGAACCAGGAACGCATAGATAATCTGGCTCTTCGATGCGGCTGAAGTCAATCGTCCTCCGACATCAACAAGCGTAATCATAACAGCACCTGCCATAATTGGCCTACAGGTTCATCTGTAGT
>NZ_JAJNMU010000096.1 GCF_022458865.1 Paenibacillus periandrae | reverse complement strand
GCACGGTTTGCTCATCGCCGCGTTCAAGTGTATAGAACATAATTAATGGAGTATCGGTATAACAGCTTTCTGTTGGATGTCCGATATTCCGTCCGTACAGCAAAGGCGTGTAACGATATACGAGACCCAGCTCGGAATCGCGGTCCACTAGGTTCACAACCACCGTCTTGACTGAAGCCATTCGGGCATCCGGCGACGACTGCTCGTGAAATTGCAGCTCCGCTTCATACGATCCTTCCTCCAAAAACCCAAGCAGCCGCGGATACTCCAGCCAACGGTCACCGTAGAATAAAACGATATCCTGGTTGTATTCCCCGTTCAGCAAGACCTTGAGCATTACGGACTCCCTGCCCTCAAACCGCCAGTCCCCGTTGCAAGCCGCAGTCAGCGTAAATTCCATAAAACCTGCCTTCGACATATGAAAAGACAGCCGGACACCCTGTCCGGCTTCAACAACCGCCGGATTTTCCGGCTCGAAATGCATCAATTGTTCTCTCATTTATTGTCGTTCCTCCCGAATCATACTGCGAATATAGAAATAACCCATAAACGAGCAAAGCACGAACATAAATACGGCCGTTGCACTCGTTTTGCCGATTTCCTTGTATACGCCGAACATCTGCTCCATTGCGACCCCAAGAACTTGCGGTGCATTGGGACCTATAAGGAACGGTGCGGTGAAGCTGCCGATAATGCCCATGAAGACGAACGTCATCGAGACCAGCATCGTTTTATAGGAAAGGGGGATTATGAATCTAAGCAAAATTTGCAGCCTTCCGGCTCCGGCATCCTTAGCACTCTCCACAATTGAATTTGGAATGCCGGATAGAGCGGAACTGAGCATCATCGTGGTAAACGGAATGTTGAACCAAAGATTGGCAAGCACTAATCCGCTGTAGCTGTATATGATTTTCGGAAAATAGTCTCCGCCGAACAGCAGGA
>NZ_JAJNMU010000095.1 GCF_022458865.1 Paenibacillus periandrae | reverse complement strand
TAATCGTAACTTATGATTGTTAACTCTCCATAAAACGGATGTATAGATTTTGTAAAAGAAACAAGGTTGTGAAGTCACGAAGAACAACCCCGATCTGAAAAGCAGACCGGGGTTGTGGGGAGGCAAGCTATAGGTTGAAGGGGTTCATGCAGGATTAAACGGTACGCCGGATCCGGAAGGTGAACACGTCGTTGCGCAAATAATCCAAGGAGTACATCACAGGGTTATTCGCTTCGTCATAATGCACTTGCTTTAATAACAGCACGGTTGTTTGCGGATGCAGCAGAAGCCGCTGGCAGTTGCGGTCGATGTGCAGCGGGACACAAATTTCTGAGTCAGCGGTTACGATTTTGCGGCCAAGCTGCGATTCGAAGAAGCTGAGGAGCGAGCCTTGGAACTCACCTCTTTCGAACGCTTCCCCTGCGAGTTTCTTTGAGATCGTATTGATGGAGTACGCTACAGGTTCGGCGTTGGCCGTACGAATACGCTCCAGTACAATGACAGGGTCACCAGGTTCCAAACCGAGTGCTTCTGCGACATCCTTCGAGCAGGAATCCGTCTTGAGCGAGACGCGGCTTTCACCTTCGTCTAGCTGTGCTGAGCGTATCATAGAACCGACACTCGACAATTTCTCAAGGGAACTCGGGATTACTGGCAACGGCGGGATCACGAACGTGCCTACGCCGTGCTTCACCAGCAGCTTGCCTTCTTCCTCCAGGATTCGGACGGCGGAACGAAACGTTTCGCGGCTGACGCCGAATTCCTTGGCCATCTGAACCTCTGAGGGGAGACGTTCTCCGATTCGAATTCGTCCGCTTTCCATCATCGATTCCAGCTGCTGCTTAACCACATGATGCTTTGCTTGCATATTAGAATCTACTCCTCTAGACAACGGTAATGTAACCATTTTGAGGGAAAACCCGAATTGTTGTCAAGAGCAATAGTTGAGTCCGGGGGATTACATTAAACGGTGGGTGACAGAAATGGGAAGTTTTTCTCCCACAACAATTTGTGTCGTCGGACAACATTTGCTGCTTTCTGGGGATTGCATATGCTGCTAGACTTTACAATGGCCACGGAGAATCGGTA
>NZ_JAJNMU010000094.1 GCF_022458865.1 Paenibacillus periandrae | reverse complement strand
GCACGTCAGGCATAACAGACACAGAAGTAACGTTGAGCTGGACGAAGGCGACGGATAATGTGAGTGCACCAAGCGCGCTGCAGTACCAAGTATACCGCTCCAGCAGCAATAACCTGAATACAGTGGCGAACATCGAAGCCAACGGAACGGCACTGGGCAGCTATACGGCGGACATAGGTACATATAGTGTGACAGGCCTGATGGAAAGCACAACTTATTACTTTAATGTAATTGCGAAGGATGAGGCGGGCAATAAGACGGCCTATACAATGAAGCAGGTTGTAACTTCAGATATCACAGCACCAGCGGTGTCGGATGGGACAATAAGCATGGCAGGCATTACAGCAACAGAAGTAACATTGAACTGGACGAAGGCGACGGATACGGTGAGTGCGACAAGCGCGCTACAGTATCAAGTGTACCGCTCCAGCAGCAATAACCTGAATACAGTGGCAAATATTGAAGCCAACGGAACAGCAGTAGGTAGCTATACGACGGACATAGGTACATATAGTGTAACTGGCCTGACGGAAAGCACAACTTATTATTTTAATGTAATTGTGAAGGATGAGGCGGGCAATAAGACGGCCTACACAATGAAGCAGGTTGTAACTTCAGATATCACAGCACCAGCGGTGTCGGATGGGACGCTCAGCACATCAGGCATTACAGCAACAGAAGTAACTCTGAACTGGACGAAGGCGACAGATGCGGTGACTGCGCCAAGCGCGCTGCAGTACCAAGTATACCAATCCAGCAGTAATAACCTCGACACGGTAGCGAATATTGAAACGAACGGAACAGCAGTAGGCAGCTATACGGCGGACATAGGTACATATAGTGTGACAGGCCTGATGGAAAGCACAACTTATTACTTTAATGTAATTGTGAAGGATGAGGCGGGCAATAAGACGGCCTACACAACGAAGCAGGTTGTAACTTCAGATATCACAGCACCAGCGGTGTCGGATGGGACGCTCAGCACATCAGGCATTACAGCAACAGAAGTAACTCTGAACTGGACGAAGGCGACAGATGCGGTGACTGCGCCAAGCGCGCTGCAGTACCAAGTATACCAATCCAGCAGTAATAACCTCG
>NZ_JAJNMU010000093.1 GCF_022458865.1 Paenibacillus periandrae | reverse complement strand
CTATATAGATTGAACTGAAAATCTTTACGCCCGAACCAGTAGCCGATCAATCAATTCAAGAGGGCTCTGATTAACCCGTTTCATGAAAGCTGCGACATGAGTACGGATGACATAATACTTATGAAAAAAGACATTGTTTACGACATCTTGTTTTAGCCATTTCCACAATCCTTCAACAGGATTAAGCTCAGGGCTATACTTGGGTAAAAAAACAAGCTGAAGTCTCGGATTCTCTCGCAGAAAAGGCTGAATTTCATCAGCATGATGAGTGTGGGCGTTGTCTAACACCATGACAAGCTTGCCTTTGGGGTAGGCCTGTAAGATATCTATTAAAAATCTTCCAAATGCCGCCGCATCAAACTTCTCTTCTTCTCGATGGGTCACACGGCCCGTTTCGTAGTCGATGGCAGCAAACAGTTTGGCTCCTTTATGCTCACCATGAGTCGGGATTTTGCGTTGTTGTCCTTTGGGAAACCAGTTGTACTGCAAAGCCAAATAGGCCCTTATCATAGATTCATCTTCAAATAAAAGATGGTCAATTTCTCCCTGGTTCAGTTGCTCTTTAAGCTCAGGTAAAGTGACCTCGCGGAATTGTTTCTGTTCCTCTTTGTTGGCTCGTACCAGAGTATAGGTGGCTTTCGTGTAGCTAAAACCAAGCCGGTTCAGCATTTTAGAGATTCCTTTTAGGGTATATTTCTCGCCGAACTCGCGAAGGATCCATGCACGGATGATTTTTAACGTCCAAGTGTATTTCGCTTCAAATCCAACATCCACTGGTCTTTGCTTGGCAATGGTTTCTTTCAGCCGTTCTTCTTGTTCGTCAGAAAGTTTTCGGATGCCGCCGGGATACTCACCAAATTCAAGGCCTTGAACTCCCTGCTTGCGATAAGCGTTCCAATACCCGCTGATGGCAGGAAATGACCTACCCAAAATGTCTCCAATTTCAGTTAAAGTCCGGCCTTCCAAATGCAAACGGACAGCTAAATATCTTTCATACATGCGCGTACTTTCCGTTTCTTTCATGGCCGTTGTCAGCTTTTCAATCTCTTCTTCATTTGTCACTTCGATCCCCGCCCTTTTCGGTTCATTACTATCTTTTACCCGATTAGGCGGTTCTCAATTTTATGAGTTCAATCTATATA
>NZ_JAJNMU010000092.1 GCF_022458865.1 Paenibacillus periandrae | reverse complement strand
TATATAGACCGCAATTAAGATCATAACCTAACAAGCAGGCGATCAACGGTATCCAGCGGGTGCTGATTGATTCGCTTCATAAATTGGCTTACATGAAGCTTAATCTTATAGAATTTTTCAAAAAAGACATTGTTCACTACATCGGCTTTGAGCCACAGCCATAGCCCTTCAACCGGATTGAGGTTTGGGCTGTAAGGCGGTAGAAAAACCAACTGCAGACGCGGATGTTCCGTCAAAAAAGGCTGTAACTCCGTAGCATGATGAATCCGGCTGTTGTCCAGAATCAAGGCGATTTTCCCACTCGAATACGCGGAGAGAAGATCCTGAAGAAATCGAATAAAAGCTGTGGTATCGGCCTTTTCTTCTTCCCGGTGATGCACTTGCCCGGTTTCATAATTAATCGCACCGAACAACTTGGCTCCTTCGTGTTTGCCATACGTGGGCACTTTACGTTGTCTGCCACGTGGAAACCAATTGTATTGTAGCGCTTGATACGACCGGATCATCGATTCGTCTTCAAAGAGCAAATGATCGATTTTTTCCGCTTCAACCTGTTTCTTGAGCGCTGCAAAGGTGTGCTTTTTGAAATACACTTGGGCGTCCTCGTCAGCGTTGGCAAGCGTATACGTTGCTTTGGTAAAACTGAAGTTCATCCGTTTTAGCATCGCGCTGATCCCACGCACGCTCATTGTGATGCCAAACTCCCGTTTGATCCACTCCGCCACCAGCGGGAGGGTCCAAGTGTACCGGGCTTCAAAACCCACATCGGCCGGTTGTTGCTGCTCCAGCATCGCTGCTAGCTGTTTTCGCTGCTCCTCCGTGAGTTTTGTCGGTTGTCCAGGGGAATGATCCATCTTCAGGCCGGGCAGACCTTGCGTTTGGTAGGCTTTCCAATAGAGGCCGATGGTTTGACGCGCGCGACTGAGTAGATCACCGATCTCTTCAAACGTATGTCCTTCCAGACGAAGACGGACGGCCAAGTACCTTTCGTAGAGTCGTTTGTCTGATGTTTGTTTCATCGCTGCATTCAACCGCTCGATTTCTTCGTTTCTCATGTTCATCGCCGCCTTCGGGTAAGTTATTACTATTCTTTACCCGATTTGGCGATTGGAGTGTCTTTGGCAGTTTATTAATTGCGGTCTATATAG
>NZ_JAJNMU010000091.1 GCF_022458865.1 Paenibacillus periandrae | reverse complement strand
GGGAGTAAAGTGGTGACCTTCACGACGGGATCGAAAAACAAATACCGGTTACTCTGGGGAATGAATCAGGGTGGAGGGTTGTCGATTGATGATATCCAGGTTACGAAGGTTCATAGTTACTTTTATGATTGTTCCAATCAGCTTCAATCTGTAAATTCAGACTCAGGCACTAAAATAAAATTCGAATACGATAACAATGGTAATTTAGTGAAGAGATTGATAGAAAAATAAATAACGACTACCAATTAAACTGGGGGAATGCACTATGGAGGAGCTGTGCTCATAGATGATATTCAAGTATTAAGGGATGGATACGAACCCAAAACGTAACGTAACCAGGGTGATGCGATGATGGCTGTGCTGCTGAGCATACATCAGCCGATTAGAAGCAAGTCCGGGAGTCTCAGAAATCAGTGAAGTGGTCGACGGTGGAACATCAGAATCAAAGGCCCAGAAAATCAAATTTGAAGTCTACATCTTTAATTGATTTCATGAAAGCGCTAAAGAGAATATGTCAAATCGATCAACTCATTTTTTGAAATAGCAAATTTCCTTAACTGCCTCTAGCGTAATAATCACAGTATATTTACACTTATCCAAAATGATTTATGCTTTACTGGCATATACAAAATTATCATTCATTATTAGTAACTCAGGAGGCTTTTAATTGTGAAACGAATATGTTTGCATCTTTTAATTATGTATTTTATGGTAATATTCCTTTCAAGTTTAGCAATGGCAGAATCGAAATATAATTATGATTCTAATGGAATTTTAACTGATTCAATATCCTCACTGGGTTCTATTAATTATTCATACGATGCCAATGGGAATTTATTAAGTGTCAGAAAAAGTGATAATTTATTAACTAATGGATCATTTGAAACATATCAAGGAAGTAACGGGGTGGCAAACAAGTGGGAAGAGTATAAGTGGGGGGCAAACGGCAGCTATGAAGTAAGTCCAATATCAGCGAGCGAACATGCGCAAAAGATCATCGGATCAGGAATTGCGGCCAATGGCGCGGTGGGGGTCGTTCAAACAATCAGTGCCGAACCTAATAAAAAGTTCCACGTCAGCGGGAGTTTTAATATCGTTCAACTGTCAAATGCGAAAATACAATTGTACGTGGATTTTTATAACTCGACGATGTTCACCGGTGCAAGTGT
>NZ_JAJNMU010000090.1 GCF_022458865.1 Paenibacillus periandrae | reverse complement strand
GGCTTCGCGCTTAGATGCTTTCAGCGCTTATCCCTTCCGTACGTAGCTATCCAGCCGTGCTCCTGGCGGAACAACTGGTACACCAGCGGTACGTCCATCCCGGTCCTCTCGTACTAAGGACAGCTCCTCTCAAATTTCCTGCGCCCACGACAGATAGGGACCGAACTGTCTCACGACGTTCTGAACCCAGCTCGCGTACCGCTTTAATGGGCGAACAGCCCAACCCTTGGGACCTACTTCAGCCCCAGGATGCGATGAGCCGACATCGAGGTGCCAAACCTCCCCGTCGATGTGGACTCTTGGGGGAGATAAGCCTGTTATCCCCAGGGTAGCTTTTATCCGTTGAGCGATGGCCCTTCCATTCGGTACCACCGGATCACTAAGCCCGACTTTCGTCCCTGCTCGACCTGTTTGTCTCGCAGTCAAGCTCCCTTGTGCCTTTACACTCTGCGAATGATTTCCAACCATTCTGAGGGAACCTTAGGGCGCCTCCGTTACATTTTAGGAGGCGACCGCCCCAGTCAAACTGCCCACCTGACACGGTCCCTGCACCGGATTACGGTGCGAGGTTAGAACTCGGATACGATCAGGGTGGTATCCCAACGTCGCCTCCACACAAGCTGGCGCTCATGCTTCAACGGCTCCCACCTATCCTGTACAGATCGTACCCAAGTTCAATATCAAGCTGCAGTAAAGCTCCATGGGGTCTTTCCGTCTTGTCGCGGGTAACCTGCATCTTCACAGGTAGTAAAATTTCACCGGATCTCTCGTTGAGACAGCGCCCAAGTCGTTACGCCATTCGTGCGGGTCAGAATTTACCTGACAAGGAATTTCGCTACCTTAGGACCGTTATAGTTACGGCCGCCGTTTACTGGGGCTTCGGTTCATAGCTTCGGGTTGCCCCTAACCACTCCCCTTAACCTTCCAGCACCGGGCAGGCGTCAGCCCGTATACTTCGCCTTACGGCTTCGCACAGACCTGTGTTTTTGCTAAACAGTCGCTTGGGCCTTTTCACTGCGGCCCCCTCGGGCTATTCACCCTACCGAGGCACCCCTTCTCCCGAAGTTACGGGGTCATTTTGCCGAGTTCCTTAACGAGAGTTCTTCCGCGCGCCTTAGCATGCTCTGCTCGCCCACCTGTGTCGGTTTGCGGTACGGGCACCTTCTCCCTGGCTAGAGGCTTTTCTTGGCAGCTTGAACTCATGACCTTCGCTACTGCAATTTTCGCTCCCCATCACAGCTCAGCCTTA
>NZ_JAJNMU010000008.1 GCF_022458865.1 Paenibacillus periandrae | reverse complement strand
CTGCATTCAACCGCTCGATTTCTTCGTTTCTCATGTTCATCGCCGCCTTCGGGTAAGTTATTACTATTCTTTACCCGATTTGGCGATTGGAGTGTCTTTGGCAGTTTATTAATTGCGGTCTATATAGATTGAAAATATAGTTGTAGACTAGGAAAATAAACTATTAGACTAGAGATGGGATTAAGCTAAAGGGCAGGATACTTCCAATATGTGTTAAGATGTTAACGACACACTTCCAATTTCCCAATAGGGGCTAAGAGCATGAAGAAAATAATAAGGAAAATCAATGTTGGAGAAAAAGAATACGTATATGTGATTAACAAAAAGTATCATCAAGGTGTAAGCGAAGTTTCTCTTTCAATATCATTAAAGAAACTGAAGAACATGACCTGTTCTTTCCACTTTTGTACTTGGGACGACCCAATTACGGGGAGCCCTCTTTTAGTTGGTTTCCCCTTAAAGAAAACAGCTACAGGCAATATTGAAAAATTTAACTTGTATTACCCAAGAATAGTTAAGTATTTTATTTTGTATGGTTTGGAAAATGGTTGGAATGGAGCAAACAGGATAGTTTTTAATGATGGACTAGAAATACTCAGTAAGCTGGAATACGACGTTTTACCGCTAAAACCATGACACGTTAACAAGTTTCCATTACACTAACGGGGAACGTTAATTTGAATAGCATAATAAAGAGCAGGTGCCGCGGCAGCCTACTTGTTTTATTAAACTAAAGGGCAGAATAACGCTGGGACGCCTATAAGTAATTTATCAGTCAATTTTTATTAGTCTGCTTTCCATTTTTATGAAATAATCTTCTTATACGTAGCAGATTACTAATAAGCGGGGTGAAGATGTATGGCTTTTAATGATACTTTCAGATTCGGCGCTCATGCGATAATATTTAATTCCGAAGGTCATGTACTTCTACTAAAACGGACATATGGGGATAAAGGATGGAGTTTACCTGGTGGCAGTGTTGAGCTCGGCGAATGCAAAGGTGGGCAAAAATAAATTTGAAGCTTGAGTTGAATCCCATTGTAACTAAGGTTTTAACAGAATAAGGACAGCGTTGTTGTAAAAAGGGGAGAAACTAAATGAAACAAATAATAGACTATCATTATGATTTTAAAGATGAGATTGAGGTGTACAAGCAGAGTCAGCAAGGAAACTTATGTAAGTTTTTAATGTACAAATCAGGAATATATGAGCAATACTTCGATTGTGATCGCAGTTTGTTAGCTAAACAAGTTTATAACATGTTATGGGGGTTTAATGTCTCTCGGTATCACTTTGATACGATACGCATAGGTAATCGTGACATCCTCATGGGAACTGACACGATGAACAGCTTGCAAACCGTGTTAGCCTTTGCTCTAACGACATGGTGTATGGATGAACTTCGAGAAACTTTTGGTATAAACAAAATAACCTCACAAACGAATGTATTATTTCTTAAAGATATTCAGGCATTAAAACGAATCATAATAAAAAACCTTTCTTTAGAAATCTTGGAGGCGTTCGAATTGTTTGCAGGATTGACCCATACCATTGGTAATTTTGCACTCGTGCCGAAAAAACTCGGTTCCCTTACCAAAGGAAGACAAACATTCAACACCGCCCGCTACAGTTATTATCGTGATTATATGGACCTATCGCTTCATCGACTGGTCAATAGTGACGATGCCTTGTGGGATAAAGAAACGCTAATTACCTACCGTAACATCCAGGAATTGAAATCATATATGACAGAAGCGGGCGACATCATTCCGTTGGTGCCTCGACATAGTGACGTTATGAGGGGAGTGAGGTCTGAAATAGGCCCACAAACGAAAGAAGAACTGTTGTGGTATTTAAACGGAGTTAACGGTAGAATTATCGAACGTGGAAAAAGATTAGCTGAGCGACTTGCGTAGCACATGTTCGCTCGTCTTTTTATCAACGGATCTGTTATACTTCATTTTTGTTTTTCCTCATACGAACGGGCAGGATAGCAAAAAAATAAGACGAAATCCTCTTTTACATCATGCATCAGTAATTGGTAAAATTGGCACATGAAATAGCAAGGGAGCAGCATGATGCTTGTACTTCTTAGCGGTTCACTTAAATCCGGTAAAAAGAACGGAATGCCATTTAGTATGTTAGTATGACTGTAGCCAGAGAGGTGAAGCTGAATGATTGACATACAGTATATAAACGATCTTGAGGCAGAGATGGATATAATGAAGCTTGTAGATAATTATAATGAAATAAAATCAATCCTGCAGCAGTACCCTCAGGAACAGTGGTCATATGAAATGATTTTAGCATTTGCAAGGGCACTGAATTATCTGCAAGATTATTCTGACCAGATCAATCCATTTGAGCAAGCATACGGGTTGCTGCAAACTGTTTCTGATAAGGGAATGACGGACCATGAATGGCATTTAATAATGGCTTCTGTTAGTTTAGTCTTGGTTCGCTGCTGTTTCTTTTTATGGATCAGTCTAAAACTTATTCTTCAAAAAGTAATGATTTTCCAACTGAAAAACCGCGTCAAATCCACAACTCCAGTCTAATACTATATTTTCATCAAACACTTGCTTTTCCCACCACTGGTAAAGAGGCTGATTAGCCTGTAAATCATAGATTAGTATACGATGATGATGGTGATACAGGAACAGCAGATGCGGTGCCAGATGGCTACCCCTGGCAGACGTGCTTCCCATTTCTTCTTCAGCGGCGGTTGGACTGGAATACCAGATCTCTTGGCGTTTCTCCTTACTCTAAGCTCAAACGACATCATCACCCGGACAAACTGAATTAGACTGACTCGCAAAAAAAGCAGTGACGGACTAGGCACACAAACCTAGACTGCCGCTGCTTTTATTTGCTATCCAGTGAAAATAAAGTTATATTATGAAATTTTTCAATTGCAATTCAGACACTACACTTTCTTCGACTTCCATAAATTTATCGATACCATCATGATCAATTTCTTGTAACAATCTACCTTCATGTTGTTGTAACTAAAATAGTAAGTCATCGCTTCACTCTTCATAAAGTGGAAGTCCCTATGAGGATTTGATCTGTATTTGTCTCAGTTTGCTCATATGTTTCCTTCTGACGCTTTATATCCGCCTTGGGAGGAAAACCAAACATGCGAGAATATTCACGACTAAACTGGGACGCACTTTCATAACCAACCCTTTGAGGATTGAAGAACTTGCTGATATCGCTAATATGAGCCTTTCTTCGTTCCACAGACACTTTAAAGAAATCACTGCAATGAGCCCCCTTCAATTTCAAAGACAGCTTCGGCTGCAGGAAGCCCGGAGTCTATTGTTAATAGAGTTAGCAGATGCAACTGAGGTTGCATATTTTAGCTTGGCCTTTGAGATATCCATAGAAATATAGCTGCAGCAATAAAAGCAAGAGATAGCCCAATTATAGTAGCGTAATCCACCTAAATCCCTCCTAATTTATTGGAATAAATCAACATTATCGGGTTCACCATAATGTTGGATGATTTGGTCGATGGCGCCCCTGATGCGATAGGTGTTGCTTCCTTCCATTGCAATTTGTGCATATGTAGCTCCATATGGCCCTTGAAGAAGTCTATAAATGATCTCTCTCTTATGAATAGGAGCAAGAAACGGAATGTCTTGAGGAGAATCGAGCAATTGAACCAAACGAAGCACAGCATCCATAATAGATAATTCGATCTGACCGACAAACTTGGCTCGTAAAGCATGATCCTTTGTATTGGCATAAATTTGAGCGTCTTTCATAACCTCGCTCACCCACGTTATCCGAACGAATAAGAAACAGAGAAGGGATCGTTGTCTGCAATACTCCCGCTTGTCGAATGGGGGTTAATCAGTCTTGTGAGGTTATCCTGTCGGATCTTTATTTCTTCAAGCATAGGCCTCTCCTTGATGCATTATATTGTTTTATTTTTATTATACACCATTAGTTTTCTAATAAGGAATGACATTGAGTGGATTAGGCAATCATTTGAGACAAATTAGATATCAGCTCTTTGTTCAGTAATGGATAATAAAGTCATACCACAGAAGGTACAACTGTTAAATCATCGGCGATTTTTTTGGGAAATAGATAAGAGCTTGGGAGGTATAAAAGGAAGAACGCCATGGAAATATTTTTATAAAAAATGCCTAATAGGGAAGTAATGGATAAGATTAAAGTGTAATTTAAACAAAATTATTGAAAATACTGGAGGATTTTATATGCAAAAAGTATTTTTGAACAATGGTGTTGAGATGCCTATACTCGGTTTTGGTGTTTTTCAGATCCCAGATGATGAATGTGAACAAAGCATTTATGACGCTATTATGACAGGATATCTGCTGATTGATACCGCTGCCTATTATCTAAATGAAGAAGCAGTTGGCAGAGCAATTAAACGGAGCAGTATGGCAAGAGAGGAATTATTTATCACTACGAAACTTTGGGTTCAGGATGCCGGTTATGAGCGTACAAAAAAAACATTTGAAAAATCACTGGAAAGATTGTAATTTGATTATTTGGATTTGTATTTAATTCATCAGCCATTCGGCGACGTGCATGGTTCTTGGCGCGCTATGGAGGAATTGTATCGTGAAGGAAAGGTCCGTGCAATTGGCGTTATTAACTTCCATGAGGATCGTCTGATCGATTTGATCATTCATAATGATGTAGTTCCTGCCGTGAACCAGGTTGAAACACTCCCTTTCAACCAGCAAATCGAAAGTGCGAAATTCATGAAAGAAAACAATGTTCATATCCAATCCTGGGCGCCTTTTGCTGAAGGGGAAAATAACTTGTATCAAAATGAGCTATTGGTATCCATAGCCGAAAAGTATAATAAATCCGTTGCTCAAGTGGTTTTACGTTGGTTGACACAAAGAGAAGTCGTTGTGATTCCAAAGTCCGTTCGTAAAGAAAGAATTATCGAAAACTTAAATATTTTTGATTTTGAATTAAACCAAGAGGTTATGGAGTCAATTACTACGTTAGATACGAAACAGAGCTTATTCTTTTTACATCGCGATCCCGAAATAGTGAAATGGATCAGTACCCTTAAACTTGATATCTAACAATCGCTAATTCGAAAGACCAAAGGCAGGTACTGTTTACGCAAAAGAATCGGGAAATAATTCGTTATTAACAATGGACTGCCATACCCACCTCGGATCATGGAAAAACAAGTGGGGATTTTACTAGATAGTAACCTATTATAGTTTTAATGCCCTCCTCATATATAACCAATAGCCTCTCGGCATTCGCCGATGCTTGTGGGATCACGCTTTAGCCAGTCCCAACAAACCATCACTCATTATGGGGAAAATCGGCTCATATGTAAGACAGAACAGTTTGGCTACCGCGCTGCGGAAAATGTGGCGTATCGAAAAAACGATCTCCATCCTGGATTACCTTTCGAGCGAGGCGCTCCGGCGCAAAATCCATCAGGGGTTGAACAAAGGGGAAGCCATGAACGCACTGGCCAGAGCGATCTTCTTCGGCAAACATGGCGACCTGCGAGAACGTGCGTTACAAGACCAGCTCCAACGGGCAAGTGCATTGAACATTATCATCAATGCGATTAGCGTTTGGAACACTGTGTATCTCCAGCAAGCAACTGAATACCGTAAAAAACAAGGTAAGCTTCAGGAAGAACTATTAAACCTTATTTGGCCCCTTGGATGGGAGCAAATCAATTTCTTAGGCGAATACAAATTCGATATTTGTAAGGTCCTGCACTGATCGTGAATGAAGGGTGCTGTCGATTTTCACTTCCTCAATATTACTTTAGATGGTAAAATATATAAAAGTTGTTCATTACATAATACGAGGGGTACCTAATGTTTAATTTTCTGAAAAAGAAAAAAGAGTCAGCCACTAAAACTGTGAGTAATTCAAATCATTTTCAAGAAGATAAGGAATTTTTAGTATTAGATCATTCTCATGAAGAAAAAAGTTTATCAGCAAATAGATTTTCAAAAAGTGAATTTGAAAACAAAGTCGTGTATTTAAAGGGACCTGATAGAATTGTTACCGAGTTTCCAAAAAAATACGGAAATATTTACTTTGAAAAAGATAAGTATTTCAAAATTATGCAGAAGATTTATGACTCTTCAAATATCGGAGAACACATAAACAGAATAGAAATTGTTGGGTACCTAGACAATGCTGGAGAATGTAGTACAAATATAGTTAATGGTCAGTTAAAAATCACCATTCGAATTGCTGCACCAAAATTAGGACTAATTGAAAGCGGATATATTCATGAATATACCGAAAAAAGCGGAACGACTTTAAATAATATTTTTGCACATGAGTTCGTCCATGCAGAGGATATTGTAAATATTGTTAAAAGGTACGGAATAGAAGAATTTAATTCTATACGAACAAATAAGATTTCGTCTTTAGCTTGGTCTTCACTAACTGAATATTCCGCCTGTAGAAAGACAGCGGAACTACATAATGAATATGACTCAGTGGAACAAATAGAAAGTAGCCTTATTTATAACCTTTTGGATAGTTTTAAAAAGGGAGGAGCCACCTGGCTAAATCCTTATAATTGTATCGTAAATCTAAACTACGCAATAGCAACAAAGTGTGCATTTGCAGATGAGTCAGGTGATGAGAGTTATCATTTAGAAATTTCAAAAAGTATTAAGCACCATGACAAAGTATCAGATTATGTTCATCAAGTTAGAAGATTATTAATAGAAAATTACTCAGTGCAGCCCTTGGATAAAAATGGTTTTGCACTTTTAGGGAACAAATTCCTATCGGAATTTCTAACAATATTCTTTAATGCAAAAGAAGAGCAGATTCACAAAATAATAAACGAACACTTCATCAAATAAGAACGAAAACATTCTTAGGAGATGAGTTATTTTGGTACAGATATTCCAGAACCTGTCTATGTTGTGGCTGCTACTAAATTGTGGACGTATGAACAATTGGAAGAAAAAATTAATATGGATCAAGTGAGTATTCTGAATGGGGCAGGTTGAGAGACAAGTTTAAGTCTCTGGGCCAAATCGATATATCTGAGGCTATAAGCAGAGCACAGAAGTTAGACCAGGCGCAAGTTACAAAGAAAAGTTTTAACCGGCGCATTGTACAAAGTAAAGTAAGCCAGGAGGTGCATCATGGAAGTTGAATTACAAACATTCGATGTGAAACGAGTTAAGGAAATTGCCGAACTTCAAGGACTCGATTCAGAAAATTTAACAGATGCAGCATTTTGGTCTATTGTCAGCGAAGCCATAATTCATTACAGGATAGAATAAAAATGCAACAAGAGAATATTAAGCAACATTGAACTTGACTCTGTATCTCAAATTGTAACTGATCGCGACGAACAGCAGAACCACTGCGACGCCCACTGTAACCGGATGACCGAGGAGCATGCTGATCGCCGGTGTCGGCGCCAGGCCGAGCAGGGCGCCGAAAGGCACTAAGCCTATCAGCGCCCACAATACAGCGGTTGCGAGTTGCCACGGCAGCAGAGGAGCCGCGCGTCCGACGCGACGTCCCGGCCGAGCACAGTCATCCGTCCGCCCGTATACGTGGTGGAGACCAGCGGCAGTGTCTCGATGTGCTCCTGCTGACCCTCAGCAGCATCCCTCATCGGCATGGCCCTCCCGAGGAAAATTCTCGAACTTCGAGCGGCGGAGGGAGAGTCCCGGCGGCGCGGCAGGGCCGATCAATGATAAAATGGAGGAGGTGCTTCCCTTTTTGTTTTTCTTCCTCATTAGTGAACGCTTCAATATTATATATTTGATATGTTAGAGGTGAATTTTTGTAGGCGTTATCCATATTCTAGATGCTGTACTAAAAAGTTAAACTTCTTATTATCTTAAATTGCTTGAATAATATATTTGGGTTTGGGTTCAGCGAACTGAAACCTTTCGTTGCCCTACCATGACAAGTCCATTGGTCGGATGGCTCCGTTATATGTGTCCTCCGTGAAGGGATGATACCCCAATATAGAGCCGAGCCTTGAGAAATATTCTATCTACGCATTGTGAATGAGTGCTTACCGTGCTTAGTCAGATTGCACTTTGTATGAAAAGGTGCATTGAGATGGTTGTTAATCGCAACTGTCGGATGTCAAGAACCTTGTCCGAATGAAGTCCACGTAACCCGCGGGCTTTTTTAGTTATCGGATCAAGTTCTTGTCATTTGGCGATGACAAGAACTTGATCCGATTCCCGATTCATGACAAGAACATTGTCCGATTGCCGACAAACAGTAGATACATGGGCCTCAATCTGAACGCTAGGTGGGGTCTATTTGTCGTTCACTCTTAGACCGCCGCTGTTGTTATTGAACTAGCGTTCTAGTTAGCGTAATATAAATCAGAGCTCTTACAAAAGAGAGTAACTAGGAATAAGGGCACAGGTATGTTCAAGCTTATACTTGAGACGATAGAGAGGGGTGCTGTATGGACGAATTAATGGCTTACAGGTATGAACTATACGAGAGGTTTGAAAAAATAAATAGCCCTTATTCATTCTGGGAGCTACAAAAAGAATTAGTTAAAGCACTGCTTAAGTGTGAGGAAGAAATAATGAAAAGCGGAGAAGCGGAGAAGGAGGAGTGGCTTTATCATCAGAATCGGCTTTACTCCATCAGCGAAGCCATGGTGTGGTCTGTGCTAGAATCCTTTACAATAAGACAATTAGGAAAGTTTGAGTCTGGGAAAACGCCTCTTTCATCGCAAAAAGATACTATTCTGAAGATAATAGAGAAATTTGAACCTTTAGCCAAAGAGAAGATATATATTTTAGCAGATACGACTCGTTGCATAACAACCGGGGATGTAGTAGAGGTGATTCAGTCACCTGACAAGATTCATATCTACGAGTGTAAGACATCGACGCCAGATGAAATTGAAGAAATGTTAAAGGGAAGAACAGGGCGGCAATTCTCTAAAAATTTCTGGTTGCAGGAGTATTTAGAAAGAGGCTTTGGGAAGTTATATAAAGCAGATTTGATTACGAGAACAATTGTAGTTGATGTAACAGAATTTCAGGACAACTTTTCCTTCCTTGATACGCTTATTGAGGAATGTATGAGTAATGAATCAGGAAGTTCCTCAGTTCTAGCAGAACCGGGTTTAGTTTATGTAGCAATCAATACTGAGTACATAGAAGACGCTGGCTCCGCGCTCATAACCGATCGGTTCGATTTTAAAGAGCCTACTTGGACAGGGCTTTCAGCTTTGGTCGAGGAACCAAGGGAAAGCATATTCCACATGCCTCCACTCGCATTTCCCATTTCTCTGAAAAATAGATTGCACCTGTTGGAAGTAGAGGTCATTATTCTGTGTTATCTTGATCATGCAGTACTTAAAGATAAGTTCCGAAGTAAGGGCATTGAATTTACCACATCAAAGGAAGGCTTTCCTGAGCTAAGTAAGGGAGGAAACTCATTTAAATTCCATCCCAGGTTCTTAAATGAAATTATGCAAAGTTTCCAGCCGATTGATAAAGTTGTGACTCAGATGACAAGTCTTTACGATTCGACGTTGAATGGCTTAACTGCCGAAGAACAAACATATATACTGGAACGACCGTCTTCAGTAAAAGAAATGATAGACTACATTCATGAGAATTATATTTTGACTTCAGAGGACGATACTAGTCCGGGGTTTATATCAATTGGTAACAAAAAATTAAAACGCAAGCCAAAAAAAGTTTGAAAGAGTTATTGTCTCTGAAAAAGCAAGAGACTAGAAGTATTGTCTTCCCACCAGTTTTCAAGATAACAAAGGTCAGTGTTTGAAATTTAGTTGTAGATAGACCCCCTATAAACGAAACAGCGGCAGCCATGGGCGAAACCATGGCTGCCGCTGTTTTATTGAACTAACAATTCTTTGTAAATGCTTCTAGATCCGAGCACCAGGGGGCTTATACCTTACGCTCCGACCTTACCACTCCACGCCTATGACCATGCAAGGCCACCCCCTTAGGGGGTGGACGAAAGACATTCCACGGCAGGGGCAGCGCCGGACTAAAACTGCCCGGCTATACTCCCTTTGTTCCAATCGTCCAGCCTTGCATGGTCGGCGCTGCATGGTTTGTTCTGCGCGTAAGGTAAAACGAATTTGGAACTATTCATTCCTGCCCACCATGTGGCGCGTGTCATTGATGAAATGATCGAAGCCATTTCGGATCAGCAGTTGGTTGCCCACTACACAGGCGGAGGCCGCAGTGCCTACCATCCCAAAATGATGCTTAAGGTGATTCTTTACGGCTACTCGCAAAAGGTTTACTCTTGCCGTGGCATCGAAAAGCTGCTGCGCGAAAACCTCCCGGCGATGTGGCTGGCAGCGATGCAACAGCCAGACTTCCGGACCTTGAACGACTTTCGTGGGGTGCGGATGAACGTATTCATGGACGAGCTGTTTGAAACCATGATCCAAAAGCTCATCGCGGACCACGGACAATGTTCTTGTCAGTTATCAGACAATGTTCTTGTCATCCGACAGCAACTACGTAAAGGCTGAGAAAGTGCTTCAAGTTTTTTTACTTCACAGAATAACGGTTCTGTGAAGTAAATTATCGATTACTTAAACTAAGTCAACTCTTGCTGTTTTTTAAAACGACCATTTGTATCGGAGATTCTTTTGTAAATCTCATCCCATCTTTTAAGTTTAGGAAATTCTAAACTTTGTACAAAACTCTTTGTTTTGCGGAGATTTTTTTTTAGCACAATTGTGTCATTTCTGGGATAGTGCTTTGAATTTCCACTTATCAATTGGCTGATAAACCATTGTTCTGATATAAAAGATTTCGATAACTCAGTATCAATTGTCCATATCATTTTAATGATGATATCTGATAAGCCAACAACATCAAATAGATCAAGATTAATTTTATCTCCAATATTCATAGCACTAATGTTAAATAATTGTCTTACATTAAGATCTGTGGGAACTGTAATTAAGCTTGAAAATAGATTAATATTGTCGTAAAGTTCAGTGCTACACAAGCCTGCATTATGGATTATGCAGTTTCTTATCTCCTTAAATACCCTGTAACACAATAACTGGTTATTAAATTTATTCAATGAGTATCTTCTATTACTTGATAAGTTGTCATAAAATGCCTCTTTTAGCAATATTGATTCTCTAGAATTTGCTATACTAATTAAAACTCTGTGTCTCCCAGTGCTATCGTAAAACTGGAGTCCTTTATACTGTTGGTTGTTTATCAACCTTTTGTTTTTAAGGTGCAGAAGCCAACCTTCATATAAAGCAAACAAACTAAATAATAGAGCTTTAGCCTGCTCTTCTTTAAAATCGTCCATTGACTTGTTGGGGAATATATTAGTGAAGCTAATTCTTGATAATGCTTGATCTTGGACGAAAATTGTTTGACAATCATATTCCGAAGCAGTTGGATTGTTGTTTCTATAATTGTTTAATTCTTTTTGTAAAAATGCAATGCCAGCAAGTGACGGCCATACAAAATCAAACTGTCTTGAAACTTCATTTAAAACATTTTCAGTTTCTACTAAAAAGGATTGTCTTCTCAAGTAACCTCTTCTCCTCATTCTCAGGATCATGTATTTTCATTTACCAAACTTCAATGATTGAAGGATTCATCATTTTGTAATTGTTGTCATCATCAGTGTAGAGCAATGAAAAATTATTTTCCAGGAGAAACTGATCGTATCGTGAATGAAAATCAAAGAAAGTGTCGTCCTTTAATTGACTTATTTCGTGGTCAAAGAATTTCAATAAAAATTCTTTCGAATAAATAACCCCGGAGATTGAATCTACGAACATGAACTCATCTGGAAAACAATTTATCCGATTCTTCCAAATGTGTGGATTTACGACTCCTCTATCTAGCTCTTCATTATGCAACAAACAGATATAATTGATTACATAAAGTGGATTGTATTTAGCGATACCTTTGCTTTCATGACGGAAGAAACTCTGAAATATACCAAGATATAGATCATCAATAACACCATAAATTGATTGAAGCTCCGTCTGATTATCATATTTAACCTCCGTTGCAATCGAAGCTAAAGCATTAAGACCCATAAAATGAATATTAATATTTGAGTACTTAACTCTCATTGCCGGTAGTACCACGGTCAACATTTTATCATCGAAATTTTTATTTGTAACAAAAGTCCATACTTTAATAAAATCCTTATGTTCCTGTAATACTCGTTCAATGTCTCTCGCAGCTTTACCCTTTAAATCCTTTTCAGTAGTCATAGAGAAAATATGATGATCTTTTACAATCACTCCATCTATTCCTCCATCTTTATGAGGACGTGTAGAGTAATAGTCATTGAATTTTTTTAGAAAAATCCTATTACAAAAAGCTTCAAAAGCAAATCCATCCAAGTTGCTAATTTTCTTAACGATAACACTAAACTCCAATTATTTTACACCCCTTCTTTATAGATTGAAATCACAAAGTGCTTATAATTAGGGTCTAACTTACATTATAAGGAATAATCCAAGTCCAGCAGCTTCAATGTCTCTGAAGTTATTTTTTGGATGAGTAGCTGGCAAATGATGATACAAGAAACGCTACCTCTCTTTCATTCTAGTTTACTTCACAGTATCGGTATACAGTGAAGTAATTAATGACATTAATTTAATTTAGTAAATTGGATAATTATTCCCCTGTCCCACTTTAACTATTCCATAGAATACCAAGCAATTCCTTTTTCAGTTTCAGATTAGAACAAATGTTTTCATATCCCCCTCCCTCATGTTATGATTATATTGAGGTGAAATAATGCCAAACTATACCATAGAGGATCTGATCGATCCCTTCTCGATTTATCTTGAAGTAAATAAAAACTACTCTAAGGCAACGGTTGAATCATATAATAGCACTATAATCAGAATGTCTACTTGGCTTAAAGAGATCCGTAGAGAGATTTTATATTTGGACCAAGTGACATCTAATGATCTGCAACTTTTCCTTGGCACGTTGAGGCATCCGAAAACAATCGAGCTAAGAAGCGGCTCTTTGAAGCCTCACCCTAAAGCAAATAAGCTGTTTAACGCCACTACAAGGGCGCGTATAATATCTGCCATTAAAGCTTTTTTTAAATGGGCAGTTAAGCAGCAATATCTAAAATACGACGTTGCTCAGTCAATTGACTCTCCTAAATTAGAGACAAGAATCCCGAAAAGCCTTACTTTGGAAGATGCTATAAAAATGGAACGTGCAGCTGCGCAACGAAAAATTGCAGAGCGTGATTATCTAATAACAGTCATCTTCCTACTGCTTGGACTCCGAGTTTCGGAACTCGTTAGTATTGACTTAATACACATTGATGAATATGAGGGTACTATTTCGATTATTGGGAAAGGAGATAAAGAGCGCAAGCTTATGCTTACTCCAAAAATCGTTCGAGCATTAGATGCTTACAGGCCTGTTCGTCAGGATATTCTAAATCGACGTAATCGAATTGATCAACCTGCCCTCTTTGTTTCTGAGAAGCGTGGTGATCGGTTGACGAGACGGGGAGTTGAACTCATCATTGAAGAAATCGCTTTGGTATCTGGGGCAAAAGCTGGAGCAGGTTTTAAAGTAAGCCCTCATAAATTGAGGCACACATGTGCAACCGTGCTTTACAACGAAGGAAAAGACGCGGATTTATTAGCAATTGCAGAATTATTAGGACATAAGGATCCAAACACAACTAAAATATATACTACGGTTAATAAGGAAAAAATGAGGGCTATGGTAACATCTAACCCTCTTGAGAATATGTAATAATCTTAAAAGGTCCGCATAAATTGCGGCCTTTTGTTTTAAGAGATAAAGTTGTTGTCACTTTTTATCGTCGTGTGAGAGAGTTGGAGACGGAGATATCTGGTCGAAATTGATAATAAGGGGTAATACTAGCATAGCTGATACCACCCCTTGTTACAGAGATCAATTAAAATACACACCCTCTACCTCTTCATGAAGTAGGGGGTTTTGTCTGTTATTATGTCTTTGGTCTTTTCTATAAATAAAGATACAGCCCCACATTCCAAATCAGAACATGTAGGGCATTTTGAGTTTTATTTATCCAAATTCTTAATAGCATAATCGGCTTCTTCTTTTGTGAATTTTTCACCGTGTTTAGAAGTTAGTTGGTCTCGTATCGCTGCTGATGACATTTTCATAGAATCCTGATAATTTTTTGCTTTAATCAAGGCATTTTTATTGAAATCGGCTTTTATATTGTCGACTGCGTACTGTGCTTCGTCTTCTGTAAACTTTTCCCCATGTTCAGAAATAAGTTGATCATAAATTCCTTGTTTTGACATGTTCAGCACTTTTAGACATGTTCATTGTTTTTGCGTAAGATTCAGCTTTTTTTAATGCAGACTTATATTCATTAGGAATATTAGCGTCTGCCTTTGCTTTAGCGTCAGCTTTAGCCTTAGCTTCGGTCTCCGCCTTTGCTTTAGCTTCTGCTTTAGCTTTCTCCTCAACATTAGCTTTAGCTTCTGCTTCCATCTTGGCTTTTTCCTCTGGAGATAGAGCGGCAGCTCCTGGTTTTGCTTCCGCAACTACCGTAGTAGCCGGTTTTGAGTCGGAGTCAGAAAGGGCAGCCGCTACACACATGAGGATAAAGGCGCCTAGTGCAAGGAGTGCGGTCTTTCCACGTGTTAAGTTCATTTTAGTGAATCCTAAGAAGACACTCGGCTTAATAAGTGAGAGGAGTAGGTACAAAAACGCTAGAAACAACAGCAGTACAATAAACGCCATAATATCCCCATTTTCATGTAAATTTTCACCCAATATAGGAATAATTACCTAATAGTATACGGCCTAAACATAAAAAAGGAAACTCTTTTTGCGTCAATATTTAAAAAAGCAGAGAGCCATCCAATTATGTTCCCTACAGCTTGCGAAATCAACTTTAGCTCCAGCGACCGCTAAAATATTCGTTGTAGACCCATATAATGATCCAAATGCTGTTGTAAAGACACCTGGTGCGCCTTGCGGACCTTGTGTTCCTTGCGAACCTGCTTGGGCCTGACGGACCTGTCAGAGCTCCCTGGTCACCTTGTGGCCCTTGAGTACCTTGTGAACCTGTAGCTCCCTGGTCACCATCAAATGCTAATCCAGCATATGGGTCAGGACATACTTTCAATATCAATCTGCCGAAATCGTCTACGTGTAAAACCCGCGAAGCAGCTTGCTCGTGTACCCTGCGCTCATACCGACATACTGTGCAATTTCTTTTTTCTTAAGAGGATTGACCGCCCACATCTGCGTTAGGATATGCGCTAATAATGCCGAGAGTGTGCACGATCCTTCACCTTCGTTAACAATCGCAAAGTCGCGTTAAATACCTAACTCATTTTCCGTCCCCTTTCGTCTGTCCCCGATAAAAAGCGACCACCTCTTTCGCGTGGATGCGCTAGTTCCGTTTAAGACAACGAAAAAAGACCACCGGAGTTCGACGAGCTGACTACGTTACTTATGTCTTCCTATAACGTATTAGTAACTAACCGCTTAAAATGTAAGTAGTTACGGTAATAGCTATGATACAATTGGAATAAAACCGGAGGCTCACGCAAATGATCGAACGCTATTCGCTATTAAACGAATCCAACCGTACGCTCGTCATCTTCGAAAAGAACGGCCGCTATTACGGTCACATTTTAAAAGACCGCACCGCTAAAAGCCCGGCCATAATTGTATTTGAAACGGAAAAGTATGATAGCCTTGACGCGATAAAGGCAGCCTATCCTGCACGGGAACAGACGTAAATTAGTTATTGAGAGTTCCTCCACAATATAGTAATATATGGGTATATTCGGAAGCATCTGTATGACGAAGAATCCGCGGAGAAGAACTCTGCGGATTTTTGCGTTGAAGTATAACACGCGATGAAATGTACATTCCATTATGATACCGCCGCGTTTTACACATGCGCTCAATGTCGGGACAATCTGTGCGCGGAATGTAAGCCGGGTCACCGTTTCAGCTGTGGCAGCAAGTTAAAACGCGAATTCTTTTTTTTCCTTCCAGTCACAAACTAGTATCTTTACAGAAAAATCACCTTTATACCCCGAAGACAATAATACAGCATAACTAAATGCCCCACCATACAAGGATACTATCCCAAAAATATTTTTTTCATTGTCTTTAATAATACTAATGGAATGAGCCAAATTCATGGCAGGCACTTCTGTCTCATATTTGTTATCTACAACAAAAGGATGAATAGGTGATGGAGAAGACAGATCAGAAATTATCCACTCCCTTATTGGATCAAACCTTGCATCTAGAACCTCATCCTGTCCAATACTGTATGCCAGAAAATTAAAAGCAAATTTAGCAATCACCCTTGAATAAATATCTTCATTGAAGGTCAGTTGCTGATGAGAATTATAATAAGATTCCTTTTCATTCACAGAAAGGACATTAATAGTACCATTTTTAATTGTTTGTATCACATCGATTACTTTTTTATGTTCAAGTTCAGGACTACATGCTAAATGCCACTTTCCATCATGAAAACCAAGCAAAGCGAGGCCAAATGGCATTTCATCATAAGGGACTGTCATAAATCCGGTTTCCTTACATGATTTCAAACGACTAATAAATGACTCCTTCTCTTCATCTGCACATACAATGGTCAAACGTTCCTTGAAAATCCGTAATGTAGGTATCGTATAAGGTGTGCCTAATCTCACATAACATAATCCAATGTCATCCAAGTCCTCCACACCATTTACATCAATTGGAGTAAAGACATTTACTACAGATTTTGTAGCATCTTTCAGATTCAATGATCCTCTCTTACCAGGACCATGAATTTGTCTAGGCAAGGAAATAGGGGAATATCGCAAAAATTGCGTTTCCCACTTTGAGAACTTAGAGTTAATTTCATCACAGACGACACCTTTCTCAAGACAATTAATCCCACCTAACCCAGCACTTAAGACATGTTCTCTCTCAAGAAAATGTGCACCGTCCGTTTCAGTTCTCCTTGTGTAAATGCAAACCTTTCTCATTCTATTGCCTCCAAAACCATTAAAGTTATGACATCCGCTATAGCTATTAATAATTAAAACCTATGATATTTACTTTTAGAAAGTGTGAAGAGTGAATAACTAAAATGTTAAATAATACCTCACTCTTTCTTCTTTTTTGGATATCAAAGCTTCTCATCATTTTGCTCAATTTTGATTCGATTTTGAATGTCTTGAAGATTGGTTTTATATTGTTCAATTGTATCTAATGTTTCCTGCAGCACACGTTGTCTCTTCCAGCAGCCTATGGAGCCTTTCTTAGAGTCCTCATACTTGCCGACAGTCCAAACAGACCCAAATTGAATCTGTTCTCCCATTACCGAAATGATCCGATAATTTCGTTGAATGGAAACTGGTAATTTCCTTGCAGATTGGAACGATTCCATTATGATCACATTTCCGATCAATACTGAAACGATATCGTCGTTTTGTTTTTCGTAAGAAACAAAGTCTGTTGCAAAGCCGATAAAGCCCTTGGCTTTTGTTAACCGCTCACGATCAGAACTTGGGATTGAAACGGGCATCAGTTTATCTCGAATGAGGAATGTAGCAGATGGGTGGTTATTCTCTTTTAAAAAAGCCATTGCTTTTACTGCGTCCTCTTCTCTGGCAACAACTACGTATTCCGCATAAGGCTCGATAAGTATTTCGATAATGGATTGCAGTTGAGGTTGAATGTTCAGAAAATCGGAAATAACGCCGTTAATTCCGGCAAGCGTTTCCCTGTCTCTGGCGAGCAATAATCGACGAACAATGGGTGTGTAATCCTTATAATCCTCTAAATCCTCGATGATCACATCTCTTCGTGATTCTGCACCCGCTAAAAGTTTTATGATCAATTCCTGCTCTTTGATTAATTCAAATATAAATGAATGCGTCATCATACCCTCCATGAAACATTAAGTATCACTTTATCTCTTATTGTAACAGATTTCTCCAGTGCTCAAATAAAAAGTCTGAACCGGCAGCATCAATTAAACACATCGAGAAAGTTGTAGGCTTGATCGCATCTTGAAAATTCTGGAAGAAAAAAACGCTATATAGATTGAAAAAGGAGTGTCCGAGAAAGAAACTCCTTTTTTCAATCTATATAGCGGCAGTTATGTAGGGTGATCTTCGGAAAATAATTCAAGGTAGTTCCAATGGGTCCTAAGTTAACGCCAGAGAATCGATAACTACAGTAGGTTGGATTAGTTCGATGCATCCTTAGGTCACATGGGTAAGCTCTATGGCTGATTGGTTTTCCTAGAATTTGTCTGGAGTGAAGTAATACAATATGGCAAAATAAATGAGACAAAGAATAACGGTTATTGAAATAATAAAAAAGAGACATCCCTTACTGGTTTCTGTTTCTGTGATTTTTTGCTCTTCTACATCCTCTTTTATTTTGATTAATTGTGCAAAGAATATGCAGGGTGCAGTACCTATACAAACTGAGCTAATGGTATAAAGTGTTACTATGACTACTAGAGGTAAATCATAATGTGACAATAATCTTGCCAATAGAAAGGTTAGTGTTGCCATTATCAATAATACTTTTACCAATCGTGATGATCTTAAAAATATCACCAATATTATTGGTAATATAGTTAAATATATACCAATGTCAACAATATATTTATAAATTTTATCTCCTATGAGATTATTTAAAAAAATAGATAGAACAATAAATAAAATTCCAAGAAAATGAGTATGTTTCAAAATTGCCTTTATCTTGCCCGCGTCACTGTAATTTTTTATTGACCATCTCATAAAAATAACCCGCTCTCATGTAAATATACACCAGTAAGCATAACACGGGGGATTTACATTCGAGAAACAGTTCACTTTATTAGCTTATTTAGTCCTTCTGATGAAAGTAGTTGTTTATCCATTCAAATTCAGTAGTTTCTAGAAACAACCGTTACTTTATTAAACAAAAGAGGAGTTGCCGCGAAGCAAGCCCCTCAACTATATTGGCCATTAGTTTAAAAATAGATGCAGCTCATAACTTTCGGCATCCGAAATTTCACTTGGTTACTCCGATCATTACTGACAATTGAAACAATCAATATTCCCCTCATAGTTTCTAATGCATATATGTTCTTATCCTCTTACAGCGGGTATGTACCAGACTACCCTTGCAGGTTTCTGGAACGTATTCGTAACCGCCTTCGTTCTGTCCAAATAGATTAATAAATCGTGCGTTCAAGGGAAAGTGAGCATTGCAGCACAGTAACAAAAAAAGCGAGCTCCCTTTGGGCTCGCTTTTTGTTCTCTTCTACTTGCGAATCGACTCGGGTTTATCCGGGGTGCGCTTGCGCAAGTACTCCTGCATGAGACGATCACGTTCTTTACATTCTTCTTCGTTATGTGGATGGATTGCAAGAACACCATTACCCGCTTCGGCCAATTTTTCATATGCATCCACGATCTCTTCACTTTTACCGATCATTTGGTGTCACCCTTTCCAAAATAACATTCAACAAGTTTAAGTGCTTCACTTGCCTCAATGGTCATCAAATGACCGCCGATTCTTATTGCACCTAATGTGTCTTTATAATGGTCGATCAAATTAGTTTTTGATGTGAATGCAATGACACCATCAAATCCTAACTCGAAACTATGCTTGCAGGCGATTGCGAATAAATGAGCGCCTACCCCAACAAACTCTTTGGTAGCAGAACCAACATTCCACGGGGCACTTTCCACAAGATATACGTCAATGTACCCTTGAGCGACCTCAAAGCTGATGAGTCCTTGGATAACGTCAGACCCGACAACCATCAGCTTGAACACCTGACGATTAGCTGCAGTATATTCCATGTTCCAATCGAAGTTTACCCAATCATGCGCTTTAGTCAGCATCTGTAGATCCGACTTGCTTAGTGGTTCAACGACTGTCTTATATTCTTCGCCTGATTCCCGATGTATTAAACATGGGGTTAATGCGTCAATTACGATTCCAATGTCATGTCGGCTCATTTGATAGAATCCTCCCTTAAATTATAACATAAAATGAATTCAAGAAATCGCGTCATTTCATAATCCGATCAGAGAACGATTTAACCCAAACGATGTGTGATTTGAAAGTGTTAAAAGCTATCGTCATCAAACACTCTTGGATTAGTTTAAAAGCTAGCTTGCATAAGCACTCAGTGATCGCTTCATGCATACGGGTATTCGATAATATTTGAAATTATTTAGACGATCATTTGCTGACCCCAACGTATGGAGACGTTGCCATCATTATCTCGCTCTTTAACCATGAGCTGGTCGAGGAGATTGAAGTGTACGCCGTATTTATCGTACAGTTCATCGTCATCAAGTTCCTGATTCTTCATAAACAGATTCAGTCGCTCTTTGGCGAGGATGAGGCCGAGGAGATTGCTCTCGATGCTCGACTCATAGGTTACGAAATGCACTTCCTTGTCATTAACGCTATTAAAGCGAATGAAGCGGAAGTAATACTGGGACATTGAAGCGTCATTCCAGCTGAGTTCTGCAATGATCACCTTGTCGATAAACCCGATGTTCATGCTGCTGCTCAGACTTTGTTGCGTCGATAGCAGGATGGCGTCCGGATGCTTCTGCAGCTCTTTCACGATCATCTTCCGCTTTTGAACCGATACTCGGTCCCCAGTAATGACGAACAGTGGACGATCCGGGAAGTTAAGGCGAATAGCCTCCGCGTAGGCGGCAACCGCTTCCTTGTGGCGAACACCGATAGCCACCTGCTTCCCATCCCATCGCTTCAACAAATCGAACACTTTGTCGAACTTCGATGGGAAACGCAGGCTACCGTATTCCTTAAAGGTGTGAGGGATACTGCATACCTTCAGCATCAGCATCAACTGATTCAGGATCTCAAGCATACGATCCTTTCTCAAGTTGCCTGTCGATGTGAATAGGTACTTCATATCGTAAAACTCCTCAATAACCTTCCGGTAAAGCTCCCGCTCATCCTCGTGGAACCGGCAAGTCGTTTGATATATCTCGTAGATTCTACGACCTACAATTTCATCAAACGTCCGTGTGATTACAGTTTTATCGACCAGTCTTCTTAGCACATCCCCATTAAAGATATCCTGTGTATGCTGCCCCACTCCAAAGACGGTAATCTTCTCTGGGATATGGGAAGCGCTGAAGAGGCGATGGCCAGCCATATATGCCGGGATTGGACGCATGTGGTACTCATTATGGACGTGCTCAAGATCCTCGGGATTCTTTTTGTTCCTCGAACAAACGTACTCGCACTCGCTGAGCATGTTGATGCTGTTGTTATAGAGCAGCTCCAGTTGACTGAAGGCCTCCACAATGGAATTCCTGGTCATTGTTCCAGTCATCAGGGTCTTGAACTTGGCCTTACGGAAGCAATTCTTCGCTGCCTTCGCACGTTTCGAAGCGGGATTGGAAATGACGTCCGCCTCATCAAACAATAGGAGAACCTTCTGCGATTGTATCTGGACGTATCGTTTGATGTGACGTTGATACTTAATCAGCATCTCCGTCGTGATCAGAACGACCTGCCCTCTCTGAATGCGACTGATGTCCTCCAGATTAGAAATACGGATGAAGTCCACTCTGCACTCTGACAGCATCACTTCCCACGTATTGTAGATCGCGATCGCGGGACCGACGACAAACGTATTGCGGATGCCGGTCGTTTTCATGCGGTATAGGAAGTTCGCGAACCCGGCTACTGTCTTCCCGGAGCCCTGTCCCCATTGAAGGAACCCATATCTCTTCTGAAGGATTTTGTTCGAGTCCGACTTCTGCTTCCCGTTCAGCTGAATTTCCGTATCCCACTCCAGATTACGGATCACAAGATCGTCCAAAAACTTCGATAGGGACGCTTGCTCCTCCATCTCCTGAAAAGGTAAGGACTGGAGTTCGAAATCGCGCTTCTTTTTCTGCATTAGCGCATAGTACGTTTTGTCCTCAAATGGGTAATCGTCCTGTAAGACCATCTCGTTAAAGCTCATCACACGGCCATTAAGGCGCGAGAGATACTGCTCGTTCTTCTCCGAGTATCCCTTTAGACGAAGCCCATAATTCGTCTTAACAAGGCGTATGAGGTCCCGCTCCTGGACATGTTGCTTCTTCAGAATGGATTCCAGATGATCAATCACCTTTTCTTTGGTGATACGGATATTCTCCCACTCCTCGAACTTCATCTCCTCGGGCTTCTTTTGCGTGTAATATTGGTCAACATAGTCGCGGCAGCGTCCATACTGCGTGTTTAGCTTCGGATTTCGCTTAATATCGAAGAGGAGCTTACGAACCTTGAATTGGTATACCTCTTCCTCCCGGTTACCTTGAAGGTTTTCGAAAAACAGCTTATGCTTTACTTGTTCCTTCAGGTGCACGACAGGCTTCACATACTGAGCATAGATCCGATCGGCTATCGCGGCGGTCAGATCGCTCAGCGACTCGACTTCCGTAGAGTAGCTCTTCCCTTCAGGAATGTGCTTACTCTTCTTCTGCCATAACATGATTTTCGTCGCATAGTGCTCCACACCAACGCTTTTAAAAGTATCTAGTGGAAGCCCTGCTTGATAGATGAAGTTGAAGCGGGTAACCATCTCTTTGATCATGCCGGCATCCGAGAAATCGTCAGCGAGGAAGCTCATAGGTACGATAAGCGCCAAAATACCACCAGGCTTTAGTAAATCCGCAGCCTTCACGCAGTAATACAACTGGCTGAGGTATTCACCTGACCGGACCCTCCACTTCAAATTGAACGGAGGATTGCCAAAGATCACGTCCATCGTGACCTGCGGATCGTACTGGCGGATGTCATCGGGACGGAGATGTGCTTCCGGATATAGATGCTTCATCACTTTAAACGCCTTGATATCGAACTCGTTACCATAACAGTTCAACTCATTGGGCATGAAGTTGAAGAAGTTGCCCATGCCGGCCGTTAGATCGCCGACAATGTCGTGAGGGCTAGTCTTTATGCAGTCCGCAAGGAACTTGCATAGTCCAGCAGGAGAAAAGAACTGACCAAGCTCGTGCTCTTTTTTGGCTTCAGTATACTCAAAAAAGTTACAGTAATCACCGAAAGCCAGCCCGTGGAGCCCGCCATTTCCGGTATATGCACTGAAAACATCTGCAGGCGAAATGTTGTATTGGTCGCAAAGGTTGTTCTCGATCAAGTACAGTATTTTGTCGTTCAGATCAGCCCGCTTCGCTTGCGGCACAACCTGTAGTGGGATTGGATATTTCATTTTGAATGTTCCTCCTTAGTATGTGAAAAAGGGGTAGCAGTTAAGCCGCTCCCCCTTTAATAATTGATTCGTGATGTGAGTTATACCAGTCGCTTTTAATCACTCGAATGCCCAGACGCGAACTATTAATCCTCGACTGGAATTACATTTGCGACTTCACCCGATTTGGGAAAAATTGAAGCACCTTCTAAGGTGAGATCCTTCGAATCGGCGAGTGGGCCCGCCTGCTGAATTTCTGTATCTAGACAATCAGCTTCAATCGTGCGGGAGACGCGTACCAGAACGTCGATGTCTACTTGGAATTTAGGCATTTAATGTCCCCCTGTTACGCGACTTCGCAGTTTCAACATAGCCGCAGTAATCGTTGGCAAATGCCAAAGCAGCTGCGCCGGATTTGAACTCGATTTCGACTTTTTTGTTTTTGAAGAACTTGATCGATTGGACTTTGTCTAAATCGAGATCGAGTTTTTCGAAGATTACATCTCCTGAGCGATCGTGTTGATAACGACCATAATGAGTCCCAAACAACTCATGCTCTTCAACACGCCCACATTCAAAATGGGTCAAAGCCTTGAATATAGCTGTTGAGTTGTCTCCAAGGGAGAAGCGGTGAAAGATTGAACAGTGTGAAACAGCACCGGTTTTTTCAATCGTAACCCGATTAGATTTCACTTTGCCACCGAATACGTTCTGGATAGTTGCGATACGACGCATTTCAGTCTTGATCTCGTTATCGGCTTTTTCTTTGAAATTATAGCCGCCCAGTTCAACGAAGATTTCATCAAGCACCAGGTCCACAGTTACATCCTGCTTTTTGTACTTGGAATGAATTCTCTCTTTGTTCAGAGTCACATTGTATTTCTTCTCAAAGTACCTGCATATGCCGTAAACATGCTCCTCCTTGATCTCCGGGAGACGATCTTCGAAGTGACCGATGTCCTTATACCGTTGTACAAAGTGGGACCCTGCCGACTTCAGTTGCTCGGTTATCGAAATGAACAAAGCCACGGTATCGCGGTACACCTTTTCTTGGGATTCGCAAAAAAATTGATCATCTGCATCAATACGGTTTGAATTTACAATTTGCACCTTTTCGATTTTCTCAAGCGTAGCAAACAGATCGAGTTGTGACATGATTTTTTCCTCCTAAGGGAATTGGGTTTGGTGTTAGACCATTTTTGAGCAAACAAAAAAACGCTCAACACGCAAACTGATTGAACGCACAAAGTGCGAGTTCAAAAGTCAGTCCGCTTGTTAAGCGTTATTGTTTAGCAACAGGTATCTCATTACGGCGCGTGCCCATGAGCAATAAAAAAGAGTAAGGTCTACTCCCCTATTCTACCACGGTCTATGGTTACCTTCAAACAGATTCTCCCGCCCCAACCATCAACGAAATGATCAAAACGAAAAGAGCCCCTTTTCGTCTCTCTGACGGATAGAGGCTTCTTCTCATATTCTCTGTTGAACCTGATGTTATTTGCGCATAAATGCCGTGTCGCCCTTGAGCCGATCTAAGAAATCAAGCATCAAATAGCTGTCGATCACGCCATTAATGGGTGAAGTAGTATTCAAAAAGGTATCGAGTGTCAATTGCTGATTCATGGGATTCAATCTCCTCTCTCATAGTAGAATGGCAAGAAGATGCAAGCCGAAGCACCCCTTCTTCCTGATTGTTAATAAATGAAATTATAGATTCCGAGTTAGACCTCGAATTCGTCACTGAACGCTTGGACTTTCATGTCATTGTGCATGCACGGCATTTCCTGAAGCCAGGGCATGCAGTAGTGTTGTTAAGTTATTACCTGTTCACAATACTTTAAGCAATCGGGGCATTGAGGTTCTGTGCAGCAACCTCCATCTGCATGTTCGTGACATTCAACAGGGACCCCGGCGGAACCATCCTGATATAGGTTGGTATAGCTTCCTTTAGTCGTCATTTGAAAGTATATGTTAGGTTTTCCTTCTCTTCCTAGATCGCCACCACAGACCAGGACAGTGTCGATCTCGCACCCAGCTGGGCATACCCACTTTGTCTTGGCGGTGATTGGCAAGCTCTCTTGGGTCGGATCAAAGTTGCGGCCGAGTGTAAGATTCATCTCCCGAATAGCTTCGCCTAGAACATGAGTGGTCAGGTATGACCCATTCTCCTCATTGACACTGTTCTTGTACAAAGTTTTGTAGCCAAACTCGTCGTATCCCAGCCAAGCTTTTACGATGTCAGCCAAAGGATTGCGACTGAGAAGATAAGATTTAACAAGTTCTTCGATGGTAGCGTCCGCATCGTGATCGTACAACAGCCATGCGACACCTTTGCTATGATTCTTGTCGAACCAGTGCCAGATTTCCTCTCGCTCGGTACCTTTCTTGAAGATATACCAATCGTGAGCAAGGTGGAGCTCTTTGAAGCCCGCGTCTTCATCGAAAGGAACATCCGTTAAGATGACCCAAAGCGACTCGACCTCTTGATCAGTCATCTTCTCTTGGGTGCCAGTTGGAGCTGGAGGCTCGGGAATGTCGTGACCACGCTGACGGAAGATGTCACGAGCGACAGCTTTGTCGGTCGTCTTCACCTTGTCTACAAAAACGTCATACGATTCACACTTAATGCTGCCAAGCAATCGGCAGTAACCGTGCTCATCGAGTACAACAATGAGCGGGAGTGTTTTCTGCTGTGGTTGAGTATTGATATACGCGACTGCTTCCTCGATAGTGGTGTACCAGTCTTCACTGTCATCCGGGGAATAGCCCGTCAGGCGATCGTGGACGCAGAATCCTCCCAAAACGACGCAGTCGGGGTGCTTCTTGAGCAAATCCGGTTTCGACGTAAAGATGTCGCCATAATAGGAGGTGCCATTGTCTTGGATCGCGTTAGCATACACTCGGATTACCGTGAGATGGCCAATAGTTTGTACGATCTCAATAGCTTTGTCACCAGAATCCGTATTGGCATCAACGATGATAATCGAGCCATCAGCCTTGAATGCCATCGCAAGGTCTTCCGGACGAACATCTGTCGTTCCTACCGTTCCATCATCGGAGATGCCTTCTTCGAGCTCGCTGAACGCGGTCAGACCGAGATGCGATCCGAGGACCTTCACTTTGGATACTTCCCCCGGCTCATACGCTGCAAACTGCGCATCGGTAACGACAAAATATACCGTACCTTCTTTTTCGCGGTAAATGATACCAGCAGAACCGTGATCCTCATTCATGCAAAAATGCTCTTTGTCATGCCCCGTCAAATGGGTTAGTGCTTGTAATGCTTGCTGTTCGTTCGTCATTCGTTTGATCTCCTTCTCTCATTGGGAATGTGTGGGTTGTGATAAGAACGCAAAAAAAAGCGCTCATCTCAGTAATCGATTCGTACAAAGGCGCAATGCTAGCCTAAGGCTAAATCGGTCACTCGGATGATCGCTTTTTACAATACAGGACGACTCGTGAAGCGCATGCCGGAGTCAAAAATAAGAAAATTAGATGAGTTCATCATACCATGAGCGCTATTTGGAAGACAAGGAAATGACTATAAAGGAAAAACCGATCCCCTGGCATATCAGAGGACGGGTTCCTTTTGATCTTATAGTGCTTTCGGGGGCGAGATGCCTTCGGAAATTGCATCTGCAGCTTCTGTGGTTTCGTCCTCCGGATTTTCGATTTGATGGAATACTTTATTGACGATGTCCTTGTAATGCTCATCAACCTCAGCTTCGTTACCCATCCATTCTGGCTCGATCAACGAGATATCACCCATAAGTGGAATGTAGCTGATCGGTACATTGTGCTTGTACTTGTCTTGATCACGGAAAGTGGCATCATACACGAGACTGCCGTCTTCAGTGTTTTCAAAGCCGTCCGGATTGAAGTCAAAGAAGCTTTTCTCTTCAAACAACCTGCAGAAATTGCGCTACTGATCGACTGTATACTTCTTAGGACACTTCACATCACCTAACGTAAGGGAACAAATCGTTAGATAAAATAGAAGGTACCCCCATCCTATCATGGAGTATGGGGAGACTCAACTTTAATAGATCAGAACAGTAGGTCCGGGATCGATAAGTTGTCTCGGATCTTATGTACGTTTTCTTTCAAGATTTCAAAGAGAACCGCAATTCTCTCCTTTCTCATGGCCGCCTTACCAAGATTCCCGCTGCCGGCAAACTGGTCAATGACCAGAAGCGTGATCGTTTTAGGATTGCTTCATAGAGCTCTACTGGCAACTTCGATCTGACTTGTTACGAGCGTCTATGAGGGGCAATATAGTAAAATTTTTGTAAATAGTTTATATGTTACCCCGTGAAGTCCATGAATCTGTGTAGCTCCTATTTTATATTATTCGGGACATTGAAGCTCTTTCACTTAATATATTCTTCGAATGATACTCTGAACCTTTATTTCTAACATTACCTATAAAAAAGCAATTATAAGCTCATTAGTACGTTTATAAGATACTTCTATTCTTTTAAAGGTTTTGGTCACTGCTTGTCAGACTCATGCAAAGCATTTCGTTGCAGGTACATACGACCCCAAATAGGGAATTTGAAACGGGTTGTTCGTCCAATGGTAAACATTACTTATGCGGTTCCCTCTTACCGTTGTCGTGCCTCATTGGGAAAAGTGCTTTGCCAGTAAACCATGTACTTCGTAACTATTATTGTAGTTGTGAGCCCTAGACGATATGAAATCTCTTCAATAGTCGATCCTGTTCGGATGCTGTTGATAGCGTAGGTATCACGGAAACTGCCCGAATTATGACGTTCAAGTCCCGCTTTTTCAAATAAACGCTTTGCAATAGCCTGAACCTTTTTAGCCTGTATGGCCTTTCCATCGTATGTGGATAACAGAATCCGGTCTTTTTCATTGCACATTTCCATTAAAGTAAAGTATCTCGATAAGGTATCATATAGCTGTTCTGATATATTAATATTACGTTCCTTTCTTTTAGACTTCCCTTGTATGGTTATAGTCCTCTTCTCCAAATCTACATCACCGACGCGAATCGTAACTAACTCATTTGTTGTGCATCCGGTATACATAAGGAGTTGGATTGCAACTATATCCATAGGACGGGATTGATCGCGTTTTGCCTGGGCGACTAATTTATCGAAAACCTCTTGAGTGATGTAATCTACTGTTGAACCCGCTTCTTCCGATCGGCTCCAATTAATCTTAAAAAGGTGCGTTGCATAGCCGCGCTCATATGCATACGTTAAGATCGTATTGATGATAGAATGGTACATATCTTGAGATGAAATGGATTGCTCTTTGGTAAAGTTTGTCATGAAGTCCACATCGATCTCGTAAACCTTCATATTCGGATTTGTGAACTCAATATAGTCGATCAATTTTTCTGTGTAGATTGTGTAATTTTGGGCGGTCAGTCCCGTGTAAACTCCCAACTCGACTTGAGTATCCAAATCATTTCTAAATTCTCTACATATAGTAAGAAAGGCGTCGTTCTTCTTAAATATCGTCAGTAAGAAATCAAGATCATCAAGGTTTATACCCGCTTCAAGCAACCGGCTACACATCGTTTCAATATCGTTATCCATGCAATTGACCACCTTTAAGAAAAATGAATCTACCAATCTAGCTTATCACATAATTTCTATTACCCAAAACGCTCAAGACGATACAATAAAATCAACTGAATCCATGGCCGGAGTTTTAGTCCCACTCCCTACGCAACCCCATCAACAGTAAGTTGATGGGGTTTTATTCGTCGTCGTATCAGAGTCGCAATACGGTTATTTATTCATTGTTGAAGACTTCACCGTTGTCACGGAAGCCGAAACTTTCATAAAGCTTTTTGGCAGTGATGTTATCGGATTTATAAGGGATCCAGCAGTAATGTGCTGGCCCTGCCGGAAAGAAGCGGATAAATTCTATGATTTTTTTCATAGCTTAACATGGGCTTACAGTGTGAATCCAAATTAAAGACCAATAATATACTGGAGACGTTCTAAGGAAATACCGACACGATATGTATTTATATTTAATTCGGAATGATGACGGGTGTGGTCTATAATAGCGCGTTCGCTTTTCCCAAGCATAGCAAAGTTAGTGGCTTCAGATCCCATGCATGCAGTGATTTCTTAACAATCATCTTCTGTTAGAATACCAAAATCATCTACTTGATGTTGTACTAGTGCTTCAGTAACTAATTCATCGTTAGTATTGGCCATCCGGAATTAGAATACAATGTGCAGAGCGCTTGACGAAAATCTGAAATTCGTGTGTAGCCATCAGGAACTCCACGTAATCGTCGCTGATAAATGCAACGCCGTCACATTTATGTTCTTTCATGTCCGCTTCCCAAGCCGGTCTGTCGATCACAAATGTATAATGCCAGACTTTTCACAATCAATCAAGTTGGTGCCGGTCAGCATAAAGTTGTCACCGAACAGGTCTTTGAAGAATGCCCGAGCCTCCGTAAGGATTACCGGGGTATCTTGATCATGAATCTAGCGTTCATGCTCCCAAGAATCTCGTGACTGAGAGTTTTAATTATTACTTTACACTGCAAGTTCCATATGAAATGGACGAAAAAAGCCCGACCCTGAGAAAAAGGACCCGGCTTGTTCCGATATCAGCATTTTACAAATCAATATTAACATATTATGTAGCCCGGATAAAGATATTTCATAAAATATGCATGCATAATATCTCTAATCGAGAGTGTTAGTAATGGCTTTCCCATCGGTATCCCCTTGGTGATCAGCAGTTCGCCAGGCATAGCATTCTTTAAATGTGACTGATAAAGGATATCGCGATGTCTACCGACTGTGTCCGCTCCATCATCAGTCCAATTGATGACAAATCGAACTGCAGCAGACCATCGAACTGTAAGAACTTCCTTGCCCTGCTTGCAGGGAACATCAGTTTTGGTTTGTTTCCTTCTCGGTATAGTGAATAACCAATTAATACTTCTCTGTAAAATAGTAAAGAAAATACTGGCAGCAGCAAGTGTAAGACACAATATTAGAATGTTTTTTCCAACATCTAAAATGGATTGGGGATCCGTTAAGAGCCATAGTATCAGGGCTACAATAATTATGGCCTTACAAACGAATATAATTAAGTCTCTTATCATTGAAGCACCCTGCCCTTCATCTCTTAGCAATAATTCTTTATGTCAATGATTTCAAAAAAGCATCATCGGTCTTTTCGATTATTTTCGTGACTAACAATAGTATAGAACGGTCAAACTCTCCATCTCGGTAAAATGATCTTTCAAATGCCTGCTTCGCTTCAAGATCATCTACAGTTTTGACAAATTCATTGAGTGCCTTACGATCCACAAAGTATTCACTAGCAATAAATACTTTTAAATTATTTATTGAAATATCCAAATTTTTTCCGAGGAAGTAAAACAAAATCCCTTGCATTAGACTGTATTGAGCCGCAACATGTATTGGGCTTTCAGCATTTCCAAACTTAAAAATCATTCTTGCAGCAAGTGTTTTCATTTGATCATATCTTGGATCCACGATTTCATTTTTCAATTGGGCCCATCCATCCTAAAGAAATATATTTTTAGATTCGAATCCGAAACTTATGCGTTAACCCGCTTCAGGGTATTCGGATTATTCTGTGGTTTCGAAATGCGTTATTTCCAATCCACCCTCACTTCTAACAACTGGAAATGCCTTAAGAGGGATATTACTTTCAGATATCTCTACTACAAAAATCGTATCGGAATATCGAATTAACCTCCCACCGCCTATTCGTCAAATGTTACGTCACTTTCTCGGCATTGTGCAACTCTCTCATAGGGTTTCGTATCTCAGTAATTTTTAACCTCCATATGGCCGAGTATAATTCTTGCACATAAAGAGAAAGAAAGGTATTAATCGTTTCTACTCAATTTGGGAGTAATTTTTTCGTACTGCTTGCTCCATTGGGTTCACTTTTATCTATCCTTGAATCCTCTCGTTCCAGTTCTGATATGGTTGTTTAAACTAATTGATCTTTATCATTTCAATACTTGTCTAAATATTATTATTGATTATTTCTGAACACTCGTTTCCTGTGTAATAACGTAGGCTTTGAAATTCCGCAGTTTTACTGTTTCCATCGAATCATTAGGTAAAGAAGAGTATGGGATTAATAACTCCCCTTTGCGCCAGCCGTCATTTTTACTATTCCCAAAGACGTAATCTCGTTGATATCCTCTTTCTTCAAGCCAATCTATAGCATCTCTCATTGTGCCGCTCAACTGAAATAAATGTACGCAAAACGGGTCAATTCCAATTCCCTTTCTTTCTAGCATTTTAACTTCCAATGGTAGCAATTCTGCCTGAGCAACGAACAACTGCCGTGGGCTTGGTTTCCTATTTCTCCCTGACACACTCAAATGCCATAATCCCATTTCTTTCGATAGTACAATTGTACATTTAAAGAACCAAAAGCCAAGTTTGAAATCTTGTGTACCATTAGGTAACGTTCTTATTAACTTGCAGTTGTATGGGTGTTGATTTAAACTTTTCCTTTCGCGTTCATATTCCCTATACATCCTAAGTTTTTCTTCATTAATCATTACAAATTTACACCGTCCTCATTACCTAAGGGATACTATCCTAATACTTTACTAAATTTATAAAGTTTTTGCATAGGGATTATACACTGTTAAACTTAATACAAAGTACTGCAAAGTTAACCAGATGGGTTTATTCTGAACAGTTCCATCTCTTCCCACGGTGTGCTTTATAGATCGTGTTGATCATTACCTTTTCGAAGCTTATGAGGAGAATATAGATCTATAAAGATCCATAATCCTACAATGAAAACAAAGAATACTGCTGCTGCTGCTTGTTGAGAAGTACCAAATCCACACAAGAACGTATATAGCAAGATAATAGAAGCAAGAACAAGGACTTGCCTTAAAATGATTTTCAATACTGTACTTAACCAAAGTTTGAACATTTTCTTTAGTCCTCCTTTAACCTTGAATTACGACTTTCAACAGGTTAGGATACACTGATTAGATTGAAAGTAGAAATTCAATGCATCGAACTTCTCAGTCAAACGCTTCGATATTTTATCAGATGGCCTTCTTCATAATGTGGTGATTTATCTAGACTCTGAGCAAATTCCCGAATTTTAAATAAGTCATTGTTGTTAAATTTAACTAAATACTTTGCTAATTCTAAAGCTACTTCTGCACGTTCCTTATCAGGTGTGATTCCGACCAATAAAAGAACTTCATTCCAAGTTTTACATTTTAGATTTGACAGGAGGACTGGAAAGGTAGGTTTCCACTGAGTTTTTACGTATAATCCTGAACTTGTAGAATGGTGGATTTTGTAAAATTCTTCGACAGCAGAAATACACTCTCTTTTAGAATACTTTACTTGATTATTGATAAATTCAGGTTTTATGCTTGCAAATGCTAAAATGCTATTCCAGTTTCCATACCGATTTGATAAGTAGGTATAACTTGGCTTTAATTTTTCTGATCTATACACACGCGATGATGTTGTTTGATATTTGTTATAGAAATTTAGAAGAGCCCTAATGCATTCTGCATTCGTATATACCACTTCGTTACCTTTGTCCTTCTTTTTTTCTTCTACTGCTAAGTTCTCGTCCTTGGCAACGAATTGAAGAGCCCATCTTCTATTAAGTTGTTCCAGATCAATTACCTCTTGAGAAGGATCAATGTTCCTATACCAATTAATGTACTTCTTTATCAAGTCTATATATGTCAATGATTCAGTAATTGATTGTGGACTCAATAAGAACATTACTGAACGAAGTTGAAAAAGGTCTAATTTTGCTAAATCTTCAATCAAGTGGTTTTCCAATATAGATGACATCTGAAATAGGTATTTGAGATCATTTTTATTTTTTTTATTGTTCTTATTAATATATTGCTGTTTAACAGTTGCGTTATAGAATTCAAATGGTAGTAATCCTTCCATTTTTCCCACCTTCGATATAATGACTTACAATCCTGATTATGAGGTGGGATCTACATGTAGATCCCGATAAAACATATCTAAACCATCATTTGAGAGGGTGTGATTAGATGATAATCGGAATCTCCAATGTGGTAATTCAAGACTACCATTATCCGACGGAATCGAGAAATAACCGAGGCATTAAAGTGTGGATCCAATTTAAAGATCAATTATATACTGGTGAAGTTCTAAGGAAATACAGATACGATATGTATTTATAATTAATTCGGAACGATGACGGGTGTGATGTATAATATTGCGAACGCTTGTCCATGCATAACAGAGGTAGTGACAAGACCAGAACGTAAGAATAAGGGCTTAACATTATTGTTTTCCATTGATTACGGCAGCATCAATGTATTGCTTAACGTTTAAATCGACTTCCTCATTTGATAACCGTTTATTTGAAACTGATATTGACTGGATAATCGAACGAAATAATGGCCTGAATAAATACGTGCAGTTGTTCTCCATGTAAGATAAGACTTAACAGGGTAAAGTCCCATTGGCTATGCCAATGGGCGCTTTAAAATATGAATATTTTATTATCAGGATTCCATCTCCTGATATAGTAGTTCTTCTTTTTTAACTTCTAAATAGATACAAGGCTATAACCCCAAATCTATTGTGCCAATCATATAGTTCCAATAAGATTTTCTGTTGTGCCTTTGTAGGTCTTTAATTAACTCCTGCACTCAACCACCTCATGAACAGGTAATTACATTCTGTTAATTGCTTTGTTGTATAGCGCCGCGGCTGCTTTGTTCATGCGGATTTCTTCATATATTGGATAAGCCCTCGAATGATTAGGGATCGTCAGAACCATACCTAGCGGCACTTCCACCTCGAACTTATCTACCTCGTCGTCTATAGGGAACTGGGAAATCTCATCTTGAGGGGGCTGCGCGGCTAGATACTTTCGTAATAAAAAGAAAGGTTAAGTATCTTTTATTAAACGAGGTGATTTCTATATCGTTGAAATATACTGAGAATCGCTTACTGATGTGTAATATTTTTGTCTAGATCTAAACAGCTTATGGTATGTCAGATAACGGCATGTTGCTGGAAACTTTTATCATCAGTTACGAGAACTCCCTGACCTATTTTATTTATTGAATCTGTGAGCTCTTTATTTCTTATTTTTCTCTTTTCTCATGATAAGTTCTACATCTATCTGAAGTTCGAATAATGTTCACGATATGGGTTTCAGACAACGGTACATGATTAAGAACCTCCTGGTTGCAGATATCATTCAACAATTCGGTTACATGGTATACTATAATATCCATCGTTGAAATTTGTTTTTTTTGGGATCTCGGTCCGGATCTATAGTGTAATCAATAACTAATGAGTCTTCTCCCAAGAACGCTATCGGATTCCCGCTGCTTTGGATGTATTGACGAATCCAACGTCGGTTAGCTTCTATGCCGACTCCGTCATTCAGTAGTCGCTGTGGCTCTCCCATTGGCAATTTAACGTCCACATTGTATGTTTTTAACCTCTTATTCCCAGTAATAATGAAATACGGCTCAGTAGTCTTGGGCCCATTGAAACGAATAATTTCTTTAGGCATTCCCGATGCCGGCCGTGGTGATTCAAACTCCGAAATAACCTCACAGAACTGTTCGATCAGCCATTGAGTAGTACCATCCTTGTGATTTAGTCTTCGTAGTACCTCCCCAACCTGCTTCCATGTAAATTCGATTATCTGGCAGTTTGGCGATAGCTTCTCTTTATGCGATGCAAGTTGAGCTTCATCAAGCATACCAGTCACTTTGAATTCGAATAAGATAGTGAAATTTTTACCTATAATCCATGCATCCGGAATAGATCCTGGGTTAGGAATGATCTTATCAATCGTTTCTTTACGTGGAAAGGGTGCAACGCCAACTAAGAATTCATGAGGCATCTTTCTTTCAGGGGGATGTTGAGCAAACAGCAAGAATCGAACGTCATTATAATCCAAAACTGAAACATTATGTAGAAGTTCATTCAAAAAAGGCTGCAGCAAGTCCGATTCCCTCATAGAAAGAAGGTTCATTAAAATGTTCGTACAGTGATTTTCACGCTGCTTGTAGTGATTAAATAGGTTCACCGAGCTTCCAACTCCTATCAACTAAAATTATATCCATCCAGTACTTACTGTAACAATGTCTTACGGCAAAGTGCTAAGAGCACATCTTTAATTCCTGGAGTCCAGATAAACATAAAAACGGAAGGATCGTCTGCGAGGTTTAAGAACCATTCTTTTAATTGATAAATGGCCCTGTAGAGTTTTGCATAAGATGTGACTATTTTCTATTGAATTCAGTAAAACCCCTTTCCCCATTTTTTTTGATATTCGGATAGAATGTCGTTACCCCAAGTGATTAATACATCTCCTATGAGCGATTTGTAATTACCGTTATCATTTTTATAGTTTCAGCAGGCCCCAAAAAATCGTTGATTTGTTGGCCATAGTCAATAAGAGCCCTTTTCATTAAGAAAAAGAGGTTGTCAGATAAAGTAATAACCCATTTCTTTGGCTCAACGTCATGTATGGGGTCTATCCCTTGACGTTTGTATTCCATCGGTGCTTGTGTTTTAACTCCAGCATATACTACAGCAATATCTCCTATACAAGAAAGTAAGGAAATGTGTGAATCGAGACTATAATTAATAAAGTAAAGAAAATAAGGATATCGTATAAAAAGTTCAGACATCCATTTTCGTACTTCTGGTATTTCATAGATTTCTGCAGGGTCATCTCCGTATCCATCAATCATAATAATCACAGATCCAAAAGATTTACTCCCTTGTTTGTGGAGAAACGAAATGCAACGAGAAATGAATTCGAAAGAAAAGTTGCAAATGGATGTTTTTGATATGTTTAATAGGTACAGTTGATCTAAATCTGAAAACTCTGAGATGTCATTCATGTATTCCTTCATGATAATACACTTCCCTGCTACCAATTTATTTCCTATTTGTTATTATATGATAGTCGAGGCCAAACCTGTTAGTCTCATTCATATTTTTAAGATTTCATTCTAGGTTGAAGCGGGTTTCTTTAGGATACTGATTAAATATTGCTCCACCCATGCAATTTCAAAGGCTGGATTAACCAGTTGAGAAAAGAAGCGGGCTGGATGTATTGTTCTCCAACCCGCTTTAAAGGTGCTAAGGTCATTGGTATTTGAATCCCTATTCTTACTGTAACTACGTTTGATAGAATGATAGTTAACTTTATAGACTTCTTCGAATCTTAATACAGTCATATAATTGCTAATCCTTTTATTCGCTCTGATTTATTATATAGTGGATCTATGCCGTATTCCTTCCCAAACTTTATCGGGTGCTAAAATTCACGGTAGAACATCTCTTGGATGAGAATTGTGAATTAAGGGATTCAGCATCTCAAAAATATAAGGAGCTAAAAATGATAAAAACGACTGAAGAGGAACGAGTGTGGAAGCAAGGAAGATTGTTGTGTTATTAGACAGTAGTGGATGTACAACAACAGAAGCTAATAAAGGATAAACTAAGGGATCGTGATGAATCTCATATATAAACCTATATTTGCTTATATTTGATAGGGGTAAACAAAATCCAAAAAGAAGCGGGTTTTCCCTCCCGCTTCTTTTTGGATTTGATTCATGGTTCTCGCCTCAAAATACTCACACTCCATAATATAACATGTATCCATATTAATCTTTCATCCCTACTCTTTACCAGAACCATATTAAGAAGTAACCAGAGATCAGCACTAAAAGTAAAAAGTTAATTAAGAACAAACCTAATGCTATCGCTACATCATCCGAGGTTGCGGTTTTCCTCCTCAATACCCCAATTAAGAATTCAGGTGTTGACTTAGTAGGCATTTTAGACTCTCTCAGTGCCTCAAATCTGTTCCTTATTGGTATCAGTGCCAGAGTTAAAAGTACTGTCAGTACTATCTTAATGGTTATTATCATTCTTTATCCCTCACCCGAAGTTAATTTAAGAACATTAAATTTCTATTATCTTTGTTACACTTCGATGTCCTGTATCTTCATCACGGTGTACTTTTATGAGAACAAAAGAATGCTTATTTAGTGACATCCGGATAAGATCTTGTCGGAAGGCCACTTGCCTGGCTCAGCATACCTTCTCGAAAATCAATGAATTCTTTGAATTCATTAGTCGTAACATACACGGTGCTGCCCATAACAAGAGCATTTGTTGGTCACGGCCTATCGCGCCGGTGGCATGTGTATATCGCTACATTCAGTGGAAGCAGCCCAAGTCCTGAGCATTCCGCTTGATGCCTAAAGTAAATAATTTTGATCTGGTAACGCAACAATATGTTGACTCTAAAACCTATGTTGCGACATTTGGTTGATTATTTCTTTGTTGGTGTATTATTCACAATTTGATATTTAGGCATATTCTCTAAATATTTAGAAGGAATGAAACTTTTTATTGCTTCAACATTCCAGTATCCCTCTTGAGTGTCCATATAGAAATAAAAATCAGATTTATCTATACTATAATTTTTATTGTCGTAGAAAAAATTAGGAATTCCATTTTTAGATGTTGTATTCATCTTAAGTGCAATATCTGTAGAGTCTACCATAACAGCTTCAAATATATCTTTACCACTAACAAACACCTTGCCAGCATATTTATCTTCCACTGGCAAATTTGATGCATTCGCTTGTGGTGCTGCTGGTTGTGCTTGTGAAGGGGCATTTACACCACTTGGTTTCTGAGGCATTGAAGTACTTGTATTGTCTAACTCAACAGCCTTTCTAACGGTACTCTATCTTACGACATCATCTGGTTAATCTGCATACCCTAACATGATATCTCCTCTATCCTTGTATGGTCTTAAATTGTGTAGATAAAAATATCTCCTCATTCCCCTCATACGGTTGGAAGCGAGCAAACACATGGTTGTATCTTTGGGGAGAGTAATAGGCTATTGCCAATGGGCGCTTTACAATATGAATATTTTATTTTCAGGAATCCATCTCTTGGTATAGTGTGTTCATCTTTTTTACATCTAAAATTATACAAGACTATAATCCTATATTGTCTACGACATTTTCCGAGAAAAGAGATCCAGTTCGAATATATCTTCTTACCATCGCTTCCGATTTGTGTCGTGTATGTCTCATAATCGAACGTTCACTTTTACCGAGCATAGCAAGTGTCGTGGCAATTCCTGAACGTAAGCTATGACCGGCATATAAAGTTTCATCAAGTCCGATGGCTTCAGCATAACGCTTTACAATTAAAGCAACAGCTCTGCCGGACAACCTTTTATCTAAGATCTGGTTATGCCTGTTTATGGGACGAAAAATAGGTCCAGATGTGATGTTTGCAGATGATGTCCATGACAGATATGATTTTACAGGACAGGTATTTTCATTAGAACCATATGGTAAACCAATAAGTTCTCCTCTCCCTTCTTGGTCAGTTTTTGATTTACGGATTCGGACGATAAGTCCTTCTTTGGATAAAGAAACGTCATCTATATCAAGGTTTACTAATTCGGAACGGCGGAAACCTCCGACGAATCCAATCAACAACAAAGCTCTATCCCTGACTCCTATATGCTTGTCTGAAACTTCAGATATCATTTGTTTCAAAGTATCAATAAGGATTGGATGTTTCCCGGTTTCTGCGGTTCCATGCAAACGGCGAATCCCTGCCCAAACGGTTTTAATTCTTGTTGTTGAAGGTGATTCATGACCTGCTAATGTATGAGCCTGGCTAATCGCACTCATTCTTCTTTGAATCGTACTTGCCTTGAAACCTTCAAAAGCTAAATTTGATAAATATAAAGCGTATGTGTCATCATTGGTGGGTAAATCAGGTAACTGGAATTTCTTACACCAGTCTTTAAAATGTTTCCAGTCTGACCGATATGATTTTAAAGTATTTTCTGCTTTTGAATTAGTAACGTACTTTTTTGCTTGCTCCATGAGAAAACTGAGAGTCTCTTCTGATTTTTCGAGCTCGTTGTCAGCCGATGTAATGTACTCGATATTGTTCACCCCACTTATTCAATGACGATCTCCACGTATGTAATCCACAACCTTCATACCAAGATCGGTTATTTGATATTGGTATGCGTAATTGAATACGTCTCCAGTCTGAATGGCCAATCCTTTTTCAACAAGATACCGACCCGTTCGAGAACCCCGCCCTATGGTCAATCCCAATCTATTGTGCCAATCATATAGTTCCAATAAGTTTTTTTGTTGAGCCTTTGTAAGCTCCTTAATTAAATCCTGCATTCAACCACCTCATGAACAGGTATTTCATTCTGTTACTTGCTTTGTGTAATAATCAAAGGTTCTTTACTTTTCATAATGCCTATAAGAAGGCATTCATTGCACATATTTTCACCGTTCATAACGAACAGTGAAGCAAAATGACAAACTTATATTGTTGTATCAAGGATGACCATATTTAGAGCTATGTCTTCAAGTGGGATATGTTGATCTCTGACTACAACTTTTGGATTTTTAGATCCTACTGCCTTTCTGCTATCGAATAAAATTCCATTTTTTTAAGATTTATGCCATAAGCACATAACGATTTATCTCCTGTCGGTTAAAAATTTCCCAGCAAGCATCCATTCGATTTTTTCTTTTAGGGTCTGCATGAAACGAATCTCCTTTTTGAAAAAGTTACCAAGAAAAATTCATGTACGAGTGTCACGACCTAGTAGATTTCTAGCTAGCATATACACCACTCTGATCATCCTTTTTTCTGTCGCCTTCCAATACTTGTAGATCAGGTTTTGGATTTAGACATTCATCGCAGTATGTCAAATCAAAGCTGTTTTTTACCGGTTTATCGCATCAATAACTGAACTCCAAGGGTTTTTTGTTTATAATTGATCGTTAGCAGTCTTAAGTATTTAATTCCAGTATTTTTTTGTATTTAATTCAGGATAAGACAAAACCTTCATACTAAGCCAACGAATCTCAAGAATACAATCGAATTTTCCTTGATTCGTGTCTACATGAAACCGATATGTCTCACGCTTTTCATCATTAAGAAATATTGATTTAACTGTCAATCCTCTTTTTCTAAAGCTTTCAATTACTCTCTCAGTGCAGTAGTTAACGTCTTTGTACCACTTTCTAACAGAGTAAATCATACACAAAGGGAATATGATTAAAAATGGGAGTGATATTTGTAAAAATAAACGGTAATCATCCTCTGAAATGTAAGAATATCCAGGACTGAATACCGCAACTGTAAATGTCCCTAAGAATATTGTGTAGGCTATCAGGTAAGCTTTCATAAATAAATGATTAGTTACCATTGTCATTATAAAAGGCCTCCTATTGTCATATCATCCCGCGGCAGCATGCAAACGTACTGACTATCTAGGCTCGGGAGATGGTTTATATGAAATACCTAAGGTCGTTATATAATCTCCAAGGAACGGAAGCGATTGTACGTTACCAAACGACTCTTTTAAACACTGAAAGTATGAAGAGGTTTGAATTGGCATCATGGTAAATACCTGTTCAAATTGCAGCAATAACCGGTTTGCTTTATTGAGAGGAACTATGATGTAGGCTTCTACATCTTCAGAAATTCTTCGGTAGTACAACTGATCTATATTGGGTCCGTTTTCAACTGGCATCATCGCGAAGTGATCCTTAGTTTCAGGATGGACAAATTTAAAGCATTTTCCGATTACTGGTTTAAGAAGCGAGTTCATATCACTTTTTCCATAACGATACCAATCCAGGTACCTTTCAGTGGCCAAAAGAATGGTGTATCGTTGTTGAGGCGTAAGTGTCATATTCCGTATTAGTAATGCACAGATTGAACAGACTGCTACGAGGCGACCGTGATACAGATGTTCAAGTTCAATAATCTCTTTGTTATATAGACATGGATTACTGCAATGTGGGCATATTGTGAGTACATCCTCTGTAGTTGCTTTGCGATTAGATGCCAATGCCATTGGGTAGGCCATCAATTCACCGGGATTATCGTTTTCAGTGGCGATCTTAATTTTAATATCCATTTACTTGTGTCCCTCGTTAATAACTTTTTCAATCCATTGTGGAATTTGCATGCCGCTTTTCATCCTTGAGCTCCAGTAATCTAAACCAACAGTGCACCACTGATCTTTCTTGAATGCCTCCGGGTAATTACGGCATTCATCACCTCTTTGAATATGAACTTTACATGTAGCTTCTGTAGTAAGTTGGTCTCTATCTAGCCATTTGCACGGAGTACCCATAAGTTCAGAATTTTCTGAAAAGTATTGATCTGCCTTATCCTCAGACATGGTTTCGAGGAATTCACTATCTAGATTGCTATTTCCATACTTTGGAACAACCGCTAGCATTGTCGTGCAACACAACCCGCTGCGCAAGCATTTTTTAGTGTGAAAAATAATCGGCACCCCATTCGTTACAAAATTAACTTAGTAGTTAACATTACTAAGTTTTGTTTTTATCATCTATTTATGAATTTGCAGGTAGCGATTCTGATAGTTTTTTAGAACAGAAGTTTCGCATGATATTGTTGTATTTCTTGATAAATGATGTTGATCTGTTAGAAATTAAATTGTGACTCAAAATTATTCACTGAAATTTAGAGCTATAATAACTAGTAGCCCCATCAATATTAATATCAATGATTTATAGTCAAAGTAATCGTCAAATAGATCCACCAGTTTTTTCAAGATTTGATTTCCCCTATCAATAAGTAAATTGTTAAGTTAGTTAGCTTCCAGCATTGCCCTGTTTACCAAATCCCTGCTGGGAACATCTTTCTTCATGTTAAAATCAATTCGGTAACAATTGTTCACTCTTATGTACCTCAGGGGATTTCTGGATATCATTACCTCTGTGGTCATAGCTATCATTAGTTAACATAATATTAACTATGTAATGATGTATTGAAAACGATGATGCATGAATCGGGGTTTTACTACCCAAACCCTCTAACCGCGTTGCTAATGCAGTAAACGTTTGTTCAATATTAGTTTTACTGATTCCCATAAGTAATCAATTAGTTCGCAACTATTTCCGTCATCTTCTATTTCAGATACTGTCCAACCATCAATCTCTCCTGAAGGGTGAGTCGGTTTATGAGCGAAGAATAGTGAAAAAGTTTCATGTTCTCTCATAAGCATAAATCCAACACTGTTTGATTTATCGATAATGTCTATACATAAACCAATATTAAGTAATGGAAGTGAATATTCTTTCTTCTCTGATTTGCCAACTTTCAATACGGGATTACTATTATGTAAATTAAGAATGTAGTAATCGTTTTCAGATGGATTCCACCATTTTCTCAATTGTTCTTTTTGGTTTGAATCAAGTTCGTTCAATTGGTCGATCGTTATCATTTGTCTCATACGTTTTCCTCCAAGCGGATTTATACTTCATAATAGCGCGGCATTTCTTGGACTTTCATGCAATGACTAAATGTATATGTATTTGATTACTCATTTGCAATGAACCAAATTAACTAATTTATTTCTCGATATGATTTTAATTTGTGATTGTAATAACGGTATATCTTCTTCTATAAATAAAAATCTTCTTTGTCGTTTTCTCATATGTGCCCCTTCTCTTATTTTAAACTTGCCTCAGAGTACCATAAGCGAAACCGACGCCCCAAAGTAATCTTATCCCCCTTCTCCTCTATTCCACATGATTTAAGCAGGTCGCCTAATTAATTGTTTTTCGTAAGTATATATTCAGTGGTTTTGAGATCTCTCAACTCGGCAATGAGATCCCCGTATATTTCAACAAACATCCACTTCTCATTTTGATCTTTGTAGGAAAGATACGCCTTGTTTGCTTGTTCACTACTTAGAGTGAATTTATATTCAGAAACATTGAAATGATTTTGGCTAATGCCAATTATCGCGTAAGGTGTGATGATAAGTTCATGACCTAATCCAGTTAGTACATTTTTGTATTCTTCGTTCAACGTAAGAACATTAACTAAAAGTGCGTGCTCAACAATTTCTCTTCTCAGTGCCATTTTCAAGGATTACCCCCCCAGTTCGTCTAGAATTGAGCTTACAGATTGTCGTTTGCGTGTTTGAAAAATAATCTCTAACAAACAATAACCTTTGTGAAATGTCCACCTTGGAGAATATCAAAGATCCATAGAATATCGCAGGTATTTGTAAACCCGGACCACTAGTTGAACTATAAGCATCTCTCTCGATAAACCCATAGAAGAGATATGATCTATGTAAGGCCTTTCCTAATCACAATTTCCGGTTCAATATCAGTAATATGGATCTTCTTTGATAGAGTTCATCTTTAAAATCCAAACCTTCTACATCCCTATATTCATTTTCTCATAAAATGTGAAAATTAAGAAACAAATAATCCAAAATCACCAATTCTGAAAACCTGTATCAATAATTATGACGCCCACCCACCCTCTCTTTTTAATCTATCTCACATCTTCATTCTAACTTCCGATACCATTATATTATCGGAAGTTAGATTCCTGTCTCAAGTATACCATCAGAGCCTTGAATATTTCTACTATTTTAAGATAAAAATATATGGTATAGTTAACATTAAAAAGCATGTTAACATGTTAACAACCTTGATACATAAGGGTTCTCATGTTAACAATGGAGGAGAAAATTATGGATGATATAAAAGATTTAAATTTCGATAAAGGGACGGATGGCAAAACGAAGGGGATGAGGCTGTCCACTACCACCCGTTTGATGTATGAAGCGATGAAGGCTGCTGCAGGTGGTACTGACGATACATTTATAGATCATTTACTTCAAATATCGAAGTTGTATGATCTACAGAAAACGAGCCCGGAATTTGCAGAAGAATTAAAAGAACTTCAAAAATACATGAGTCGTTTGTCTAGTGTATATATTCGAATGAGAGAAAAAGGATTAGATGCCGTTGAAGAAGTAAAGGAAAAATTATTAGAAGAAGAGGTACGGATGTCTCAGGAGATGGAATCCTTGCGTATGGACCTAACGGTTCTTCAGAAAAAGTTTTCGCAAAAAGAGGAAGAGCTTACAGAGGCTTATTCGACCAATAATGACCTCCATACTAAATTGATTCAATTCGAGAAGACTAGTCAAGCGCTAGAGGAAATCAGGCATTTGACTGGTGAAAAGGTTGCCCAGCTTGAAAAACGCGTTGAAGACCTTAACCAAGCGGAAACGGATGCGGCAGAAATGAAACTACAGCTCCAGGAAGCTCAGCGAATTAAGAATGAAGAACTGGCCAAACATAAAGAGGTTGAAAGAGTTCTTCGTCTGCAGTTGGAGGAACAACAGAAAGAAAATGATCGCAGGATTAAAGACACAGAAGCGGCAGCTGAGCAAAAGGAGAAAGAACACGTTCGGGCTTTGGAGGTGTTGAAGAAGGAAACAGAGATGGAGGCCAAGGAAGCATTCCTTAAAGAAAAAAGCTTGTGGCAAGAGAACATGTCGAAGATGATGAATCAGTTGTCCGAGCAGCATGCAAATAATATGGCTGAAATCCTTGAAAAGATTCAAGGTAGTCAGCGAGATAGAAAATAGAAATGCAATGATAATGATTTTATAACCATCCGACGTAACATATTCAATACATTTTTAGGTGGAGGATAAGATGAAACCTGCGTGCTCAGTCCCTTGGCGTACAAGGCAATAATTTGAAAGGTAACAAAAACAGGGAGTAGGTGTATTTTGATCTTTCAAAAGAGATAATCTAGTACCGAAAGAGTTATCTTTACGCTTGGAAATGATGAAATCATATTCTTTTAAACACCTGTTTTAGTTACCTTTCAGCTCGACCAGGTGGATCATTTTGGTTTCGCCCTGTTTTAACCTTTTATGATCCTTTTTTAGTTACCTTTAACCCTGTTTTGGTTACCCTTCGTTTTTGGTTTAAGCGCTTTGGTCCAGCCCTCATAAACCTTTCCGTAACCATCTTCAATCACTGGCTCTTTAAATAGGGACAAGCTTTCATCTCGCACCTATCCACACAACCAAAAACCACCGATATAAGTTCTTCGGTGGTTTTTGGTTCTTTTGTGCATTATCCAGGGGTTATAGTACGATGTCAATCATTCTGTCCGCGCTTCCGGATTTACTTTCATTCATTCTTGAGCTCACGGCCAATGCCGTCATGCTGCTCCTGGTTTCTCTTCTCCCGGCTACCGGCTCCGGATCGATCCTGCAGCTCTTACATCCAAGATTACTACCGATCCCTCTAAACCTATTTCTGACCGCGCTGCAGCTGCTCGTCCGATCCGTCTTCCGACGGCTCTTGATGCATCGATTCGCAGATCATCCAGCGCTTCCGGATCTGCTGCATTCCGTTTTCTTGAACTCACGGCCAATGCCGTCATGCTCCTCCTGGTTTCACTTCTCCCGGCTCCGGATCGATCCTGCAGCTCTTGCATCCAGGATTACTACCGATCCTCTCTAACCTATTTCTGGACGCACTGCAGCTCCATAGTTAACGAACGAAAAAGACCACCTTTTCAGAGAGCCCTGCAAAACGAATACAGTTTCTGTAAAATACAGCCCAATGCCGCGTAGGCATTGGGTTTGTTGTATAATGGAAAAAAAGGAAAAGCGAGTTGAACAGCTTTGTTACATGTAGGTAGACAATTAACCGTATCCTTTCATGCGGAGTTATATACACTTGTTCCGGAAAATCACCTCTTACGCAAGATTCATAGCATTGTGGACTTTGGTTTCATACTTGAGCTGGTGGAAAACTCGTATTGTAAATACTACGGCAGACCAGCTAATGAACCGGAACTGCTCTTTCGTCTACTCTTTTTGCAGATCCTTTACAATCTTTCGGACGAGCGTGTTATAGAGGAAACGCAAGTGAATCTGGCGTACAAGTGGTTTATCGGGATTAACCCGGAAGATCCACTGCCGGATCCTTCGCAACTCTCACGTTTCCGTAACCACCGTCTTGGCGTAAGTCAGGTGGAGGATGTTCTAAAACAAGTAGTAGGCCAGGGCATCGACAAAGGGCTCATCAAGTCGAAAACCATCATTATGGATGCTACGCATACGCATGCAGCGACTCAGCGCCAACAGCCGCTGAACGTGCTTCGGGAAGCAGCCAAACGACTGTTTCGTGTTGTGGTGAAACGGCATCCGAAGCTAGAAAAGAAGCTTCCTCCATTGCTGAATGTCAAAAGTGAGCAAGAAGATGCAGAGAAGATCATGTTGCGCTATCTCGCCGAGCTTGGCCAAACGGTAGAAGAGTTGTTGCCGGACCATGAGGGGGCAATAAGTGACAAATTGCATATCGCGAAGGAAATCGTAGAAGATGAGCGTCTGCTAGCAAGTAAAGGCATCCGGTCAGCGGTCGACCCTGACGCAAGGTTCGGTTGGAAAAGCAGTACCCAGTCGTTTTTTGGCTATAAAGAGCACCTGGCTATGACAGAAGAAGAGTTTATTACGGCTGTCGAAGTGACACCGGGAACCAGCGATGACGGAAAGCAGTTACCTGTTCTACTGGCGCAAACGAAAGCAAATGGGATTGTAGTCGAAGAAATCATTGCAGACACGGCATACTCCGGAAAAGACAATCTGTCAGAAATGAAAAAGGAATCCATCCAGCCTGTCGTTCCACTGAATCCCGTTGTTCACTCGGGTGGCGTGCGTCAAGATGGATTCGACTACAACAAGGACGCTAATTTCGTGGTCTGCCCCGCAGGCGAACACAGCATTCGCAAAGCGATTCAAGGCAGTAAAAAAAGCGGAGACAGCCGCTCGCTCGTATTCTACTTTGACGTAGAGAAGTGCAAAGTATGCCCGCTGCGCGATGGCTGCTACAAACCAGAGTCCAAAAGCAAGACGTACTCCATCCGGATCATCGCCGAGCACTTCAAAGAGCAAATCGAGTTCGAACTAAGTGATACATTCAAAGAGCGAATTAAGCGCAGGCCGATCATTGAACACAAGAACGCCGAGATGAAGAGATTCCACGGTATGGCTACAGCCAAATACCGAGGTCTCTTTCGTATGCGAATACAGGCCAATCTCACTGCGTTTGTTGTAAATGTGAAACGAATGGTTCGGCTAATAGAGCAAAAGCAGCCCATCCTCTGACAAGGAACGAGCTGCTTTTTTAGTTTTTCAATCACTTTTACCATCTCGGAGTGCCCATTTCCTCAAAATTAAGGCTTTTGCAGGGCTCTCTTTTCAGGTGGCCTTTGTTTTTAAAGAAAGAATTATTTTTTTGGTCGCTAAAGGCATTGTTTTAAACTTTTTACCTTGCTGATCTAGTATAGCAAAAATAAGTAATATTTCAAGCCTTCAGATGTTTTTTACCACTATTATTCTTTAGATTTTTTCGTGTATAGAAATTCAATTTTAGCATCAATTTGATCCATAATATCAGGGGGATAATTTCACAACTTTATCCCTGCTATGTTTCGGCCTCACGATTCTTAGCTTGCTGATCGGCCTCAACTGATTGGGTATTGCAAAAGCCTCCTTCTGAAAGAAACAAATAAAGTCTTAGACCGATAAATATTTTATCTGATGTACCAAATTTAAATTAAATCTATGGAATAAAAGCTAAAACATAAGAAGTAGTACTTTGTAGTTATAAATGAGTTAATTATTGAGATAGTATTCATAAGCACGTGCAAGATAGCGCAAAATCAATTCGTATTTCATAATTTAAATATTCCCAGATTAACCCTTTTGTGATCTATGCAGAAGGGTTTTTGTTGTTTTATATTTTAGTATTTTGGGTACCTCGTTTCCGCGTTCTCTTTTAGTTTCTTACAGGTAACGGCACAAAAGTATCTTTCTATATTTGGTTATCATTCACATTATTAGTATATTTAGTTGGAGTTTTCGGTTGGTTCTGTATGGTATCAATTCTCAATCTTACACTTTGAATTCACTTTACAGGGGCGTCCAGGTCTGCTAAAATAACCAAATTGATTGTAAACCTGAAAACAATTATTTTGGTTAACAATTAAAAACGATTAACGGATGGTGATAATTTTTGATAACGAATTACGATCGGCTTGCTGCCATGAATAAGAATCACTTATGGCACCCTTTTACTCAAATGAAAGACTACAATAACTCTGATCCACTCATTATTGAACGCGGCGAAGGTATCATGCTGTATGACGCCCAGGGACGCGCTTATTATGACGGTTTCTCATCAGTTTGGCTCAACGTACATGGACACAACGTGCCGGAGCTAAATCAGGCGATCACGGAACAGTTAGGGCGAGTCGCCCATTCCACACTTCTCGGAATGGCCAATGTACCAGCAATCGAGCTTGCAGAAAAGTTGGTGGGGATAACTCCGGAAGGATTAAACAAAGTGTTTTACTCAGATTCAGGAGCAACCGGTGTCGAGATCGCTATCAAAATGGCGTTTCAATACTGGCATAACAAGGGGATACGGGGTAAAACGAAGTTTATCACGATGAATCAAGCGTACCATGGAGATACAGTTGGAGCAGTGAGTGTCGGTGCAATCCCTCTGTACCATGACGTGTTTCGCCCCATGCTATTTCCTTCGCACGTCATTCCATATCCCTACTCTTATCGCCATGATGGCGGTGAGACGAAGGCATTGGAAGATACACTAACCGCACTACGTAATTTGCTCGAGACACGGGCGGATGAGATTGCGGCTCTCATTGTGGAGCCGATAGTGCAAGGGGCTAGTGGCATCATTGTCATGCCGCCAGGCTGTTTAAGCCAGATGGCTATGCTGTGCCGCAAGTATGGTGTGCTGCTCATCGCTGACGAGGTGGCGACCGGTTTCGGTCGAACGGGGGCTATGTTCGCTTGTGATCTAGAAGATGTTTTACCTGATTTGATGGTGATCGGGAAAGGGCTGACCGGCGGCTATTTGCCTGTTGCAGCGACGCTTGCGACTGACGAGGTGTACACCGCGTTTTATTCCGATTACCAAGAGCAGAAAACATTTTTCCATGGTCATTCCTACACAGGGAACCCACTCGGCTGTGCCGTTGCTTTGGCCAGCTTGAAGCTGTTTGAAGAGCGCAAAATGGTAGAAGGAGTAAGAGTAAAGGCGTCATTTGTCGAGCAAAAGCTCGCAGCTCTAAAGGATCGCCCGCACGTCGGTGAAATCCGGCAAAAGGGATTAATGATCGGAATTGAACTCGTACGCGATAAGCTTTCACGAGAGCAGTACGATTGGGCAGAACGAATTGGCGTTCGGACAAGCTTGCGGGCCAGAGAACTCGGAATGCTGACGAGACCCCTCGGCAATGTGATCGTCTTCATCCCTCCGCTTGTCAGCAATGAAGCCGAACTGGATGCCATGACAGATATTTTGGCGGAATCGATACTTCACGTTACAGAAGGCGGTTGAGTTATTTGAACAAAATTAACGATGAAACGATACGCGGACTATTTGTTACAGGTACGGACACCGATGTCGGTAAGACGGTTATAACGGCAGCCATTACCGCTATGCTTCGTGCTGAAGGGATGAATGCCGGTGTCTGGAAGCCGATTCAATCCGGTGCTCTTCTTGGTAGTGGACTTACCGATGCTGAGCGGCTGCTGAAAAGCACGGGAATCAACGAACGGCCTGAGGCAGTCGCGCCATTTACATTTGAAGCTCCGCTTACGCCGATGCTCGCCACTAAGCAGGCTGGTGTGACTCTTACGATGAAGGAGCTAATCACCGCTGGTTTACCGCTTACTAAACGTTACGAGGCGCTGCTTGTCGAAGGCGCGGGCGGCGTAGCTGTACCGCTAACCGATGACGCCCTCATTGTGGACTTAATCTCGGAGCTTCGGATACCTGCTCTAATTGTAGCCCGTTCTAGCCTCGGAACAATTAATCACACACTTCTGACTGCTTCATTCCTTCGGCATCGCGGAGTCCCAATTGTTGGCATCATATTGAACGATGGTGAATCAACGGAGTCCCATGACGACCCGAGCGTCGCAACGAATGCACAATTAATTGAACAATACAGCGGCCTAGAGGTTCTTGGTCGGTTTCCCCATTTGCACGCCGAAGCGACTTCAGAGATGTTGATTAATACGCTACGAAAAACAATACAATTCGAGCCAATCAGAGAGGCATTTGCAGTTCAACCTATGGGAGGATGATTGATATGACAACAATTTCAGCGGAGATAGAATGGCAATCACTTGCCCAAAAAGCATTGCATGGAGAATGTTTAACGTTAGAGGAAGGGCTCACTGTGCTCGAAGCAGACAATGATGAGGTATTGCTGCTCATGCAGGCTGCGTTTCAGGTGAGAAAGCATTTTTATGGTAAAAAAGTGAAGCTGAACATGATCATCAACGCAAAAAGCGGCCTTTGTCCCGAGGACTGCGGATACTGCTCGCAATCAATCGTTTCGACGGCCCCGGTTAAAAAATATACCCTGCTTGATAAAGACACATTGCTTTCAGGGGCACGTGAAGCAATGGCACGCAAAGCCGGAACCTATTGCATCGTAGCGGCTGGGAAAGGACCGACAGATAAGGAACTGGATCAAGTAGTGGACGCGGTTAGAGAAATCCGTCATACAATGCCTCTAAAAATTTGCGCATGTCTGGGCATTCTCAAGGACGATCAAGCCAAACGTCTTGCTGAAGCAGGCGTACATCGATACAACCATAACTTGAACACGAGCAAAGCCAACTACCCATCCATCACGACGACCCATACCTATGATCAACGTGTTGAAACCGTGGAGAAAGTAAAGGCATACGGCATGTCCCCCTGCTCTGGTGTCATTATCGGCATGGGCGAGACAAATCAAGAAATTGTTGAAATGGCCTATGCGCTCCGAGAACTTGATGCGGATTCGATTCCGATCAATTTCTTGAATGCGATACCAGGAACACCTCTGGAACATGCAGGCCGCACGCCGTCGATGAAAGCGTTGAAGGTATTAGCCCTGTTTCGTTTCATTTGTCCGTCTAAGGAAATCCGCGTGGCTGGCGGGCGTGAGGTCAACCTCCGTACACTTCAGCCTTTGTCGCTGTTCGCCGCAAATTCACTCTTTGTAGGTGATTATTTAACGACAGCAGGTCAAGACGTTTCAGCTGATCTTCAAATTATTGAGGATTTGGGCTTTGAGATTGAATTAAATGCTCTTTAAGGCGGTGCCGACCATGAACTGGATGGAAAAAGAACTTGAATCATTGGCTGATGCCTCATTGGAGCGTTCCTTGCGTGCAAGCAGCTCGATCCCCGGTTCTCCTGGCTATATAATACGCGAAGAACAATTACTGCTCAACATGTCCTCGAATGATTACCTTGGACTCTCCCAACATCCCGCCATACTTGAAGCGATGCGCGAGGCCCTGCTCACAGAAGGAGCTGGCTCAGGCGCTTCTCGCCATGTGACAGGCAACCGGTTGCCTTATGACCGTCTTGAAGAAGCACTGGCCGAATGGCAGAACTGCGAAGCTGCGCTAGTTATGGCTAATGGATATATGGCTAATTCTGGTGTTATTAGTGCGCTTGTTAGCAGAGGAGATGTTGTTTTTAGCGATCAGTTGAACCATGCGAGCATGGTGGATGGCATTGTATTGAGCCGCGCGGAGCATGCACGTTACCGTCATAACGACATGGAACATTTGCGTACGCTATTGAATAAGTATCGTGATAAACGGCGAAAGTTGATCGTTACGGATGCTGTCTTCTCTATGGATGGCGATCAGGCGTACTTGCGTGAACTTGTTGCGCTCAAACACGAGTACGGGGCGATGCTGATGGTAGACGAGGCACACAGTGGGGGGATGTACGGAGTGCGGGGTGAAGGATTGTGTCATGAACTCGGCTTGCAGAATGATGTGGATATACATATGGGTACATTCAGCAAATCGTTCGGTGTCTACGGAGCTTATATCTGTGGCAGCCGCACGTTAATTCGGTGGCTGTTGAACAAGGCTAGACCACTCATTTATTCAACTGCGTTGCCTCCTTCTATCGTAGCAGGTATTTCAAAGGCATTGGTTTTGGTACAAGAGGAACACTGGCGTCGAGAAAAGCTTTATGCGGCAAGCATGTTATTTCGCTCCTCGCTTTGTGAGGCTGGATTTAACATCGGTTCCGGCGACTCCCCTATTGTACCTTTGATCGTCGGCGATAATGATGTGGCCTTACGCTTCAGCGGAGCTCTTGAAGAAGAGGGGATTGCAGCTGTTGCCATACGTCCACCTACTGTGCCTGATGGCACAGCACGCATTCGCTTTTCCTTATCAGCTGTCCATACTGAAAAGGAGCTGACAAATGCTTCAGAACGCATCCACACCATAGGACTTCGACTAGGAGTGTTGAGTTCATGATTGTATTGGACACTGATTCAGTGAAGACTCAGCCACAGACACATGGCACCATTTTATGGTTGGCCGGATGGAGCATGCCGGATGCGGTTTTCGATCGACTTCGTGAGTTATTGCCGGATTTCCATCATGTTTCCGTAGATTATAGTGATGCAGATACTCCAGAGGAAATGCTACTTCTGACTGAAATAACAGTGGGAAATTACCTGTATTTGGATTGTGTGACTTGTAGGACATGGACTTTCCACGGTCCGCTGTTGATCTGTGGTTGGTCACTCGGAGGTTTACTGGCGCTTAGACTAGCGGCCAAAGGGTTTGCTGATGGCCTTGTGTTGTTTGCGGCAACTGCTCGGTTTACTCGTTCAAAAGAAGAGACGGACCTTGGTTGGGTAGATATATACGTTAGGAAGATGATTACAGGACTTGCACAGGATCGAAAAGCCGTTGAAACAAAGTTCCGGCAGCTCATGTTTACGGAGTCAGAATGGGAGGCTGGTCTGGGTGAAGGTCTTCCCCCAATCGATAGCTGGACAACCTCTGCGCTAGTCGCAGGTCTTCAGATTTTGCGAAGCGAGGAATGCTTATCTCAACTGAAGAGCATCTCTTGTCCGGTATTTCTTGTGCACGGGACTGAGGATAGTATTTGTCCTTACGGCGCTGCATCGGAGCTTATGGCCCAGTTACCTAAAGCAAAGTTATTAACGATACCTGCCTGCGGGCATGCCCCGTTCTTGGGAAGGGAAGATCAAATAGCTGATGAACTGAGGAGATGGTGGCATGAGCAGCAGAATAAGTGATATTCGACGTCAATTTAACCGTAGTGCAAATTCGTATGACACTCACGCTGATGTTCAGCGTATGATGTCAGATCGGCTTGCAAAATCTTTAATAGGGTGGAAGAACAAAGATAACATAGCTGGGCTCAACATTCTTGAGATCGGCTGCGGCACGGGGACACTGACCGAGATTCTAGTAAATGAATGGCCCAGTGCGAGTATTTGTGCACTTGATATTGCGCCAGCGATGATCAAATTAGCTGAACAGCGTGTCCTATCAGTTGAAGCGAACTTTGGCATCAGAAAAATCACATCGGATCGTGTACGCTTTCTTCATGCTGATGTTGAAACGTGGGCAAGAGATGCTCCGACATCCTCGTTTGATCTCATCGTCTCCAACGCCTGCTTTCAATGGCTGAGCAATCCTAGGCAAACACTTGGTCACCTTCGGCTGATGCTTCGTCCTGGAGGCTTGCTGATATTCACGACATTCGGGCCTGATACATTCTGCGAGATGCATAAGGCTTTTAATGAAGTTTATCGAGCCAGTGGAATGGAGCCGCAACGGCACGGACTGTGGTTTCTATCGATAAACGAATGGAATAACTTGCTCAAGGAATCAGGATTTTCAAATATCCACTATGAACGCTCCATTCAGACGGAAAAGTATGCTTCAGCAAGAGATTTTCTTCACTCGGTAAAAGCGATGGGAGCCAGCACTTCAGAGGCTGTTCCTATGCATGGTCTCAGTTCGCGACGCCTGTTCGCCAACATGTATAAGGAATACGAGGGGAAGTTCAGCATACAGGGAGGCGTTGCTGCCAGTTATGACCTTCTATTGATCCAAGCATTGGCGGATGGGTAGATTAAGTTAAGCTCTTTAACTGATAACAATAGCTCAATATCGGCAGCGCAGTCTAGAACATTGTATTCCATACTCCAGCTGGCGCTGCTTTTTTTTGAGCTTTCGATCCACTTTATGGTTATACCCGTATTCATCAAGAACGGGTTTATAAACTTTTGTGACTCTAATTAAAACAATTATAATCGAATAAAAAAAAGCGATTTTTCAAGACTTAAAACCTGAAAATATATCATTTAACCAATGTTGTTCTTTTGTACATATATATTCTTCAAGTAGTAGCACTTTTTCAACAAGTTCATCTTTGGTTAACTTTCCGTATCTCCCCCTTAACCTATTCAAATCTCTCTCAGGTTTAATAACTATCCTATCGGGTATCTCTAAATTTTTTTTTGTTTTTTTAGTGGATTTGTTTCTATAAGTACAATGTATTTTGTAATATTCATAAGCTTCGGGATTTTTGATAATGGCATTTTTGATCTCTCAATAATCGCATTTATTGAGGTTAGCTTGCATTGATTCCATCAATGATCCCTATTTAAATTTCGTCTTTATGTAAAATCTCCTTCGTTTGCCCTTGATCCAGAGATACAAGAGGAACGACACTGACAACCTTGTTGGACTTCGCATTATCATCAACAACCATCGCATAATGAAAACCACCATGTTCCGATCCTACATTAAATCAAAAATTAACATAAACGATTTCGCCGCGATCATATTTCCTCAACTTAACCTGGTCAAATGTCGTTTCAAACCTCAAGTTCGTATTCATGTTGTTTATCCACTGAAGAAAGGAACGAGCTCGCTTCTCATCCATATCATCTATGGTCTGCTGCAGATCCGAAAAGTATTTTGCAGCAATTAGCTTCAAACCCTCATTATCTTTTGTCCTTGCCATAGGTCCCTCCTATCGATAATTACTTCTACTCACACAAGGCAAGCATTTTGAAACATTTTTTATAGTAACCTTCGAAATTCTGCTTGGTAATACGTATTCTTCTTCCGCATGAGCATGAAAATATGACGAATCAGATTCATCGTAAACTATCGGTTCTACAACATTGTGACTACGGTATGATCGGGCCATTTCATTTGGACTTTCTTCCGATCATTAAAAAGTAGTTCATATTCGTCTGAAGAATAATTTTTTTTACAAGAGGATTGACCCCTAATTTTAGCAATTCAATTCCTTTCTTGCACTTGAAGCTGCTTCTACTGGATCAACAAGATCTAAGATTTTTGATTCCGGAGGTTTAGACCAATCGTATGTCTTTTACTCGTGTATGTATAACGACACTAATTATGATGATAGAAAATATTATGTAACATGAGTTTCCAATTAGCCCACCGAATCCTAAGTGAAGTAGGTATACCATCTCACTAAAATACATAAGGAAGCCTAAAACTAGCCCAATTTGGGGTATCCATTTTATTCTAATAGAACTTGTTAGATAGATAAGTGACACTATAACAACAAGACCAACCATTAATGCAAAAACAAAATTTAAAATATCATTCATATTCTTCATAGTATTCTCTATTAGAAACTGAACTGAAGAGTCCATATCCAACGTATTGGCCATTTCAATTCCCCCTATTTTTCAAAAATGGTTCGAAGGTTCATTTCGATAATACCTTTACGAATTTATCATCATTCGACGAAGATGATCCCCCTCTGTCCTCTCACATGGATGGCTAGAATGTCCATAGAAATGCCGTCTACATATTTGGGTCAAGGATAGACTTTTAGTACTTAGACCCTTCTCTGGATTGGGGCAGAACTTTTTGACCTAAAACCACCTTTTTATTTTCGCTAGGGTCAATGAAATAAAGTGATACCTTAAAACTTGTGAGCAGATCGTTTAATTATAAGATGTTATTTTATCGACAATGATATCATTAAGGTGTTTTAAAATTGCAATTTCCTCTTTGGTAAATGGCAAATCATTATCAATATTATTATCTTGTATGAAATCGAACAATTCATGAAAGGCCGGAAAAATTTGATTGCTTTTTATGCAATCTATACTCACTTGTACACGGTGCATCTGTGTTTTGGTGATAGAATCGAATACATCTTGAGGCAAAATAGTTGCTTTAGGAACGTCATCTAATTCTAATTCAGCATTTAGGAACAATAGAAGTTCCAATACTTCTTTGTTACTAACAGGTTTGAAAAAGTTATCACCTGCAGTTATTTGTTCTAATATTCTCTTTCTTGAAGTTACCTTTTTGGTTTTTATTTCCGTACCAAAAATTGATTTCAATACTTGTTACCTCCTGTAAGACGGTTTGCTTATCTATCCTCGATATACTTATTCATTTCTTTGCGAAAAAGGCCGGTGCTTTTCAAATCGTTCTATATGCATAACTAGTGTTCCACAAAAATCATTACTCATAAGGTTAAAATAGGCTTATTTGCTCGACATCTTTTAATTTCTGGAGACCTTGTATTCCAGGAGTAACAGGCAAAGAATGTGTATCCTCACACAAAGAACAAAAATATATGATGCCTGGCACACGTTCGGCAGCTAACTTGTGGCGTTGCAAAAGATCAAATTCATGCTTTTTCGCACAAGGTCCACATATCATTTTTTTCAAATAGATCACACCCTCTCTAATTTATCACTGAAGAATTGATGAGCCTTCTTCCAGTTGATTTTATTGTCTTCCATCACATCACTTGGATGAACAGCTATGAAATCATAATCTGGTAGCGACCTAAAGAAATCGATTTTCCTCTCTTTTTTTTCTCTATACCGGATTAATGGCTCCCACGAAACTTCTTGGTCCTCAATGGAACTATCGAAACCGAAACATTCTATGATTATTGGGTTTCGATTTGGTGATTCTAGTATGAAGTCAGGAATATAAAAAAGGTCAATATTGTTTTTTGGTTGGAATTCAGCTCGGCAGCGGTCAACATTCCATTGTGCATTATAGCCTTGTAAAGAACCCGGAACAACATGATTGAATTCTTTCAACTTCACAGACCCAGAAATAAAGTTATCAATATCAACTTCAAATTTGCTACGTACGGAATGCCCGTCTTTAGCGATATTAGAAAAAAAACGGAAACAGTTTTCCTCGATATAGACATTTGTGTATTCGGCAATGCCATTTTTAGTGATCGCGGCATTACCAAAGCAAACGAATAAACTGTCTTCAGATGGGATCGTTTCGGTATCAAGAACATACTGGTCAAAATCAGATTTTTTAATGAAAGTGCTGAAACCGGTGGTATCACGATTACTTTTAACTTGGATTCGATACGATTCATTTATTAGACGCATGTTTTTGATATGGCCATAAAAGAAGCGGTCGTAGACTTTGGGTTGACTTGGTGTAAGAAGGTGTTTAAGACGGACACTGTCCAGAAAAGCTTCCTTTAAAGGAACAGGGCTGCTCTTTATTCCCTTTATTGTGACGTCATAATCCATATCATTGGTGAGTGAACATAAATTGACGCGAAAGAACTCAACGATCTCTGAAAACGTTGAAAAATAACGCCTCATTTTGTTTTTAGTAGAACCACTGGATTCGCTTCTAGTCTTTACTCCTGGCTTATTGGGCGTTTTGTTGTTTTCGACATTTGACCTGCTGTTTTCATTCTCCTCCATATTCTGGTTTAAGAATGAGGTGAAGTCGAGTTCAATCGTTTTATCCACCAGTGCAACTTGGATATTTGAAAAATGGGTTTGAAACCCTGCCACAATGTTTGTAGGAAGTGAGTAACTGCACATTTGAGTATGAGGCACGTATTGGTCAGATGTGGTTTCGTAGCTCGTAAAATATTCTCGTTTTTCCCCTCTAGCATAGATAATAGATGCTATCTTACATTCGCTGCATACAAGCCGGTATTTTTTCGGATTTTTCTTAATGTCTTTTTTCAAATGTTCTGGAAACGACTTGATATCCGTTATATCCAGCTCCTTGTATAGGTGCTGGGACCATGCTTTATCCAAAATAATCACGTCCCTCTCATTTAATTTTATGAAAACACTTAGACAGTGCTCAGAAAAAAATTGCGTGCCTAAAAGAAAATACCCATCTAAACAAAGCTTCTCAGCCTCATTGAGATGGGTGCTTCCCATTTACGTACATATGGAATTGTATATTTATACTATATCATTTTATTTATAATTGTAAATAACTAGAATTAGCTGATAAAGGTTTGATTGATATCAAAAAAGAACTGATTGTAATCAGTTCTCTCATGTTCTTGCCTTTTAATCAAGCTCGAAAAGAGCTGCATCGATTCGATCTCTTAACTGATCTGCAATCTTTCAAAAAATATTGGATTTAATTTTGTTATTAATCCGTATTTTCATTAAATCAAGGAGATCCTGAACGTGATCAAATCTTTTGTTTCCTCCTACAGTAATGCCAAGCCAAGCTTTCTGTAAATCATAGAGTTGTCGCTCTACTTTCCTTATATTCATCACGACAGCATCACGGTTACCAAATAGATATTTATTGGCTAACACGAGCGGAAAGAATTGAGGGAGAGCATTGAATTGTATCATGACGATGGTCTCAAGATCGGAGTGATTCAGAACTCGTTTCACCTCAGCCCACTGGTTATGTAATGGTTGCGGACGATCACAAACCTCCATCAATAGTTCTGCAATACAGAAAGCACGATAATGAAGACCTTCTTCGACGAATGGTGGGATGGATAGCGAGACTGTTGCTTGTTGAACATTAACACCAAGCGAGTGAGCGATCTTTTCAAAATTAATTTTTGATGGTTTCATCTGAAAAACTCCCCGTAAATTTATTGTATTGTGATAAATCGACGCCAAATGCTCTGAGTGTACGTACTTTTTCTCTTTCTCGACGATTGGGATCTCTGAGTGGTGAGGGTACGAATTCATCTGGTTTCTCAAATAAATTGAAGCGTTTGAATCTTTCTCGTTCGTAACCCTCATCAGCCAGTCTTTTAAGACAAGATTTTAATGTGTGATGAATGGAATCGCTCCAAGCGATGAACATGTTTACCGTTGAACTATAAAAAAATGTAGTTATTTGATAATTTCCTGGTTCCTTAGCGGACATGGATAGAATGGCACGAACACCGTCTTGTTTAGGTCGATAAAAATAATGGACAAACGGAGTCTGCTGAATACGTTTTTCGTGGTTTTGTTTAGATAGCATAATAGTCGATCTCCTTTTGATGGGGTATTTTTGGAAACAAAAAAGCCCCTTAAAGGTAGTGATGGAGTACCATCAAGAAACCTTTAAGAGGCATTTTAATCAAATTTAATGTCCATTTGTCGCATGACTTGGACGAAATAAAGGTAAATATATTTTTATTATACACCAACTTTTAAAATTGATAAATAGATAAGATATGGTGCTAACCTGAATAGCAATTTGGTGACCTCGCAAAAAGAAGTCGAAGAGGATGTCAAAAGAAAATAAAGTAGATTGGTGATTCATCTTTGGACTAAAGGTAGTAAACAACAACGGAAATATTTCTCATTTTCTTGTCCCATTATACTCGGTAAGTTGGATTTAGATACCTTGTCCATTCTCACGTTTTAGAATTTGAGACACAATGTCTGCAGCTTCTTCCCATATTGATCTCGCAGTTATAGAAGGATTACGAAAATGTGCTTTTCCATGGTTCTATCCCCCCCATCATTGAATAAGATTCTAGCTGATCAATAAGTTGTTTGTGCCAGAAAGTAATTGCGAGCACGCTGTCCCTTATCCTCAATTGCTAGAGATATGAATTTGTCTTCTACATATCTACCCTGTATCCAATGAATTTCTTTTGAGTACCATTTTAATTCGTTTTGAGTTTCTGAAAGGGCCTCTAATGTTATTGAAAGACCTTGTTCAAGATCCCAGCGGTCTTCATTAGAGATTTGAAGCTCGCGGCGTATCTTATTAACCTGTTCATTGATATAATTTCTTCCATAAGGCCCATCTGATTTGATCTCCTGCAATAGGGATGTGCACCATTCTCTTAAAGTAGTCTCAGGGATGGGGATGCCACTTTGAAGTATCCTCTCCATATCTTGTTTATCAGTAGTGCTTATTTCCTTGGAATTATTATTTGTATGCATAGTGACCTCTTTTCTATCATGGATACCTCGACCCTTATGTATAGCTTGAATAGGGTAGGTGTTAAAATTAGAGCTTTAATTAGATAGATCAGAGTTTATATCATATTTCAAAAACTCATATTGGCATTGTTTGCATTTATATGTAATCTCCAATTTAATATATTATTTGATTAGGGTATTCGGATTATTAGGTTGAATGCTCTTCAAAATTTCCAGTTGTTGCATTGTCGATATGCTCAAATAATCTCTTTCCTTCATCGAACAAATCGTAAAAATCTTGGACTGACCAACCTTCAGGAATACCACTTATAACCTCTTCGTCCAGTACATTCAATGTGTTTTTACAGATAGTTACTTTATAGATCTTTCCCTTGTTGTTCTTTTGCCTCAGCACCATAAAGTTCGGTTGATATATTTTTTTGTTTTCCATTTTCTATCAATCCCTTTCCAGTATTTCCACCACAAAATCCGAAGAACCTTTAATTATTTCACTTATTAATCCATCACAAATTCAGAAGTGCTTTCCTGAAGAATCGACATTTTTTGTTCTTCCCGCCATTTCAAATATTCCTCAACACGGTGAAAGCCAGCTGCTGCTGCATTTCGTTCTAGTGCCCAAACCGTATCGTGTAATTTTAAAAGGTGATGAAATTCCGGTTTGTATTCTTCGAATGGATCACGGAGCACTTCTTCTTCATCTGAATAATTATATCCATCCTCATGACTCCATGGTTTTTCTTCCCATACGGCTCGGATTTGCTCATCATCTAGTCCCAGAAAATAGTATTCATATGTCCAAATGTCAAGAGTCTTAAATGGAATACCAAGGATCTCGGCCACTCTTCGAGCTTCAAATTCAATTTCTTGCATAGGTTCAAATTCAATTTCTTTCATAGCTGTAATGTCTTCCTCATCTTCAGCCTGGCTGACATCACGTTCAAGCTGGGCCTCTCGTGCCTGCTCAATGATAGATAACCAGTCCGGAGGATCGGGATTAATTCCTGCATTGACTAGACCCATATTCACTAGTTCAATAAGTGCCAAATCTTCAACGGGAATAGGTGAAGTAACTACAGACTCGGTGGAGACGTCATCAATGCCTCTGGTTAGTCCCTTTTTTATTCGTCCATTTCCAACACGGTCCATCAAAAAGCGTTCTTGATACGCAAGACCGGTTGCAGGCTTCCCTTCCCTTTCCAGACTCATCGTGTACTTCATCAGATAAATATGAAGATAGCGCTGCTTCTCCGAACTCATCCGGATAGAGATATCATGGTAACGTTCAAAAAAGGCTTCATCATGGCCAGAATCAAGACTATCTCCTTCATGAGCAATTTCATGTTCCAATAAAGAAAAAATGTAAGCCGCGACTTTCACGGGATCGGTCTTAAGTTTTTTGACGATGTTAATATTGAATGCAATATAGGTGCTTCCATCGGTCCATGCATTGGCTATAGTGGACTCGCCTACCAGGATATGAATAACCTTTTCTTGATAATAAACTCGGCCATTGGTATACATTTCTTTACCAAGACAAGCTCCGGCATAATTTTGTAAGCACCATCTTAGTGATGTCCATACACGCCGCGTTTCTTTATCCAAGGCATTTTTTTCAGTCACGATATGGGTACGATCTATAAAAGAATCACGTAACACATCAAACGATAACAAATCAGGAGTAACTAAATTGTCTATCCTCCCCCAATACTTATTTCCACCATTGTGCTCATTCTCTTTTAAATTGTTAATGATTCGTTGAACACTTTCTTGAAATTCTTCTGGACTATAGCAACCAAAACGTTCGAGCGTTTGAGGATGAACAACAAGCGCAATCCCCTGCCTTGCAATGGCTTCCCCTCTCGGGATATCGAAACCCTTAGTAACAATCGTTATTTTGTTATCATGTGAGTAAATAGACTTACGGAGAAAATCTTCCATCGTGACATGACGCTTGCCGGGAAGCAGGGTAACAACCTCTTCCTTTCGAAATATATGGGCAATATTCGCATCGCCGCTCAATAAAGAGCGTGCTGATTTTTCTCTGCGGGCTTCTGTTTTCCGATGATCCCCTAGCCGATTTGAAATTTCTTGGGCCATGGTAGTGAATTGCTTTGAAATAGCCTTCCATACTGGGCACGTTTTCCTTAGAATTTCAGTTCGTGAAACATTTAAAGCAATAGCCTGCTTGGAGACAACCAGTCCCCCGGCGCCCCATATATGCCCAGCATCATGCCGTACAAGCACGCCTTGGTTATAGATGGATACGGCCCCATCTTCTTTGATTCGATAATAAGCAAACTCATCTTCAAAATCCCATTTCTCATTTTGTGGGATTCTCGTAATTAATTGCCCATTGAGTTCCACATTGATCGGCGTATATCTGACTAAATCCCGTACCTCCTGTATCGCTGACATTAACTCCTGATCTGTCAGAGACTCATACCATACACCACCAATCCTGCATCCTTGTACGGGGTCTAGCAGCTGCTCCAAGTTATAGTTGTAACCCATCGTGATTGTATCCACGGTCATTTCCCAGATGTTTGATTTCCAAACCGTACTCGCATGGGCCATGATTTGGCCCCGGCCTAACCGAAAACGTCCATAGGTAGCATCACCTTCTTGATGCGGCGTACCGAAGCGTCCAAAATAACGGAGTACATCGTCTTTACTGGCAAACCCGGTTCCATCATCTTCACATGTAAAACCTTGTTTATTCATCGAAAAACGGACGGAAGTCGCACGAGCGTCTACGGAATTCATTAACAATTCAATAATGGCTTTTCCAATCGATCCAGCTTGGCTATGAATGATATGGTGAATGATTTGTGGGTCAAGCTCAAAAGGTAATATCATATAAGGGCCTGCCTTTACGTTATAGTGTTAAAAAGTAGATTTCATTCTGATATTGGTTCATTCTGTTCACCAACAATTTGCTGTAGCAATTCTCTTAATTGCTCCTTCTGAAATAAAGGAATCGATTGAACTTGAGAGGAGCACCAGTATTCCCAATTATGATTTAAATCAATTTCAGTAGCATGAGGAAGCACTAACGTTGTTTGAACACACTCATAGATTTGTGTCAAGACAGTCAAGATATCGGTTTGATCCATCCCATAAGTTTCATCGATTTCAAAACATTCAAATTGTATGAATGCAATTAGAGCATTCATGGTAGCTATAGGATATGGAGCTGACAAATAAAAAAACCTTGGCTTGAGATCGTACGTGTGAGTCAAAACATAACTATATTCCATACCGTCACTAAGAGAATTTTGTTGACGAAGACTATTAACAATTTCATCTCTTCTACTCAAACTAAACAACCCCTATCTATTTCTTTATGAGAATGACATTATATTGATTGGAGTTTTTTATTACCTAATAAAATTTTGGGATTCAGACTATTTGGCAGAAACGAATCATCACCTTTCACAATACGCCCCTTATCATCTGTTTCATGGCTGTAACGCCTTTTGAACAATTTGCAAAATAGATATTTTGCTGTAAAAGAGAACACTTGTAGAGAGCGCATAGCAGGCTTTCCGTTTGCACTTATGCGTGCAGCAATGCTTATGTCTGCAGTTAAATTATTACCACAACAAATGGGTGCTTGATACGCCAAGTTTTCAAATTCCTATGTTCTTGAAATAATAGAATATGGAATTTACTCATTCCACAAGATAATGCTAAGACCCAAAATTTTGAACTAAAATAATAGAGCTTGTTTTTCAACCATTTCTGTAAATCTGTCTTTAAGGTACTCTATTGTAATTTTTGGTGTAACGATGTTTATTACGTTAGGATGTTCTTTCTGGTATTTTTGAATCCACCATGATTCGATACTATTAAGATACTGTTGGTTTTGTTCGTCACTTTCTTGGCGATTCCGATTAACTTGAGCTAAAACGCTGAAAGACATATCGGAGATATCCCCTTTTTGGCCACTTTTGACTTGTTCCTGCCACCTAAAAAACGGGAGGAATCGGGTCTGCCCTACGTAATAGCTACCAGTGTCACGATTGTAGATTAAATAGATGTAGCCAAAGATATCTCCATTAGCGCCTTCTTCTTTCACTTGAAACTCGCCTTCGATGTTTCTCTGACTGTTGTTATAGTTACTTTTGCAAGCATATCTGCAGAAGAAGGCTGTTTTCGTAAGGTCTGAAAATACTTCATCCTCCGAATCATAGTAGAGACCTTCCCCGATATATTCTCTTGGGTATTCACTAGCTTTGCCCTTAATTGGTGTGTTACACCAGAAGCATATCGTGTCAAGCTGGCAATAAAAGTGGTCGTGAAAGAACTTAGTAGAGTCCATAACGATCGCATAGATACCATTTGTCCCTTTCTTTGGTTTTGCAAATTTGAGTTCCTTTGCTGTGTTGGAACAGTACTTGTCTCGAACATGTTGTTTAACGGCTTCACGGTCAGTCTCTTTCAAATAGAACTCATCTAGTTTGGTGCCTTTTTCGAATCGATCTCGCTCACTTATATAATCGTAAACCCTGATCCAATAGTATTCCGTTGGCTTACCCATAAACTCCTCCATGTTCGTTCGTTATTTTTCGTCTATCCGATTATGTGATAGAAAAGCTGGAAATCTGTAGGATCAAATAATACCCTCTGTAAGAAACAAATAAAGTAGTAGACTCTACATAAAGTTGTAGACTGTGAAAAATAAAGTGCTAGACTCTAGACCTCCTCGATCCACTTGATTCTTTCTTGTCGGAGGGGCACTTCTTTGCGAAACTTACTCTTAGCACTTTCTATTGTATAGGCATATATCGGGCTGTGATTGACTTTAGAACTAATTCCTTTTTTATAAATGTTCAAATGAAATCCTCTTCCGACAGGAGTAATTTCAGCACGAAAGATTATTTTAGCAAGGCTCTGACCACCTTCAATAGCAATAACTTCCCCAGTTATTTTCATAAAATTCGCCACCAGTCTAATACTTATTTCTCAAGGCTACTGCATTTTAAAATTGAAACCCCTGCTGTATCAAGGGTTGTTAGTCTTAAACTTTATTTTCTATGAACACCCTCAAACAACGAAAGTGGAAGTTACAATGGCTACAAAAAGAAATAGAATAAAGTACTCTTTTCTTGTAATTAGAGGCTTAGTCTTGGTCATTAATAGGATGTTATTGAATAAGATTAAGCACTTCCTCAAACTCCAAACTCCCTTGTTCCGTCTTCAGTTTTCCGAGTAGTGTGTGGTTATAAAGCGCGATGAGCAATTCAAAAGTTGCCTCGCAGTCACTCTGTGCTCGGTGTGCAGAGTTATTTGAAATTCTGAACAATTGACATAAAGTACTCAATTTATAATCACTAACGACAAGCTGAATTTTTCTGGCAAGTTTTTTTGTGCATAATAGGTTTCCCTTCCAATGAGGTAGATTAAAACGGTCCAGGAACAATCTAAGCAGTTCATAGTCATAAGTGTGAAGGTTGTGACCAACCAACGTAGGTGTATCTCCAATAAATTGAAGAAGCTGTTTCATAACGATGTATGTCTTTGGAGCTGAGTCAATATCAGACTGCTTGATTCCGGTTAAAGTACGTATTGATTTGGGAATTTTAATGCCCGGATTGGTATAACTTTGAAATCTATCTATAATAATGCCATTTTCAAACTTTACCGCTCCAACTTCAAAAATTCGTGCGAATTTAACATGAGGAGAATTGGTTTCAAAATCAATGACTACGCCTCTTGGTGGTAAGAACACTTCCTGATAGTCAGGTGGCATATTCAGTTTCTTCTTGGCTTTGACTTCTTCAGCCAAATTATTTTTCCTAGTCTCGACTTGCTCTTTCGTATAGCCGTGTAATGAACCTTGTTTAATTGCATCAATGTGACCCATTTGATTAACAATATCCAGCAAATCGTTATGACGTTCAGTAATAAATTGAAAGGAAGCAAATTTTTTAAATACCGCGTACACTTCTTCTCGCATTTGTGGTTGAATAATGGTCGTCAAATACCCTTCAGGAAATGCCAACAGCAGGGAACGATCACTATATGACTTGAGCAGAATTCCTAAAGCCATAAGAATACCTTGTCCAAAAGCTTTTTCAGGGGCAACAGTTCCTTGATTCAAGTACATATATCCTTGTTTGACTCCCGTAATGTCGCAGTATATGGTAGTTGAAAATTGACGCTCAATCTGGAATAGCTCGATGGCCAATGTGATCTCCACATCTATCACCTCTTCCTTTTTCGAATCATTTACTTAGAAAATTGCGTTTTGCTCTTCAATTGTTGATAAGATCTGCAACAATAATTCGCTATTGAAGTTCCAGGTTGCTTGATTTATATCTGAAGATTCTTGTATATATCCATGATCGATTAGCTCATCTAAATGTCTGCGTACGGTGGTGGATTTGTTGTTGGATAGATCACTCATTTGTCTCAGATCCGTTTGGAAATCTACGATATACAAGTAATGTAGAATTCCCTTTGCACCCCAAGGTAGAAGTGGGTCATCCATTGCCTTTTGAAGTACTTTTGTTTCCGCGTGTTTTATATTCAGAAATTCGTCGAAGAGTTCAGATATACTTGGATCGTCTTCTTCAAGTTTAAGAAATAATCCGGCCCCCGTTATCGGTGTTTTATGGAAGTTAAGCTCTTGCCAGAAGGTTGTGTTCTTTTTTTGCGTAAGTAAAGACGGGATGAAAACACCTGACAATTCAAATTTTTTCTTGAGATGATTTAGAATAGCTTCCGCTGCCTTGTATGTAACTTCATCATTAGTAAAATCGGATAATTCATAAATGATAGCTAAATTTTGATATAGAGAGATAGTAGGAAATTCTGTAATGTTCAATCCGATTTTTTCCTGTAAAAATGATGTTGCTTTACGTAGAGACACTTCATCATGAACAAGTAATAATGAGCCAGCAATCAGAGTCTCTCGTTGGTTGGAGGAGTTTTGAGGTGCTTTTACATTAAAGGAGAGCTTATTTTGTTCTAAATCATATTCGAGCTCTGTATCAGTAAGAATTTCGTTTTGCCATCTATGGTCATGCACTCGTTCGTCTTCTAGTTCATCCCTTTGTAAACCGAATTCGTTAAGGATCTTATCAACATCATCGTTCATGATATCAGCCATAATTGGCCTGATAAGCCCGTTCGACGTTGATGAATTGATTATAACTATATCCCCATAAATAGGTATAACTTTATTTTCTGGCAAACGAACAATGCGATTAAAAGCCTCCCTGTTCTCTTTGGCCAACGCATTAAAGGCATAAGCGTATGTGTCGAATGCTTTCGTGAACATAACTTCATCGCCCAAGAGCTCCCGCAATGCGAGAATTGAACTATCGATTGAAATTAGTTGTAGCGTACCATTTGGTTTTAAGAGTACGGCGTTTATTTGTAACATTAGTTCAACCTCCTGAATGTCCTATGGAATATTTTATAATATATAATTTAGTTATCGCGAGTTTCAAAGCAAAAAAATAAGCACCAAAAAGCAGCCTCAAAACGAGGCTGCCATGGTGCTTCCATGGGTTGATAAATATTAATACTCCTATTATACATTACTTTAAGCCTAATTGAGAAGAACCGAATGCACCCACAATTTTTTTGATAGTATAATAATTTTGTTCCCCTGCATCAGTCTATCTTTTCAAAAATGAGCTGAGGTAGATTATACCGTACACTGTCTACCAGTGATGATACTGGGTAAACCTTTAAGGTAAGAGCCTCATAATTGCGAAACAATTCCTTTAACCTGCTAAATTCCGTGATTTGGCGATCCATCCAAATATCCTCTTCTTCCGGGTGCAAAATAACTGGCATTCTATCATGAACCATGGCAGCTGGCTGGACAGCAGGCTTGGTAAGAATCGCAAAACAGCTGACCTTCTCACCCCCCTGCCCTTTCCAAGTATCGTAAATATCAGCCATTGAAAAGACCCTTTCATCTTTGGTGACAATTCACATTGGTTGCTTGCCCTTATCCGTCATGACCCACTCATAGTAGCTATCAGCAGGGATGATCAATCGACGGTGCTGGAACGGAGTCCGAAACATCGGTTTATCCATCACCGTTTCCGACCGTACATTAATAACTCTTTCCGAAGACTTTCCACGCGGATCCAACGACGTAAAACCCCAATCTAAATGTCCGGCCATGCTACGGATTCCATCGTGAATAATGGCCAATAACGACTGTGAAGGGGCAGCGTTATAGGTAGGTGCATAAGTTTTAGGAAAAGCATCTGGTTCAAGCCCAAACAGCACCTGAATATCCTCTGCCGTAGCTGTTAAAGTGTAACGACCACACATCCAAATGGCCCCCCTTATTTAAAAAAATCAAAGTTTATGTCTAGTGCACTATTACCCAAATCTTACATCCATCAGGAAACTCTTACATCCCGTATGGAAAGGCACTTCGTATCTGAAAAGCTTCGTGGTCATATAGGACAGAATGCTTATAATGCTTTTGGACTTTCCCTTGAACGAAATACTACCAGAATGCAAAATAAGCATACTTAAATTAAGGCTATAGATTCTTTTTTGAAGGTAGAATACTTTCCGCGGCATGAACTCGTAACCTATGGCTATCATAACTCAATTGGGAAAATTTAAAAATACACATGGTAATAACTTGTGTGATACGAAAATATTGATTTTTTAGAGATAAATGAAGTTGAACATAGAAAACATTAAGTTGTGAGGTATAAGAAACCTAGGAATATGGAGTAATTCTAAGCAATACTAAGAGACCTGCTGATTTAGAGGTGTAGTGTAGAGCATAAGGGTGTTGGAACGAGTGTCGGTTGTGTTATAATATTAAACTGTAACAGTTGTACATATAAGGTGAGGTAAGCAAAATGAAAATCAAAACTATAATTGCTGAGGATGATTTGTCACAAAGAACTGTACTTAATAAATTCGCAATTGAGCTAGGGTTGGATGTAGTATGCACGGTATCCTCTGGTACACGACTCGTAGAAGAAGTGGTACAAAGACAACCCGATCTATTATTACTCGATATCTCCCTAATCAAACTTAATGGTCTTGATGCTTACAGGCAGATATTGACACTAGGACTAAATCCTAATGTTATCATCATATCCGGTTCCATTGATAGCAAGCATCTTGTTGCTGGCTTTGAAGTAGGTAGTGTGGACTACATTGTAAAACCGTACACATTTGAACGTTTTTCGAAAGCAATCAATAAGGCGAAACATGCCATCGAAACGAAACATTTACTACCGAGTAACGTTGACAAAGACGCACGTTTGATATTAATGAAACAAAAATATCGTGAACTTCAATTAAAAGAAGACCAGATTATCTTTGTTGAAAAATGCAATACATTTAGGAATCGAACGAATGTTTATTTGACGAACGGTACAATCGAAGAAACCACCACACAGCTTAGTGAGATCAAGGAGCGCTGCTCTGAAAAAATTGTTTATTCACATCGAAGTTTTCTTATTAATTTGATACATGTTGCTGGGATACAGCCAGATAAGTTGATTACAAAGGCCTTTGTAATTCAGTTTGAAAATACTATCCGAACGGCACCGCTATCAAGAAGAAAATACAATGAAATACTTGAATATTACGAACGATTTAGAAATTCGTAAAATGATGTATTCATATTAATTGAATCGGCCTGACCTTATGGTGATCTCTCCATCAATCAGTTGCCCTAAGTTGTTGATGGAAAGATACAGATCGATTGCAGTTGATGAATTGGATATAGTTGCTAGCTTCCGACTAAGTATTGCAACTACTGGTTGTAAGTCCATTTTGTGATTTGAAAGGATGCTATTACTCGTTCTTTCATAATCCATTGAGGTACTAGAAAGTATGCCATTTGTTACATCAAATTGTATCCTATATACATGGCCCGCAGAAATATTTTGTTCCAACCATAATTCAACCTGATCCATAAGGCCAACTTTTGGGAGTAATCGCAACATGTTATCCCCTCCGATATTTTTACTCATGATGAGATAAATCGAATCTTTTCTTATGAGTCTATAGTACCACTACATAGATTTTTAATAAATATGCCGTGCTCGAAAGGTCCGATTTCGTGTCTGAACGGTATAATTTAAAAGAAAAGAGGCCTTACAAATAACAAGGCCTCTCCTTAGTAACGTGGTTCTGGTATAAGATTGAGTAATTGAACAATAGAATGATTTTTTTCTTTCTTCGTATCCAACTCTTGAAATAGTGATGCAGACTCTTTATACAATGATTCAGATTCAGGTTCTTTCAGTTTTGCAAGTTCAAATAATATATGGGCTTTTTCACTTATCCTGGTATCATCAATAAAGGACAAAGCCTTAGACAAAGCTACTTCTTGTTTCAAAGATTGATTGGTATTTTTGTAAAATAAAGAAGCTAGCCAATACGTCTTATAATTGATGTTCGGGGGCATTTTCTCACTGAATCCTAAACAATAATCAATTTGACTTTCGATATTTTTCATCTGTTTTTGTTCGATCATAATCTCAATCCAAATGTGAAGATAGTTTATTTTCATTTTGGGTTCGTCAGTCAAAGCATTGAGATAATCTTCTTCAAAAAATGTTCTGATGGACGCGTGCTTGTGAGGATTTATACGGTATAATATGTAAAAACATTTATACATCTTATATATACCTGTGATTTTTTTTATCTTTTGGTAGAAATCTAACGCTTCTGAAATATAGAACGTGGCCTGATCACCGTCTTCGATTATTGCATATAATATACCAAGAGCAAATCTCACCTCATTAAGATATAAAGTATTATCATGGGAGAGTGTTTCTGCGTTTTTTGCGTGCATAATTGCAACATCCGAATAGCCTATGAATCCATAAAAAATTGCCATGTTATAGTATGTATTAGAGCGTTGTTCTGCCGAAATGTTTTTATCACTATGTATAAGAGCACGTTGTGCATAGTTTAAAGCCTCTGTAATGTTACGTTTTTCAAAGGAATCACAAGCTAAAGCATTAAGAGATCGTACTTTGTAATGGTTTAATAATGAATGATGCCCTGTCAAATTTGCTACCTCTGAGAAATATTGAGAGGCTTTGACTCGCTCACCGGAATATTGCAGATTTTCAGCTTCTAAAAATAATAATGCCGGTTGAATCCATTTTTTTTCAAGAGGGGTGATTTTGGTTTTTAAATTTTCAATTAGTTGTTCTGTTTCTCTTTTCATTCCGCCTGCAATAAATTGCAGTCCGAGTTCGATCTCAGAATAATATTTATCTATTGGTGGTTTTATTAACGATTCATCATTTAAAATATAAGACAGAGGAATCCTCAAGCATTCTGCAATCGCTTCAATCTCTGGTAGATGTTCTTTTGTAATTTTTCCTTTCTCTAAGTAGCTAATTTTCCCCGCAGATATGTTCACCTTATCAGAAAGATTAGAAATACTTACACCAGCTTTTTTTCTTTCTAGTCTTATGTTCATACCCACTTGAAGCGGATTGTAATCTTGAAGATCATAATGTGTATTCTCCATACTATTCCCCTTTAATCAAGAAAATCCATTGATTGACAGACAATTGCTTTATAAAACAACATTATAAACTATTATTGGTTAATTAAGAAGAACCTAAACCATGATTTGGTAACATGGTTTAGGTTCTATAAGAATTGATGTTGCGTAAATCGTTATCTATTTCGTTTATCACGTGAGCGATAGCAGGATTTTTCATTTTTTTGAGAACCTGCCTTTGTCTTAGCTTGTGGGCTTTATTTTAGATTAATTCTGCTTGGGCGACAGATGATGTCTGCATAGCAATATGTCTAAAGACACTTTTATCGGTCAGGATCATGACCCTATTACCACCACGATTGCAGCATGGCCGCGGCCGGTTAAGATCAAGGACGACACTGTAATTTTTAAATTTTTATTACGAATATTTAGACTCTAACCACAGGTATATTTTCTCTCTAACCTCTGTATCAAACCATCCACATTGAAGAGCAAAGCCTTTAATGTCAGTTGGAACTTCTTAGGCAATAATTACGATTTTTCTTCGCTCGGTTTAGCTCCTGTAATATCTAAAAAACATTCGTGCACTTGATCTCTCATGCCTTGAGTTTCATTCATTTTCAGTACCTCCAGAGTAGGTATAATATATTTTAGATTTATCATTGTATACTCACCTATGATTATTCCATGTACCATAGGTCTAAAGCCCAATCGACTTTGTTTTCCACAAACCGTGCCTGACAGGGTAAACGATCGTAGTTACTCCACGATCGATCCTAGTTCTGGTGCTTAAAACCACTAGAAACTGTGATTTCTTTATTAGATAAGGAGTGATTGGAGTACTTTTTGACATAAGGTGCTGGTGTGCCTGACATTTCCCGTATAAGGGATGTCACCTTTTTTTATCGAGTTATCGTACTCGTCCATTGGCTTATCCTCTTCTCGTTTTTCAAGGGGATTCGCGACCAATTTCCACCTGCTTTGTCAAGTTATATGTTCGTACAAAAAAAGAGCGAGCTATCTTTTCGATAACTTGCTCTTTTTCTTGATATTTGGTCTGAGTCTTAACTTAATGATATTTGGCGATAGGTACACCATTTTGTTAAAGATTCAATCTCTTAGCTAATTTTAGAAAAGCACCTCTCTTTGAACCTTTGGAAATCTGAAAAGTACTCAATGGCTGGCATGCTCGATGGGTTTACAGTGATTCTTTGAATACTCACTTTCAGCATCGCATACTGCTTTCTTACCTTTAAAAAGAGTGGATACACCTTCCCATTTCCCAAGAGTCAGAATATCACCAACTTTAGCAGTGGTTTCCCATCCATCAGGAATATCTTTTATTACTTCAAATTTCATATTTTAATCCTTTCTAGCATAGTACGCTTGATATTCAATATTACTTTATTGTGACCTTACCAATAAACCAAACAACAGAAATTAAACTCGCCCAAATTACCATAAGGTCTCCCAATTTGCTCATCCTTTTATGTTCAGATTTATTCATTCATCTGATGAGATCGCTCCTGCGCATCTAGTGAAATTCTTTTGGTAGAAGTCTGTATGACTCGTGCAATTTCTCCATTCCCTATCAGGCCCCGACATTACATATTGGTGCAAACTAACATACGTTGCAGGCTCGTCAGTGACAGTATATCTGTATGATCCATTTATCGCTTCGTACTTAGCCATGTACACCACCCTACCCCTTGATTTTGTTCGGTCGGACCGAAGCAGAGATTAAGTACCTTCAATATGAAATTCAAAAACTTCAACCTCTCCATCATCGGGTGAGTTCATGTCTTTATCGTATGGACCTATTATGATCCCTATTTTTTCTAGAACGTGAAGAGCGCTATCCAAATCCTCGCTGCGTTCCATTTTTATGCATAAGGCTTCAAACTGTTCTTCCGTCATCTCGTCCGGTATCTGAACCTCAATTTCCCTTGTGTATGTCAATTTTTCCTTTACATTCATAGTAACTTTCTTCATTTCATCAGCTCCTATTCCCGGGCAGTTAGAGCTCTATTCCTGCCTCATCTAACCAATATAATATATCCGTTGCTCCGTTTAATTTGAATAATTTCATGACGTCCTCCAATTTTTGAAGGCGCTGTATCTCCTTCTCCTGTTCAACCAGTCGTAAAGCTTGCTGATTAGCTAACGCAGTTTTAGAAGCAATCATTTCATACATGTCATAAACGGAAGGGTTAATTTCTTTCCACAATTTATGGATTTCATCTTTTTGATCTTTTTCCTTAATGAGTAGCTCCAACGCAGTGTGAAGGTCAACGACGTCTTGAGTACTAAGTTCTCCTGCTTCTATAATTCTTACAATTTCATTTTGAGTCAAACTGCTAAATTTTTGAGCATTTAATTTTAAATGCCCCACTTCATCCCTATTAAGTTCGATAGGGAAAGCTGCTGATCTCGCAGGTTTGACAAGTCTGGTTAATTTATCGATAAGATCGTTTTCAACATCATTAAATTTGTAATGCGGCAGATGTTGAATAATAAATATCCATCCGAGTATTAATGCCTGTTCATGAGTTTCGACTATCATTTGTTCCTGTTCACTCAATGGGTTCATTCCTTCCTCAGGTATATTTTGATCAATTGGATAAACATCATGGCTGTCTTTATAGGCGTCAAGGTCTAGATTAGAGCATATACGTTACATTTTGCCAAAGTCTGTTGCTCGATCAACCAATATGGCAATCCCTGAGCTCGCTGCTTATTAAATCGCACTAAGTGCAGTCCCCGCTTGTTTCGTAATCCTCTAGAAGAAGATCCAAGTCCTTCGCGGCTTGATTATATCCGTTTTACTTATGTGGTCCGTGCTGAAATTTCATGTTTCATACCATTCCAGCACTGCATCCTACATGGAGTTGTCTTCCTGTTCCTTATTAAGTTCAGCCGCAATTTGTCATTTATCCATCCCCTACTATGGGGTTACCTCTGGATTCTTTTCGTAGATTCCTTTTACCCACGCCTCAAATTTTCGAAGTTCAGTCCAACTATTTTGACCATCAGAACCATCTTTCTTCTTTTGAGTCCAGTTTACGTATTTAGTTCCACTAGTTCGTGTTTCGATGATATTTACTTTCCGGTTTACTTCCCTCTTACCAACGTTACCCCAATAAGTCACATTCTTTTCAATTCTCATTCTGTTCATCCCCTAAATGTAAGTTAATCTAGCAATCACAGGAATCATATTCCAACGATTTTGAACCAAGTGCACTTCTACTGAGCACATATACTCATATCTTAACAAATTTTATGATGTGATTTCAGTAGAAAGTTGAGTAAATTGTTTTTTAAGTAATTCTTCCATCCGTTCTCGCGACAACCCCAGATCCTCTCTTGCTTGAGCAGCTGCAAAAGGGTGAATTTTTGCTCCTACGGTTGTTTTATAATAGTTCAGAGACTGCTTGGCCCGCTTACGAGCAGTGAAGCTCGTGCTCAGGCTTGCTCTGCATAGTTGGCTAAGCTCTGCTAGAGCGCAAGCAGTTTCTGCTTTCGATAGCTTTGTCCAAATAATGTGATCTTGTCGATTTTGGATGCCGGCAATTTGAACTTGTTCATTTACTTTAGGAAAAATAGAGATGTCTATTGTTGTACTCATATTGGTTTACCCCCATTTATATGGATGACGTAAAGTTCAGAAAGTGATCCCGTAGAAAGAATCGGGACCACTCCTCTTCTATATTAATTATGGATGTAAGGGAACGCCTTTTGCAAATTTATGAAGATATATTTCTAATTTCACAGCTATGAATATTTTTGAGTAATAAAAGAGACAACAGACTCAATCTCTTCATCAGATACATAGGCGGATACAAGGCGTTGTTTGGGTCCGTCCTTCGGTTTGAAAAACATATCGCCTCCCCCAAGTAAATCCTCCGCACCCGGTTCATCCAATATTACCAGAGAGTCGTTTCCTGACGCGACGGCAAAAGCTAAACGAGTTGGCAAATTTCCTTTTATGGCAGTAGACAGGAATTGTTTGGTCGGTCTCTGTGTGGCGATGACCATATGAATACCTGCTGCGCGAGATAATTGAGACAGACGCTGTATTTGTGTTTCGACGTCATCTGAAGCTGTCATCATCAGATCAGCCAATTCATCAATTACGAGAACAATATAGGGTAACTTTGCTGCTCTTGGATCCTTCTTAAGCAACGATTCGTTGTACGATTGAATATTCTTAACCCCTTCTTTAAGGAAAATATCGTACCGCTTGTCCATTTCTGCAACAAGTGACTTTAACGCTGATACTGATCGTTGAGGATCTATAATAATTGGGCAGAATAGATGAGGAAGCTTCGAATAAGCCGACAACTCCACCTTTTTAGGATCAATTAAAATTAAACGTAATTCGTCTGGATCTAAGCCATAAACCAAACTGATAATTAGGGCATTCAGGAAAACCGATTTACCCGAGCCGGTTGCGCCAGCAATCAAAAGATGCGGCATCTTCGCTAAGTCAGCAATAACAGGCTTCCCGATCATATCAACCCCGATCGGGAAGCTAAGAGCATCGCGATTAATTAAAAATTCGCGATTTTCGAGCATTCCTCTTAAATGGATGACGTAAGGGTTCTTATTGGGTACCTCTATACCCACATGATTAGAACCTGGTATAGGGGAATATAGAGTAATCTTCTCTGCCTGCAGAGCTGCTTGGAAATTGTCCCTGTAGCGCCTATAATTTGATATATTGATTTTCATGGATTCCGGTAACAATTCATATCGTATCACTTTAGGGCCATGAGAAACCTTCTTAACTTTTGCAGGCATTTTGATCATAGATGTGGCCAATTCGATCCATTCAATTTCCTGGCTATTGTTCACCGCCTCTTTATGGTTCGACTGCATTCGTAGTAAAGATGTAGGAAGTTTAAGAGCCCGAGCTTCAGGTGACTTAAATTCAATCCTTCCATCTGCTTTCATCACGATGGCAGCATCAAAAAAATCGTCGGTATTTTTACTTTTGAAACCCTTTTTAACCAAGGTTTCACCCTTATTGAGAAGAGATTGCACGTCTTCCTTGGTTACTTCCACTCCTAGAATTTGCTTACCTATAGTGAAGTCACATTGTGTCTCCTTATAAGCGCTACAACCATAAAATTTTCCTTTATCCATCACAAGGGCTATACGACACTTCGGGCAATAACCAAGGTCATGCATATTCAATGTCCCACGTTGTTGCATAGGAGACTTGGTACTCTTACCTGGTGGTTCTGGTTCACTTGGATGGGAAACAGGTTGCCTTAGGTTCTGTTGTGGTGTTTGATATGTTTCTGATGTGTTTGTTGACTCTACAGAAGGTGGGTATGGCGTCCTTGGATTCTCATAGGATTGAGAAGCTCCAGGAGAAGGCTCAATCCCCCCTGCATGATTTTTTTGTTTCTCCACCTGTAGAGGCTGACTCCTTGTCAAGGGAGCGAAAGAAGGTTCAATTATATCACCTATTGTTTGTTTTTCTTTTGACGCTTCAGGTCCTTTTAATTGTGTAGTTGATTGCGCAGGTACGGCTGGTTTCATCTGAGCATTTTGTTCGGAATGAATTGAGACAGTCTGTGCAATCTGAACAGAAGGACTAGTATTATTACGTGGATATCGTCTTTGCAATTCCTCAATATCCATAAGAACTTTCCTTGGTTCGTTCCCTTTATAAGGACTGATGAACCCTTCTAGTTCCATACGATCAATGAGTTTTGCGCACACGGTATACCCAACGGTTAATCGCCGTTGTAATAACGATACTGAAGCTTGTTTGGCATGTACGACCTCCCAAAGAGCTTTGTGGTACAGTTCATCATCTAGACTAGTAAATTCTTTTCTTGAACTTGGTATAGGTGTAGATGATAGTTGTGGAGCCTGAGACCCAAGATTTGGCATCGAAGTCCTCTTCGTTATGTCACTGCCTTTATCTCTAAATTGATGAGAAGGACCTGGTGTAGACGGAGCTGCTTGATGAGATGAAGTATGTTGAACCAAGGGCACGGTATGATTAGATTGATGGTAGGATTTCGTCTCGCTTTGCACCGGTACACCTGATACAGGTGATTCAGAAGGAATGGTAACCGGAGTCATATTCTGGACGGAGGCGTAGCCTTCCTGGACTAGTTGAAGAGTTAGAGCTTTTGCCTCCTCAATAAATTCCATATACTTAATAGAACCGTCTCCAACTTGACGTAGCCTCTTCTCCCATTTTCCCGTCATTTCAGCACTAGCAAGGATCGAGTTACCGATGGCTTGAATGAGGATACGACCTTTATTTGTACTGTACACCATATTCTTTTTTACTTCGATGTATTTCTGTTGCTTAAGCCTTCCTATCATTCCGGAGCGGGTTGCTTCGGTACCCAGACCATCGGTACTCTGCAGAATCTTCTCGATCTCCTTATCATCTACGCTTTTTCCAGCACTCTTCATTAATGAAATCAAATTACCTTCCGTATATCGTTTTGGTGGTTGTGTCTTCCCCTCTTTGGATGTGCAGGTAATGGCAATACCTTGTTCACCAGAAACAAGGACTGGAAGCGTTTGTTCATCCGAATCCTCACTTTCGTCGTCTTCTTTTAAACCGTTTGGAAATAGAACTTTGCGCCATCCTTCTTGAATGGTTACTTTTCCTTTGGAAATAAAAGAAAACTTCCCATCAATATAGGTAATAACGGTTGTGAAATCAAAAATGGCTTTAGGATAATGTGCAGCAATTAACGATCGGGCAATCAGATCATAGACATTACGTTCGCGTTCATCTAGATCCGATAGATTAGGAACGTCTTCTGTTGGAATAATGGCATAATGATCGGATACCATTTCAGGATTTACGTATTGTTTGTTACCTATTAAGCTTTGTACTGGTGTCGGCAGTAGAGCGGAGAATTCAATAATGTGGGACAACTTTTCCAAAATGGATGGAAAAGTAATCGCTTCATCCTCTGTTACGTACTGAGAATCCGAGCGCGGATAGCTCACAACACCTCGTTCATAAAGACCTTGAACGATGTCTAAAACGTCTTGTGGCGAGTACCTAAGTCGTTTATTGACTAATGTTTGTAGTGATGAAAGATTGTGTAACAAAGGAGGTGCATATTGTTTCTGCTCTTTTTTTACATCTCGAATATCGGCTTGTTTACCTTGGCAAGCCAGGATTAAGTCGTTCGATAGTTTCATTACAGGTAAGTTGGTCATGGCATCTTTAAACCATTGGCCGCGGTATCGTTTCCCATTGACTTCAAAATCCGCATACACCTGCCAAAATGGTTTTGAAACGAAATTTTCAATGGCAATATCCCGCTCCACAATGAGAGCAAGTAAAGGTGTTTGTACGCGGCCAGTAGAAAAACTACCATCAGCTTTAACACCTTTGCTTTGCAGGAGAATGGAATACAATCGTGATGTGTTCATCCCTACGAGCCAATCCGCACATTGCCGACTGTACGCCTCATAATAGAGATTCTTTTTAGCTGATTCGGGCAGTAAGTTGTTAAAAGCTTTCACTACAGCGGTTTTTGCCAGTGAAGATGTCCACAAACGCTTCACTGGTTTCTTATTTCCTGCATGTCGAAGAATAAGACCCCCTATTAATTCACCTTCGCGGCCGGGATCTGTACTTAAAATGACTTCAGAAACCCTCGGATCAGTTACAAGACGTTTTATCGTGGTGTAGAGTCCCGATTTAGCACGGTCGACCTTATGCTTAAAATTTTGAGGTACAATGGGGAGATCTTGAATATTCCATTTTTCGTATTTAGGGTCATATTCCTCAGGCTCGGATAATCCAATTAAGTGGCCAGATGCCCAGACAACGAATCCTCCTTTTGGGAAGGTAGCACAGGGTAGAAGTTCAATATATCCTTGAGCACTTTTATGCGGGAATGGTTTCGCTAATTCTTCAGCTTGAATCTTTTTCTCTGCAAGAACGACTTTCATAATTGACCTCCTCTTTCAAAATCAAGAAAAAATAAAAAAAAGCACAAATCTCCCGTTGTTTTGGGAAAAGAGTGCTTCTCTTTTTGATGGGTTATGCGAGTTATTTCAATTATAGCAAAAAACGTCCAAGATGACACGTTGCAACACATCTGTTAGTTGAGTCGTTCGTCTTCTCTTGGTATATATTCTGATATCGAAACTAGCTGCCGGCCTTATTACTAAGATAAGAAGCGGTTTTTAAGATTCGCATAATGGGTATATTGGAGCTTGTTGATCACTCCGAAATCTCTATAAAAATGAAGACGTTGTGTATCTATCTTTCTAGGTGCTTGACTCCATACTTGTAGTAAGAGATTAATTTGTTTGTCGTCAATGATCATAAAGGGGGTCCCAGCTGAATTATATTCTGCAGAGCGGGATTCGAAATTTTCCTTAGACATTTCCACACGCCGTCCGTCTTCGAAGAGCTCGAAATACCGTTCTCCCTCCCAATAGAATACAATTCCAGTTAAACTTATAGGGTATTTAGAATGATCCAATGCGTTCTCTCCTTTTCATGCCTTCTTCTTCATTATATTGTAGTCTATTGTCTGGAAACCTCCAATTTTCTAAAGGAAATTCTGTTTTTTGGTTCATTATAAAATATTGCTAATTATGAGGAACCATAGCTTATACCAAAACAATATGTATAGCTCTTTAGTAAAAAGATGTGAGAATGTTCGTAATCAACCGTTATAACAAGAAAGGATTTCGGATTTCATGGGTTGAAAAGAATTTAATACTTCTAAAATAAAATCAGCAATTAATACATTCTGATGCAGGATTAAAAACTATTGCTTTTATACACCATCTGGTTTATAGAGAATACTTTCCTTATCCTGTTCAACTGCAATTTCAATTCCATAATGACCATCGTCTACTTCAGCAATTCGCTCTATTGCAGAAAAGACTCCATTTATCCATTTCTCACTGTTAATGAAAGGCTCCAGTTTATGTTCTAGTTTGGATAATGCATCCATGAAGTTAGTTGCATAAACAACTGGAAGCCAAGAACCTTCGTTATTGAAGTAAGACTCCAATGAATTAGCCACAATATCCCCACCGGTTAAAGCTTCTCTGATCTGGTCCAGATACCCGGCTTGGGGTGCCATTATCATCCATACGCCGGGGCCATATCTAGCTTTCCAACACTGAAGCTTCCAGTCTCTATTTAGTAACTTGTCAATTCCAGATTGCCTCATGGATTCACTCCCTAAATAAACAACTTTATTTATTGAATTACTTATTCCAATTAATAATCGAATTAACCAAAATATTAAAGTAATTGATGTATCCCTACCAAACCAGAATTATAGATATTAGGAACCAAGGAAACCGAGAGAACTTAAAAAAGCTAGGGTTTGATTTGACCAAAGAAAGATTGCCGCTGTATGTAATGTAGAACCAATATAGGAAGAGGTTATTTAAACCAACACTTCCCTCTAGTCCGAGAATAATTCGAGAAAGGATGAACTTGTAAGTAATAAACTCCTAAATATAAATGATATTAGACAATAATTCATTACTCCCTGAAAATCTCAACTCTAACCCTTAATAACCCTTCATCTTCTAGCAAACCTAACATATTTTTAAACTTCTTCTCAATCAGTACAAAGTCTCCTTTGAAATCGAAGTTAAGATAAGCACCTGAAGTAACAGCTGCAGTTTTCCGTTCTACGTCTTCGCGAACAGCAGGAAGATCAAGATTCTTTTCAAGCTTAGGAATGACCTCATAAGTAGCATCTATTATAGTACGCTCTGAATCTTTTGGTAAAGAATTCGGATTACCTATTAGCAGCTGAGTAGCCATGGCTCCAGCTGCTTGCTCAAGATCATCATTTTGACTACGTCGACCAATTCCGCATTTTCGTAATTGATAGTAAAAGGTACCTGTATTAACTTTCCAAGAAGCTTTTATATCTTTATCGCTGAAAATGGTTCGCCAGTGTTTTATTAATTGGGTTTTGATTTCTAAGTTTTTAATTGCTTTCCATGACTCAAAGTCCATTATTTCATTTTTATTTCCTTCAAATAGAAGATTGCTCATCCAGTGTTTCCCCCTACTCATTATTATCAACTGTATTAAATAGATCCCCAATACACGTTTCACAAATAAACTTGCCTTTAAATTCATTAATATCCTTTTCACTACCACAAAAATGACAAAATTGTCTATGAGCCTGGACGATAATCCAATCGCCCTCTAAATAAATATCCACATGATCCTGTTTCGCAATGCCCATGACACGGCGCAGCTCGGCCGGCAAAGTAAATCGCCCCAAGTCATCAAGATTACGAACAACTCCTGTTGACTTGATTCTTCGTAACCCACCCTGAAGCGCATCTGGATTCTTCAATAACCCTAACAGATGCAAAATTTGCTCACGATCCCTAAGCCTGTCCATGTTAACTAAAGATTTTTCTAAAATAACACTCATCATATTTTTTAACGTATGTGCGTCAGAAGGTAATTTAAATTCATTATTCTGCTTCATATTTTGGCTACTCATTTCATTACCTCCTATGTAAATTTGAGACTATTCTACCACATAATTAAGGAAAAAAGTTACAAAAAAAAAGAAACAGGTTCAAAACCTGTTCTACATATACTTCCATCTTTTCTTAATAAGCTTTCTCAAAGAATCACAAGTAATAATTCCTCATTTTGAAAGTTTTAACACTATAGATAAGATGATACCAATAATAGCTACGGCAAATAAAGGGGGATAATGGGTCTTCATAATTCCTACCCGATTGTGTATTTAGGGATTGAGGATCTCAAGTATTTCGTATCTAAGCACACCTGCAGGAGCTGTAACATCGATTTTCGTTCCTGTGCTTTTTCCCATAAGCGCTTTTCCTAATGGACTCTCATAAGAAATTTTGTTGTTGAATACGTCGGACTCAATGGGTCCAACGATTGTGTACTTTACAGTGTCATTATACTCTAGGTCTTTTAGCAAGACAGTAAGCCCGACACTAACAGCAGAAGTATCTCCGTTTTCAACATCAGCAACCTTGACGTTTTTCAACATTTTCTCGAATGAAATAATTCGCCCTTCCACAAAAGCCTGTTCATTCTTTGCATCCTCATATTCCGAGTTTTCATCAACGCCTCCATTTTCAAGAGCTGATTTAATGCGATCTGAGACTTCGCGGCGTTTAACCGACTTCAAATACTCAAGTTCTCCCTCTAATTTCAAAATACCTTCCTTAGTTAGAACAACCTCTTTTGTACTCATTAATATCTCTCCTAATAATCATTTTGTGAAGTCATGCTATTCCAAGTCAATTGCATAATAGCATTTACATATGTGGCCCCAAAGAACAAATGAATCTGGCCACAAGGGAGTGGATCTTGTCTCTTCCACGTTCCAAACCCTTGCATTCCCTTCACCGGTCTTCTATCCAACTTTCTTGCGAAACCGACAGCTAAATGAAAAGGAAATGTCAATTTATTGGCCAAATTAGGGGATAGTAACTTTTTCAAATTACCAGATCAATGTAAACGCAATCACTGCGGTTGTTACTGAAGCATATGTTCGATGTTGTAGGAAAAAGAAATGAAAATCCACATACAACACCAATAAATTAGAATGATTCCGTGCAATGCTTACATAAGTGAGCGAATTGCAGCTATCTTCATCCTCCTTAAAGCAGGATGAATATTATCGCAAAGCTCGACAGACAATCTTATACTTTGTTCTTTCGTTTATGAAAAGAATGTAGTTTGGCTTTTCTTTTATCAATTTCTCGGCAAAAAGGGCAATGAATGGGGTATCCGTTATTTAAACGCATAAAATGATCCTGCGAAACGGAGAAAAATAATCGTTGGCAATTTCGGCATGTCTCGTCAAATATAATCGGTTTCCCAGGATCACGGCCACCTTCTAAATTAATGAGGTTGACGAGTTGTCCAACTGTTATTCCTGATGTTTCAAGTAATTCAGTTATATTTTTCATCAGGCGATTTTAACTCCTATTCAATAAATGATCCTTCTTTTCCTTGGAGGTATTCAATTCATGCAAAACCACGTTCGCAAAATGTCTAGTTTTTCATTATAAAGATTCTCCCTCTTCAGCAAGTCGCTCGTAATCGATCGCATCAAGTAAGTATGTGATGAATTCCTTCTGAGTAGACGCCGGCTCTTTTAGTCCGCTAGCATATCTAACAGCCTTTTCGATATATTTCCGAACATGTGAGATGATGTCTGTACCATAAAACGTAAATTCGGCATGGCCTTTTTGCCTGTCAGCGAACAAATTACCATAAGCGCCAATATCAGTTTCCAATAAACAAAGTAAGATTGACTGTATATTACTCTCTCGATCAAGAAAGTAAAGCATATGCGGTTTTATTTTGAATAGTCGTTGTAAGTATCCCCGAACTTCTCGATGCTGAATGAGAGCGCGGCTATCATATCCTTGGAAAGTTAGTCTAACTGTGCTGCGAGCTTTTGATTTTTTCTTCTCAGCTCGTTCAATTAGATCAAGATGCCTTTTAATTTTTCCCTGTACGAGTTCATCTTTGGTTACTTCTATTTTGATTCTGGCAGACTCAATGATTGTCATTTCATTATTATTACTATTTGTACAAGCTTTCATTAATTGCTCTATTAAATCAGTACGGTTCATAGAGTCTCCTTCCAAATGGGTTGCTAAGGTGTTAAAATTCATCGTCAAAGTGGAATACTTCATCACCTTTACATTTCTCTATACATTGTTTTAATATGAGCTGCTGATAGCTCCAGAAATCTAGACGCTTATGATAGAAGTATAGAATTATTGCAAGGCTTATAAAAAGAAACCATTCGACACATAAAACTTGGAAATCGAACCCCTGCGAAAACATGATGTTATAAATCATCATTGTACATAAATTGATACCCAACATGACTTCTAAGGATTTGGTTACGGATTTAAATCGGACCACCTTAAGATTTGATTTCTCAGCTAGTTCATTGAGGGTTAATCGTGAGTAACCGTTGTAGGCAGCCTGACTCGCCTCCGATTTTTTTATGATTCCCTCTAAAATATCCTCGTAAGAATCAAAGGAGTCGTTTTCTATAATTACATCTTTCAACTGAGATTTGATACGAGTCGGGAGCATGAACATGTGGTACGCTACTAAGTTCAATACACTAAGTGCTAGTAATAGAGGTAAATCCCATGTAAGACGATCGAATAAGTGAGGGCCAAAAAAATATCAAAACAACGTTTGCAATAAGTCCTGGAGTCATACAAAGCTCATATAGCACATATGTTCTCATACTGTGTAGACGATATTGAAGACTGCAATCTTCCGTGCTTCCACTTCAAAGACTGTAATCTTCCGTGCTTCCACTTCATTTACCTCTCTGGTTAAATAACCAATCTTTAGAAGCTCATTCACAATAATCTTACTATGTTCTTTTGAGACAATTAAATAGTTCTGATTGATATAAGCCGGGAAGGATTCATGTTCCCTAACAAAATTCAAATAACTGTTTTTCAACATATCTGAATGCTCGGCTTTCAACAACAACTTCGACTCCAGATTCATGAGAATATTGTCATTATCATTGGCTACGGGCATAGACCATATTTCGAAATAAGGTTGATTCACAGCCATTTCCGAAAATTTTATTATATTTTCAAAAGTCATTAATAAAGAGAAATTGGTGAAATAATAAATCTTGTGGTTTGGTAATGTAAATTCTTCAAATGGTTTTTGATTAGGTTCGTTAAACACGCGTACTTTCATCCGTTCACGCTCCAGTTATTTATTCAGACGATCAGGTAGAAATTAATACAGACAAATTATAGACAATTTAGAGTGAATCGCCTGTTTCCAACAGTACGACCAACTCTCTTGGGTACCGATTGAACTCTTTTACATTCAATGTTGTATTGATAAAGATGAATGGTGACCCATTATTAAACCAGTCATTTACCATTTTGGAACAGATTTTTTTTGTATTCCCCCTAGTTAGTTAATAAATTATCAACAATACCATTTAAAATTAGAGTAATTTCATCATCGCCTGGTTCAGTATTTGAAGTATTCCAAACAACTCTCATATCTGTCGTATTATAGCCAAAGCGGGTAAATGTATCTTTCAATAGATTAAATATATCAGAATATAGATATTCTCTATCATACGCACGTTTTTTTTCCACTAAGAGGACAAGTTCTAAAATTACTTTTTTATTGGAGAGTTTGTTAAATCTAAAATTCTCAATGAGCATAATTAGATGGACTCCTTCAGTGTAGGATTTATGGATTTTAAGAAAGTAAATATGGGTGCTGCTATTCCTTACTGGTTTTGGATTCCAATAAAGAAGATTTGTCAGTATGACATATCGTATTTCGTTGAATTTGAGATCTCTAGGCTTGCTGCAGATTTGCGATCAGGTAATAAGTTGATCATATTAAATTTGATAAATAAAGTCATTTATAACATGAACCTACTCTTGTTCTTGCACACGCCAATATGAGGTATAAAGGTATGGAAAGATGTCAGAAACATCAAGGGTTGACATCGTTTTATTATACGCGGCACTCCCCTGTGCATGAGCCCCAAGATCAACTGAGGCATGCAAATGAGATCGGAGCAAGGCGATTAAGTAATTCGCTGCTTTATCGATGTCAGGAGTATTGTTGATACCCTCCATGCTAAACAGTGTGATCAAGATTGTATTGTGACTCATTTGTTTATAGCGTTGTAAGATTAGTTGATCGAATGTGTATTGATGAAATCCTCCCCATGCAGCTGCACTATGCTCGGTGGGTATATAGCACGAAAAGTAGAACCATTCAAACATTGCTTGATAGTGATGAGTCGGACGTTCACTCGACTCTGGATCGGGTAGTAGTGTACGTCCGGCAAAGGTATGGCAGAACTTCTCAAATCGATCAGAGTGTACGATCATTTCGTTCCAAAGGATCCTCGTTTGATCTCCCCTCAATGGTATGAATTTAAAGGTTGAACGCATAATTAAATATCGTTTGAGTTCAAAGAGGAGAATTCGGTACGTTTCGTCGGACCAACCATAGAGATTCATGACCCTTTCTCTCAGTATGTCTTCATAATACATCGAAAAGGAATTTTCGAGAAAAAGAATTGTGGGTTTCAAGGCAAACCCGCTTCGGATACCTAACCACTCGGGTTCAATAAAGCCATCAGATGGTTCAAGTGGCGATTCTTTGGCTGGCTTCGACCCTCTTAACTTATGAGTCATAACCATACATAAGGTAAGAAGAATAGCGATGACAAGGAGGGAAACACTCAACGACACTGAGTAAGTCATGACAAAGATTCTCCTTCAGACGCTAAAAAGACGAAGTAAATTTCGTGTATACTGCTGCAAATTACGTATGAAACGGAGCGCTACTTCGCCCTCTTGTGCAATCATGTTGACTCCATGATAGGTAAGCTTAAAAACATAATAATTGCGACGATCGGAGTCCCAACTTCCTTCAAGCCAACCATTACTCGGATTTTCCATCTCATGTGCGAGTTCATAAATGTAACCTTCCGCACATTGCCAACCGTAACGTTTGTCCATTAATTCGTAAATCGAGATAGCTGTACCTTTTACACCGTGTTCAGGATTATTCAAAATGGTTAGGAACAAATATCTAGCCAGATGACGTACATTGATGAGTCGATTGAAATGCTTGAGTACACCTTCATCCCAAATGGGCCGTTCCCTTTTACCGGTACCTGTGATTTCAAAAGCGAAATAATCAGCTGCATTTTTGAGCCGCTGCAGTGTATTCAGATAAGTTTCGGCAAAAGCAATTTGCTTCTGTATGCCCGCTTCAGTTGTGGACATCGTGCGCATCATACCTTTGGTTTCGATACAAATGACCCAACCGAAAGCTTCCATCTCTCGAACGCATTGATAGATATATGATTTTGATTTTAGGTTTATGGGTTCCGCGACGACGGCATCGTATAATTCTCGCATGATCTTGGGACCCGTCCGTAATTCACGGAACATAATCAAGTAAATAATATCTTTGGCACTCAACCCTAATTTATCGGGTGCAAGAGGAGCCAGTATTTTTTCCACATTAATCACTCCATTGTAATAACAATTTTGATTTCACGTTTCTCAATACATACGTTTCCTCAGTAGTTTTGCTCTTCATCCTTTTTTGGTATTTATGAGTACGTAGCCCTTCTCTCTATAATACCTATGGCCAATTAGAAAATGATTGGCCTGAGTATAGTAATTTGCCAATCGTAACGTTGATTTAAATAGGATTATGATGATCTAAAAAGAACAATGACAATACCGACTTGATCAAGCTGAAGGAGGAAGCGATGGATCTGAGGATGCAGACGAGAGCGATGATGGGTTGTATCTCCCAAGTAATTGAAGAAGTTCATTTATGAATTGGCCAGTTTAAATTGATTACTGACTTTGAAGTTAGATACACAGTCACAGTAAGGAATGATTTTTATTTCTACAACGTCAATTAGGATTGCCCCTTTCTCGATTTGATATGGAACGTGGTACGATGATGAAGCTATTTTCTTACAAAAGGGAAGAGAGAACAAATGTACGCTATTACCAAATATTATAACATAGACCTCATCATGCGCATATATAGTCGTAGCTCACTTAAAAGCACGCCGATATTCGTTTTTTTATACTGCGATCAGAAGTCTCACTCGACAACTGTGATCCATCAGTTTCTGATCTTAACCATATCTTCGTTCAACCTTATGTGTACGCTTCACCCACACCTCACTCTACGCACAAAGGTTTGCTGCTCGGTTCGACGTTACTCCGATGGTCCCATTCCCTTCCCCTTTCATACCGGTCTTCAACTTGGGCCTTATTGGTACGGACTAAGTCGAAGATTATAATTCTGCAACTTAATCCGGATCAAGTTACGTTTTTGATGGTTTGGGGGGGTGGGAGCTTGACGGGCGCTTGGCACCATCCTAAGCTCCCACAAAATGTAGAAGAATTCTACTAAAAGAACAAGGACGGTTGTTAAGGGTCAAACCAACCAACAGGCAAGCAAAGAAAAGTTACATTTTGATCTACAGGTCCGGAAGCCCCGCAAGAGTCGAAGAGTTAACCAAGGAAGTAGGCAAGATGTGCGTGGAGTGAGGTGTGTGTAAGATCGAATATATGGAAACAATAAACAGGTTAAGTGAAATGATAAATCCTTTGCTGGTGCGGGTTTTGATGTCTCGTCAGCCGTGGCCGACCGATGCTTTTTATTTAAGTTAAGTTAAGTTAATTTACCTCTTTTTTTGTGATAGTCGATCATACTATGATCGAGTTGATCTCAATGTTTGGTGCTAATTATGCGTTGGGTGAGGTCTTGGTTGTTAGTTATATATGAACTTTTTTTTGATTTCTTCTACCCTCCTATGCCAGGCACTTATTCTTCTCTGAAAATAAAGGGTATTCGATAGCGGGAGTTAAGCTAACCGAGGAGCGGAAACGTTGACTTCATTAAAAACAATATTTATGGATATCCGTAATATGTGGGATCATAATTCATAAAAGGGGAAGAGGAAAATAATTTCCACACAAGCATCTTTTTCATATCATCATTTCGACAGTCACATTTTGTACCATACAATCAGTTAAGCAGCTAAATAACATTAAAGTGAGATACTTTATAAAGACTGAAAACAATCCTACAAATATCCGCATACAAAGCAATAATGGCAAATCTATTGAGGATCTTGTTCAGAAAACAGTAGCAGTCTCGGATTTTATTTTCATGTCCATGACTGCTCTGTTTCGTTTCTGAGTCACTCAAATACTTGTATTTCGGAGGCTGCTGGTCATAGTGCCCCAGGTACCCCATCCGACATTAAATTCATTGCGATTCCTTCGACTAGTTTGGTATGATACTTTGAAAAGGAGTGGTTGTTTAGGCCCGCGGATTACTGTATCATAGTTATTTTCTTTTTCGTCTTCGACGTTGCTGCAATAGCGGTGAATTGGAGATTAGCTCGTGTTCCCGCTTTTTTAAGATATTCGGCTCTTTTTTGATCATTTGCTGGATCAATTCGAATTTGTCTTCTTGGCAATAAATCTGTTTGCTGGACTGAAGAACCTGAAGCGAATTGTAATACGTCACATTTTCAACGTCTGTTAGCGGAATGAAACAGTTATCCCATTTGCTGATGTTCGCAAAAGAACGCCGTTCAAAAAGCGTTAAGATCAACTTACTAGTCAGTGGGTAAACTATTTCCATCCCTGGGGAGAATACCCCTTGGTAAGAACGTGCTTCATTTTCTTTGGCATGACTGTTTCTTACAACAGGGTTATCTGACGTAAAGAAGGGTTGATCAGTCTGATTAACACCTATGATCCATATGAAATTTTCAACTAATCCGAGCTTCAAAGAATCTAAATATGGTTGATTGAACATAAAACGAAGATGCTCTATAGTTTCAAATTTTGGATCTAATTGAGTCATAACATCGCCTGGCTGATAACCTTCAATTTCCGAGACTCCAATTAGATCTATCATTGTTTGTCTTAAGGTTTTTTGCGTATTAATTATAAAATTCCGAAAATCAGCAGTTCGTAGCATTTGCATACTGATTTGAATCGAAAAGGAAACTCTTTCTTCATCCGTTACAATTGCTGACTGATAGAGCGAATTCATTCCCATACTATAACGAAGTTTTATGTTTTTAATTAGATTGTTGAGTTCACCCTCCATTTTACTAAAGTTTTTCTCTATGAATTGTTCATCGAAGTCATCGGGTATGTGTTCAAGAACTTCAGGATCAATATCATAAAAATATCGTTCACTTGCCACATTTCTCGGACTTGTTGGAAAGGGGCTTTTCTTTGTCGTCTTATCGAATACATAGAGATGTCCCTTGGAATTGGTAAAATTCATAAGGTAATTCTGCGGAACATAATGCTGATTTGTGACCTTGCTCAATTGCCATGACCTCCTTTTATTGTGTGATTGGGTTAGATCTTACTATAGCAAATATTAAAGAAGTCTGTCATATCGGTGTTTATAATTGAAAAACACACCTAGTCTAATCTTTTATTTTATTCTGACTTTCTCAACACATCTATCTGATTTTTAACAAACAAGAAGCAATCACCTCCTATTTTTGAGGGATTGCTTCTTGTTTGTATTACTTTATTTTAATTTTCAGTATCGCTTTTCACCCAGGTCTTTTACTACAAGGTTGAGTTATGTTCTTCCTGGTCTGTTAATTGAGCAACTAAAGCATCAATATCGATTCCATTTATACGTGCAAGTAAGCGAGCAATAGAATCTGCCAGAGGATACGTTGTTGTTTCTTGGCCAGTATATCCGACTTGCGTCCATTTTTCAGGAGTAAATACACCATGTGGGATATCTACCTCATTACCAAGCCACATTTTTGCTCGGAAATCAATCACCGTGCCATCCTGCAACTCTATCCAAAGATGCGGTTCGATAGTTTTTGATGTCCGGACATTTGTAAGTGTCCCCACTCTTACTATATGAGAAATTTCTGCAGATTGAAGTATACAACTAATGATACGTGTCATTCCATCACACTCTAATTGACAGCTGTCTAATGTCTTGAGCACGCTAGCCAGTCTTTCTTGATCCATTATTGTAACTGGCATTTGATCCCCTACCTTTGTGTTTGATTCGGCTTATACCCTACTTTGAACCTACAGTTCTCCTTCAAATAGCGACCACCATTCATGAAGATTGCATATTCGGTATGGCTTTCGATCATGCCCGTTTCTACATGAGAACCATCCTTTATGTATACCTCAATGGGGACGCTAAAAAAGATTACATTGTCAAAATCGATAGGATTTTTAAGTTCATCGTCACGTTTGAACATGGAACTACCTCCTAAAATGAAATGGATCTGACCCTTTTTGCCTTTCTTCGTTACTGAAGAGTGTTATGTACTTTTAACTATTCGACAGAAGGACCCAATTTTCCTACTGGGTCCATTTCTTCATTGTGTATCACTTACAAATGCATTGAACGCCTCTTCTTCCGTTCATTTTCCTCTACTACCCAGAAACGACTTGGCGTCGTACCATGTTGCTTACAAAGGCTGTTATAACCTGATTTACTCAAATAGAGAATCGTATCAAATTTCAGATCGCGCCATGGGTTTTTTGCTACCCATTCCATAGGGTCATTCCTAGATGAAATGTTATTCCCAGATGCATCTCGTACCTGCCAGTAATGAAGTAAATCTGGGAGCTCTTCGATAGTGCATCCACACATCAGTGCAAGACCTTCTAACGTTTCCGGAATAAATTTTGCGAATAATGAAGCCACACTATCATTAACGATACAGTAATATTTTTCAGTCCTTCTCTCCCGGCCATTATGAATCTTTATAGGTGTATTGTAAGTGGAAGTTTCACGATTTCTGAGCCGCGTATCACCCGCACGTGAGAATAAACGGAGCATATTCCGATCTTGCAATTCATCCTCACCATTACTCGAATTCTTCATGAACGAAGATTCCAGTAATTCACCCTTTGCTATAGCCTCAAAGAGAGCCGGGGCATTAAGCGTAATCCTATCTTTGACCCATTGATATATTTCTTCACGTCGGTTATCGTATTCTTCCCGAGCAGCTTGATTAATAATTTTAGCCTTATTGTAGCGGGCTATCCACCTCTGGTCAGAAATAAGTTCTTCTGATGAGCCAAACATGGTGGCATCCATCGCGTACACGCGACCACTATTATACATAATTTTTTCACGATCCCATGAAGGCATGTCATCAAGAAGCGATTCATAAACTGAGAGGACTTTTGATTCTGCCAGTTCCGTGACGATAAGGTTATTCCCCACTATTTTTATCCATTCATGTTGTTCCTTCGTATCATCAGAAAGCACTTTTATTTTTAAGCCGTCGTCCAGCATATTCAAGTAATCATCTTTGATTAGATGTTCATAACGCTCTTCCATCCACCTATGAAATTGGGTAGTACGCTCTCCCCAATCCTCTTTCATTGCATCATAGGTAATATCTTTCTTTGTTAACACAGGTGCTTCCAAAACTTTATAGTTATCGATGACTGCCGGTAGATGGGAAGCAGTGACGATCAATGATTCCGGCAGCTTAATCATTTCACCTGTATAAGAAAGTCCCAGGGTCTTAAAGTTTTCTTTCCAAAACCTCTGCTCGATACGGCTAAACATCATGGCTATCCATATGATTTCTTTTGGCATAAGGTCCGCCAATTTCTTCATAGGCAGCATATGTGCTTGGAAAGGCGCGACAGCGAAAGACTCCTCCTCAATGATATACGCCTCACGACCGTCCTCACTAAATTCCAGATTCATTAAACCGTAAGGAAAATGGTTCTGCGAAACACGGTCACCGAGAATTCGATCAGGTCGCCGGTGCATTTTCTTGGCAATGGGATGAGGCTCTTTTTTCTTATCCGTGAGAATCGATAGGGTACCCCCATTTCGCAACGCGAATACAAAAAAGGATGCCATGTTGAAAGGATCTCGAATGAGATTCAAGCTAATCCCTGACCGTTTCGTTTGTGCCATGGTCTTGATCAACGAATTGATATTCCAGAACTCATGTACAGTATCATAATATATCGGTCGATCTCCATCTGATTCGCCATGCGAGAATTGATGAACTTCTAATGACTCCATGGATCGAAGGGCATCCCGTCGAAGAAAACCGAGTTCATGGTAGTTGTTGGCCATTGAGTAAACACTTTGATTTGTCACACCATAATGTTGAAGTGCTTTAATAACACTATTGCGAAAGGTTTCCTTTGCCTCGATCACTTCTTCATCTTCCAATATCGACAGAATTTCTTTGCACTTAGCCAAATAATCAACTAAGACACTATAATCATCTAATATTGATTGTACGGTAAATGTCCTTTGATTGAGATAGTCACGAACAAAATAATCTAAGAGCATAACCGTCGTGATTTTAGATGGATCCAAAAGAAGTGATTCCGTAAGGTTTTTGTTTGCTTGCTGAAGATCAAAATCTCGTATTCTCATATGCTTTGCATTTGGATCGACATTCGTCAGTTCAACCCATAATTCAAGAGCTCGAACGATATTATCAAGCCCTTCCAATTTTTCAGAGATCATATTGATCCTCCTTCATCATTAAAATACTATTTTTCAGTGTAATTTTCTGTATGTTTAAACTTCACTTTTTGCGTGAATCAATAATTAAAGTCGAACTACATAAAAAGAAGCGGTATCTCGTTACTTCCGTAACCCGCTTCTTTTATGCCTGAAATCAGTGATTTAAGATCATGTTAAACTGAGAAATCCGCTTAAAGGTTATCGGCTTTAGCTCCAATGTACCTTCACTGAATTTGATCAAGTCCATCAAGATGTCCTCTATTCCATATGTAGAGATAAATGGAGTTGAAATTGGTGTTCCCTTGTAGCCGTCAGAGCGCTTATAGAGAATCCAAACTTCCGAATCTCCGATGGGATACTTTCCGTTTTCATCAAGCCGATCCCACACCATGACAACATCGCCTTCAATCTTTATTGCACGAAGACATAGTTGTAGATACATCAACACTTCCTCCACATCATCACTCGTATATCCGTCTTCCCATTCGCAGGTGGAAATGCCACATGCCTCAAAGCGCCGATTCAGGTCCCGCACCAGATCATTAAAGTTCATACCTAATGTATCCAAATCATATCGCCTCCCAATTTTAATTTAGATGATTGCTCATGCAAATTCGAGTATCATTTCAATGTGTCATTAATGCCATGCATTCTTATAGCTTTTGCACCCATTAACAACAAAGGAGCAACAATTCTTTATACAAAACATAGATTGTGCTATTTCAGCAAAAGACTTGTCATTAGAAGTCTACTCAAAATCTATCTACTGGTTAAGAATATGAATTTGCTTCCCGATAATTATTCAGTTTCTCTTGTTGCACTTTAGTCAAAGCTGACATTTCAAGATCGATGTATTTTACTTCCTCCTGCGTGGCAGCATGCTGAAGCTTAATATCCAATTCCTCAAATCTCTGTTTGATGACTGTCAAACTCAATTGTTTTATATCTTTAAGTAGTAGTAAATAATACATGTAGTCTTTATCTACTAGTGATGCTTTCAAATGGAACATATCATAATAATCCTCATAATTGGTCCATTCAATAACCATCAATCTCGGTTCTAAGAACCAGTGCAATCGCTTAACACCTTCATCCTGTGCCAGAACCCACACATTTGAGAAAAAATCATATATTTGCGGTCTCCATTTATTGATTTCAAAAAAAATGGGCTGTTTCCTAAGTATGACATTTCCTTTTCGGGCCACTAAATGTAACCCATCTTCTGTATAAAACTCAATACCGGCACAGTCCACATGCCACTGAGGGTTATAATTCCAACAATGAGAAGCCTCTTTGAGAAGCCTTTTTTCATGATGACGAGACAAACCGAAGAACTTATTAAAAATCTTCATTTGTGGGTCCCCCCTTCTCTGAACAACCTAATTATAGGTATGCTTGGATCTAGTTCATACACATGATCATCTATTAGTTCCTGAAAACTTTTCACTATATGTTGACGCGTTGTTAGGTCATTCCTTTGATTCGAGGCAGCTTCAGTTGCAAGTCTTGTACCGCATTCTTGTTGAATGCTCTCCAATATGAGTTGAAGTTGATGTTCCTGGTCGTTAAAAAAATTCAAATCTGGTATAACTGATTTTGCCCACTCCTGGACTCTAAGGAAATCGTCCATGTTCATTGATTTTTTGTTTTTTTCCTCGTGTAGCTTCGTCAAAAGAAAAGAACGAATCTCCTGAAGTGTTTGTAACGTGGCATGTTTGTCCATTGTGGAACACCTTCCAATTCATATAATTTATATAAAAAAACGCCCACCTATTGATCCTCACGTCAAATAGACGATGAGCGTAATCAACAGATAAGGCGTTTATTTCCAAGATTTAAATACTTCGTGCCGCATGGCGGAAGTCGGGAATAGTAACAATTTGATATGCCTATCATAGCACGTTTTTTTCTATAAGAATACCATTGTTATAAGAACAAATAGTTTAGATCTGAACAAATTGGCGACAACAATATTTTTTATTATGGGTATTCGGTTTTGTGCTGGAAAAGGGCTTATTATTCGTCCTTCTCCAATTATTAATCAAGGTGGAAATACTGTTATTCAACCTTTTTTTCCAAAATATCAGATATTAAGCGATCTTCAAGTTCCTTTGAGATATATCTACTATATTGAGTCAATTTTTCTCCAAGCCCTGAGTAAACTCCGTTTTCAATCTTAGTCTCAATTTCTTGAATCGTGTTGACTAAATCTGAACTTGCGGAACCCTTTTCTTTCCATAATTTCACTAGTTGATTTTCAACTCACGTAATGCGATAACATCAGGATCGTTTTGTCTACTTACAATGAAATGCTATTTTCTTTATCAACTGGTAAACTTATTTTAACTTTATCTGGACTCATAAAATACACGCTCCCTGTATCAATATTTCAGAATCTGATCGTGAAGAGTTTATCTTTCGGTTGATTATTCTTACAGTACTGGAAGAGCATTCAACACCGTAATCTTAATACTCTCGTTACGTTAACGATATTCAACCATATTTTCGAAGAGGCTTTTTATTTATAATAGCTAGTAATATCAGTTATTCCCCAGCTAAAAGATACCTCACCGCTGCCAATATTTTCGCATTCTTCTTTTGCCATCAGTTGGTTTGGAGGGATAATAATGTTGCAGTTAAATATAGTTGATTTCTGTCCTGTCGTAATCTTTGATTTTATCAATTCCAGCATGAGAGTATACGTGGTAATAGATTTCTAATGACTTTTCTTCTTCGCTTAGAAATTCAATTTCTACAGATTCTTTATTTGGTATTACCATATGGCCGTCAATATATGCTTTTTCGGTTCCTTTTATGAAAATTTTGTATTCTACTTCCATGTTCTACCCCTTTACTGTTAAGGACTGTTCCCCAACAATTCAATTGTTCTATATTCCTCGATATTACCATCTACCCCTAGATTCTCGTAACCTATTGATGAACCTAATGTCTATACCCCATTCTGCTCATTCACATTCGTCACTCCAAGTTGACCATTCAAAATGTGTCATTCGGTTAAAAAGGAGGAATTAACTCCCAATCGAAGGTCCCTTGTTTAATGTTAAAATAAATAATGTTATTCTGATCTGTTCATAAAATGGACAACTTCACGGAATATACATAAGAACAAAAAAACCCACAACAAAGATGTTCCGATACCGTATTTACGAAGTATAATATCAATCATTGAAAAAACAAAGAAATGAAAAAAAAGTTTTAGGACCACCATAAGACCAATCGTTCCTACTAAAAAGTAATTGGGAATTATCAATAATAATAAACACTCAATCGCCTTTTTCATTCGACTTAATTTCAAACCGAAAAATATGATGAAGTCTGACAATATAAATAAAATAAACATCATGTATGCAAAATCGACAGATGGTGTAATAAATGGAAGATGGCTTAATATCGTTAGAATCATATCAGGTTCTGTTCGTAGCTCATAGAGAAAGCCAATGCTGAATGTGATTTGAAAAATGTGGTCAGGGATCCAACGAACAAGATAAGTACGAACATCTACATTTCTTGTAAAAGCAGAGAGTACAGGCGAAATGTCGGTTCTCGTTTTCAATTTCTCGACACGTTCCGACATACGTGCAACCCTGAACATAATACCATACAGTTGTAACATGCTCATTACCGTCAACGATATAGTTAGTACTCCTTTCACAATTTGATTAGTAAGGTCCAGACTGTTTATGATTACAAGGGCCAATAAAAATATACTCAGAAGGACAAAATTTGTATTCATTTCTTTGGATTCCGTTTTCAAGCCCCATCATCCTCTTTCCTTGATAGTTTCATTTCATTCCACGAATGGCCAGAATCAACTGTATTGTTAGATCTGTTTCTAACCCAAATTGTTGCATTGAGTTGTTTCATTATAACCTAATCAGTCTCTATTCGAGAAAGAGCCATAATTCAGTTATTCTTCTATATGTTGCACTCATACCAGATGGGCGTGGATAATCTGCACATATTTTATTTGAACATTGATATAAAGAAAAAGATAAGGAAATGCCCAATATTAAAATGTATTTTGCATTTCTAGTCGAATTAGATACTGATAAAGTGCACCGTACACTTTTTGCAAAGAAGGGTAGCCATGATCACAGGAAAAGATAAACGAAGCCTGCAGGTGTTAGAAGACTTACAAGACGGATTGTCTGTAACCGCCGCTGCCGCTAAACATGCACTCTCATTAGATCAGACAAAACGCTTATCAAGGTATCGCTCGATTTTACACGCAGCTGAAAAGCAATTGAGTCGGTTCGCGCTCGATGCCGTGAAGAGCCAAGGGCTCAGGGTGCTATATATTGCCGATCTTTTTAAAACGGGTGACTGGGTGGGGCTTGAAGAAGTACTGGCTGCGTGCGACGAAAACACCACACGGGATAACTTAAAGCGATTGGTGCAGGCGTTGGTGGAAAAACGAGAGCGAGTTCAAGCTTTTCAGGAAGAGGCAGAGCGAAGTATTATGTGTCTGGAAGAGCAAACTCAGCAGCTAGCGGCTAAAGAGGACGAGTACCAACGTCTCAAATCAAAAATAGAAGCGAGCCTTTCCGAATTTGATCGGTACGATCCCGATATAAAGGCGTTTATCATTGAGCATGTAGGGATTGTAGGGGGACCAGTATTGTCTCAAAAAGCGTGTAGATAGCTTGTGGTTCCAGGATCTAAAGAAAAAAGAAGTGATTATATTCGATGATTCCCAGTATCTTTATGTGATCCCAGACTTAGATCAAGTTATTGAGGCTTACCGACTTCGGCAGAAGCATCGCGGCCATGTATTGTGGGATGAAGACAAAGAATTTGAGCGATGGAAAAAGAAAATGGATTCAGGCTTTGCTTCCTATTACGAATTTCCGAACAGTCCCTACTATAAGAATGGGAAAGCACTTATCGCGGAAAGTTTGACGAGTCAGCTCAAGAAGATGGAACACCAGATCCAAGAGATCCGCAAAGAACAAGATAAAATCAAACGGATGATTAAGAAGAAACAGAAGACTTCAGTGATGTCATTCATGGAAGCTGTTGAGGCTCGCAATTCGCTATCCGCTGCTGATCTTCGAACACACAGCGAGCTGCAGCAAAAAGCGATGCGATGGTTATTTAACCAAGGATATGTTGTGGTATCGGAATTGGTAATAGATAATGGCCGGCGTGTGGATGTAATAGGCTTTAATAAGGAAAAGCGTATCGTCATTATTGAGGTGAAAGCATCCCGGAGTGACCTGCTCGGTGATGAAAAATGGACAAGCTATCTAGACACATGTGATGCGTTTTATTTTTGTACGCCTCCATATGTAGTGAATTGGAACCATGAGAAGCAGTTGCTTAAAGATAAGGCAAAAGCAGGCTTACTTCTTCCGGTTAAGCGCGGTGCAACACTTGAGGTTGCTGTATCTTCATCCTTAAGTCCTTCAGCAAAAAATAGACAAGAACTCATCTTTCAGATCTCGCGCATGCTTTCTAAGAAGTTTATATTCGGTTTTTAGGTACCTGGAGCACCTATGAACGATCTGCAGATTTGCTGGCACAGTTGTCCGCTGTAGTTGGAGCATCGATCACACAGAGATTAGTTTGCCAGCAGCATCAGATTCCAGAGTAATTGAAGAAACTGTTCGACTATGTTTACTTCAGACAGTCTAAACCTTTATTACAAGCACCATTAATAATTTCAAATTAAAACAGTCTTCCAGGTACATAAATGGCTTGCCTTCACATCGATAAGAGAAGATCAAACGGCTAATACCGATTGATATCATGACATTTCCCTTTAATTGGTTCTAATATGTATAACGCTTATGTTTTATAATGAATGTTATCTCCTATATAAAATCAAAACCGCCTCTTTTAAGTAAGAGGCGGTTAGTCTGTAACTATTTAAAATAGACATAACTGTCCATTTTTGAAGATCGGATATATGCGTTCCTCTACAATTGAATTAGAGGCAATCAATGGACCTAACTTAAATGATTGTTCTTTAGTTGATTCATCTACAGGTTCACAACTCGCAAACAAATCATCAAAATATGTCTGTATTACCTCCAAGTAGGTAGCATCACTTGGATAGATCGGGGAGTCATAGTTCTCCTTGAGGAACGATGATTCGATCTTCTTACACTTAGTAAGGTACAACTCAAATGAACGTGCAAATACCTCTGTTGGCTGAAAATAGTAATCCCTATTAAATTTGGTCTTTCCAAACCAAGTTATTACAAAAGGATCATTGGATGGAAGTCTCGATACGTTTTCATTGGCTATTTCCTCATACAATTGAATGATCCGCAGAAATGACATCATCTCACTCAGCATATTGTTATCATTCATTGTATAATCCAATTGATGGCCAAGCTCGTGCATATAAGAGCTTGGATGCTCGATATCTATAATAGTAGCCCGATAAAAAGCATAATGTAGACCAGCTGCTCGATGTTTACCAAGCTTCCGTATACGAAAACTGTAATCTCTTGCAAGAGGGATATGGACTGATTTCTTCAATACCTCAAACTCTTTCTCCAAAGATCTAAAACGATCGAGATCAACGTCCGTATCTAATTCCACTTTTCCATATCTCGTTAGAAATTCATTCTTTTGCATCACCGATTTTACTTTCAAAGTGACATTTTTTTTGTCTTGAAATGCCTTAGCGTATGTCGAGTGTTCTTCTAACATACGTTCTGTCTTATCCCTCACATAGCACATTGTGCGTATAAATCGCGGAATCACAATACCTTTACCATGTTTGGAATTAAGGATGACAGGGATGTCATCCTCTTTTTGAAGCGAAAATTCCTCAAAAGAATACTGATTAACTTTTAAAATTACTCCTCTTTCCACAAAAGGTAGTTTATACTTATTTATTTCCTGTATAACCATCGCCGCAAAGGCTTCATCCTCTGGAAGAACCGGCTTATTCCATTTTACAGATTCCTGAGAATAGTAATCTGTAATCTTATAACGAATATAGTCAGACTGTTTCTCAGTAAATTGGCTTAACGTATTAAAACTAATGTTCATCGTGAGTAATCGGAGGCAATCCACAAACATAAAGCTGCCTATCTTTTTCATATTTTGTCTCCAACCATACTTTGCAAAGTGGTACTTCTCCGGGAGTTCTTTGTTAAGTAACGAATATGCGGTAGATACGATTCCACCGCGGGTTATTGTCATCTTTGCAGGCAGATATTGCTCATAAATTTCTGGTTTATTCACGATTTTTCCTGCAGAACAAAGAATATTCAAGATCGTTTTGTCTTCTTCTGTTTCAAATGCCTTCATTAATTGAACTTCGATTTTGTAGGGTCCGAATGAGATGTCTTGGATAAACTGTATCTTCTCTTCGAAGCATAGCCCAAAAAAAGTGGATTTAACCTTCCTCTTGATTGCCGATTCGAATTTTTTCATTTGTTCGTAATAAGAGTCTCCAGGAGAAACTGAAAATTTCACCTCAGCAACCAGTTCGGATATACCATATTGTAAGAATTGTTGTTTAAATACCTCGTCTTTTTTTAATGTGTGAATGCGTACATTCATAAGTGAATCCCTCCCGATCAGTTCTATTAGTCAAAAATAGAAAAGGACTAAACAAACGACCAATGAGCTCGTAACAAATAAGATTCCACAACAAAAAGAACACACTACATACGTGAACAACCCTTTTGGGTAATGTCTGATCTAGGATCAGAATGTTCACTTGATTAGTGTGTTCTTAAAATGAAATCTCCGTTGCCGCTTGGCTCAGAGTAGAATGTTAGTCCAATTATGCATTCATCATATCATTTATCACCTAAAATGTGAATGCACTATCATTATCCATTTAGTCTGACTCGTTCTGCAAAGGTCGAGAACTCTCGCCATTTTTCCTCCAGATACTCCAATCTCTGGCTTTTTATCTGCATGCCCTCAATCGTTTCCTTCAGGTTATTGATCTCTCTGTCTTTTTCCTCCAGAGATCCTCTCATCCGTTGGAATAGTGAGATGTTCGCGCTTAAAGCCTGCATGTATTCTGCAAGTTCTTTCACACGATCGGGCGCTAATAGCTGCTCCATAATATCTAAGTTCGTCACCTTATCAGCACGTTTTTCTGTTTTATTTACTGATTTGGTATCTGTATCACCAGAGGTTGATAAACCGTTTAATGTTACTGGTTTGTCGTTAACATTAGCTTTGTTCAGTTTCCTTGCATTTTCAATCTGATCCTTTATCTTTTTTCGAATAGTCGAGTTCCAACGAAACCCACACGCTGCCACCGATCGGGTAATTAGTCTCTGGGAAGCCTCTTCAAATGCCTTAAGCTGCGTAGAACCTATTCTTAAATGGTTGAGTACGATCTCTGCTAAAGTTGTGTCCTCTTGCTCACTCCAATCATTCCTCTGCTTACCGGAAACACTACTCACAATAACCTATCTCCCTCCTGAGTCCTTTGTAAATCATATGTTCTTTACCATGATGCTATGTCAATTCATTCTACTTTCCATTCTAACCAACACCATTTTCTTGTATACCTTGCAGATTAGTTGTCACGAATTAATTATGTCCGTAATGTCAGTATGGTTTATGATTTGAATCGGGTATATTCTCAAGTTAAATATATTCGTATTTAGATACACAAAAAACTAGGAGCGGACATCTCTCATAGAAATTAGCTCCTAGTTTTTATTAATATTTTATAACAACTTACTAAAGAAGTAGCTCCCCTTTGTCTCTAACAGTGTTAAAATTGTTGTCTGTGGGAAACAAAGAAGTCACTTAATCAGATACTTCAATAGCGTAAGATTAGAAATATCTTGGATGTATTTTCTTGAATTTCACAAAATAACTTTACCAGTCTAAGCTTGAGGTCCTCTGATTCTTTGGTCAATCATGTGTTGCCTTACCATTATTTATTAGCTTAAGCGGGACCTTGTTCTTTTAGAAAATTCTTCATTTCTAACTACTTTATAAAGAACCTAACCAGATAACCCTCCAATTTCTTTCATTTGGGTTATTTACATGAAGTGATTCTTTACGTATGAATCTTCATACTTCTACCCTCTTAGATAATTATTGGATGTTATACCAGTTGAAAAAATGTTCTTTTAAATAATAAAGTGGTCTAAAGAGAATCTCCCTCCAAGCTGCTATTGGCCCCCTCGGAACACGATCTTTATTAAATTTGAGTCTAAGTTTCCACTGACGGATATACGGAAAAAGGGCTGGCAGCCAAAAAATCGTGACTACAATTAAGAAATAGACAAGTCCGCTCGCGGAGTTTAGTACTAGACTCCAGTATTCACTATCTTTATCAAGTTCTAAAATTTTCCCAATTGAGAACCAGGTTATCCCTAGTATCAAGCCAATTAAAGAATATAAAATAATAAGCGCAACCAGAGCATCAAGAATTATCATAATTGGAATACCGCCGATGTTAATTATTGTTTTGTCGTCTTAACCTTATCAAAGCATCTTCTTCTATTATGATACGATCACCACAAAGCTCTTCCCAACCTACAGCATATCCTTCTTCACAGACGCTGCAATAAAAGGAAAATATCAAATCTTCGGGATCAACATCATCACGAATAACTTCAAGATTCATAATCTTTGAACAACATATTCTTTTTTGCATATATATCAGCCCTCAATATCATGATATGAACTTCAACTTTCGAATCCATTCTCTTGCTTATCTCTACTCAAATTTTTTTCTGTTCATTCTTTTGTGATTCAACCTATTCACTCCTTAATTTCGCGAATTTTTGGATCACAACAAGGGGCATTTCAGACATAATATTTTCGGAACCAAACGGAATCCATTTGTTCACCCCAGAGAAATGATTTTTCTTTTTTAATCAATAGGTATGTTCCCTTTTACAATTGATACAAAGACCTTGGACCTTAAAGTCAATATCTGAACCTGTTCAAGTGTTTATTAAAAATCATCTGTCCTCCAAATAGGATTCATCGCTTACTACTTATTGTATCAAAAAAATCTTTTTTCGAGAAAAGGCTCATATGATAAACTAACTATTTCATTCACCAGCCGTTGTTTCATCTTTCAGATATATATTTGATAGTTCATTATAAGTGAGAAATTTACTAAAGATAAATATTATATAAGACAATCACGACACCGAGACATATACTAAGACTTAAGTAAATGATGTAAATTACACATTATTCTAATTTACTGAATGATAACCGTTATGTCAGAAGCAGAGGCGTGTGGGACATGGAAAATCGACAGGTCAACTCTAAGACAGCGGATCGATGATTCTTCAATGTGGTCATTAAAAAAATGGTAAACAGCGGGTAGTTACTGAAGAAGGCATGGAAAAAGTGTTGAGAGAAAATAAAGTACTAGACTATGAAAATAAAGTTGTAGACCGATGCTTCGGCCACGATGGCAAGCCGCACACTTTATTTTCTTTGAACAATTATCAGAGTTCTTTACTTTGCTTCCAAAGAGCAACAAGTGAATCGATTTGTTTTTGAAGTTTTTCAACCACAACCGGTGTTATGCCGTCTTCACCATAGATTAATTCATGTTTAGGATTATCAGACTCCACGAAAAAACGATAGTCAATATTCCTTTCTAAACTTCGGGAATACCTGATAGGCTCATTTAATAACTGAACTACTATATCGAAACCAACATATAGGCCTCCAGAACCCATCTTGTCGATTATGAAAGCATCTGATATAGACACAATTTTTTCAAGATCAATATGCGTTCCCATGAATGTTTTAACGATCATATTCTCTCCCCTGTTCCTGTTTCTCTCTAGACGAGGTTGCCGCAAACGGCAGCCGGCCACGACGGTCAACTGCTGTATGAGGCTTCACAGTCTAATACTTTATTTCCTGATTTGATACCTTTCGAAGATACAATTGATGTATGAGTCTAAAACTTATTTCTTAAACCCTGACGATTGATCGGCCAAAATTGGAATGCCAAGAGTGTTTTTAAGGATATTATATAGGGAGGAAACTCTAAGATAAGATGAGCAGAGTTCAATTAAAATGACTTAAATATAAAAAATAACGGACAAATTATAGACCGTTATTTTGATATTTAAGTCATTTTTTTTCAAGAAGAATAGGTTGCATTGGTTTTTGTTTTTATGCAAACCTGGTTAGTTTTGAAAGAGCAATATAACAAATTCGCGAATAGTGACCACACCTAAAGCCAGTAAAACTAAACATAAAGCAACAATTGCTCTCGTATACCACATAATGTGTTTCTTTATAATCCGAACATCTTTTTCTTGGTCTACTGTTTCCTTTTGTCCGGATACTATTAAAGCTAGAGTTGCATTCTTAATTCCTCGCAAGTTAAATAAGTAGACAAAGACAATAAATAGAATTAGAAGGATCATTAATTTATCAAACATGGTGACCTCAAACCATTACAAGAAGATTAGATTCACGGTTACGCTGAGGAAATTCACGATCTATTCCATATATATAGATGATTTGATTGAGTGAAAATTTAGTTAATTGGATTCCTTTTTTATTTAATCGAGTAAGAATCACATTTCGGTCAACATTGCTACGGTATTGCAAACTAACATATTCGACGATTTCAACAGGGATATCTAAAACACTACTTGAATCTTTAGTTAACCCATTTTTTTTCTTGCGTCGATATGCAATAACTTCCTCATCGCTCGCAGTTATAAAATCTCCTTCAGTTGGAGAATACTTTCCGTTTCCTTTTCGGTGAGCTATTTCATACATTACCATACGGTTAATAATGGAGTGCACTGCTGAATACGTTAATTTTAGGTGATCTGCAACTTCTAAGGTATTTACGACTCCATTTCGTAAGAGAGTAAGTATATCCATTTCTATTTGTCTTATCTTAACTTGCTCGTTCATAAGATAATCAAACCTCGTTTCCTTTTTTTATTTGAGTTTTCTTTATCACCAATTCATTAGCACTTACACGAGTTCTGACCCTAATCTTACGTCGGTTAGGACTCATAACAGTTAATACAATTGTTACAAAGTTACTTCGCTTTGGCACCTTTACAACAATTGCCACATGCTGGTGTTGTGTTATAACCCTGTCTCCTACACGCATTAAAGTCTCCTTTTTCTATTACCAGACATAATCGGGAAAAAAAGCAAAAAGCACCCCTTATGCAAGTTTTTCTCTTGCGTAAGAGGTGCTTCCTCAAAAAAAACATATTTGATTATAGATTCACCGGATAAGGACTGGTTTTTGTATATTTATAAATTAACGTATGACCCCGATAATGTCAACTATTTTTTTATATGTCTCTCGTTATGTATTATCAAACAAGTTTTTATTTGGTACAATATAATAAGAAATTAATACTTTATTCGATGGAAGCACCACGAATTTGTCCTTTATGGGACTAATTTGTGGTGCTATTTCTTTTGTGGAGGTGGTTTATTCTTGCTCAGTCGGACACTTATAGGGTATAACCTGAGCCTTTTTTTTCTATTTTTGATAGGAATGCTCATAGGTACAAAACTACATACACCTGCTATGTTTTTCAGTTTAGTTGCTGGTTTTATCCTAACTTCAAGTTCGTTGACATTATTATTTTTGAAAATGTATCCCGAAAAGAATAGTTGGAATTGTGGAAATACATTAGATTTAGAAAGCTTGGAACTATTAACCGAAAATACGCTAAACACACTTGTAACCATGGTTGAGATACGTGACAGTTATACTGTTAAGCACTCTTCGAATGTGGCTTTGTATGCCTACAATGTAGCAAAGAAAATGGAATTGACTGATGTTGACTGTGCAAATATCTATATGGGTTGTAAATTGCATGATCTAGGAAAAATTTATATTTCTGACGAGATTCTTACAAAACCTTCGCGATTGACGGAGGAAGAGTTCAACATTGTTAAAGATCATCCAATTCGAGGACATCAGATCGTTTCTAAAATTAAGGTATTCCAAAACACATGCATTCCTGATATCGTTCTTTATCACCACGAGAGAGTCGATGGAAGTGGCTATCCTAGTGGGTTAGCACAAGATGATATTCCAATTGCAGCTCGTATCGTTGCCATTTGTGACGCCTACGATGCTATGACAACCACAAGATCGTACCGCAAAGCAATGGAACCAGAGATGGCTCTTGAAACGATCATGAATCAAAGTGGTAAGCAATTTGATCCAATCATTACTCAGGTTTTCATTGAATGTATTCGCAATAATCATATGGCGCCTGTCAGGCCACCTATTTTTGGAACAAGCGATAAGGGGTCGTTGAATAAAACATGATATGAGTCACTTCAATACCATAAGAATTGTAGGAAAAATTAACCTCGCAGTTGGAAAAACAACGAACGTTTAATAGATCGGTACATGGTTTAGCTTAATTCAGCCCTCCTCTTGTTCACAAGGTTTGGGCTATTTGAGGTTTACCGGATAATCCCAGAACGCAGCTCCTGTCACTCCTTTCACTCCGAAACGCAATTTTTGAACCTTTTAACCAATGCGTCGTCTATAAGATTTGTCAAACAATAACGGTAGTAATAGTTCGTAAGGAGCGGAACGAATACGAAAATATTTTAAAAATAACAAGACCAAAATGGAACTATTGGGTGCTCACAGATCTAAGTTAATTCGAATACATTTTTGGAGTGAAGGCTGGTTCGATAAGGAATTCGGAGATATGTTATTGTCCCAACCCATCGATAAATAAAAAAACGAAGTGGTATCATGTATTATTGGTAATGACATAAAATTGTTTTTTCAATAATTTTTGACTTCAAATGTGATAATTATGGATTTTTAAAGTCTCGGATGTGTTACTATGAGTATTTACTGTCACGCCCTTTAAGGAACATCACGATACATAATGTAAAAAGGGGTGCCCCTAGTCACTGTTTACCTTTGGGCCCCCATTGATCTTAAGATTAGAAGTCATGAATTCTGGTATCTTTGTTTATGAACTTCGTATGTGTATGGAACCATCAACTAGTTCGGTATCATAATTGAATGAATATTCAATAGTAATCGCTCCATTATGCTGGATCTCACGCTTCGAGAGTTTATTGCAAATTAGTTCTACTAGCAATTGTCTAGTTTTTTCATTTAATAAATACCCACTTGAACGTAACTGGTTTGACTCACTCAGCTTCCCATCCTTAATGATAAAACGTCTTGCTTCATTGGAATATAAAGAGGACTGAGAGAGCAATTCGTTAAGATCTACAATTACTTGCTGAATGATGGCGATGCCCTCCTTCTCTTAAATGATTTTTCAATAACACTACACCTTTAGGCCATTTTTTCAAAATCCTACCTATCAATTTGGACCTCCTTCCTCTGATATCATCAGTTTAGTCTCTAGAAGCATGCCCTGCAATTTTCGACAGGATTTTTTATATAAAAAAACTACCCCACTACTCTGGAATAGTTGCTTTTTTAGACTGCTTAATATTTTCGAATCAACCTCTTACTAGAGCTTGCCTTCAAACTCTAAATCCATCCAGAATCATGGTAGAAAACACATACCCTATTGAAAATAATAGTAAATGTAATGCTGCGATTTGGGATGATGAATGGCGTGGAATTGAATTACTGGATAAGTCCGATGTTGAATTGAAGGGGTATTAAACTCAAGTGATTTATGATTACAATGAAGGGTATATTTGAAAAATGTTTTTCTTAATAGAGTAGATGTAAATTCGATTTCATTTGAGGAGGATGAAAATAATGAAAATCAACAAGAAGTATAAGTATTACCTGGCTTTTTTATTTTGACAAATCAAATGTTCCACCAGATTTTCCATATAGCCTATATCATTTTACTAGAAGTATATTCAAACCATTCCTTGATGCTATTGAGCACCATTCAGGACGCTTTGAAATCAAAATATTATAGTGCAAATTACTATTTTGATCTTTCAGATATGCACCTATGACTCTATCTTCTATTTTATCAGGAGAAAACTCCCCTTTTCTTAAATAAAAACCGTCAAAATGACAAATCTTCTTTTCTGCACGTGTCATTAAGACACTTAATATTTGTTTCACTTTAAATCCGTATTTTGCTGTTTTCGAGTATCCTTCTAATGTGTCTATGATATCCTTAGCGATAGAAACTTTTACATTTTCACTCAATTGAGATAACAGATCCGGATTTTCAAGAAGCACCTCATCATCAAAACAAATGCAGTAACCTTGTGCCGAGAGACTATGAATTTTTGCAAGTAAAGTATCTTTATCTGAATCTATCACTTCTAGACCTACATGATTTCTTCGAGTTGCCTCTTGGGAACGAGTTCTGGCAACTGGAATATTATTTTGTAAAGTACTTTGTGAACCACATAAAAGTCCAATGATGAACAACGATACAATTATGATCACTACAATTAATATCACCATTGAATTATGACCTCATATCTCTTAGTTATTTTAATCAGTTTTCGAGATAATTGTGTTGAACCGGTTATTTGACCAATTAATTAGATTTAATCTTTAGGATATAAAATTAGGGTATACGGATTTCTTGGTGAATATGACGATTTATTTTCCAGTTGAAACAAGACAATATTTATTATGAGCTGTTCTGAAATACTCTCTGTAGCGGCTGCTTCTCACCTACAGGAGTTCTCCTCCCAAGGATTATCCCTATACATCGACGATCTAGTTCCAGCAATTAGTTCTTCCCGGATAGCATTTAATTCGTCAAGTGAAGTTCCATCCCAATCCAACCAAGTCGCAGACAAATCCTCAGAGTGTTCACTCCAGATATCCATCACCTGACAAAGTGAAAGGCTAATTCCTCTATCTTCAAACATCTCTCTTAACAAGTCACATAACGGAAGATCATCTGAAGTGACATAAAAGCTATACTGTGAACTCTCTTTATCGTCCAAAAAGTTCTTGGGAACTAATTCGCCTGAATTAATGCGATCCAAAACTTCTCGGGGAGTTACTACATTAAGACACCAATCCCCAAATGGATCTGTTTTTCCAGAAGCAGTGTAGTTTGTTCCATACACATTCAAAAATAGGCCTTTCATTTCTATCTCTTCCTCTCAAATTGATAAGACTATTGTCCCGCGAATTTGTAAAAATAATATTCCATTTTCTTGTTAGAATGGATTTCACACTTTTGTCATTCCACCATAAAATCCAAATAGCCTAAAATTATAAAACATTACAAAATTGAATAGGTGGGTTCAATTAATTTCATCCAGTTGCGTTTTATTGGTATATATGAATGTTTTATTATCCATTTTAAGAATAATATCTTCTAGATATAATACCTCGTTAATATGTTTCTTAGTAAAAAATGCCGGGCTCTTCTTAGACATTATGGCGATGGTATGAGAACCATTATTCCTTGCTCGTTGTAGAGCCGGTACAAAGTCTGCATCTGATGAAAACAAGATAATGTAGTCGTATTTATACATTGAATATTGCAGAATATCAAGTGCTATAAGTAAATCAACTTGTTTCTGTGTAATACTTCCATCAGGCAATCTATGACACTCTCCAAGTGAAACACGTATGCCATCATATCCAAGTTTGGAAAAAAAACGGTGACGCATACTATACATTTTTTCCATATCTTTCGGTGGTAGCGCTCCATAAAAATTAAATTCTGTTTTCATGGAACTTCCAAAATTCTCTTTGAGAATATTTTCTACCATTTTATAGAAAGCAAGCCATGAAAGAAAACCCTCTATTCCTAGATGTTGCAAATGTCTTTTTGCGTTATCTTCATCAATAAATATAGAGCTTTTCAGTAACCTTCTAGCAAGTCGCATCCCGCACTCCTATCTGCCTTCTTGTCCCACTACGAATTTGACATCTTTAAGATCTTTTTGTGAAAGTTTTTTATACGGTCGTGCATCAATTCTGAAGTTCAAAAGTATAGATTCATCCACTAGGTATCGTTCAAACCTATATACCAATACTCGATCGTCTTTAATGAAAATTTCAACTAATGTATTCTTGAGCGGAGTTGCCCAAAGTAGATATAAATATCCAAATGATAAATATATTGTTGTAAGTAAGAAAGCAAAACTCAATAAAAAATATGTCTTTGCAGAGAGTTCTGGTTTGCTTACAGTTAATAGGTTAACCAATTGAGTAGCCGTTATCACCAGTAATAGACATCCAAGTGGAATCAAGACCCACATCCAGTATTTGGATGGTTTTCTAAAATGATTCCCTTCAAAATCCATTCAGTAATTTCACTTCCTCTGCCTGCCAATCAAGGCTGCTAATAGCATATCGGAAAGCATTCCTATTTACATGCATTGCAATCAATGGTTCTAGTTCAACCAGCTTTTTTTTGGCTCTTTGTTTTTCTTCTGGTGTACCATAATTAATCATGGCTAAAATACATATGTATGTTTGGACTAAAACACCCGATTCGAGTTGATTTATCCCATTCAGATCAGGTTCATTCATACTAAGCACCTCTGTTCATTTATTACAAGATTAAGTTAAGTTAACTATAAATCTCATTCACAATTATTTCAACTTAGAAAACAAAAATAACCGGCAGCTAATAATCCCCCGGCTATTATCCTTTCTGAACTTTCGTCGATTACGAGCATTTTCGTTTTATCAATATCGATACTCCAATTCAATGGCCACGCTCTTGGAAAACATCAGGAATCATCCTTATACGGCTAGTCGTAATTAGAAAAGATTACAAAAGCAAGTTACAGATTTTATAGCCGAAACCCATCAATCGATTCTTGGAATAAGAATCGTCTGGGATCCAATAATATCATCAAAATGAATACCAGCTGTTTGTTCCCCTTTACCCCACATCTCAAATAGAAATGGGTCAATGCCAGGTTTAATATCTTCACTGTTCAGGTCAAAATCTGTCACTTCGGAAGAATTGAAGATAATCTTATGCCTGATTTCTTTCTCCGGCGCCGGATACATCATATCTGAAGAGATTAAAAGCGCTACTGTTGTTTCATAAGCAAGATAACGAAGGATATCAAACGAAAACGAAACGACTTCTGCAATATCTTTTTCTAATTTGAAATCCAATATTTCAGGAGGGACATCTATTGTTAAGAGTATCTTCTTCTCATCATCTAACATGCCGATTATTGACCAAAAACTCCACACTGCCCTCAAGAATGACAGTGCCTTGTTTACCACTTTAGAACTCTGATCGAGTTGAAATACGGCTCCATTCTCTTTGGATTTATACCATGGAACTATGGAAATCTTCTCAAGTTCATGCATCAAATCGAGTTTATAAGGATGATCATCATCCAAATTCTCGATTATTCTTTGATACCCATTTAGTGGTCCCTCCATATGCCATCGGTAGGAAGTGTTGGGCAATAGTTCCGACCGCTTAATCCCTTTAGACATCGCGAACAAATTGAAATATGAAGTTGAGAAAGTTCTTCGATTTTCAATGAAAATATCTCTATCCTCAAATTCTTCTGAGGGATCAGGTATTTTTTCTGTCCAAAGGATTGCATCACTGTCTACACTAACTCCTGACACTTTATTCGAATTTGAAATCCGAAAAACAATATTTGTGTTTTGACTTTGTATTTCATTAATTATACGATCGACCAACTTCAGTCGTGGGCTATTGTTCAGAGACCCGATGATTGTCATCGTCGAGTGTTGTTCCTCAAACCAAGGCCAGGTAATATATTCCCCTGTTGCTCCATCTTCACCTAATATGATTGGTTTATATACAATTTCTTCATTCACGTTTTTTCCTCCCAAATGAATATGAATGCACAACGATTAATTTATTAAAACTCTACCATCACATCATATGTACTATTATGTGAATCTTCGATCTCAGGGCTTTTGATGCATATAGTTACCCATTTAGTGCTCTTCGTTCAATCGATCTAGTATACCCTGTGGGCTCCCCATGAATTGTTAATCCATAGAATCGTTAAAAGCAGAAACAGAATTCTTACCATTAGTTTTAGAATAATACATCGCCTTGTCAGCCATATGAATTAACTGATCGCAGGTCAGAGAAGAATCACTCTTTGCATACCCAATGCTTAATGTTACGATCGTCTCAGATTGTACCCGTTCACGAATTCGTTCTGTAATAAAGTCGATGTCAACTTTATGCGACTCCAAGTTAACAAAAGCTACAATCTCTTCACCACCATACCTCGCTGCAATACCGTAGGAACTGACCTCTTCTTGAGTAATATGGGCAACTTTTATTAGCATTTCATCTCCTTTCTTGTGTCCTTGAGTATCGTTTAACTTTTTAAAGTTATCAATATCACAGAATATTGCATATAAATCTTTACTAAGTAAATTCATTTCTGTTTGCAATTGTCTTTGATATTGCCTTTTATTATAAAGGCCAGTTAAAGGGTCTGTTACCGATGCAATATAAGAATTCATTAACATTTTCATTAACCGCTCTTGAAGGGTGATAAAAATCGCAATTATAAGAATGGGATGTATTAAATTTGATATTGTCCAAAATATGGGTGAGTTTATTGATAAGGCAATAATAGCGCTTAGGGCATATATGGTTAGGATCAATAACAATGCCATACTTTTACTTGCAGATTTTACATTATTCTTGATCTGATTCATGAGAAATCCAGTTAAAAGAATAACAATAACATTTGATGTTATTTGCAAGTTTAATACAATTGTTGTCCCATGAAGAATAGATAGGACAAATGATATTATCTTCTCATAAATATTTTGTTTCCATTGAACTTGTGTTAATAGAATGATAAATACTAAGGTACAAGAAAATGCTAGACTTTGAAACAAGCCACCCACTGGTGTTGCACCAACCGTGAAAGCAACGTAAGATATTACTTGCAAAATCGTTAAAACAATAGATGTTATTGTCAGTGGTAAGTATCTCTTTCGTCTTGCTGAAAAGAGTTGATAAGCCAAATATAGTAAGATAAGCCCAAGAGGTATACTAATTAACACATTTGTTGGAGCCAAACTATCTCCAAAAAGGTTTATAAGCAAGTTTATCATCCTTCTCCGTCAAATGAATCGTAATATTTAACACTTGATTATATTTCGCTTTATGCTATTTACCTATTGAGTAGTTAATAATTAAACCACTCACCTATATTTTATAAGAATACCTCTGTTAATAATGTGTATTACATTAGTTTTGTTTTAAAAAGTAAAATTACAAATCTCTTGATTCTGCCTCATAATACCCTTAAATGACGATCATCCACTTTAAACCGGGAATTCCAACTGGTTTGATCGCTACTTTTCCAATAAACTTTTAACCACATCTACACCCAGAGATTCTGAATAATAAGTAAACCAACTAAAATAAATGAAAGTAACAACAAACTTATTACAAGAAATTTAATATTCTTGTTTTTAATTGGTTTCATAGTTGGAATTGAAGTCCTACTAATTATATTTTCAAATACTTTCTCAGCCTCTTCATTTCTTCTGAATGGGTCCGGATGATAGGGGAGCGAGAAAATTCTATCCATCTCCAAATCTCTCTCAATGTCTGTTATAGTTTGGTTGTCAGCAAGAGGAAGGATTATGTTCCATTTAGACTGTTGTTCATACTCACTTGTCTTTGAAAGAAAATCAAAGATATGCCGCTGTTTCCATTCAATACCACTTGCTACAACAATCTGTATGTTTGAACGAAGAAATTCAGTAAAATAAGTTGTCTGACCATAGGACCCTAAGTCCATCACTATGAATGTATATTCAGACGAAAGTAGTGATATCAAATCCAAATTTGAGTTATCCGATTTAAAGTAATTTACACCATCTATTTTGAAGGATTTTGTTCCTAAATTACTCCATTCATCTCTAACCCCTTTATATAACAGTTCAATGTAGTTGAAGTCACTCGATTCATTGCATTCAACTAATGCTACCTTGTTCCCCTTTCGCGCTAAATAGTTAGCAATAGAAACTGAACAATGCGTTGCTCCAGTGCCTGATTTAATACCGATGACAGCAACTACTACCGAGCCGTAAAATCTGTCTCTAACAACGATTTTTTCGACTATGTTTGGGAATGGGATCTCATAATCTTCTATGTTATCATCAATATGGAATTCTCTTGAAGGCTGCTTTGGTTTTTCAGTAGTTAGTGTAGATTGTTTTTCCGTACTTATTTTACCCTCATGCGATTCTGATCCAGCAGAATGATCTTCGGTATTCTGTTCTAATTTTTTTTCTTGTTTAGTTTTTTCTGTCTTTAAAGTAAACTCAACTGCTCCCCTATTCATTTTTCTCCATAAGATATCCGAACTGTATTCCCTGTATTTTGAGACCTCTGCAAATTCTTTAGGTGTATCAAAGCAGTTTAAGATTTCACGCACATTTATCGAATCATTCGATGAAGATTTTAAGAAAATGTTATAAATGCCTACACTTACGAGTTCTGCAAGAAATGGGTGCCCTTCCCTTTCATTAGATAGAACAACCATTTTGATTTGGCTATGACGCGTACGTATTGTTACTAAGCAGTCAGAAAGAAATTCTAATCTTTCGTCGTTCAGTTTATGTGCCAAGTCCGTTGTAATAATTAGAGCGTGTATCGGCTCATCATTGTTGTAACTTTCTTCAATCGTCTCAATTAAATATTCTGCTAATACAACGATTTCTGAGACTTTGTATCCACTTTGTTCAACAAACGTTTTGAGTTTTCCAGCAAAATTTGTGTTTTGAGATGCGATAATTACTCTTCGCAGGTCACTATTATCAGCCATATCTCGTACCTCCCTAGTCCCATATCTTTTCCCCAATGGCATTATGGATCGCCTGTTTAATTTCTGGTGTTGGTTGTTCTTTGTTTGTTTCATATCGGGAAATCATAACTTGATACAACCTTACAGTTCTATTCACAGATTTAACTTGGTCTATCAGATCATCTTGGGTCCACCCTTTTCTTAACCTTAACAGTTTTAGTTTTTCTGCAGGATTATCCACAATCATTTTAAACACTCCCTTTTTGATTAATTAATAAAAAAACGCTAACCAACCCTAAAAGGGTTTAGTCAGCGTGCTTCGCTTTTGATTAGATATATTGTTTTATTTATACAGTACGTTATGATCTTATCCTAAAACATTCTAAATCAACTGTCAATCAAGCGAACTAGTGTTAATATCTAGTGCCAGTTTAAGTCTATCATCCAGATGTTCTTCTACATAGTTTTTAACGAATTCCATCTTTTTGCCTATATCTTCTTTCTTTATTATAAATCCTGTTTTTATGGGATTTTCATGCCACTTACCTTCTGCCTCAATAGTAAGTTCTTTTCTAATTTTCCTTTCAGTATCCCAAATGTTTAATTGAAAGGTTCTCATGGCTATCCTATCCTCAGCAGCTTTTTTAACTGGATCTGGTAATAATAATTTCGCGTTCATTTCCTTTTCCTCATACTCCTGGCGAATCTCTTCACGTATTAAATCCATCCGATCAGCAATATCTGAATTAATTCTCTCTAGAATTTGTTCCATACTTACTAGTTCCGTGCTCTCAGGTACGGGTACAACAGGCTCATAATAATTTGTTTCGAAGTTGCTCTTGACTGCTTCTGCAATTATTTCAATAGAAATTTTTCTACCGTACTGTTGTCTAAACTCTTGAATATATATTGCTATGTCGAGTTCTAATTGTGATAAAACTCTTTCTCTTTTATTTTCAGTACGAGGCAGCGTATGTACTTTAAGACGTTCTAACTCATCGAACCATTTTCGTAGAGTTACAATTGGGATTGTGATTCCCTTCTCGCGCTCAAGATGTTCTGCTGCTTTTCCAAGAGTGTATAGATTACGTTCTAGTACCACATCATCATCTCCCAACTACACATAATTTCCCTTGTTCAATTATAAGCTTTATCATTAATATAGTCTATACAATAGATACTTTTAAGAATATTCAGGCTTTGCTGTTTGTATTATCAAATTCACATTCCCCTATTTCATAATACTCACCTATAAAGCAATTGATTTACAACACATAATAACCAAGATCGTAAATACTATCAATCATATATATCCTATCAACTTACATCGAAGTTCTTCATATAGAATATACTAGAATTATATATTTTCCGTCTGTATATTACATATAGAATATATGTTAAAATATATTTAAATGTATTATATATATTGATTGCATATAGAATATACTAAATTTATGGATATTCTCAAAAAACATCATAGTATAGACTATATTTTTTATGTAAAATATATTAAAACGCTTTTTTATAGACTACATAATTCGTATAGAATATACGCTGTTAGTTTTCCCTCTTTTGGTATAGATTATATTTAAGTTATAGGATATATAAAATGACTACAATTCCTTAGTGTATAGGATTTATTTAGCATATAGAACACAAAATTTTTGATCACAACATGAATTTAACATTATGTATAGGATATACAAAGTTACCATTATGATTATGTATAGATTATATTTTTTGTATAGAATATATAAGACGTCCAATATATATATATCTATAGAATATATTTTTCGTATAGGGTATATAAATTATCTTCAAAACTCCTTGCTTCTTACCTCTTGTTGGTATATACTAGTAACAGCTTAAGTTAACTTAACTTAAATCACCTTAACTTAAATTAACACAATTAACTTAAGTTAAGTTAAGTTAATTGACATTTATCCATTAAAAATAGGAGGTTTTTTCATTTGAAAAGCTCACTTTTCCATTTATTAGCAGGTTCTGATGCAGGTAACACACGAGTTAAGGTTTCATATCTTGATCATTCCGGAAATATTCAGAGTTTTTCAATTCCTACAGTTGTAGCACCAGCTAATGCAGTAGGAGACCCGTTAAAAAAAGAATCCAAAGAAATCTCTAATACTGATCGACTTCATGTATACATACAATCTAAGGCTTTGAGCGGAACATACTATTATGTAGGTGACTTCGCACGTGATAAAAAAGACATGGAACAACCTAGTGGTCAAAGAAAGTCATCTAGCGAACTTCATTTTGTTGCTCAACTAACCGCTTTAGCAGTTGCAGCTGCAAACTTAGGAGAATTTTCGATTACCCATGATTATGCTGGTGGATTGCCAATAGAAGAATATAAGGAAGTTGGAGATGAAGCATTCCTTGCTAGAATTAGGGGAGAGCATGTAATCGAATTTTTAGACGGTGTCCATAATGAAAAAAAGGTAACTATTGATATAATTGGAGGACTTGTTAATATTGAAGGTGCAACAACAGCACTCGCATTAACAAATAACCTTAAAGACAATAAATTGATAGAGCTTCCGATGTCTAATAAATTTGATGAAGAGGATCACTGCATTGCTGACCTTGGCGCTGGAACAACAGATATTGCCTTGTTCGAATCTGACGGGCTAAATGGTGTGAGCAGTACCAACATTGAATTAGGAACCAATTCATACATTGATGCAATGATTGAGGAGATTTCTAACATAGAGGAATTTAAAAAGTTGCGCCAATTCTTACTGGATAATTCTCTTGAAGTGGTTTCACCGTACTCAAACCGGGAACAATTTTTAAATCAGGTAATAATTCCTGAAGTGGATAAAATGCTCAAAGATAAAAAGTATTCTCCGAAATTCACGGTATCCTGGGCGAGGGTTCGTAATGTTGATGTAACAAATACTGTTCTTAAGCATATGGAAAGCTATTTTAAGGAAGTCGAGAAACAATTAAATGTATTTGCGCTGACTAAAGCACCTAATGTTAGCAATTTCTTTTTAGTAGGCGGCGGAATCCTTTTTGCTTATTACTTCTTCAAAGATATTGAATTTTTTCTATTACCGGATGCTGAAGTTATCTCTGAAGCCCAATTCTTCACTAGCCGCGCATATCTAATCGCTTCTTATCTTGAAAAATTAACATTGACAGTAAATTAGTTTACTTTTTTTCAGGGAATGGAAGGGAGGGTGTCGCCCTTAGGCGAATGAGACTATGAGCGAGAAAAAAAAGTTTAAGAGAGGAGTGGGATTTACTTTCACTCCCTCACGTGTTCCGGACGATGAAGAAGTGGACTATATCGATGAAATTAACCGATTGCTCTCAGAAAGCCTATTAAGTCAAAATAAATTTATAGAAAAAATGTTAAAAGACGCAATCAAGTACAATAAATTAAAAGCACTTAATCGTATAAACACTGATATTCAACAGAATCAAACTGACATCACAGAAACAACAAATGAAGCACTGAATAAATCTACTCCTGATGATTCTAGTTCTAAATCGGAGAGATTAATACCAGAAGGTACCCCAGTTGGTATTGTTAACAAAATACAAATCACTTCACCTTCTAACGAAATTCCGATTGCAAATTTAACAATTGCCTCATCGGAAAGTATAGTTAACGATCCAATAACGCAACGTGCCTTGGAACGGGCAAATAGAACAAGATTGAAACCTCAATGACAAATCGCATATTCCTTCTAAAAAGACCTGATATTTTCAGGTCTTTATTTATTAAATACAAAATAAACCGTAATTATGAATATAACCATCCGAGCAGACGAACAATCCTTTCCATCGGATTCTTTTGATTCCCGTCTTAAAGTTACAAACATAAAGCTAATCTTTGCTTGGCAACATAGTTCTTCAGCCGGACCAAGCACTAGTTTTAAGTGATAGAAAGACCACCTACATACTAGTTTGAGTCGAAAAAAAACTGTAGAAATGTAGTAAGATAATTTCGACTGATTACGGTTTCAGATCAAATTTCCTATTTGAGGACTTTAAAAGATATAGTAAAAATCAAATAAATAGGCTACACCGAAATTTCTATTTATTTGCACCTTTGCACCTTTTAACATTCCCACCACTTAGCTAACGCTTGAAGTGGGGGATTCTTGGGCAAACGAACCTATGGATTCGTATTGGCCTAATCATACGAAGGAAACACCAAGCGAAAACTGTGGTTCCCACAGCTGCTCAAAGAGTCGCTACACCGCCACTCTTATTATATTATCTGCGGCATTCGCATCTCGATTATGGATACTTTTACAGGATGTGCATATCCACTTCCGCAAGGAGAAATTTCTTGACTTCTTGATGGATATAACCGCATACATGTCACGTTTGACTCGTTGGTGCATACGGATCGGCATGTTTCAAAGCACGTCCATACCACTCCGATTTATAGGTAAGTTGGCGTTCAAATTCACTCCAGGACGCATCCGAAATGAATATGGCCAACTTTTGATTTTTAAGCATGTTGGCGACTTGCAGGCTATCGATACTGAATCGATTGGTTTTCACAAATCAGTTTTGTTGAGAGCTGATTCAAAAAAATCTGTCTTGTGTTGGCAATTCTTTCATGATTCCGAGCCACTTTACTTTTGACTTTCTGCCAATTCGAACCACCTTTCGTGCGGCGAGCTAAGCGGCGTTGCCAAAAAGCTAATTGTTACTCATATTTACGAAATACTTTGGGATTGGCAACCCGTAAGCCATCCGAACAGACGGCAAACTCCCCTTGAGTCCAAGGTCAACCCTAATAAGCTTGTCGATAGGCGGCAAGGGTTCTACCTCAACCTCACAGATGATGGAAACAAAATATTTGCCTGCCGCATTACGACGCACGGTAGCGCAAGTAGGCTTCCATCACAAGCACTGGAGTTGGCAAAACGAATCCAACCAAGCTTCGGTAGTTTGATTTTAGTTCCATCGATAGCAATATTGCCATTGGTGGTTTTGGTTGTAAAACTTTGAACAGGGTTTTTGCGACTTTTAAAACGTGGAGCTTTGTCTTTCTTTTTAAAGAAGCGATCAAAGATGTCTGCCACGTTACGAACGGAGGATTGTAGAGCAATGCTGTCCACCGATTTCTGCCATTCATAAGAACCTTTAGTGGCAGGAAGTTGTGTGGCACAGGTGTTGTAGGACAAGCCCTCTCCTGATGCCGTATAGGTATCATTCCACAACTTCAAGAAGTGGTTGAATACGAAACGACAACAACCAAACATCTGATGGATGGATTGCTGTAGTCTCTTCGACCTTTGTGAGTCAGCATACCCACTTAACATAGTAGGGGTGTTCTCGTTATTAATTGATAAAGTTTCATTTCTGAACAGATCAAAAGAACCGGGATCCCTTGTACAAGACGTAAGAGAGACCGTAACATTCACTACCGCACGGGAACAAGCTATATTGTATCGCTAGGTAAAGGACAGATATTCAAAATCAGCATCAAACTAAAGATGTGCCATCTATTGCTTTGTGAAAAAAGGAGAGCTTTGCCTGCGAATAACGTTTAGGAATCTCCATCGGCTTTGGCAAGTGTTTAGGTCGCTTTAATGAAGTTGAAGTTCATCCCTATGAGAAAAACGCAGATTCCATGTTCACTGGTGGTGAAACCAAGTTCCTGCTTAAACCAGTTTGACACCACTTGGTGTGGCCTTACCTTATGTCGCGCTTTAAAGATCTCTCAACGAATATAACGAATTTCGTCATATCCTCTGCTAGCTTTAAGTGTTAGACCAGGTAAGAGCCAACCTGATCATTTCCTGTCCGCGCCTTAAACATTGGCCTCCATATCTCCCGGCTTCATCCCCGCTCCAAGTGTCGCCTCAAGCAGCTTCTGGGCATTGGCAATGTGCAGATACTCTGCAGCAATACCGCGCAGTCTGCCAAGCAGCCCTTCTAATTTCCCCTCATCTACTCCGGGTGGTGGTCCTAGCGTATCCTGTTTAGGCCGGCCGGGGGAGAGCCGCCTTTAATCAATTTGCGGATACCCAAAAGAAGCAGCAGAACAAGCTTCCTAATATTCTGAAGCAGGTCTGTAAGTGCAGTAGGCAGCGTGACCTGAATATCAGTAATCAATTTAACAGGGCTCTGTCCCTTTATGGGTTAGCTGTCACCCCTTATCATTAACTTAAGGATAAGAATGTCTAGAAGGGGGGTTATGCCTTCTAAAACCATGCTGCCTGGTTTATTCTTTATACTCTGGTTCTATTATTTTAATGTAATCAGCATCTTTTCTGCATTGAATTAATCCTAGTAAGAGGACTGACTTTTCTTATTCATCAGAAAGGTAGTTTATGGGAAGGCAATTTCAAATGACTCGGAATATTGTTTTTTTATATATTCTTGGAGCACTTACGATCTCAGGCCAACACTAACGCTCTTACTCAGTATTGTAAATGTTGGACGTATATCGATAATCAATTAACTTAACTTAGTTTAAGTTAAGTTATGTTATGTTAAGTTAATTGATTCCTGTTATTAAGAATAGGTTGCAGGTTGTTATTTATCGCAGCAATCTAAATATGATTCTTCTTTAATCACCATCTCATAGAGATATCAATAGATCAGTATTTCATATTAGAACGAAAATAAATTAGATTAATTTCAATGGAATATCAAATGGATTTTCGAATGAAATATAGACTGGATTTTAATGAAGAATTAGTCATGGAATACTTGGTGGAATATGATGTGGAGCTTCCACATAGTTTTCCATATTATATTCCATGTAAGTTTTCACAGGATGTAATTCAATTATCCTTTGTGTTCCTTGATTTCTCGATTAGAATTTGATAGGTTTTAACTGTACTATTATCTACGTCCAAAAGGCGTGAATAAATACGTGCTCTGGTACGCATTAATTTGTAGGATATTTCAAGGCACGTTTGGAGGGTGTTTGCAATGCCAATTATTGGTCCTTTTTATTTGAGCAATACTGAAATCGATGTACTTTCTAAATTGTTCGTCTTTCGGAGTGGTACAGTTGAACAAGTCACGTATATGATCCAACCTGAAATAGCTGATGAGGGTTTTATAAACGATAATCATAGACGCTCAACCTATACGGGTCGTATTAAATACATTTCAAATACCCTCTCAAATTTGACCAAAAAAGGGATCGTAAATTTTATGAAGACTCCACATTCCATGAAAAAGGTATTCTATTTGTCAGTCGAAGGTTTAAATACTGTATATACGATACACGGTATTGAAGAGCATGCTTCAAGTCTGGCAAGTGGTTGGGATGGTGACTATGGCTATTTTGACTATTCATTATACAAACCTTCACAAGACAGATTCGCGCATCACGATTTATCTGTTAACTTCCATTTGCAAATGTTGCATTATGCTACAAAGAAGGGCTTTGTTTATGAGTTCATAGATAATCGTTACGCTTCAAGAGAATTTTCTACAATTAAGCAAACAAAGAAAATTAAGAGGTACTTTCGACCTGATGGTGAATTCAAAATCAACAGTCAAAATCACTTTTGGTTAGAGATTGACATGTCTACAGAACGTGGGGAAAAGCTTGCTGATAAGTTTGAAGCTTATCGGGAATATCTTGATGTTATATCAGAAGGGATCTCATTTTCAGAAATGAATGAGACTCCACGATCAATTGTTTTCCATTCATCAGCTAGTTATATAACTGTTAGGTGGGTTTCTGTTCTAAATGCATTTATGAGTAAAATGGAACAATATACACCATTAATTAATTTCAGACTTTCTAACAACTCTACACTTGAACAAGCGGCGATGGCTGAATCGAACAGTGAGATGCATCTGGCAGCAGTTCGAACTAACCTTAAAAATTACCTAAAGACCGAGTCCGGCTTCAGTGGACCACCAGTCACCCGCTCCAATTCATCAAGCTTCATTAAATTAATAGCCGTCGATGAAGAGTCTCTAGGATGGTCACCAAATCTAATTCTCACTAATAATCCTGACGGAACTATTCAGATACTTTTGTTTGAGCGCTTTGAAGGATTGGAGAGTCTTGGTATAGCACGAATTATTGATTTCAATAAGAAGTTCCTGTCTTTGGAAATAGGGAAGTCGAGTCAAATAAGAGAGATTGTTCCCATCCTCTATTATTATGAAACAAATCCTGAGGTAGTTCCCTATAAGGGGGCAGGTGTAGATTTAGATATGCGGCGACTATTTAACAAATTAATCTTTCATGATGCAAAAAACAATTTGTGGTTCGATGGGAATGATAAATCAATCATTCATGGTAATCCACTAATGTTTCGTTGCAACTAGACACCTTAGGATATCTACCCGTAAGATTGAATTTTCCTTTCACTAGATATCTTGGGGTATCCAGAAAATGTTTTTTCAGCCATATGCAAGAGGAGATCTGCGACTGCTGCTGATCCATTCTTCATTGCGATTTTAGAAGCAATTCTTTACCGCGAGTTCTTTGAAGCATTTCCTTGCAGTTTAGGCAAAATAATGCATCAAGCCGCACTTATGAAAAAAAGTTTCGCCAGTAAATGAAAAACGAATCCTCATTAAAACAGAGAGGATTCGTTTTGGGAATCAACTTAATAATGTGACTTGAATTACATCTTTGTCACAGATTGAATCATTTTTTTGCCTAAATTCAGACGATTTAGGGTTATTTTCAATCCAACTAATATTTATTTGAAGCAATTCTTTGCCGTAAGTTCTAAATTTGAAACATTTCCTTGCCACAAGTACTATATAAGCGAAAATTCGACTTCGCACAACTAACTGGCAGTAGAGCTTCATAAACTTGGCAAGGGATTTATGGTAAGATGTATTGTAAAAAGGATGTGTGAGATTGTGAGTTTTGAAGTGACTGAGTACATTAAACAGAGATTAGAAGAGCTTTCGAAAACCAAGAGTGACACATTCAATTGGTTGAAAACCGGTACCAAGACTGTTGATGAGTTAACAAAAGATGAGGAAATGGAAATTTTAGAGAAAAAGATGATTTATTATTCTGCAACAGGTGCTTTAGAGGAGTTAGGCAGATTAAAAAAGAAATTGGATGAATAGTTTGTTGTTGAAGTAACGAGGAACGTTAGTTCAACCATGAATAGGCTGCCGGCGCGATTGGTAGCCTATTCAACTATCGGGCAGAATTGTTTAATTTACAATCCTTCGTTAAATTAAATTTGTATTCGGTCAGGCAAAGACTGTGCACATTAGCAATCCATGAGAAACCGGACATGCTGTTGGATGATAAAATGTAGACATAAAGGAGGCTGCATATGGAACGTGTAATCTTGATGATGAATGTGCGAGAAAACCAGGGAGGAGAGTCAGTCGCATGGCAAAGATCGTTTTCGCATTGAACCAGTCTCTGGACGGATTCGTCGACCACGACCACACGGCATTTCAGCCCGACCCCGTTCTATTCCGTCATTTCATCGACGACGTGCGCGGCCTGGCGGGCAGCCTGTACGGGCGCCGCATGTACGAGACCATGCGGTATTGGGACGGAGACCATTTTGAATGGGATGCGCCGGAACGGGAATACGCAGCGGCGTGGCAAAGCAAACCGAAGTGGGTGGTGTCGAGGACGTTAAAGTCCGTCGGTCCGAACGCTTCTCTGATCGAGGGCCACCTCGCAGAGGCCATACGTGGGCTGAAGGCTCAGTATGAAGGGGAGATTGAAGTTGCCGGGCCGGAGTTGGCCCACAGTCTAACGGAGCTCGGTCTCGTTGACGAGTATCGACTCTATCTCCATCCAGTCGTGCTGGGTCACGGCAAGCCGTTCTTCGCCGGTCCGCGGCCGCCGCTGCGCCTCGTGGCAAGCGATCGAATTGGCGAGATTGTGATCAGGTTGACCTACGTTCCAGCTTAGTTGTGCGGTTGACCCAGCGGCCTAAAGGGCACGTTACTTTAATAGGGATTCTCCGGCTGTAGTGGCAGACAGAGGATCCCTTATTCTTGACATAGTTATTTATGGAATTGACGATTGACCTAACGGGTACAATAGATAAATGCGAAGGGCTACCGCTTGGTAACCCTTTACTACGGTACCTTTTCGACCGAGGTGCTGAACTGAACAGGATTTCGGTTTGGATGGATTGACTCCACAGGACCCAGCAAAACGTAGTTCCACTACTGATTTTGTTAAGTGGCTGTGTCGTCAAGGTGCCAAATCTGCCGTCGAAATATGAATGATCAATTTAGGCTTCGTGGCTTCAAGCTGGAGCTTCTGAGGATTAAGCTACGGTAAACGATAGTTCAATCAATTGAATGGATCTGGGACTGCTGCGGATCCCTTTTTCATTATGAATTAGGAAGCATTTCTTTGCCGAGGGTTCTTTAAAGCATTTCCTTGCAGTTGTGAAAAATAATGCTTCAAGCCGCAAATCATAAATTTCTTTCAGTCCTCGTAATGAAATTAGTCCCCTATAAAACTAATATCCCTCACATTTAATGAAGTAAACTTATTTCAGAGCTTTTCAACCTCCATTCAAAGCAAATTAAACAGAAACCTTGTAGTATCAAGGGTTTGTGCCTCCCTCATTTTATAAGAGGGAGATTAATTGCAGTAGGTTTTGATTGTGTTGGACGTTTGCGTGTATAATAAATAACGGAAACGTCCACAAGATTGGAGATGCCTGTTTATGTCTATAATTGATGGTACATACCAACAAATCCTCGCTTTGAATCAGAAAAAAGAAGACATTATAACCCTTAAAGATGAATTACCCGATGCTCCTTACCACATTTTTAGCATTAATGCGATGATTAGGGACGCGGAAATGCGTTATGAGCGGCTTATAAAGATCCCTAATAAAGTAAAATGCAGTCAATGTGATCAATCGATCGAAGAACACTCAGTCAGATTAAATAATGAGTTATTCTGCAATCACTGCGTTCGGACAATATCTCAGGTAATGAATACTTCCGAGATGGAGGAACGTAATTCTATGAAAGCCGGTACCGTAAAGCAGGACTGTAATAATGCCATTAAGTTTTTGCAAAAAACATCGCTTGTTCGTAAATCGAATAAATGTTGGCTGGTACATGAATCATTGATTGAGCTCTTCTATCATGCAGGTCGCAGCAGAAGACACCTTGAAACTTCATGGGTTGATGAGATGGAAAATCATATCAAACAGCTTCAGAATCAACTTCGAATTTTTAATGAATTAGGAAGTTCCCCCACGGGCACAACCCTACAAGTGTTTAGCTTGAATGCTCAAATCAATGATTATGAACACCGTTTAAAAACAGTACAAGGGGGTATCCATCCCTTCAGATGCTCACAATGTAATGGTTGGATTAGAGCAGTTGGGTTGCCTATCCTCCTTGGACACTTTACTCTTTGCCATAATTGCAAGACTACAATTGAGCGGGTTATGACTGCAAGTGAGATCGAGACCCGCTTCAACTTTGTGCCTGGGAGAATTCGTAAAGACATTCATCGCGGACTATTGGACAAATATCAAGAAATGGGCCTTCTTCGGCAATCTGGTTCCATATGGATCATGCACGTGTCAGTAATTAAAGACTATTACTTCCCTGAGAAACAAGAAACACCTGTATCTATAGATATACCACCATCACTTTTAGCCCGCTCTGCCGCTATATTACAAAGAAAGCAGGATAGTGGTTACATTTAAATTTTATCATTAATTAATTGTAATTGCATAAATAGTTCATTTTGTATATATGCATGAGACGTTAATTTAGTGTTTGAAGGATGACCTAATTAGAATCAAAGTATATATCCTTGATGAAGGGAGAGAATATGCCTTCTAAGGTTATTTGACCGTTAGCATGATTAATAAAAAGTTTTAATTCTCGAATATGGATTAAAATAGTAGATCGAAGGTTAGCATTACAAGAGTAGAAGAGCCCCTAAGATCCACGATCTATAAAGGGAAACTAATTCATTTAATTCTGTGGGTCTGCAGGCTAGAAAGCTTACACATTTTAGCCATAATCGGGTGTAAATAAAGTTCCATTTTTCATGGACCAAAGTTCCCAAATACTCGAACAGTTTATTAATCCCCGTTCATATGGGCGGAATTAATCGAATAGAATCACGTTTTATTAGAGGATTATTAGACGAAAACTATTTAGATTTTGAAATGGAACGCCCTCCATTTAGTAAAAGATTTTATAGATCTTGAACTCTTACATGCCTATTAGGTCATTAAATTAAAACAACCCGCTTCTTCTCCGAATCGCGGAAGAGCGGGTTGTATTTTAAGCATGTTTATAAATTTCCCATTTTAATCAATGAACAGATGAATGGCCAATATAGATCCTCACATATACATTCCTTTATATTCGCCACACGGATTATTAACCATTTAATAAGTCTACAAGAAAAGTTCTGACAATCCCCCATTAGGTTGAAAAAACGAGAGAGTACTATTTCAAACCGTCCATCTGTATATACATGTGAAGTACTAATTAAAACTAGAAAAGCTTTTTTTATCAATAAATAACGAGAACACCCCTACTTCGCTAAATGGGGATGAATCGTGCTATTCCGCATTCATCCCGAACGTATGTGCTATAATGTACTTACATTCAATTCGAAAGGAGGTTGTGTGGTATGCTGATTCATAAAGCTTACAAATATCGTATCTATCCATCGAAGGGACAACAGCAATCCATCCATCAGATGTTTGGTTGTTGTCGTTTCGTGTTCAACCACTTCTTAAAGTTGTGGAATGATACCTATACGGTAACAGGAAAGGGCTTGTCCTATTACACCTGTGCCACACAACTTCCTGCCCTTAAAGGCTCTTATGAATGGCTGAAATCGGTGGACAGCATTGCTCTGCAATCCTCCGTTCGTAACGTGGCAGACAGCTTTGATCGTTTCTTTAAAACGAAGAACAAAGCTCCACGTTTTAAAAGTCGCAAAAAACCTGTTCAAAGTTATACAACCAAAACCACCAATGGCAATATTGCTATCGATGGAACTAAAATCAAACTACCGAAGCTTGGATGGATTCGTTTTGCCAACTCCAGAGCTTGTGATGGACGCATACTTTCGGCTACCGTGCGTCGTAATGCGGCAGGCAAATATTTTGTTTCCATCATCTGTGAGGTTGAGGTAGAACCCTTGCCGCCTATCGACAAGCATATTGGGGTTGACCTTGGACTGAAGGAGTTTGCCGTCTGTTCGGATGGCTTACGGGTTGCCAATCCCAAGGTATTTCGTAAATACGAGCAACAATTAGCTTTTTGGCAACGCCGCTTAGCTCGCCGCACGAAAGGCGGTTCGAATTGGCAGAAAGCCAAACGTAAAGTGGCTCGGATTCATGAAAGAATTGCCAACACAAGTCAGAATTTTTTGCATCAGCTTTCAACAAAACTGATTCGTGAAAACCAAACGATCAGTATCGAAAGCCTGCAAGTCGCAAACATGCTTAAAAGCCACAAGTTGGCCAAATCCATCGCCGATGCGTCCTGGAGTGAATTTGAACGCCAACTTACCTATAAATCGGAATGGTATGGACGTACTTTGAAACATGCCGATCCGTTTGCACCAACGAGTCAAACGTGTCATGTATGCGGTTATATCCATCAAGAAGTCAAGAATCTCTCCGTGCGGCAGTGGGCATGTCCATCCTGCAAAACCATCCATGATCGAGATGCGAATGCCGCAGAAAATATAAAAAGAGTGGCGGTGTAGCCACTCTTTGAGCTGTGGGAACCACAGTTTTCGCTTGGTGTGCCCTTCGTATGAATAGGCACAATTCGAATCCAAAGGTTCGTTTACCCAAGAATCCCACACTTCAAGCGGTAGCTAAGTGGTGGGAATGTTCAAGCTCTTCTCTAATACTAAGGCAGGCTTGTATGTAATTCCTTCAAACGCTCCCTTATAGTATCCAGATTTTCATAACCATTATCAGCAAGATCGGCTACTGTGAACGAGTATACCTTTCCACTCATATCTTGCGGTTTAACAAAAGTTCCAATGAAATACAAAAGCCTCTTGGCATTATCAGAAACGTTTAATTGGGTAAAATCTAATTCACCGACTCCTTTAAAGACAATGAGATAATCTTCTCTTTCCATTTTCATATTAGGAATCACCCTTCTTTTGTTAATACTATTATTCTTGCCGCAACAAATGGAGATTGCGACACAAAGAATCGTGTCCCGCTCTTATACCTAATGGAGATGGAGATAGACACGAATAGGGTAAAATAAGACACACAACATACTTTCTTTCTAGCATTACCCTTATTGGCCAAAGCGGTTCTCATACCAACCGCGAATCTTTAAGTGATGGCTTATCGGAATACCTACGATCCGGTATTCACTCCATCTTGAAGGGGAGTCAATGTCGATATACAGTTTACTGTAGCCCAATCTCTTCTGAATCGAGTGTTGACTAATAGATATAGATTGAATTGAGTTTCGAAGCACATAGACTGTCGATTGCGTTAACCCACCTTTCGAGATGACTAGATGGTTTTTGTAAAGCATCCAGCCACTCCGGTTATATGCGTATAGATTCATTAGAGCGATTGTAATCGGAATTATCGTAGTGTACAAAATCGGGTGGTACCAAAACGCGGCAAATAATATGCTGAGGAATAAAGGGATGCTTACTCGTGTTGCTGCAAGCAGCTTCCCGTCTCTATGGAGAGGGTAACAACTTGTATCGGGTAATGTAAACTCCGGAAGAATCTCCTGCAAAACTTGAGGTATATCTCGCTTCTTCATCGCAGGAAGCAACATCTTAATCTTTCTTTCTCCTTCAAAACCAACACAATCGATCCAAACAAAGGCATAGCCAAATATGCGACAGATAAAGGGTTCCTTGATTCGAATCGATTGGATCTTACTTACATGCAGCCTTACGATTCGTGACTCAAACAATCCGTAATGAATCGTAAGAAATGATGCATTCCTCTTTACCTGCCAACCATAGTATTTTAGACTTACCACTACAAAAGAGAAAATCCACGATACAATGATTGTACTTCCCAATAAAATACCCAATGAGAAGACAAAGGAGAGCATATCAATGTTTGCCCATAAGCTACCTTGAATCATCGACAACATACTGACACTAGGCTCTGGCTCACTTCTAGATACCCATTGGAAGACATATTGCATAAGGGTCATGCTAACCGGTACCCCTAACCAGAAGGTTTTCAATGAAATCGCCATCATCCATATTTCTTTCATCTTTGGCAATGTCGTGAATAGGGGCTTGTTCTCAACCTTCATCTCTAAATATAGGTCTGATTTCACGTACATCTCAATTTCTTTCGCTTTGCGCAAAGAGACAACAAGGGTAGCAACAGAATGATCATTGGAATCTGCGGTTCGAATTTCAATCTTCGCGATGGATAAAAGCTTGTACACATAATTTTGCTTTAAATCCAACGTGTTTATTCTAGATATCGGTAGGACCCGCTCCGTTTTAGTAAAAACACCTTTTCTTAAATGTAAAGCATCACTATCCACCTGATATGTATCCTTCATCCAGGAAAGGATAGCCCAAGAACAGATAACAAATGTAATTGCGACTGCAATCAAATAGATCCAATACGGTTGATGACCTGTGTCTACTCGAATCTCGTTAAAAATAAGAAAGGCACTGGGGATAATAATACCTCTAACTTTTCGATTCAGCCGGTATAATATCGTGATAGGATGATGATGTCTAATCACAATAAGCATCGCCTCCATCTAACTTCGCAAGGCTGATGACGCGTTCTCGGATTTGGTTTGCTTCATCTTCTCTGAGACCTTCTAACTCATGCACATTGCCAGCTGTATAAAAGGTGAGGGCAACCAGATCATAATGCCGAGCGATGACCCCTTGCTCTTTATCAACGTGCTGGAGACGATTCATTGGAATGACAGTCGAGCACTCGGTCCAAATACTACCATACCGAATTCGTATGTCATCTTCTGAAATTAGGTATCCTCGCCGCGTGTACCGAATATGTACACCCCTAATGATGATGAAACCACTATATGTGATCGTGATAATCACCAGTATTAAGGTTAATATCAGAAGCCAGTACCATGTGCTCAGCCATACTAAATAAAGAATTGATGGAAAACATGAGATGACCAAGAAAATAACGAAAAAAATCATTTGACGAACTCGCCAATAAAGGACTACGTCTGAATGCAAAGACTTATAAGGGAACATTTAACACTCCTTTATGTAATGTATTTGAAAAGAAGAGTCCCTGTGCATGAAAATAAGGGATACTGGCACTTTGTATCTTATCAGATTAAATATACATCCAGTAGTCCATGGATATTTGTAGATAAATGAAAGTATTTACCCCGTAATATCGAGCATTTTATATGGATATTTGTTTGTTTTTACATAATCAAAAAAAGTTGTGGAGCCGTTGCATAAAATAACTGGAGCCGTTAGATCACCGTTCCGTGAATCTCTGGCAGAATAGACATACGGTAAATCTATCACTACCCAATTTAGAGGAAAGGGAAGGAGGGGATCTATTCATTCAATAATCCTGCATATTCTAAACCGTAAACACGTTTTTAATTCAGAACAATGAATTTCCTTGCTCATACTCTATCTCGCTCCGACCCCATGTTTATGAGTCATATAATTAGAACCACAAGAAGCCGGTTTGTTATATAATCATTACTGAGTCAAAAGTTCTCGTATAAATCAATCCCGCTTCAGTTTAGGATCTGAAGCAGGAAAAGATATAAATCAATTAGGAGTTGAACATCGTGCATGTAATTACAGATTTAAACGAGACAACCCTCTGTTTCAGTTGTGGTTCGCTGTTCTTCGATTTTTCGGGAAAATATGGGCATGATCTTCTCGGTAAAATTGATGGTTGCCATGTAATCACAAAGGAAGGGAAAGAGAAACTATCCTGCACATGCTGCAACGAAGACATCATCGAGGAGGATTCTTACTTCATCCTAACTATAGAGGATGACATCCTTAATGATATCGCTGATCAAGTAGGAGCTGATATCGGTGGTTGTACATATTGTGAAGGAGAAGAGCGCGGCCATTTCGTACACGCCTTTAACAATGACCCCCATGATCCAAGCTCTAGAATGGAACAACCTGAAGGTATAACCCTGAGTGAGTACTTTTTTGATAAAGATGTCCCCGAAGAGTTATACCAACTGCTATGCACACATATCCAATGCCCTTGTGGTCATGGTAGGGACGCGTATAATAATGACAATTCAAACAGAGGCATTTTTGAGATTGATGACGATATTTATACGAAGCGGGATGTCGCGGATTACTGGGGATTTCAGTATGAGGAGTTTTGTGCGTTCAGTCAGTCTTATGGAGTAACGATAGAGAAGGATGATCTGAACAATTTCAGAACATACCTTAGTCGATATCCGATGCTCGCCTTAAAACATCCGGTTGGCAAGGCCATTTATCAAACATTGGAGAAACATTTTGAGGCAAGAGACTTTTCCCTCTTGACACCAAAGGTTGGCACCTTATACCGCGGCCGCACCCGCAAGCGGGATACGCCCACCGTCCTAACAAAGGAACAAATGTGGGCACCACCCCAAGGTCATCCTCAACACGGTCGATATAACAGTATAGGTGTACCGGTTCTATATGTCGCGGATCGTCTCGATGCCATTCCATATGAAATCCATCCTACACATGAGGATGTCCTTGATATTGGAGAGTTCCAGATTCTTAGAAAGGAGCTCCATTTGTTTGATCTCGGTTCATTTGATCCTACTTTTCAAGGCTTCTTCAACGAAATGAACGAAGAAACCAAGATTCTCAAACAAGCCTATCTACTACCTAATTTCATCGGGACCTGCTGCAGTTTTATTGGATATCATGGAGTACGGTATGAGGGTGTGCACGATAAGGAATTAACATATACCAACTACGCGTTGTTTAATATCGAACCGGGAGTTGACATCCAGGTCAGAGATGTCATCTGTTATGCACCTCAGTTCACGATTACCCTGGAGGAGATCCCTCAATTTACAAAACGATCCCCTACGGACTTTTTTTAGGCCAAATGTAGGTCGTGAATTGACAATCCGCAATCTATCTTTGACTGATCGGCCATTGGAAAGAAAAAAGGAGCGGGTTCCCGCTCCTCAATTATTCCTATAAGGCTCCGATTACTTCTCTCATTAGTCTATTAAACCTATTCATGGATTGTTGGAAGGATTTGCTCGATGGATAGTAGACGCGGAGCATTCTGTTGTTTTTCAGGTCTTTATATCGTTTACGAAAAGCATAACGCTGCCGATATGCCTCGTATTGCCGCTGCGCATCCAGTCTTTCCTCATCCGTCATTAATAGAAGTGGGAATTCGTCAACGATGATCGGTAAATACTTCTTCGAATTCTTTTTCCGTTGGCGTTTCCTCATTTGTTGTCTCCTTCTGCATACTCGATATGGCTATGGAAGTTTTCCTCGTCACCTTGGATAAGCCCAAGTTTCTCACAAGCTATATCGAATGTATATAACGAAAGGTCCTTTTTGTGACTTTCGGAACATTCGATCCCAAACTCCCTTTCCGCCCAGATCTGAAGGGTTTTCCACTCGTATCCGGCGCCAGTGCTTCCAAAGACAAGTCTATGTACCTCCCTTGAGGGCATGGATGTCAATATCGCGACAGCTTCTTCCTCAGATAACGACGCCTCTCCAATTATGGTAACGGATCCGTCCGTTATTTCCTTACAAATAAGACCCTTGTCATTGATCTTCATCGATTTGCCTCCTTTTTGTGAATGATTCAGATTACCGAACCCGCTTCTTCCACAACATTTATTCCAGTACCTGCTCGGCATCTTCTGGTGATGTTGGTAAGATGACAAAAGCCCGTCCCAGTTCTTTCATGTTTCTTCCTTTTAAGGCCGCCAAACACGGATCGCAATACACTCTTGGATCGGGAATGTTATACCATCCCAAGAAAGGAGGAAGAGCACGGTACGTCTTAACATTTTCCGTCGTCCCACAGTCGCAACATTGGTCTTCCATATTCAAATCCCCTTTCGAAAAGATGCTAGTTTAGAGAAAGGGACCACTTAACTTCAAGCCAGAGATCCTCAATCCGCAGTTCATCGGAGAGCTGCAGCAACTCCTCAATCTTAGTACGCTTGGAAACTGTGATGGTCTGATCGTTAAAAGTCGCTTGCACCTCAATATCTTGCAACAACGTCCGCAACGCGACACCAGAATCAACATAAGCGGGTACCGTGGGTTCCTCCAGAACCCACAAAGCCTCCATCGTACCGATATTCAGTACCAGATGCGTTCCCTCCGGTTCAAGGTACGGATGGTCCTTATAGAAAAATCCGTGTCCTTTACGAATAACAGTGATTCGGCCATGGTCCATAAGGAGGCGGGCAACCTGTCCCTCTTGGAGCGTTCCTATCATCTCGACCGTTGACATACTCATGGCCGCTCATTCCCCCTATAGGCAAACTTCCTCTTTTTCATCCTACCATGCCCTGTTTACTTCCAGTAGTGCGCGGCGATCAGGGTATCTCAATGGAATACACCACCTGGTGGGTGGATGTTCAGAATATATTATTGAAATTGCAGTCTGCTATCGATCTCCATCTGGCCCCGCTCCTTGATTGCTTTCCTCATGCGTAAAAGATACTTGAAATTGATTTCGGAATTGGAAAACAATATACATAGAGCGGGTTGACTGTAGAAGGGAGGTAACTGTGGGGAGCAAACCCAAAATCAAATGTAACCCCTTCAAGTTGGCCACCCTGTGAACGAATGCGACAATGAAGGCTGCTGAAAGAGGGACCGATATAAAGATTGGGGATACGAACTCGAAGAACAACGCCAACCCCAAGGCGTATCCTTCTACTTTAAAAGGTGGGGAGGACCTATAAATCGGGTCATGACGATAGAGGAAGTGGTTAACGGTCTCAGCCGTTTTCAACAAAAATCTCACAACAAAATCTTTCATCTTCCGATTCTTGTATCGACCAAGGTTCCAATTTCGGCCTTTTTGGTTGGGATACTAAAGATGCATTTTTAGAGGCACATAGGATAGACAAAAGAAGCGGTTCATCTTACTCCCGCTTCTTTATGGTGGAATATAGACCGAATCTTACACTGGTTGAGCAGGGTACAACAAGATTTTTCTCCGCTTGGGAGTTCGAGTTGAACCTTTAATCGATACGTTAGCTCACTTTTTGTTTTTTTCTTTTGCGGCATTGGCCAAAGTATGTAGCAAAATGAATTCCATAATAGCACGTAAATCCTGATGCAGATAATTGGGTAGACGATCAACGTTCAGTAGCTTAATCGTGGATGAGGGATGGATATGGTGATCTCCTGTTGCGGTTTTATAACGTTTATCCTTGTGTTCCTCAGAATGGAATTTCAGAAGTTCTTCTCCCGAGTTCGTATACCAATCATACTGATAAAATAGTATTTCTGCGTTCACAACCCGTTCGGTCACATATACGCGTGTGTCATTATTTAGGAGAATTGTTTTCCTCTGAAAGGACATCGAGCTTTTTTGACCTGTTGAATCGTAGTCACGAATTTCGATGATTATTGAATTGAATTCACGCTCTAAGATAGTGAAATTCGTTGACGGGCGACGTTTACTCATGTTCACCATTGATGCAACGTAGTAGATATTCCCACTCATTTGCATCCCTTTTTTCTAATGACGTTAACGCTTTTCGATCTCGATGCCCAAGTGTTTTCTCATAGACACCGCCATATTTGTTTTCGAAGAATACTACAGCATCCAACAGCTCTTTTTGCTCTTGTGTCGGCGTCATCGAACGTAGGCTTGTCCGACGTTTCTCTTCTTCGTACAACTTTACGATCTCGGATATCGGAATACTTTCCCCACTCATGCTTTTATAGATCGCGGTTTCTGGAATTCGATATTGCTTATTAGCTCCAGTCTTGTGTGCCCCAATGATCTTACCAACTTTTAACCAGTTATTGATTGTTACAACTGTAACACCAAAGAAGGCTGCCAGTTGACCTGTCGTATAGCGGGTGACAGATTTTGTTGTATTCGAACCGGCGCTGACCATATGATTAAATAACGCCATAACCTGTTCTTGGAGCTCATCTGCGGTGATCTCGCTTTTTTCCATTATAGCGTCCAGATCAGTCGACACATAAGGCGTTGGTTGTTGTAAGAAATTACTCAATACTTTAACGAACAATCTCATTTGCACCATGCTATCTTTTTCTTTTAATCCTTCAATAACGCTTTTTGTGGCAACAGCAGGTAAAGTACTAGCCATGCGTTGTTCTACCAAATCCAACATATAATACACCTTCCTTTACCTCCATTATATCATATTTCCTATAAACTTAAAGACAAACTTAAATATATATGTATCAAGTAAAAGCTAAACTTAAAATTATTATTACCAATTTTCACTATTTTATTCATGTACCTCGACACTTACCATTTCTCACCAGATCCTACCTATTGGAAATTCAAGTGATGATATCGCATTCATTTTAGTGTTTCTCGAACTTCAAACCGCAATGATAAACTAGGAACAACGAATTAGAGAGAACTTCCTATGAACTACAATTCCAAGGAATAGGAAGTAGGCATCCGGAGGAAAGGAAGGAAAAATGAAACATATTCGACGATTGATACTGACTTCGATATTGCTACTAATAGCTTCCACAATTTTGAATCTCACATCAACTGAAACCCTTATCGGCTTAGTACTCGGGCTAATATTCGTTCAACTCAATCATATTGTGAAAGTTCGTGAAGATTTTCATTGAGAGTGATGCTTCGGATGAGCGATTTCTAAATGTGCGGACTCTGCTAAACTTAAAAGATCATCGGTGCGATTGTTGCAAAAACATTTTTCCTAACGTTATTTCAACATTAAGTGGCATAAGATGGAGGGTTGCAAGTTTCTACCATGATTTATATTTAACGCGAGAGGTGCTTGGTGCAATGATTACAAGAATCCTAAGGTCGATCTTCTGGAGAAATAAGACTTTTTCGTACGAACCTTTTTCCAAAACAAACATAAAGTGGTCGGATAATTTTAACCCATCTTATGTACAGAGAGTGATTTCTGTCGTAAAGCATCCTAAAACAGATGAGAGTGGCAATCATTATGGACACGTTTCGTCAGGCTATTATTTGCCTAATGAATATAAAAGTACTGAGCACTTTTATAATACGGGTGAATTATTTATCATTAGCGTTCTTAGAGAATCTCTGGACCGTAAGTTCCATGATTTGATTCTTGATGTAAACAACTCAACAAATACATTCTTATACATTCTTGTCAGGGTTAATTCCGATTCTCGAAATGGGTTCGACATCATCGATATAGTCGAGCAACAAAGAAACTACCCTTGGCATGAGAACATACTTGTTGCATCCATTATGAAAAGTAATTTATTACCATGAATCTGAAGATATTTACCCGCTCCTTTTCATTTTCATACAGGAATGCTAAGATTATTGATATATATGATCTTTCATCCTTGTCCCTAGCAAGCGCTTATGGGATATTGCAATGTGCGAATACACTTTAACGAGAGTGAACCAATCTGCTTGATAGCAGCATGCCTATGATGTAGCGGGCGAATGGTTCGTTGTTGTTAAGGTGTGTTTTTGTTTTGCGCCTTATATCTATCACAACCCACATTTCCCATAACAAAGGAGCGATTTTGAATGAATCAACTAACGAAACAAATCAGCGAATGGAACCAAACATTGTTAGCAATGGATGTAGCGAGTGATGAGTACTCATTCTATCAGTCACCAGAAGACTTACTCCTCACAGAGGAAAAAATACATACTTGGAAGGAATCATCCGGAGCGGGTGCCATCATTGTTGATGCTGAAAATTGCCGATACCAAATTGTTGTTAAGTCCACAACATCAATTGAAGGTGGATGCCTGGAGCCTACATATGGTTTTATTAACATCGATCAAGCTGGATGGACATTATGCGACCCCGAATTTCCGTCACTTGATGTTCTAATTGAATGGTTTGCTTTTATTTCGAAGAACCCCATTGTGGAAGTGATACCGAGTAACGTAGTTGAAATGCTATTGAATCGAGATAAGGTTCAAGTACAGTCTGATGGTTACTATAACGTGTTCTGCATCAATCCTCTTCAAGTTCATGAGTGGTTTTGTGTGCCAACTATGAGTGCTCTCAAAAATGAACTGTTTGCTCTTGAAGACGCTGGCTATCCAATTGAGAAAATCAATATCATAACTCCAGAGGGTGATCGTGTCCAATACACTGAGATGCTCGTATTGATTATAGGAAAACCACTAAATCCAACTCAAGCTATGCACACTCACGAGCTTAACGAAACTAATATGTTGGAACTTTAATAAGCACGCCTTTTTTAAAATTTGATTACTTGAAGGAAGATAGAGCTGATTTGGCGATAAACGCCCCGCTCCTGCTTCGGTCAGAGATATTGTATCTATTTTGAGTACACGTTAACGAGAGTAGTTCTTTGTCGTTAAGGTGTTTTATTACGTCTTAGTACAAATCAAATCCGCTTCAAAGCGTTAATCACAGGTCCTTTGGACAAGGAGGTAAAAATGTAAGATGAAACACAATGAAAGAGCACAAGAGCATGGAATTATGAAACCCATTTATGCAACAAAGACCTCAGGAGTTCATTCGTTAGAATTATCCCCCTTATTCGAATATTGGCTGCTGCAGAAGAGCATGGAGTCTTTTATCAAAACCAGTGGAACTATCTACAGTATCACGTTCAAACCTATTGGCATTAATATTCTGATTGGTAACGGGATCGAAACCATTGCCACTGAAATCAATTCATTTGGTTGTAAAAAGGCTATTAGGTCGATCATTGATGACTGTGACACTCACTATGTAATAACACTTCTTCTACCCGACGAAAATTAATCAAAATGAAATTAATAAAAAATGAGAGAGTAAAGTTATCTATCAGGAAGCGAAACTTAAGGCAGATGCTGCCCGTGTTGTTTGAAAGGATTACTCTAGCAATCATCGTAATTACACACAATTTAAACATTCCACCAGTATATACTGGTGGTTTTTCAATTTCCGGTTCAGTTATGCCCTACACTGCTCAAAAGCAACTCATAGTCGCTTGAGTGGATCAAAGAACCATAAATTTGATGGATGAACAGATACTTTCATGTGTAAGACGATATATGTCCTTGAAGTGACCTGTTTCTCGAATGTAAATCCCCCATGATATGCTTACTAGTATTAACTACTTTTTTTAGGAGGTTACCAAAAAGAAGAGAAGCGTGTAGGGTAATCGGATCTGGTCGATAAATGATGTCTATATAGTAATCCTCAATAAGCACCATACCTTTGCATGGGTCCGACCATAACGGAAGGTCTCTTTTTGAATGCTCAGCTTGTAGGGTGACGAGCGGGGAATGAGCCGCAAGGGTTGCAGGCAATAGGCCTCAATAAGTGAGAAAGTCTTTGGTTAGTGGGTAATTAACGATGTTGAGATGGGTGAGGAAAATCCTCGCTCTGGATCGAACAATCCTTAATACAATCCATCTGTCTGTCCGTCTGTCGGTACGGAATGTGTTCACGTAATGGAATAGGTTAACTTCAACAAATTCAAACCATAAATGGGAGGTGAAACCTATTGTTTGATGCGACGACATTGGCTAACATCTATCTTTATGATTTTGATGCGTGCGGGACTAAAAACAAATCAAAATATGCCAGTAATACTCCTATTACAACAACAAAATCAAGAGACTGAGAGGAGCCAATTAATGGAATTCTAACATCTTACCAGAGATAATCTGAACATCAACATCGGTTTATGCTGCAGTAACGTAAAGAAATGATTTCTATGTTTCGGTAATTACGAAAAGAGAATTTGAAGTACCTGCATGATGATATGGAGAATCCCACCGCATTAACTAAACGGAGGTATTGAAATGTTTAGCAAGATAACAAAGCTATTATTAATCTTATCTATTATTTTGTCTGGAGCTCCTTTTTTAGATGGTAATCCAGTAAAGGCAGCTGTAGGGGCAGGAGAATTGGCCTACACTTTTGATGAAGTGAATTATTATATTTCAGATATACACGCTAACTCAGATTTAACTAAGATATTGTATACAGCCTCAACGCCTCGCTCGGGGAATAATCCTACAGAAGTATACATGAGGGATTTAGTGACTAATACGACCACAAATCTTAGTAATAAAAACACAAGTAGATGGAATTATGGTGCTGTTCTTTCTAGAGACAATAGGTATGCTTTTTATTATGAAAATGGAACGACATTATATCGAAAAGATTTAGTTACTAATACAGAAAAAACTATTTTCTCAAGTTTATATATGTCAGGGGTTAAGATGTGGCCTTCGACCACGGATAATAATATTATGTATATATCACATGGAGAATATGGGTTAGTTAAGTATGAAATAGCTGAAAATGTAATCACTCCTTTTAATGTGATGAGACCGCCTGGTATGGTGTTAACTGAGAGTGCAATGTCAGCCAATAGAAGGTACTATGTCTATGTGTTTACAAGTGCACAAACAACTTTCAGCTATGGAGTAATTGATACCGTAACTGGAACAGACATTACTATTCCTACAGCCAACATTAATGGGGCAACTTATCCAAACTTTTTTGTTCCAGATTCCATTTCAGATGATGGAAATATAATTTCTGGGTATGAGGTTACTTCATCCTTACAAGCTGTGAAGTATTATAATGTTTCTACTCAAACAAAAGGTACAGCTTATGGGGTTATAGGTAAAAATGCTAAGCCCGTAGGTATGAGTCCAGATGGTAAAAATATAGTTTTCTCTAACTTTCAGAATTCCGGTTCTGGTCCAGTAGATTTGAAAGTATTTAACAGAATTAACGGGACCACAGCAATTTTGGATTCAGATGTTGATGCAGTTTACAAATATTACCCCGACGTTAAAAAGGTATCTGTAATAAAAGGTGGGGCGTTCTATAGAAAAACGGTTTCATTAGGTACTTCTACAGATAATAATCTCACAGGTATAACCAGTTCTGGTATTTCTCTATCACCAGGTTTTTCTAGTGGGATTTTAAATTATAGCGCTTCTGTTGCCAATGATGTGAATTCTACTACATTATCTGCGGTGTTGTCTGACCTTTCTTCTACCATGACCATAAATGGCATAGCTTCAAATAGTGGTCAAGGACAAAATATATCTCTGGCTGAAGGCTTAAATTCAATTCCTATTGTGATTACTTCGGAGGTTGGGGGCACAAAGACTTATACCGTGAGCATCACTAGAGGAGCGGCTGCACCTCCTGCTGCCGGAACTGTTAACACAGCAATGATGCAAGGACAGTATGCTGGGGGAGATTCACACCAAATTTTCCTTAATTCTGATGGAGGATTATGGCAATGGGGAATAAACACCCTAGTACCCCTTGGGGCTAAGTGGTTACCATCAAAAAGAACGGATATTACAAATATTAAATCAGTTGGGTTAGGTAGCTTTGTTACTTATGTTGTAAAGACTGATGGAACAGTTTGGGCTTGGGGACAAAACGGTTTTGGTAGTCCACTGGCTGGCTTACCTACCAGTGTGCCAGTCCCAACCCAGATTGCTGGACTTTCTAATATTTCTAGAGTTAAGAACGGTTTTGCTTTAAACGAGACTGGAACCATATTCGGATGGGGGAGTACTGGTAACGGTAAACTATTAACTAATACTGGTACAGTAACTACTCCCGTTCAATTAACTACTGGAATTAAACAATTTGATACTAATGCCTATAGTGTTATTGCTATAAAAACAGATAATTCCGTAGTTGCTTGGGGAGCTAACTCTTATGGTGAATTGGGTACCGGAAATAAAGCTAGTGGCGTTACAACAGTAACTCCAATAACAACTTTGAATGGGGCAACTAAAATCGTCTTAGGAGTATCACATGGACTGGCTCTTAAGTCTGGGTCAGTGTGGTCTTGGGGAGCTAATCCACAAGGTCAAATGGGTAATGGAACAACTACAGAGAAATTAGCTCCTTCAGCCGTAACTGCGTTATCTGGAACTTATGTTGATATTGCGGCTGGAGATAATATTTCTGTAGCTGTAAAAAGTGATGGTACAGTTTGGTCTTGGGGGAATCCAGGTAGTTTTACTCCTAATACTTCTACACCAAAACAAGTTGCTGGATTAACTGGAATCGTAGCTGTAGAGTGTTCCACTGGTTGCGTGGCAATTTCATCAGATCGTAAGATATACACCTTCGGTAAAAGTTATAACGGAGGAGGAGGAAACGGAAGTCAAAACGATATGATCGTTTCTCCGTATAACGTTGTTCTTCCTACTTCCGATACAACGCCACCGACAGTCACTGTATCCGTAATAGATAGTGTAACTCCTGGAAAGAAAGCAGTGACCATTTCTAATACTGACACAGGTGGGAGTACTTGGCATTCAGCTAAATATTTAATAGGCACAAAGACTTTAAGTAACTTCATGACCGATGCGACAGCGGTCAATTTAGCAACAGCTTCAACTACAATTGACTTGGATCCAGGGACATACACAGTATTTTCGAAGGACTATGCAGGTAACGAAACAATTCAGGTATTCTCCACAACTGTTCCTGATACTACCCCTCCATCCATTGCTTTAGTTGCTAACCCAACTACACCAACTACGGATGATGTTTTAATTTCAGCAACTGTGACTGATACTGAAAGTTCAGTTTCTTCTGTGTTATGGGATTTCGGAGATTTTGATGTAAATCATTTTGCGTCCGCTGGAAATTCTTTACCGAACTCAACTTTCACTGCTACAACAAACGGAATTTATACCGTTTACGCAGCAGATTCAGAAGGTAATAAAACAGTTAGTAAAATAACGGTATCGAATATTGTTCCATCTGAAGCTACCTTCACTCCAGACAAAACCACACCTACGAGTGGTAATGTATTGGTTACCATTTCGTATCCTTCTGCAGCAACAGTTAAGGAATATCGAATAGGAGCGGCTGGAACTTGGACCACTTATACTATACCAGTTGTTATGACAGACAACGGAACAGTTTACGCTAGATCATCTACTGGTGGAAGTTATTCGGCCGAGACCTCTTATAATGTTACTAATATTGACAAATCGGTACCGACCACACCTATTATTGTACCGAGTACTACAGCACCAACGAATAATGATATCACGGTTACCGTCACGTATCCTCCAGAATCAGTAACTAATGAGTACAGATTAGATGGTGGTACTTGGTTGGCTTATAATGGACCTGTTATCGTAACTCAAAACGGTTTGGTAGAAACTCGGGCTACAAATGCTGCAGGGAACTCGACGGTTGCCGGAACATTAATGATCTCTAATATTTTCAAGAATGCTCCTGCGGTGGCAACTTTTACTGCGAGCCCGACATTACCGACTACCGGTAATGTAACATTGACAATAAACTATCCTTCTGCAGCAATAGTTAAGGAATACAAGCTTGGAACTTCTGGCGTATGGTCGCCATATACTGGAGATTTGAATATAACCGAGAATGTTACCGTTTATGCAAGATCAGCAGACCCAATGAATAATCAGTCTCTCGAAAGCAATTATGTGGTTTCGAACATAATCGTTCTGTCCACCAATTTATCTAGCATCGATATTGAGGATGCTACATTGAATGAACCTTTTGATACTAACTTGTTAACCTACACTTCAACGGTTGCGGGTTCTAAAACCAGAGTGAGGGTAAGTGCATTCCTTGAGGATGAGACCGCTACTCTTCGGGTTAATAACATACTGGTTCCTTCTGGGGCTATGTCAGGGTATGTCAATCTAAATACGGGTACGAATACAATTACTCTCATTGTTAAAGCTTCAAACAATGCTTCAAAAACTTACACTATTACAGTAACAAGATTAGCTCCATCAACTGATATGGCCTTGTCGTACATTGATTTATCGTCTGGATTTATAAATGAGACTGTGACCACTGGAGTATACAATTATTCTGCCGAGGTTTCAGATTCTGTGGCTGCTATCCGAATTTCGGTAGGAACCGTAAATCCCGCTGGTAAATTTAAAGTGGGTAATTCCACATTCAACAGCGGTCAATATTCAAATAATCTTCCTTTGATCACTGGTGAAAACACTCTGACATTTAAAGTACTGGCTGAATCTGGTGCTGAAGAGACCTACACACTCAAAGTTACTCGTGGTTCTTCAATAAGCTTTAGTGCGCCAACAAACTTCAGAATTGTAACAGTTACCGACACTACAGCCAAATTGGCTTGGACAGGGGTAACCGGGGCTGATAGGTACGAAGTTCGTAGAGATAACAAGCTCGTATATTCGGGGGTACCAGTTAATTTTACTGACATATCACTTACTTCAAATTCAGAATACGTATACTTATTAACGGCATTTAAAGGATCTCAAGGAAGTGCGGCAGCAGAATTAACAGTAATTACATTACCGTCTTATGTTTCAATACCACAGAATTTCACGGTTACTGAAGTGACTTATAATAGAGTCAATCTTACATGGACTGAAGTTACGGGGGCAACTGGTTATATTCTTAAACGGAATAATGTTCCCATTTCGACAAATTTAGTGACATCATTTTCTGATAGTTCGGTTGCTTCAGACACAACCTATTCTTACACATTGGCAGCACAAATAGGAAATTCCACTAGCGCTAACTCTTCTCTAGTAGTTAAGACATTAGTTGAAGTGTTACCTAACTTGAAACCTAACATGCCCTCTGCTAGCGTTGTGGATTTTAAAGCATCTTCTGTAGGATTGACTAACACTAGCCTCGTTTGGAATGCAGTATACGGTGCAACTTTTTACACGATATCACGTGATGGTGCCCCAATCTATACTGGCAGTCAATTAACTATTGATGATGTTAATCTTTCTAAAGAAACGAACTATACCTATCTCTTAGTGGCAGGAAATCAACATGGTAACAGTGTTGCCCAAAGTTTGACTGTAAAAACAAAAGGATTACCTCCTGCTGCACCTACAGATCTAAAGGCAAATAGAATCTACTCCAATGCAGTATCACTTCAATGGGCAGTTGTAGATAAGGCTACGAGTTATGATGTTAGGAGAGACACAAGTATTATTGCTTATACTGGGCCATTAACGACCTTCCATGATCCAACATTGGCACCGCAACAAAGATACCTTTACTCGGTAGTTGCCAAAAATGAATATGGTGAAAGTGCACCGACTTCTCTAGAGGTAGAAACTCCACAAGAGCCAGTTCCTCTTACAGTAACCCAACCAGTAAACAGTATGGGTAAAATTACTTTCACATTTGAGATAATTGAAGGTGCTTTTGAGTATCATTTAAATCGTAATCCTGAATGGGTGTATCGATTGATTTCTGGACAAACCTATAAAGTTGACTATAACAACTCCGTTACTGGAGAGGTGAAAGACCTTGGTACAGTCTCTGCAGTTGATGGTAAATTACCGTTCAGTGAGGATGGTCTAAATTCTGCAGAAGATCATAACTACAAGATCACAGCGGTTAGAAAAGCTGCCGATGGTACTGAAATTGTTGTTGGTCAGAAAGAAGTTAGTGTTCCTAAAGAATCCAAACCGGTTACTGGAGGATCAAATGGGTCTAGCGGAGGATCTGGTGGAGGAAGTTACGGAGGAGGATCTGGAGGCGCAGGTGGAGGTTCCGGAAGTAATTCTGATACTAATCCCGGAAACATCTCTACAAGCGGGAGTTCTTCCATAAATGAGAAAGATATTTCAGTATCTAAAGGATATTTTTTATCCAATGCTAATGTTTCCAGAGATTTCAAAGACAGTTGTTTAAATCCTTCAACACTGTCTGAACTTATTAATTTCACAGATACAAAAGGCCATTGGTCCGAAGAGTTCTTAATAAAATTATTAAAAGCTGGAATAATTAATGGATATGAAGATGGAACCTTTGCTCCTGATAAATCTGTGACAAGAGCAGAATTTACTGCTATGGTAATCAGAATGTTGTGTTTAGGTATGTCTGATTATTCAACTACTTTCACAGATGTTGGTTCTTCGGATTGGTTCGCTCCATATGTACTAACAGCCTATAACAACAATTTAGTTGAGGGGATTGGAGAGTCCAAATTTGACCCTAATGCTAATATAACTAGACAGGAAATGATGGTTATACTATCTAGAACCTTAGCTCGTTTTACAAACTTAGAGGTGCTCAAAGATAAAGGGGAGATTGAAATTGAACTATCCAATTTCAAAGATGTGACTGAGGTGGCTCCTTGGGCTTTAGAACATGTTGCAACGTTGGTCAAGTACAAGATGGTTAACGGACTTACTGATATTTTGTTAGCTCCTACATCTAATGCTACAAGAGCAGAAGTTTCTACAGTCTTAGTAAAGTCAGATTTGAAAAAATAATATATATGTTCATGCCTCCTAGAGAAAGTAAATCCATGATGCAGTTTGACTAACCATGACCCGCTCCCATCTTAGATATTAAGTTGGAGCGGGTCTCTTTTTTCTTGAAAGCACTCACTGTTAAAAGAATTTAAAGTGATAGACCGTGAAAATAAAGATATAGACTATGAAAATAAACTGTTAGACTGACCGCAAGGCATTCACTGGTAGAATACTTCAACAGCTAAGTCCGGATTGAACGGTTGAAGAATGGCACGGAGTTCCGAAATTCCACATCTCGTAATCTTTTTGAACACACGTCGCACTCTAAGCATACATTATTTTAGCCTATTATTAAGAAGGAGTGATACGAATGGGGTTTTTCCCTCCGTTCCAACCATCAACACCACAGCAAGGGACTCAAGCTTATCAACCGCCTTCTTCGCCACCTCCACAATTTATCCCGCAGCAAGCTCAAGCTTCCACATTTGCCGTTGATCCTGGTGCGATACAAGGCTGTCTATTCAGATTCACCTATATATGGCAAAGAAATGGGGAGCAATATTGGTTCGTTCCAGTTTTCGTGGGGAGTAGATCAGTGTCCGGATTCCGGTGGACTGGTCGGCAGTGGATTTTCTTCGGTGTGGATACAAGGCAAATCATATCTTTCAGCTGTTTTTAAGGAGTCTGACCAGGACTGTGATGGAGATAATGTTAAGCAGTCAATTCTTCGAGGAGCTATTTTAAGTTAACATGATATTACCGACCGGCTGAGGAAGTACTATACTAATCCTCATATAAACGGAGACGATAGTTGAATGGTAGCCAACAGCAGTCAGTCTAGAACTTTATATTCGCTTTCTAGTCCGCTGTTGTTGCTTTTTCGGATCAGTCTAAATCGTATTTCTCGAAAGTTGACGATTTTCCAACTAGAAAACCGCGTTAAATCAATAACTAGTCTACAACTTTATTTTCTTTGAACACTCACTATTTTAACGACGTGTAGGGTATATTTTTTGAATATATTCAGTCAGATTTGAAGCTGGAGGCGGTTCAATTCAAAAGGATAACCATGATTTCTGAGCATCCGTAATTCACCAGGAGGACACTTCTTGGAACAGTTCTCTATTTCTTTGATCTATGTTATGATGAAATTAATTCCATTTTCACTTGATTAGTTGACTCTGGCAAGCGCCTGATGAGTCTTACATTATAAAGAAACGCTCCTCCGAGTGAATGTTCAGCCTTAGGCTAAATTACGCCTTTATGTACGAACATTCATTGTGAGGGTCGTTTCTTTTTTGCGTACCTTTATCACAACCCAAAAGACAAGAAGGAGGTCATTTTTGTAAACTCATCGAAGAAAGCTCACGATGAAATCAATAAGGGTTCCATCGATATTTACGATCATAAGGTGAAAATATCGTTATGTGCACGGAAGATGAATGGGTCGAAAATCCAAGTGTTATCATCTCAGCTGCAAATGCCATTTGTTTATTGTATGTAACCGGACCAGACTCTAACAACTTTGCTTAAGAAACACGAGCCAAAGAAATGTTGACTGCAAAATTCAGCGGCAGTTTATACACCAAAAATAAGAGAGAATCCGTTTTTGGGTTTCTCTTTTGTTATTCATTTTCATCATCCAAGCATCTAATAAGGAGAGAAGCTTCATGAGTAAAGTTATATTAGCCAAAAGAATTGCGGAAGTCATGGAACGTAATGCACGCCCGATGAACATCAAAGAAATCGCTTCATATTTCCCTTCAAAACCTGAAAGTACAATCCGGGGAAGGCTTTATAGAGAACTGAAGGAGTCTTGTCAGCGAGTCTCTCGGGGAGTTTACACCTTCTTATCCAATGACGGAGCTGCTTTTGTAGTTGAGGGAGATGGACGAGATCTTTCACCATTTGATGATCATAGTATAGATGCTATTGTAGCGGATCATCCGTGGTATGATCCCGTTTCAAATTCAGGTAGAAATCGTCATTTTGATTCAAGTTATGAAAACACTTCATTCCGGTATAACACAGACGATTTTAGAGAAAAGGCACGTGTGCTTAAACCAGGGGGGTTCTTGGTAGAGATACTACCAGCAGAGAATGAAAACAATTATAAATACTTATATGAATTGAAAATAATGGCGGAGCAATGCGGATTACTCTACTATTCCAAGGTTCCATGGAAAAAAGGAAACTATATCTTAAATACCGGCCGCAAATCAAAGAATACAGAAGATATTCTTTTCTTTGTGAAAGGGAAGGCAAGGTCGCTTCGGATTGATAAACAACGTGGTGGGAAAATGAGCGGTACCGCATATATGCTGCCAACTGAATTTGATTTCCAGACGAAGCCATCTAAGAAAAGAATCCATCAGGCAGAAAAGCCTATCGAACTTTATGAAGCCATCCTTGAAGCAATCACAGAACCTGGAGAGGTTGTTATTGAACAATTCTCCGGAAGTGGAAATCTTGGGCGCGCTGCTTTAAGAAAAGGCAGGATTGCTATACTCTTTGAGATACTAAAAGAGAATGTTAAGAAAATTCGAGACAATTTGGGTGTACCAGAGTTGCCCCTATTACTATTATAGGTGGATTGCCCTTGCAAGGACGTCTATGATTAATACTAATCAAGCCAAGAGCCCGCTCCCATCATCATTCTATTTAAGCGTGGAGAGCTACTTAGCAAAGAGATATTTTCGCATTGATATAACTTATTGGAGAAAAGCGATCGAACCATTTGAAATCCTAAAACATTAAGGTGATTAGATGATAGGAAATCTTGTACCATTTCATAATAATGAAGATTTAAAAGAGTGGGAATTGTATGATTACGAACTTACTCATGGTGGACGTTCGTGCCAGATGTGTGGCCATACGATCCATCATATTTTCCGTATTCGCAAGTGGGATTCAGGTAAGTATCAATACAGCGAATTAGGTAGTGATTGCGTGAAAAAGATAGCCGCAGCAAACCATGTAAACTCGATGAACGGACTTAGTAACATTCCAAAAAGACACCGTTCGCGTGTTAAAATTAACAAAAAAGAAGTGGATTTTAATATCGATGAATTGCCCTTCTGAAAGTCAAGGGTGGAGCAGAAATCTCATGAAGAGGTGGATTTTAATTCCAATGATTGTAGGAGCAGATATGATTGAGTTAAGTTAAGTTAATCGTAGGTACGCAGCTTGAATATCTTTACCCTCTGCACAGGGACAACAACCTCCTCGTGCAGACGGGGAGGTATTTCGGAGGCGACGTTATGGCCATTAAAAATGATGACAAGAATCAATTATATCGATTGAATCGCTTTTCCCAGGAGCAACTTTCCCAATTTTCTAGTAACATAGCTACCTACTCCTCAGGAATAAATGGAATGCCCAAAAATAACTCTGAAGTATTCACGAAGCGGGGATGGCTATTGCCTTTTCTGTTTTCTTACGGCGAGTTACTTTGGGGTAGATGGATGTATTGGATGGCCATTCTGCAGAAAGGAACTATTGCAGGAAGTGGTCCAATCCCCCCAGATTGAATGGACGGACATAGGAACCTCTCAGGCTAGAGGAACAAAAAAATGTTGACCAATTGCCTCCAGCATCATGAAGCCAATATCGATAATTTCGCGGAATGGCTCTTATGGGGTTTGGCTGGCTCGAACAATATGCCTCCAATCTCAGCAAAATTGAATGAGCACTATTACAAAGAATTCGATTTATTCGTTGTTCTTGATAATCCAACCGATTATATGTCGCACTTACTTTTTTTAGATTTCGTGTAGCGCAAGGAAGCGGATGATGTATAGACCATCCCCAACTGAACTCGTCGGATCCATTATGACTCCATCATTGCAACTTCATACATCGGGCATGGATTTATCTCGTTGAAAATTACAATCATTTATTCCGGGCTCATTTTGGTATATCGAAATAAGCCCGGCCACATTTCTAAAATAGAGGCAATGTAAATATAATGACTGCATACGACAATACAGGCCCAAGCTTAAAACATCCCCATATATGGAGACTACATTCAATCTGCTTCGAAGTAGTTCTTACTGATCGATTCCAGAGTAAAGCTACAGGCCCCTATGAAATCAGCTCATTCTTGGGCTATTGCATGCGCTACAGAGTCATATCCATTTATGTTGATGCACTTTAAAGTGTTGATTCATCCTTAGTGGCATTATACCTTCTAATGGGTCATCAGCACATGCGAAAGTGCCTTTTTGCTTTGTCCGGATATACCTCCACGCTACATGTACATTTTATTACAAAAACAATGTGAGGAGCGTTGTGACAATGGTTGAGAACAAGTACGTACTGTTTGAATTCGAGGGAATTACGTGTGTGGTCAAGAAGTCCCCCTTCACAAGAGAGGAGCACATGAATGGTTTTTACTATTATGACTTGGAGCATGAGGATGATGACGATTACTTCCCAGCACGCATCAAGCAAAAGGCATGTTCCGTGAATTATTGGGGAGCCCTAATGACAAACAAACCTCTTGTTGGGGTAGATTGTTCCGGTAGTATTGATTTATTCGATCTGGATGAAGATGAGGAAGGAGAGGAGATATTTGTCCCACACGAGAATTTCGTCACAAATGTTCATTTCTATGATCTTAATTTCTATTACCAGGAGTCAGCGAATAATATCATCAGCAAATCAACGGACTTCCACTCGATCATGAAGATCTGGGAATGCATAGATCCCCATTTCTATGTTCCAGAGGAAATGAAGATGGATCGTGTATGGTCTATGCCCAATGCCAATCCTTATCTCCTCGGTCCCGTTAAGGAACTGCTTCGAGAGGAGCTGAGGGGAGGGTTTACAATCGATCCCTTCGCAAACCAAAGTAAATGGGCCCATGTGACCAATGATCTTAATCCCAATATGTCTACGAACTTTCATCTAGATGCATACGAATTCCTTAAGTTGTTTGACGATGAATCCGTGGATGTTGTCTTATTCGAACCACCTTATTCACCCCGACAGATAAAAGAACTATATGAATCGGTTGGGCTTGATACGCTAGGTGGAACCAGGACGCAAGCGTCTTATTGGTCCAATCTTAAAAAAGAAATTGCGAGGGTACTCCGCGTCGGAGGGAAGGCTATCAGTTTTGGTTGGAATAGTGGAGGCATGAACAATAAAAAGCTGTTTCATATTAATCGAATCCGGCTCGTGCCGCATGGGGGCGCTCACAACGATACCATTATCACGGTTTCCGTGAAAATATAGGCATTGGTAAGAGAATGACACAAGTTGAAGCGGGTTACTACTGAACACCCGCTCCAGCTGGTACAGCTGAAACGTATCACAAGTAGGTCATCCATTTAATAACCTTGACTTAGCAAATCATATTCAGTATAATTTCCAATAACTTGAATATTCAGAAAAAAGCTAAGACGAGAAAGAGTACCATGGTGATGTCTTTTTACAGAGAGCCCCGGTTGCTGAAAAGGGGTAAAGAATAACCTTGAGAATATGGTCTCTGAGCTGCGCATCGAACCCTCATGTGGTTGTAGGCTGCGCCGGAACCCGCACCCGTTACTGTGCTAGGGTATAAACGCAAACGCGTCGTACCTGAAGAGGTTAATGCCGCAAGGCATTAATAAAATTGGGTGGTACCACGTGAGCACAACTCTCGTCCCTTCGGGATGAGGGTTTTTTTGTTTGTCAAAAAAGGAGGAGTCTTAATGGCAAATATTTTTATTGGAGGAGCTTGGCCTTATGCGAACGGTTCATTGCATTTGGGACGTTTGGCAAGTTTATTACCAGGAGATGTGCTGGCACGTTATTTTCGTTTAAAGGGTGAAAAGGTATTGTACGTATCAGGGAGTGATTGCCACGGTACACCTGTCGCAGTTCAGGCCATTCAAGAGGGTGTCACCCCAGGGGATATTGCAGATCGATTTCATCAGGAGTTTGCCGAGTGCTTTCAACAGCTGGGGTTTACTTATGATTTGTACACACGTACTGACCAAGAATTTCATCATCATGTAGTTAAAGAATTGTTTTTGAGTTTACTGGAGAATGGATATTTGTACAAGAAAGAAATACAGCAGACATATTGTGAAACAGATCAACGATTTTTACCAGATCGATACGTTGAGGGTATTTGTCCAGTTTGTGGGAACCGCGCCAGAGGTGATCAATGTGATTTTTGTTCAACATTGTTAGATCCTGCAGACCTCTCAGACAAGACTTGCAAAATTTGTGGGAATCCCCCTATTGAGCGGCCAGCAGAGCATTATTACCTTGCGCTCTCTCGATTCCAATCTGAATTGAACGAGTATGTAAAAAAAGCTAAAGGGTGGAAAGAAAATGCTGTACAGTTAACAGGACGATACTTAAAAGAAGGACTTCAAGATCGTGCTGTAACTCGGGACTTAACTTGGGGTGTAGATGTTCCGGTTGAAGGGTTCGAAGATAAAAAAATCTACGTTTGGATCGAAGCTGTCAGCGGCTACTTATCGGCAAGCAAGCAGTGGGCTGATGAGACAGGTGGTAGCTGGGAATCCTTTTGGTTGGAGGGGAAAGAGAAAATAACCGCTTATTATGTACATGGTAAAGATAATATTCCTTTCCATACAGTGGTTTGGCCAGCACTGCTCTTGGGTGTAAGGAATCTCCATTTGCCAGATCGAATAATCTCATGTGAATACATGACCTTAGAAGGGAAAAAGTTTTCGACAAGTAATAATTGGGCTGTATGGGTACCTGATATTATGAGTCGCTACCAACCGGATTCCATTCGTTATTTTTTAATAGCAAACGGTCCTGAGAACCGAGATACTGATTTTTCATGGAGGGAGTTCATCCATAGCCACAATGGGGAATTGCTTGGCGCATTTGGAAATTTTGTTAATCGTACATTGGCTTTTATCGACAAGTCTTTTGGGGGATGCGTTCCAGAAGGTAATCTTAGTGAAGAATGGAAAAGAACAATTGAGGATTTGTATCTCAAGTCTGGGACCTTAATTGAAGAAGGTCATCTAAAGGAAGCCGTGGAACTGATTTTTACTTACGTTCGCCGGGCAAACAAATACTTTGATGAAGAAAAGCCATGGGTACAAATTAAGGAAAACCAAGAAACGTGTGGGTATACGCTGAATATATGTGTGCAAATTATAGTGAATCTGTCCAATTTACTGCATCCATTTATTCCCTTCTCCTGTGAAGAAATAAGAAAGTTCCTAACACTTGAACAACCCGTTTGGAGGCTGACTTCAGTTCCAGCTAACCGAAAAATTCAAAACCTAAAGTTATTGTTCGAGCGTATTGATATTAGTCGAATTGAAGAAGAAACAAGTTTATTGGAGAAACAAAAATTGTAGTCGACTGGAGAGACGGGCCATCTTTGGGATGGCCTTTCTTGACACAGATCATCGAATTAACAGAAAACGTTAGATGATTACGAAATGAAGTTATTAGCACATATTGGTCATGTATAATAGTTCAAGTAGCTAATTTATATAGGTTTTTATAAATTAGCTCTTGATAAACTGGGATAATAAAGTTGTAAACTTACCTCAGTACAAATCGTCTGACTACATGGTTACAATTGGTCGTTATTCCGATATACCAAAATTAACTTGCAAAAGAGTATTAACCCTCCAAATGTGTCATTAACTAATACTGTGCGTTAAGCGCCCTTGGGTGAATTCGTTCCTATAGAAGCCAATTGCACTGCCAAAATACGATCGATCCTGAACACCCGAAGAGCTTTACGTTTCAAACAATAAGCCTTTACTGCGCCACAGTGGATTGAGTGAATATCTATCAAGCGTTGTGTAATGATATTATTTTTACCTAAATAAATAATTTCGACGATGTTTCCAAGATACTTGTTTAGATATTTTTCCACTTTATCGCCTCCACAATTTCGAACATATGTTCTTATTTTATGCGATAATTGATATATTGACAAGTCTTGCTGCTTCTTTTTTGTTGCATTATGAAATATAGTTAGAAGCTGCCAGAGCTTCAGATTTTATATCAGAAGCAGAGCAATGAGATTAAAGGTAAGACAAAGAACCATCCCCCTTAAGAGATGGTTCGAATTGATAAGTCATTAGTTTCCGTTTTTCTTTAACTTGTTTATTTGGTTTTCAATTGATCGATCATATTTTGGGTGATTTCATATTCCCATCGGCTAAACCTCGAAATAGATGATATGGTAACAGGGGCTCCTGAATCTTCGATTTTGTAATCAAGCGTAGATGGGACTTTGATCGAAAGGGCATAGGTTCCAGGTTCAACAAAATTACCTTGACCATCTTTGAAATCCCAAGGGGGAACATTAGCAGTGAACCAAGAACTTGCTGGTATCCGACCATCAAGGGGTGGAATCTTGTAATCAAATAACACGGTTTCACCATTGGTACTCACTTTTGTGACTTGATACTCAATGCTAACTGGATCAATTTGGATCGCGACATCTCTTGAATTCTTAAACTGTATTTGCGGTTGAATCGATTTGGTACTGAAATCTATGTTTGGTTTTCCAAAAGAAACCCCAACCCCTTCAGGAATCATAGGGTCTATATAATGGGATGACTGTTTGAAAGTCCATGCACCTTCATTATTCGAGCTCACCTGAATTGGTGGAATGTGGACATCAATCAGATTATTGCCATTAGTCGCAGCTGAAGATGACTGATAATCAACTTTGGCTCCCAAAGTTTCAGTAAACAAACGTAATGGAATATAGGCCTTGTTATTATAATTAATTATCTGATTCTCTCCGCTCACATCCAGATTCGTTGACTTCCCGTTGATATGAAAAGTTACTTTACTCGGAAATAAATAGGCTTGAATAGTTTCAGATGCAAAAACGACTGTACATGATGATAATCCTATACCCAGTACTAAACCGGTAAGAAATTTTTTCATTTTAAACACTCCTTTTCAAAATCCCGTTCTACCTTATAGACTTAATTTATTCGAAATAGTTGCGTAAATTTTAAAAAAAGGGCATTACTGGAAATAATTAAACCAATTGATACCGTCGTTTTTTAGTGTAATCCTCATGAAATATGCATGTGAACAATTATAATTCAATATTTATGAGCGAAAAAAAGATCAATGGTTGTTATTACCCAAATTTCACGAAACTATCTCATAAAAAAAACTCACAGTGACTTTGTGGGTCAATGTGAGCTTTTTTAAATAATCAGGAATATTGCGAATTAATATACCCTTGCACCGATGTGTAGTGGTGAAGCGGAAATAGCTGAGATCATAAGTGTAAAGTTGATCGTTTCGCTGCCATATGGTCCAAGCGTAGTCTCAACAACATCAACATACGTCCAGGCGTCAACCCATTCTTTCTTCGCGATAACTCCATATCCATTAACGACTGGAAAAACAAATCCACCAATGCTTCCCAAAAATATTCGCAAAGTTTGGGTAGAACCCGAATTATTATAGAGTGGAATAGTTACATTGTATTGCGAACCATAACAACATTCAATATAGCCGGTATGACTGCCACCAGAAACCCAGACCATATCAGTGCTAGTGAAATCATCACCAACATAACCGAAGTTATATTTAATGCCATTTAGAGTAGTTGGGGCCATTGTTGGGAAGTTCAAATAATTATAAGAGCCAGTGGCTGAATAACCATTTTGTTTGCTGCCGACTGTAGAGGCAGGTCCTGTTGCACCTGAAGAGTTAGAAATGTAAGCAAGATCCCATAGAACAGCATCGGCTGCAGAGCCAGTTCCTGCAATTGTAACGTTAAGACGTGCGACCACGCCATAGTTACTACCATTAGCAACGGTTAAATTTAAAGCAGGAAGGCTACCATAGCCACCTGGTCCAATTGTGGTCGAAATTGATGAGGAAGTGTTAAGATAAGATACCCAAGCAGAGGCATCACTGATTCCAGTTGCATTGGTTGTTCCATAGTTTGAAGATGTTACGGTAATGGAATTCGATGCACTTGGATTGTAGATTAATATAGTGGAATTGATAGTTGATCCGGTGGCATTTACATGCCACAGATACACTTGGCCTGCACCCCTAACAGATTGCCTGCCTAACCATCTACCGTTATCAGCAATATCTCCTGAAAACACCTTTTCCGGGTTATTGGAGTACATAAGGAAGCCGCCACCGATACTAGCTGAAGGGGTACCTGGTGCGTTCGTTGGATTTAAACTAATTTCAGGACTGTAATCATTAAGAATAATACTTGCCATACAAAATTCCTCCTCTAAAATTTGTAAGGAAGAACTAAAGGGGATGCCAGAAAGATAAGTTTCATCCCTGAACCTAACTTTCTGCTTCGTTGTTCCTCACATATTAAGGTGAAAATCGCCCCCTTATTGTACAACCACACATGAAAAGTTATTTGGCCACTAAATTATGGGAAATATTTCTATACATTATTAACTTGGATTTAATTAACGGACTCGTAGAAACGAATGGTAATGCCATCGGCAAACGATGTTTTGGATAATTGAGATACCATCATCGAAGATATATCTTTTAGAGTTTTCATATCGTAGTAAAAGACTAAATTAAGTGTCGGATGGGAGAGAAAGATTGGTCTTAATTTGAAGTACAGCTTCGAAGTAAGTGATGCGATGGAGAAGATGAGTAGAGGTATTCATGGGGATGAAATATGATATTGATACCATTTCGATGGGTTTTGGCCACTTTCAAGCCAAAACCAGCTTTACCTGTGGGAAAATGGTACTCTTAGCAAAACGGATGGACTAATAGGTTGGATGCAGAGGTGTAGAGGTATAATAAGGAGTGAGACTATCGTTAGAAACAATTCAAGTCTTAGTGGGATCGTTATCCAGTAGATAAGATGTAGGAGGATAGAACTGGATAGAGATCATTTGGTAGTCCGTAACTTTATTCGTCAAAGCTATAATCAATCAGACATTTAGTTTGAAGTTTTAATATCATATGGATTACAGTATAAATGACCGGGATTCCTTGATAAGGAGTTCCGGTCTTTATTTGCATTCAATAAATAAAACAATGGATTTACAGAAATATGGTAAATATGTCGCATATTTTTATAGAACATATGTTCTATAATAAGAAGTGAATGAATCGCCATGAAAAGCGATTATTTTTATTTTTAGAAATACGAACAAATGTTCTTGTATAGGTTGTATTAACACCTACTTTTTACACTTTATATATAGAGTGGATAATTATAGGAGGAGGAATTGGGATGAAATCTGATTCTGAAGTGAGAAAAATAGTAAATGAAGAAATGCAGGCATATTTCGTTTTTATGGAAGAGAACAAAAAATTGTTCAAGAATTCTGTGATTCAGGGTTTCTTTGAAAACCAATCCCATGTCTGCTTGTTAGCCAAATACTTACGTACCCCCACACCAGAAAACCTGCTCCATCTCGAAGTAGCATTTAGGCGATTTTTCTTCCGTATCCGTTTTACAAAGTACCTTTCTTCGCTCATTCGTTTTTCCGACATAGATTACCATCGCAATCGAATAAAGAATGAACAAAGAAATGTCTTGATATTTGACTCTCCAAATGAGGAGGGTGAAGGAACTTTCGGGGAAATGTTGCAAGGTATGACAGTTACGATCGAGGATGATATTACTGCCACAGACTCACAAGCATTCCAGCAATCTTTGGATAGTGACTCATTGTTCTTTGCATTCAATAGTTTAACTGACAGGCAGAAATTTATTATTACACTTGCATATTCCTGCTGCGTATTGGACACGGACATCGCAAATCTACTGCAAATTTCGCAGCAAGCAATTTCTAAGACCAGACAATCGGCCTTGCGTAAAATGAGGCAATACTTATCCTCTCCCAACGAATCTGTAGTAATGCCAGTTCATAGAGAGGGGGCTACTTGAGTGGACGAGGTGCAGTTTATTAGTCTTGTAACATCCTCTATATCTAATTTTGGGTTTCCTATCGTTTTAACAGGTTATCTTCTGACACGTTTTGAGAAGAGAATCGATACGTTAAATGCATCGATTATTGAATTAGTGAGGGTAATCAAGGAAGAGGTGCGGCAAAAAGATGATTGAACCAGACTTATACGATTTAGTAGTTCAAGCTAAGTCAGGCGATAGGGGAGCTATGGAGGAAATTGTTGAACTCTTTCAGCCAATAATCCAAAAATCCTGTTGGCGTGCTAAGCCACAAGAACGCCTAGACCTACAGCAACAAATGGTGGAGAAAATCATACGAGCAGTTTTTGCTTACGACTTAGAATCCATCCCTGATTTTACTCAGTTTACGGCAAACATAAGTGAGTCCGAATAATTCAATAGTTTACCGATTAAAGTTTCTTTCCCATTTTTGAAAAAGTGAACGTTAGCAAGAGGCTATATTCCTTTAATTTCATCTATAGTAAATTTGATTCGGAAGAAGAACAATAGATTTTGATTAAGACCTCCTCCTCAGCACTCTTAACCTTGGTTTTAACATAGATTTACGAAAATGTATCTACCTACCCTTACCTAACAATTAAGTTCTGAATGATTCTGTGAATGGAGAAAAGAAGACTTTTGGAGAGTCTTCTTTTTTTGTCTTCGGATTTATGGACAAAATGATAAGTTTAACTGGAGTTTTTAATAGTTAAAAACAGCTATCACTTCTGCAGTAAATGATAGTGGTATGGTGGTTAATCAAACTGCCGATTTCAACCTCTTTACGAGACAAATCTCATGTATATGAAAGAAAAAAAACGGTATTATATTATCATATAATGTTCAATAATGCAATTATTGCAAGTTGTCGTAATAACCACTATATAACCCAGATGCTTACTTTTTATGTCAATCTTCACTAACTTTTTTGTGATTGGTGACCCGTATTTCTCGAAATCTTAGCGGGATGTTATACTAGATATACAGCATAGTTGGAAATGTAGGTGTCATGGAGGGCAGCCTTTTTGGAAATGGGCCACACATCAGACAACATTCATGTGAATCTGCCTTTCGTATAATTTCCAGATTTCAGCTTTCGGTGTGCCCATTAATCGCGAAATAACCTGCAGTTGTGGGCTGAATGTTGATCCTTTTGAAGCTATGTTATACCTTGCAAGACATTTCGAGCTAATCAATGATCAACACAAGGCTTTATATGAAGAAAAGGAAAAATGGATGAATGAGAGTCCCCATTCTGCTATTTTTCGAGAACTGGTGCGTGAGTATAATCGTGGATTGATGCTTCCAACTTGTCCATGCTGCAAACAGTTATTTGATTTCTATGAAATTAATTCATGGGTGAGTGCTGAGTTTTATAGAAAGTTGAAGGAGAAACGGTGAGAGGAAGAAGAATGTTTGAAGCAATTTTATAGTTACCCGATCCATCCATTGGCAAAAAAAGTGATGAAAATCACCGATAATAATGCCATCCTAAACCCATTCTTTAACCGTCAAGAAGAGTCTTTAGTCAGTTTACTATTGTACTATTTAGAGGGGTTATTTCAGATATTTCCGGATGAACACATAGCATATAAGGTATTGAGGGAAAATCCCCATATTTTCCAGTTTTCGCTTGATGTTTTTCAGCAAGCTTTTCATGAATTACCAGAGAATTCTTTAGCTAAACAGGTTTTTAAAAACACACCTTTTGCTCAATTGACACCAAATTGGGAAGAATCCGATCGAAAGATATTCATCCATACTTTATTCGGACTTCGACGAAGATTTCAAATTAGAGATGAATCTACTCAGAGACAACTTGGTCTTGAGTAGCCATGATCAGATAATAGCTAATTGAGGAGTGCAGAAGACCATTCGGTCTCCTTCTCATTTTGGAGAACCTGCCTTCAAGGTAGGTTCTTTTTTGTCCTGATAATCACGAAACAGGATAAAGGGATAATTTTGTTTAACTCTATCCTCGATAATCTATGTTTCGTCAGACCCAAAGATTATTACAACAGGGTTCGAAATACCCTGCTAATTTCTTTACCATTCTCCTTGTCCAAAAAAGATTGGTTATGTTAGAATGAGAATATTCTATTATTTATTATTAGACTCCGGCACGCGCCTTACGAGTCATTCCAATAAAAGCGCTTCTCCGAGTGAACGATTTAGCCTCTGGCTAGCATGATGTCTTATGCAATCGTTTATTGGGAGTGACGCTTTTTTTGTGTCTGCTCACAACCCAAATGTCATATGAGAAACGGAGAAACGCCATGCATCCGACCCAATGTTCTAATTAATCCAGCATCATGTATTTAATCATCTAAAAAGGAGCGGGATTAAAATGAAAAATCATTTCAAAAACGGGATTATCGTAGATGACGACGTAGCAATCCAAATGGGACAAATCCTGAACATCGAAGCTAGACATGACGAAGCGAATAATATTTTCGAGACGAGTCAAACCTTGGATTCTCAGATTGAACAGTTATGGAATGATTTACGTGACGTTCCTTTTGAAGAGGACAATGATACCCAGGAGTTATACCTTGCTCACGATTGGCAAGTATTCACGAAAGGGACTTGGAGAGAAACTATTTGGCTTTGGTTCGATGCCTATCATAGCAAAGGCGTTGCATCATTGCTATGAACACATTAACTAGAAGGTAACCCAGGAGGGAACGAATTTGAGTTGGAACTTGATTCATCGTAACAGCGAAATTTACACTGCAAAATTCAGTTTGTTGACACGACTGGATTTACCACAATTAAAGAAAAGTGATGGCTGGTCTCGCGGTTTTGATTGGAGCGTTTACTTGCGAAAAAATCACGAGTACACTGCATATAAGATGCAAGTTGTTGGAAATAATAGCATTCAAGGTTTAATTGCAATTGCAATTAGAGAAGGATATGTGGAGCTTGACCTTGCTGAAAAAGCACCAACTAATCGAAAACCAATGGAACAATTCTTAAATGCAGGAGATGTTTTATTCGCGCAGGCGTGTCTAATTAGCATGGAAAACAATGGCGATGGTTATGTTTTACTTAAAGCAAAGACAGGTTTAATGGAATATTACATTGACCATTACGGAATGGAAGTCGTTAATGGAAAACAACGATTGCTGGCTATTCCCCCTGTTGAAGCCAAAGGGCTAATTGAGTTATACTATAGACAAGGGAGTTGATCTTCATGCGCAAGTCAAAACCTTTAATTGCCGGAAGGGTATCCGTTTTTGGAAATCGACCTGTAATTCGTCTACTCGATGACGGGGTCATGGTTGTTCCAATTCCATCAGATCAACGTGCAAGTGCTGATGTGGAGATGAAAGAGTATATTAATCGTCACAAGCAAAAATGTCAGTTCTCGCACAAATAAACTATACCAAAAAATTAGTGGGCCATATCATTTATGGCCTTCTTTTTTGTTTACAGAGAAATGATTCAACATTTCATATATCTCAAGACACGAACTAAGATCACAACTTTGCGAAACGAAAAAAATGGTGATCCAAATATGGGGTTTTCACCAATAAATCAGAATTCTTTATAATATAACGCGTTGACATGTAAGTACAAATACCTTACTATCGACTCATGAGGTAAGGAAATTGTACTTACAGGGGGTAAAAAAATGCTTCAAGCCAAACTTAGCGAAAAAGGACAGCTACAATTTACTGTGCCGAAAGACGAACGTGATCGTTTAGGGTTACGCCCAGGGGATATGGTCGCACTAGTTGTAAAGCCTGGAACCGACGAAATTGATTTTCAAAAGCTAGTTACCACGACAATGTGCCGATTATGCAACGGATCTGGTAATTTCTACAACGAAGGTACCTGTTTTATTTGTGAGAACGGCCAATTGCCTCTTCATTACACGATCTGGGACATTCTTACTTCTAGTAGAGTCCGCATGCAAAAAGTCATTATAAACGTGACTACTCAATTCGTTGAAATTCCGAAAATCGAATTGAAAAGTAATACTTTTTCAGAAGAAGCAATGACTTATGCTCAAGAAGTGTTACAGTTGATGTTGATCGAACAATTTGCCGAAAGAAGCGTTACGGATCCTATTAAATTTTTGACGCCATCTGATGTTGTCCTTAATGAGATAATTAGTTTGCTACATACTCCATGGGGCAAGGAACGTGTCCGGTCAATGTTTCGTCATGGTAGTATTTAAGGAGTGAGTCTCCATAGTTACCAAAAGAATTCATATGGTGTTTGGGATCGAGTCTACAGCTATTCTAGAAACATCGTCAACCATTTTGTTCGATGTTATGTCTGTTCCAAAAGTTTCTTAGTAAATGAACTTTGTACCCGATCGGGGAATGAAATATCTCCAATCGGTAATAACCTAAATGCGTTCACGATACCACTTTTAAGATTCATGTAAATATTTCATAGAAAGGGAATACAACATGAAGGAGCTAAGTCCATTTCTCGCCAAATCTGGCGTGTCTTTTGTGAAAAACCAATTATATCCAAATGATATCGTAGTCGAGGAGACTGATAATGGCATTGTCCTCGTCTCAACGGACCTGAATTTGACTAAAACTCAAACCAGTGTGTATGTTATCCCGCGGGATTACGATAAACCAAAGCAAAATGCGATGATTCACGAGGACGACTACAAAACAATAAATGAATTTTTTGCCAAAAACAAGTCAGTCCATAATTACGTACTCGTTGTACATGCAGAACGGGATGGTCTGCGTTACCTAAATAATGTAGGTTATTACATACTCATTCCGAATGAAGTACTTCATACCATTTTCATATTACAAAACAAAACCAACTTAAATATTGGCGTGACGCCAACACAACGTGAAAAATGGTCCCCCAAAGGCATAACCTATTATCCTATAAAAATTAATCCTTGGCATATCCGCGAATCTTTATTAGATCAAACGGAGCTCCCCAATGGTTGGTATGATTTTCACTTGCAATTCAGCGAGAAAGAAGCCCGTGTATTATCTAAATTTGGCATACCGAATCCGTGTATGTTTTCTTTAAATTCCTCAAGTTCAGAGGATGGTGAGCATTATATAGGCATTGGAGAATACGGCAGTTTCGCGTTTCGCCAATACGGTGTATGGATCAGTGTTAAGAGTGGAAGCGGCCAAGTGACTCTCAATGCTTTTTCTGTAAACAATAAGGGGAAATGTGAAATGGTGAACTGGCCCGAAATAAAGATTAAATGCAAAAAAAATGACAGCCTCATACATTTCACGCTCGTTCGAGCGATTGAAGCAGGTTGGCTTACTAGCTCCAATCCATTACACAAAGAAGATTTAGAAGCGTCTACGCCACCATCTGAACCCTTTGATTGGGATTTCGATGGACAAGCTATGGGGAGTTACCGGAAGGAACAGAGCAAACTGCGAGAACTGCTCCTTCAGGGTCAAAAGGAAGGCTGCTGTGTTATTTGCGGAGAAATGTACCCGGCAGATATGCTTTGGGCAGCACATATAAAAAAACGTTCAGAGTGTCAACCTGAAGAAAAAAGGGACCTTCTAAATATTGCAGCCCTTATGTGTAAACTTGGCTGCGATGATCTGTTTGAGAAGGGGTACATTGGGATAAATCAAGGAATTGTTACTCCTATCCGTTCTACTACAGCATCTGCTCTTCAATTCAAGATCCTCGAACTCGACGGAAAAAAATGTGCAGGATTTAACGATAGAAATACAAAGTACTTCGATTGGCATTGGGATTTTTATTCATCTGCGAGGTATGGACATAAGATTTAAAAATTTGCGTTTTAAATGATTCTAGAAATTTTGAAATCAAGCGATTCTTGAATATCTTTTAATGTAATGAACGATCAATTTGGCTAATCATTCTGCCAGATACGGATCGTTCATTGTTGTTTTCACCGTCCATATCTAGAAATAATGGCTTTAACTAATATGAAAATTTATTAATAAATAATGAGAACACCCCTATGAATAGGCACAATTCGAATCCATAGGGTCGCTTACCCAAGAATCCTTCATTTCAAGCGTTAGCTAAGTGGTGGAAATGTTCAAGCGTGACAATCCTCAAACCTTATAAGCAGGCATCACAGATCACATAGTCTACTTAACCTTCAATTTCCATGTATTTGGAAACGAAAAGAACATGAACACACATTGAGAGCTTTATCATCACCAGCGTCCCTACCGGCAGCCGATACCGCGGATCACATGGATCAGAAAATACTTATTGAAATAGTATCACAATTGAACCTCCACACCCTTGAAAGGGTGGGATTCCTAGCTAGTTAATTGGTGCATACGTTTCCGCTTTGCCCAACTGCTAAGTTAAGGGCTAGTTCAATAGCCCGTCCTAGAGTTCTGCTTGCTCAGTTAGCTCATTGACCGTCCGAATGTACGCATTGCCCATATCCACCAATACAGACGGTTTGGACGGAAATATGCGTATTTGAATGGTTAGTGTCTGCATGATGTCACCCTTTCAAAGCTAGTTCTACTAATTGCTAACCAAATGAAAGTTGATCAATGATACGGTTGTTTTGGTAGTTCTGTATGATTGTCCCATACCTATATTGAATCAGTTGAATAACAAAACTGCACAAGGAGGTGTAACCATGTAGGGCAATTAAGACAGCCTAAAGGCTATCCCTTGTCCTAAGCCGATTCATCCCATGGCTGAAGCCAAGGGCTTTCACGCCTATTTTCTGTAATATGAGTGATTCACCCGCTCCTGTTCAACTTTATAGGAAAATGCTAATATATAGAGAAGTTAATCTTTTCCTATTTGATCCCTAGCAGGCGCTTATGGGATTATTCAATTACCATAATACACTTTAACGAGAGTGGACCCATCTGCCATTACGGTAGCATGCCTATTTTTTTCAGGGCTTATGGTTCCTTGTCGTTAGGGTGTATTTTTCATTTATGCGCCTTTTTCACAACCCAATAAATCCAAATAAAAAGAGGAGTATGAACATGAAAGAACAACTCAAGGCCATGATGGAGAAAATTAAAGACGACGCAACATTTATCGTGAGATGGTATGGAAATCAGGGTATTGAAGGAACGTTCAGATCTGAATTCGAAACAAAACCTTTTTTAGATACTGTCATTCAAGAATTGACTTCGATTCGAATTCATCCCACTATGGATGACTTACTCGTAATTAATGAGAAACTCGGTGTCTCCATCGAAGAATTTTTCAATAGTATTTGTTACGAAACACCTGATTGTGAGGGATTTGAGGAATACATCTGCAAGTTCAATCGATACTATAACATTTTTGTTAAAATCGACCGAGATGAGCACATCATAACCTTTAAGCTTGGGGACAAAACAGCACATGTGAAATTAGTTGAGCACACAGAATGGACGCACAAGTACGTAGCATCGAAGAAGCAACTCCTCATCAAATCTATCGACAGTTTCAATTCATTCATTAATGATCCCTTTTGGAACCCCTCTATTGTGGTTATTGGCAGACGTATTCTAAAGTTGAAGAGTCCAGTTGCACTCGGGTAGTGGGAATTAATTTGGAGATCCAGTCGAAAAATGGTTTGGCCAGAACACTTGCGAATAAGAGGTGTAAAGATCATTAATCCAAAGGTTCGACAGCTCAGTAATGAACTAAAGACATTCCTTAATGAAGATCATGTTTTGGAACTCCTACCGGATTGCGGCTGGATCGATGGAGGTTGCAGAAGCTTGATGAAGGCCATCTTGCTTTGGCTAGGCGAAATTCATGCAATACCTTATCTCATCGTCATATGTAAAGAGGACCAGCATGCTGAGCACGCAGTAGTCCGAGTTGGCGATTATTTCCTGGATGGGAGTGGGTTGTCTACAAAGCATGCACTGTACCAGAGATGGAGATATGTAGAACGCTTACCCCACGTATTTATCAGGTCGTTTAATCCTTCTGAAGAGCCCGATCATAGAAATGGGGAACCTCCATATTATATCGAAGAAGCTTTAATTCAAAATCTTGCCACATTATTGGCAGAACGCTTTAATCGAATGAGGCTTCTTCAGATATTAGATAAAGAGCCTTACGATATGAAAAAGACTTCAAATATTCTAACTAAACATGAAAATAACACAAAATACGAAGTTTAAACATTTTCGATTTTGGATGTAATGATTGTTAAGCACTCTTTAATGATGATGAAGATTTATTAGTACCTTAATAGAAGTAGAATGCTTCTATTTTACGGTCTCAGAGAACATTGTAATGGTGTCAATACTGCAATTGTCTTCACAGATACGGACGTACATGTTACTTAATCAACCCGCTTCTGGTTTGTAAAAGTATACAAGAATAGGAGTAAATTATGCTTAGAACCTTTACCCACATATATGGTATTAAGCTTTTGGAGCCCCTCTTAGTTGATTGTAGTAAAGGATTTGATATCATGAACCTTTTTAGGGCGATGCCGAGCGAATACCTCAACATGCTTAAAATTGAGTTCACGACCAATAAAAAGTTAAAACATAATCCTCTCTTCAAGCAAATGAGTGAATCAATCAACGATATATTGACAAAACGGAGCAATATTGACGCCACCATTACAGAGCTCAAAACGATGTCTCCTGAATTTATCGAGCACATAAATGCGATTGTAAAATCGATGATGAGGTTCGAAAATAGTCACATTGAGCATATAGAGAATCGTGACTGACTGTGTATTTTATTGAATGAATAAGAAGCGGGTTTTACTTCTTATTCATTCTCTAGATTTTTTAAACACTCCAGTTATCGTCCCTTGCTTGCGCAGTTGTGAACAATACTTTCAAATTACACTTTAATCAAAACGACTCATGGTCATTTTGGTAAATGCCCCTAAGGTAATGGGTTCATTCGTTAAGGTGTTTTTGTACCTTAATCACAACCCAATATTCCAGTACGAGGAGAGATTTTCATGAAAAAGAAAGAAACCGTACTTCCATTAAGATTGACTTATGCACAAATTGAAACATTAGGATGGATTAAAGGAAACAAACTACTCTACAGTCATGATTTCACAAGAAGACGCTATTCACTTAAACCCGTAGCAGCTTTAGAACGATTAGGTTTAGTTCAAGTTGTCAAATGGTCCAAAGTTAAACAAATATCCATTACACAACTGGGGTCAGAGATCCACGACCAGATTATAAGTGTCATTAATGATTATTCATTCCATGACCAATCATCCCCACGCGATCGAATAAAAATTATACTAAAACTTGTAGGAAACATCCCACTTCCCGCTCCAGGTACCGATAACAATCAACAGCAACCGGATGAGCCTCAAAAGGTTGTGAAGACACACGCAAACTGGGAAGGTGATTTGGATGAATATCTGCAGATTAATGATCTTGTTGATGATGAAATGGTAAATTATTTTTCGAATATAGTACCTCCGGCGACCTTGAAAAGTAGTATCATACAAATTGGTTCCATTGATGATCATATTGAAGGAAGAGCAACTTACGCAACTCTTCGTAAAAGTGATGATGGATGGATCTTCGCAGGCTACTGTTACAGAGGGTGTACGGATAACGTGATCCCTAAAGTCACTTATTAAGAAACAGACTCACTTCATTAAGAAGTGAGTTTTTCTTTTATATAAGGTTGTTTCTCGATTCTGTAGGATAATGGTAGTCTATGGATAAAGCCATATGGGGGTGGTCTACAAATGATAGAAAGTTCGACAACCAGGATACCGAATGAAAATGACACGGGCAATGAAAGCAATAAAAATTCCTTTCTTAAGTTAATCCGTAGAACCTTCTTTTTTCTCATAGGTATCGGCAGTATCAAACTTCTCAGATATTGGGTAAAGATTCACCAGACCGATGTAGATGAATTTTTAATCGAAATTCATAATCAGGGGATCACGAATGCAGATATTGTTCGTCGATTTATTGAAATCCCCATGTTGTTAGGGGTAGTTGCATTAATTGCTCTCCTTATATATTCCCGAAAGCGAGTTCTTAGCAACAATTTTTTCTTTTGGGTTTATTTTTTTCTTTTGGACGCTCTTCTCATGTACCTCTTCCCTGATCTACTCACTTCGTTAATTGGCATAAAGTAACCACAAATTGAACAACGCATACATTTAATGTCATTTAACTGAAAAACCCGAGAAGTCCTTACGTACTCTAGAAGGGTTTTACCTATATACGAAAGGATAATTTTAAATGGAAAATGAAACTTTGGTTATTAGTTTAAAGTCAAAGCCTGAGTATCATAGAGATGGAGGTTATACATCTGTTGTTGGATCAGCTACGAATAATCTTGCAGGTGCAAATGAAGACGTATTATTTTTTACAGAAACCATAGATGGAGTTAATCAGTTAATTCCATCTAGATTTAGAAATACCATTTTGGAATATAGTAAGAACTGGGATCGTAATCATGAAACTGTCCATTTGATCATGGATAATTGTGGAATACAAAACAACGAAGAAGAATTGCATAATTATTTTAAATTTCTTGAAGATGTTTATCGAAAGGCTGAGCTTAACTCATTATATCAAGATATAATTGAACAAATGTGTAATGCTGTGAATGAAATTTTCTTAAGGATATCTGATGGTTTTAGAGTGGATTCGAAATCTATCTACTTCACAAATAAGATTACTTTTACTTGCTGGAAATTAAGCTCTGGAAAAGAACTAAAGAAATCCAGTGACGGCTTTTATTATATTGATTCATTTTTAATCGACAAGGTGAATTATCCTATGATTGATCATTGGATTCATGAAGGGAATATAGATTTTGTTGATACTCTCGATTCACTAACTTTTCGGAAAAGAGTTATTCGTAAAGTACAAAAACTGAATTCCCCATGATGTAAAAAGATCTCTAATTCAGGAGAATATGTCCCAGAACGAATTTAGCTGATTTTGTGGGCATCAAATATGAGGTTGGTTGGTCGAAATGGAAGATGAGAAGGAAAATGAACGTGAACCTTGTCCAGACTGTAACGGCAAGGGTTACACAAAGTACTCCACTTATTGTAACACTTGTGGTGACACTGGTGAAATCTAATCCTGGAACAGATTACGAAAATTAGAATCAACTACGTACATTTCAAAATGAGAGGGGATCAAATTAAATGAGTTTTTTAAAAGGATTGTTTGGTGGGGGTAACAAAAACCAAGGGGGATCTGAGTTACCTCAGAAAAATCATGTAAACCTTGCAAAAGATCAGGCGCTAGAAAACCTATCAATACGTAAAGAAACATTTAAAATTGTCCTTGAAAAAAGTGGAAATACTACTTCCCAAGCAAGAGTAGTTTTCGTAATGGATAAATCGGGCTCATCTAGAGCATTGTTTAAAAATGGTGTTGTTCAGCGTGTAATTGAGCGTTTGCTTCCAGTTGCACTTCGTATGGATGATAATGGGGAGCTTGATATGTATCTTTTCTCAAGTGATAGCAACGCATATAAACGTCTCAATTCTATTACTGAGACGGACTTTTTTCAGTATGTAGATCGTGAAATTCTCGGTAAGCGAGAAAATAATTTCTGGGGTGGTACGGAGTATGCTCCAATTATGGAGGAAATTGTACAACAATATGGAATTAATGATCCTTCCAACTTTCCAACATTAGTTCTTTTTATTACTGATGGAGCAAATAGTGATAAAAATAAGACGAAAAGTGCATTGATAAAAGCGGCTCATTATCCAATTTTCTGGCAGTTTATTGGACTGAATGAGGATGCTGATGAGTTCGAATTCTTGCAAAGATTAGACGACTTGAGAGGTCGTGTTGTAGACAACGCAAACTTCTTTCAATTAAATGATATTGATAAAATTTCGGATGAAGATTTGTATTTCCGTCTTATGAATGAATTTCCAAATTGGGTTCAAGAAGTTAAGCGACAAGAAATCCTTCGATAGGCACAGTAAATCCTTATAGCCTTGTGTAACTGAAATCTAAAGTCACTTGACGTATTTTTATGTGAATGCAGGCGGTTCCTAAGGGTTGAGCACAGTGCTCAACCCTTTATTTCATTTCCCTTTATGTAAGTTTGCAGTAATTCCCTCGACTATCGACCAGCAGCCAGAATCATTTACCACTACCATAAAACTATTTGTGTGATTTAGGGTTCTTTCTAACGATGATCTCCTTTTGGACTTTTTGGGCAAGTTTGCAAAATTGAATCGCAATTTCCTTCTGAACCTTCTGCTTATTCAAGATCAAACCCTCCTATTCCTTATGTTTTAGAATATTTTTAAAGACAATGTATATATCCTTTCCCCCACTCATAGCTTGTACTAAGGAGTGGTCAAGTGGTCAAGTGGCCCTAGAGTTATTTTGAAAATTGGTTCGAGCACTTAAAAGGGGGGAAGAGGTTTGTTTTTAAATCAGATTATCGAAGAAAGTAGAACTCAAAAAAATGCCAACAAAAATAAGACTCAATTAAAAACAAAAGAGCGCAAAATTCGTTCAGACAAAATTCATGATATTCGGTTTCCGGTAACTCCAGTTGAACGTATGATGTTTCGACGTATCGGAAAGTCATTGAATTTGACAGAGACAGCTTGCTGCACACATCTATTATTGAGCGCTCTTCAGAAGAGAGATCAGAGAATACCAAGCTACCCTTATGAGGATACAAGAAGATATATGCATGTTAAACCTACCGAAGAATGGTATAAGATTATTGCCGAGTTAGCGATTTACTATGATGTATCGGAGCGGCAAATGGTATATCGACTGATACACTATGCAATAGAATGCAAAATGTTTAATCAAGGAGGGCAAAGCCTATTATGATGAAACGTGAAGCTCCAAAGCTACCCCTCATTATCGATACAGCCAATACGAAAGAAAGACCCATAACCTGGCAGTTGATAACATCATTATTTGGCGCGAAAACGGAGAAGCCATTGAAATACGACTCTATAATGATAAAGCTTTCCCTGAGTGAATTTTCGCGTATCGAGGTGTTTCTAGATGATATCAGCGATTCAACGGACGGAGAATATTCCATTACATTTATAGGTTTAACATCGATTCTACTAGCTGATTTTCTTAAACAAATTAGTATAGGTATCCCACTTAAGAATCTAGCAGATGCTTTGATGGCAAAGCAAACAAAATATCTTAAGCCCGTTCAAAGTGACTTAAGGCAGCAATCTATAAACCGGTGGGCTTTAGTTGAAAGCAAAGTTCCTGAACCGCGGCGCAAATACAAAATCATTTCGTTTCAGATCCATTTAAAGGCATTACGAAGATTAACCGTTCTGTTAATGGATCTCAGTAATATCAACCCGGATTTTTCCATGACCATCGAAGAAGTAATTACAGTTCTGCTTCGAGATTTTGTCCATGAAATTCGAACTAAAGATCATAGTGAAATCATGAGCGTTTTCGTCGATTGGTTATCTGAATAAGGCAGAGATTGATTAGTATTAACCATTGTCTCCAAGAACTATTTTTATATACATCGGATGTTAATTTTTCTTGTTAAGTACATCATTGATAGTTTTTTTTGCTTTGGCTACAGATCGATCATGCATTTCGACTTGTTTAATGATTGCATCCAATTGTTCTTTGTAAGAGGGGAGCCGCTTGAAATCTCCAGTTATTAATTTCCCATTTTTTTCTTTCACTATGGTCCACTTCTTTCTATGAGAATATAATTCTCAGTATAGTCATGTGATAAAAATATTAAACTAACTAAATAAGAAAAGTATAACAGAGTACTCGTTTCTCGTAATCTTCTTCTTTAAGGGAAATAATTTTTACCAAGGATTCAATAATTTCATTAATTATTTTCTTTTTCTTTACTTCTCCTTGTCGGTACATTGCAGGTATGATACCATGAGTGTATAACTTCTGTATCAACATGGACTCTCGCAGGCGCCATAGAGTCATTTATTTTTGAAGCACGTTTTACGTGTCAGATTCACCCTTACAGGTGGCATTTTGCCTTCCTTGTGGTGATCGGCATGTGGACGTGCTTCTTTTGTTATGCAGAAGACTATGTTCACAACCCAAAATTCATGAAGGAGATGATTTGAGTTATTACCTATTCGATTAAAGAACCACCTTTTTTTGATAAATCCCCATTAGAAGTGGAGGTCCCTATCCGGAAGAACCATATCATTTTCTTTAGTGGAGGCAAAGCCAGTTTTGCAACGGCCGACTTCGTAAAGAAAAAGTATCCGGGTGACAACATTTTACTTTACTTCACCGATCCCCAGTGGGAGCATAAAGACTCATATCGTTTCATTTATGAAGGAGCCGATAAGCTAGAATTACCACTTCTCGTTCACAGTACCGGTCTTTCACCGATGCAGCTGATGTTTGAGAAGAAGCTCGTTTATAATAATCGTCTGGGTGACTGTTCAAAGTTGTTAAAGATGAGGGTGGCTGCTGACTACTTGAAGAAGGGTATCGAGCCGAATATCCAGAATTGGCGTAATGCTAACTTCTTGAAGCAGGATGATTTCATTACAGGTGCTACTTTGTATTTTGGTATTGATTATAAAGAAATGCATAGAGAAAAAGCTATTTTAAAAAATTGGTTGCCATTTCAAGTAGAGATGCCACTTATCCATAATTTTGTACGTGTAGATGATGTACTCAAAGAGTATGGAATCAGACAACCCGATTTGTATAAACTAGGATTTTCTCATTCGAATTGCAGCGGGCGATGTGTAAAAGCAGGAATGGGACATTTTAGAAATCTTAAAAAAACGATGCCTGAAGTATTCAAAAAGCTAATGGAAGAGGAATATCACCTGTATATGTGCGTTTCTGCCTACCGGTATATTATTGATAACACAGTACCAGATGAAGACAGGATTCCACTGCATGTCCAGGAAATGATGCTGCAAGAGTTGGACGATGCGTATCGTGATTATTTTTACGGCAGAGCAGATAAACCAAAACTATATATCCATCCTAGTGCTAGTGCATCGGCTCGTTACATGAAAATTAGAAAATACAGTTTTATGAAACGCCAAGGAAATTCCCTTGTAGAGAATTCAAATAATACCATCGATGCCGAAGAAGAAACAGTCGCATTGGATAGACAAGAAATGATGGATTTAGAACTTTACGATGAATATGAGGAGGATGGAGCTTCATTGACTAAGTATCGTTATGCAAGTGTGCCTTACACACTCCGTGACTTTAATAATGATGAAGAAACCAAACCCGATCAAATTGATCTGTTTGACATTGGTGGATGCGGCTGTTTTCTTGATTTTGAAAATCAAACAGTCTGAGTTGGCAAGTCAAATAAAAAACCTTAGGAGGTAACAAAGCCATGCTTACCAGAATCACATACAATAATTTTGGGTCTACTGAACATATGTTTTCTGACGAACCTGAAGCTGATGCTCTTGAATTGTGGAAATGCATTTGGGGACAAGGTTCCGTGTATATCGTTAGTGTCGGCCAAGCTATCAATACAAAAGACTTCGGTGGCTATTCACCAAATCCTAATTTGTAATAATACTGTGATCGGTAACCTTATTACAATAGTTAAAAATGAAACATCTAAACAAATGTTGGACTGTAGCAGATATTTCCGCTTCAGTTCTTCATACCAAAAGAGAAGAAACGCAGAAAAAATTAGCTGCGATTGCTTCTCTTTTGCTTTTGATTAAAAGTTATTTAAAAAGGAGGTCTTCTTTTATGCAGGGCATAATGGAATTTGATATTGAAGAGAATGATTCACAAATTCAAACAAAAATGAATAAACGACAAAAGAGAATACGTCCTGCAACTGATCCTAAGACCCAATCCTTACTGATGTCATTCGGGTCGGAAGTTGCTGGGGAATTTGGGCCTTGGATTACGACGACGAAGACAGATCGCGATTGTCTCGCCCTTGCAGATAGGCACTATTCCCGTGTTACTGTTGGATCTTCATTTTTCACGAGGCCAGGTGACAACCTCGTCTTGCGGTCGCAAATGGGAGATGCTACTTGGGTGTCATGGTATTCGAAGAAGCGAATAGACAGCTTTAAGGATGTTATAGAATGTACAACTTACAGGAATGAATCGGCTTATCTCTCCTCTGATTTGGTGAGGTGGGCCATCTATGCGAGTATCCAAAAATGGGGTATACCAGAGGAGGGTTTTATTACCTTTGTCAAGGACAGTGCAGTAAGATCAATTTTCCCTGGAGCTAATTATCTTCATGCTGGTTTTAAGAATGTCGGTTTATCTAAAGCCCGCAAATTGACTACTCTCCAACTTTTACCTGAAGATGTCCCTGCAGTGATTGCAGAGGTCGCCCTCGTTTATAGGTTGCTACAACTTAAGGAGCATATTCAAATAGCCATTAATAGTGGTGAATTTATGGAGGCAATTGATTTTTTCCGAATGGCAAAAGGCACAGAACAAGAACTTCGAAGCAAAAAAAGCGAGCGTGCTCGCCGAAAAGGTCGAAAATGGGATTGTTTTGAGCCCAATGAAGATTCATTAGACTTTTTGTTTTCAATTTGTCCCGATGATTGGGTTCCCGAGGAATTGCTAGATATTCTTGAAGAGGAAGATAGTATTCTCAATAAATAATGGTCATCTTGAAAAATAATACTTCTAAGGAGAGATAACTCAATGAATCAACAGATCAATGAATTCAATACACTTGTCAAAATTGCAGAAGAAGCTGACGGTGATCGGTATCGAGTCGTTTCCTCTATCAACGGAATCGTACAATATGAATTTAAAGCGTCTATTGATGACGATGATCCAGTCATAATAGCACTTAATCTATTGGCAGACGACTGGTTTGTGGTCGAAAACGACAACGAAAAAGAGTGTAGTCTCAATTACTCTTTTGATGAAAACGGGAAGTTCTACATAATAGAATCCCATGGTCAATGGTCAGATACACGATCAGTTGAAATTGCAAACCATCTTTTTATGCAGTTAAATTCTGATACCTCCATCATAAAATGATGTACAATAAAAAAACGAATAACCCAAAGTATATTGTCCTAATTATGAATCATACGGTATATCTGTTCTTAGGATGATCTTGTAATAAAAAGAGATTGGTGTCAGAAGGACAGGAAGAATGGGTTTTTGGTAGTACTTGCGTTGGTTATGTATTCAGTGATGGTTCAGGAAAATGGGGTATTCGGATTTTGTGGTGGAATAGCTGGAAAAAGTAAAGCCCCTCGGGGGCTTTACTTAATGATCCAATATGGCTTTCCTTCGCGGTGTCCAGTAGGGTAAGGCACACGCCCCTCGTATGCGCGTCCTGCTTCTTTGGCTTTCTCTTGAGCTTTTAGGGCGTTACTGATGTGGCCACGGGTAACGCCCAAGTGTTTAGCTAATTGTGATTGATTGAGGGGCATTACTACTTTACCGATTGAACCCGAATGTTAACTCGATCCGGCGATCCGTTTGCCGCTTCGATGCCTTTGTTCCGCAACTCGCGTTCGAGCGCCAGCGCTTCGCCTGCTGTCTTAACTCTGATTTGCTTGGCCGGGAACGACTTGCTATACGCTTGCCCGAAAAGTTCTCCACGTGAGTCAGTAAACTCAAGCGAAACATCATCTTCGGTGAGACAATGATCTGCTATGATTTTCGAAAATTCTTCTTCTGTTGCTGCGCGGCCAATCTCGACTTGATACCCGCCGCGTGGGACGAGACCTTGTATCCAGTATTGATAAGATGCTGTTGGACGGTACCAATTCTTATGAGGTTGTTTTTTGTACTGGCGCAAGTCTTTATCCGTCAGCTCTCTATCGGTGGCGGAGCTGTGACGCAACATGTAAAAATTTGAATCAATTCGTATGACAACATGATTAGGTAAAGAGGGGTCAATTATGAGCTCGTCAACAATTAATTTTCCGTCAATGTATTCCATGATATTCCCATTCCTCCAAATGAATAGAATCCCCGTTGTTATTTGTTTGCAATTACTTTCCGAGCACTCCTAGCGCCCACTCATATCGTTCCTTGCTCACTTTTTTAGGTATGTACCCTTCGCCGCCCTCGTTGTGCAGATCGTTGTAGCATTTACGCCAAACTTTGATATCCGCTTCCGTCATCAGTTTGTCCACGCCTTCGCACTCTGCCGCCTCGATTACCGCTTGTGCTTCTGACAATTGCTTGTCCCGTTCCTTTTGGGCTTCTGATTTGACGCCGAATTCCGCTGCCAATTCGGCATCCATCTGAGCGATCGCTTCCTTGATCGCGTCGTACGCTTCACGACCAGCCGTAATGGCTTTGTCACCAACACGTGTGTAGACTTGATTTGGATCGAGTTTTGCCTTCGTGTAGAATGTATCGGTCAGATTGTTGTATTGGAGCAGGCTTGCATGGAATCCGCTACTAATGATTTTGTCATTAACCGATATCTCGATCTTTGTTACCGTTTCAATTTTTTGACCAACGATGTCGCCGTCTAAATCTATGTCACGAGAAAATTTTGATACCATTACCCGAGCGATTGCCTTACCGAATGTTACCTGGCGAACTAGTTGTTTTCGCATTTTACCCAACTCCCTTTTGATCGTCGCCTTATTTCGTCGGCATTAATATTATGACTTAAAAATACGCTTAATATATACAAATGTATATAGGACTATATACCTATTAGTTAAAATAAACTGGAAATTATTTTCTTGATTCCACCATAAAATTCGAATAGCCGGAAAATGAAAATATCAAAATTGAAAAGGTTGCTAAATATATAAAAATACAAAAGTTAAAGAAGACTCAATAAGAGTCTTCTTTAACTTTTGTAGCGGCTGCTAATAAATCGTTTTTTGATACATGATTATATGTAAAACCCAAAAAGCAGGGCCATAAATGACCTCTGTCTCTTTGATCAGTCATTACCTATTAATTTTAATCATCCTTAGCACTTTTATTATGTCTCGTTTCGTCTGTATATTACTCAATAGAATCAATTCTGTAAACTTGAAAATTATGATAATTAAAGTCCAAATTAACCCTAAAGGAAGCAGCAGTTTGATCAACAACCACAATCCACCTATGCTGGAAACATCTGACCAGTCATTTGAGAGCTGCTTCAATGTTTCAATCGTAACAAGACCATCTTTAGGTGTATTAGCAGTTATCAGTGTTGTAAGGATTTCACCTTGCGTTCTTAAATAAATATTATACCGAAATCCAACATATTCACTAATAAGTGGGAAGAGTATTACCGCTAAAATCGCAACAGGCTTCCATTTGGATTGTAATTGACCCACTGCCTCTTCTTCAAGATACGTAATAATTTCATTTAATTTTTCAACGTCAGGAGCTCCTGTTCCTAATATGTGTAATTCGTCTTTTATATAGTTCTCCATTTTATTGTAACGAAATTCTCTCATGAGTATTTTATATCCATAACTCCACTTTTTTAAATCCTTATCAGGGAACTGACAGTTTTCGAATAGTTGTCCAGATCCCATATTACTTTTTACATAATGGTTGCCGTTCCGAACTGATTTCATGTGTACTACAAAAGCAAGAACCAATAATGCCACAGCAACGAAGCTGTAAACTACATTTGAAGTTAGGTAAAGAGCAAGCAGTGCTAAATACCCGAATAAAATTAATAAAATTGTCATTACCATAAATGAAATTGAGCCGCTCGCGATTACAATTACATTCCAGACCGTTAACTTTTTATATTCCTCTATTACTTTCTCAATTGTTGATTCACTTCTCATTTCAACAACCCCCCTTTGATATACTCATAATGTTATAGATTGAATGCCCATACAAAAAAGGACATACGATTCCACCTATTTCTACATAACAAACAGCAAGACAGAGTCTTGTGTCCTCTGATCCTATAGAAAGGATCTTAGAAAAGGATTATCGCATGACCTTTTGTAAGTAAATATAAGTAATATCCAAATAATACCACACCTCTGATTTTGCGTAAATAGAATACAATCTTGTACTTTGTTTCTCGAATTAAGAAGCTTTTTGTATCATTAGAGAAACAGAATAATTTGAAAGGGGAACGATAGAATAGAGTAGCATACATATTACTCTATCGGTTGATGCTGACGAAATCCCGCTCATTTGAAATGCGGAAAATATCCGCTAAATTGAATTTTTAAAAAAAGTCAAATTGCCGTAAAGTCGCAATCTATGTCAGTTCTAGGTTAAAAGAAAATCGACGCAAACTATAAACTGTCGGACGGAAATCGATATCCGGTCTTTTATAATAAAAGAGGGAGAAATTAATTTGAGAGTAAACAAGATTAAATCTGTATTTTCTGCGTTGCTTATTGTTGTAATTACTTTATCGACATGCATAAGCGATGTGAACGTCACGTTGGCTAAAGAAGCTAAGAATATCTTCATATCGGAAATAGACAATGACAATCCGGATGTCACCTTTACAGCTACAGGCATAGCCACAGAGCCCATGCCTATCAATGTAACTCCTTTTCCAGCGTCTGAATTTATGAGCTGGACGAACACTAGCTTAGATAAATCTTGGATCAACAATGGATGGTTTGCATCTGCCGATGGTCGATTAATAAGCGCTAGGATGGGCAATGGAGTGCATAGTAAATTCTCCTTGCCGATAGGAGCCGAAAATATGGATCTTGATCCAAAGGAGATTAAATTACCTTACGGTGGGGCTGCTCCTTACCATTATTTGGGTCAAGGAGAATATGTAAGTAGCGCGACATTTGCAGATACGAATTATGGTAAGCAGTATCTCCTAGGAGATACGCACGATCCAATACTACTGAGCCCCTTTGCAGTTAATGGTAGCGCTCCAGTGATGTATGTGCGCAAAGATTTAGGAGAAATTATGTTCCGAACTATAGTTTCGCCTAGAAATACAGGTGGGAGTAGATATCAATATAATGAATATTGGTGGAGGTACCGAATTGATGATCTTCTTGCATTAAGAGCATCGGCATCGGCATCTGGAAGTTTTATGATAGAAATCGATTCAGGTAGACCATCTTATACGGGCGCACGAGGAACATTTAGTAATGGGGATGAGCTTGGTCGTTATGCCCGTATGCGGTTTAATTCAGATTTTAAGGAAATTAATCTTACTACCAGGACAATTAAATCGTTTAAGCCTGACAATATGGCTACCCCCTATAAGACGGAATCATTTGACAATATTCCTGCCGAGCCCAGATATAATCCCGGTAACACGTCACAGAATGGCTATATCGCGTATCTACCTGACGGCTTGGATGAAATTTTAGGAACGTCCAGTGGGGCTAAGCGAAGTGTTGATGACGAGGATATTGGGTATTGGGCACCTGCTGGAGATCCGAAAGGCAACTATTATACTTTAAGCAGAATTAACAATAAACCCCACTTAATTAGATGGGATGCTGAAACTGGATTTCCTTCTATTGTTAAACAAATTGTAGCTCATGATAAAATCAATGGATTTATCGGAGGCGGAGTATCAGCTGATCAAAAATATGTTGGTATCTCCTATTGTTGGCCTTATGATTCTGAATATGAGACACCTGCTGGTTGTAATTACTACTACGAAAATTTGAGTACAAGTGCGGTAACGACAACCAAGCCTGGAGATTTCTTCGAATGGTCGGAAGGCACCAGTACCTCTGATGGTTACAAAGATTATACAACCTATAGGAATGGCTATGGAACACACCGGATTACTGGCAAGACGATTGACCTTCTTTCTGGGGTTGAAATTAATCCACAACCTCGAAGCAATCAACTACCTACTAGCAGCACAAGGTATATTGGAGGTTCCACGACTAAAGCTGGAGTCGAATATTCGATATCCTACGGCTACAAGCCGAGTACAGGACAATCACCCTACAGTAACGAACCTATTACATTCGGCCAACTGTTCAATCCATCATCTCAACAGGTGCTCAACGGTACGATTTCATGGACGATGAAGTTTGCCAAGCTGGACGGGCCCGATTATCATGCGGGTATGGGATTCCGAATTCAAAATCACCAAAATATGTATCGAGTAGAAGTATATAAGGACAATGTACAACTGGTTCGTATCGTAAATGGAAGAAAAGCTTTGATTTCTACACCAGTGAGTCACATTTTAAATAATGAACAGCAAGTTTCATACAAAATCAAAATTACAGGGTCTCACATCAAGGTTTATGAGAATAATGGACTCATCATTGATGCCACTGATGGCGCTTTTTCATCCGGTACGCTGGGTCCGTATTCAACAGCCGATAATACCGAATTTAAAGGCATTAGTTATATGTGGTCAGAGTCGGATCTAAGCTACGATACACCAGGCGCTGTGATCGTCAATACACCCATTAAGTATGAAACTACCTTTGACGATCCGGAAAGGGATGCGATGTTCGCACCGTTAACGCAGTGGTACATTGACCACGTAGATCCTGGCCGATTCCTAACCTACACCTGGGCACCTTATGATGCGGATTTTGGCTTATCTTCGATGCACGGTCAAACCGTGACCAATCCCGTTCCACAGTTCGATAAGGTTGGGCTATATAAGCTCAAATATCGGGTACCGGATAATCCAAGGCCCGACAATGCTGCTTTTGATTCGTACCGCAAATATTCGGAGGATTACGAGCAGTATTTAATTGTGCATCGGATACCTGAAGCTCCATTTACCCTGCATATTGAACCGGATGGAACAGTAGGATGGACGGACCTGAGTTTTGATCCGGACCGCTGCTACGCACACGGCAATTGTCAGCCAGACTTTGCAGCCAATAACGGGATTTATGCCAAAAAGTTTTACTATATCACCCCATCTGGAGTGAAAAAAGATAGCAAGCTTGTCAGACCCTTAGAGGGTGGGGAATATACCGTTGCTATGGCTGTTCGAGATGAGAATAAAGCTTGGTCGGATTGGTACATTCAAACCATCGATATCGACCAGCCCGTAGCGCCAAATCATCCACCGACCGTATGGCTTACTTTCCCTAACGGAACCTACGCGGAGCCTTCACACGTTTCGCTGCAGCCTACCTTGACTTGGAATCAGGCCGATATCGATCCGAACACGATATTTTCTACATTCAATTTATGTGTGCGTGATATATCGAATAATCCCGTAGAGTGCGTTACTAACCGTGACATGAGTACACCTTTAACAAGCTGGGCATGGACAATGGACACCCAACTGTCGATGGGACAAAAATACTCTGTGCAAGTACAAGTCAGCGATGGAGAGGATTGGTCTGACTGGAGTAATATCGGTTGGATGTCAACGAACAGTCCGCCCGTTGCCTATATGACCTTTCCTTATGGAACACAAGCAGTTCCTAACATCGTGAATACGCTGCGGCCCGAGCTAACGTGGTATCAATCCGATCCAGATATAGGATATATCCTGTATTGGTATCAGATCCAGATCACGAATGAAGCGAATGATATCATGATCTTCGATTCAGGGAAAGTATGGCAAAATACAACTTCAACAACGGGGAAAATGACAGTCCCAGCCGATCTGCCAACCGGACAAAAACTGAGGGTTCGCGTCAAGGTTTATGACCAGTACGGAGCCGAGTCGAATTGGTCTCCTCAAACTTGGATGATGATTAATAGACCCCCAAAAGCGATATTTAGTTGGAAAGTCAATCCACCTGTAGATGTTTTCGAGGGGCCGGCGTGGGAAGGGGATCATATCCAACTGTATAATCAGTCAACCGACCCGGATGGGGATGCGATCACCTCGGTTTGGTCAGTAATAGATCCAAGCGGGCATGTGACAACAAGCGCTACAGAGCCGTATATCACGTTTGCACAACCTGGAAATTTTGATGTGACCTTAACGGTCACAGACATTCATGGAGCCAGCGACAGTTTGACTAGACGTATTGTGGTGAGTCCGATGGTATTGCTTGGATACGTGAATCACACAGATGACTGGAATTCACATCGCATACAATACAACCAATCTAAAACAAGGACAAACGAGAGTCCAAGGACGTATGATGTCTTCTTCCCTGGAGAGAAATTTGTACTGAAAGCCGTCACAACAGGAAATGTCGTCAAAACAGATTCACAAATTAAAGGGACAGTATTTAAAACGAATTTGCCCAAATTGTCTGGAAATGCATTTGATGGCATCTGGACGGGAGAGTTGTGGTCAGAAGAAATGTTGAAATGGGATACGCAGACGATCTACTTCCTATTTACCGCAACCACACCAACGGGATATCAAAAAACAGTTGAGGTACCTGTAAAAATCGATGACGATTTGTATTGGCGTCAACATAGATCAAGATAAATCCATCCAGTAGGGGTAACTTTTTTGTTACCCCAAAAAGACTCAGTCAATTAATTGGGATCAGATAAAATGTTAATAAACCCATCGATTAGATATGAAAGTAATTATAGGGACGTTATTAATTAAATAGGAGCTGAGATTCATGCTCGAATTTTTGGTTGAGCTTATCTTTGAAACAAGTCTCTTCGCATTCCTACTATTAAATTCGTGGTTTTGGTTCATTGTGACCGTTGTCTTATGGATTGTCTTTGTAACAGTATTCTCTCCACCAGCAATGCTTTGGGTTTGCTTACTGGCCACCATTTGGTGGATTTTCACTCTGAGCATTAGCTTTAAAAAATAAGGCATCTTAAGAATAGCCATGGTACCCTTAAACACTCCTATTTTAGGAGTGATTTTTCATTTAGAGAGTTTATTTATCGAAAATGAACTGAACTGTTACAATTATAGATGTCATTTTGTGTTAACTACACGATACCAAGATGGATCAAGGGAGCCGCAGATAAAGCGGAAATCAATATATCTCAGGAGTTGCAAATAGCTCTTAAAAGCAAGTTTAGCTAGTACAGAAAAATGGGACTCGAAAGTAAAGAGAGAGCGAATTAAATTTATTTGCAGGATTGCTTTTCCGTTAGCCTTCGGGATATTTGTGTATCATAAAGTGGGAGGGAGGAGAAGGAAATTCTTGAGGCCAAAATTAACATCTGTTTTAATATTATTTTGGGTTAGTCAGTGACTAAATTGTGAGACTTTATTCAATTAATGATTTACTTAAACCCGCTTCTTTAGTTTTTAAAGGTGCGGGTTTTTAGGTAAATGCATTGTGAGAGAACGAATGATATTTGAGAAAAGATAAAGTGAAGTGAATAAATTAAAAATTTTGTTCTGAATCGTTTAGGTAATGATTAAGTGCTTTTTTGGCGTAATGGTGATATAGTTCAGCTTCTTCGATTGGCTTCAAGTTGAGTAGTTGCCTTTCATTAGAGCAATTTGCTATATCATCCAAAATTGTTTTCATCATATTTGTATTTGCTAATTCTGGTTCATAAATACGATCTTTAATGCACTGATCATAGAAAAAGATCACTTTACTAATGCGTTGATTTAAATCAGTAAGTGATGTCTTTTTGTTCTCTGGATCTTCCAAAGCATAATAAGCACCACAATCAGCATAATTCTCTTCAATCGCTTTGATAATATATCCGGATACACTAGTCACATCGCGGTTTTTCATACGATTGAAAACATAATGGATGTTTTCTCGAATTCGTTTTTCACCATGATCTTTCATTAAGGCTTTAGCTTGTTTTTGGTTGATATCAAATCGAGTAAGTAGCTCATAAATTGGCTGGTTATCGATATATTCTGCATCGTTAAGATTTTCTCTCACTTCTTTTGCATTGCGGAATATGTGAAAAACAACGCTCACTACACGCTGCCCATTTTTAATTTCTTCAATCTCAAACCTAATATCTGTTTTCTCAGCTAATTCGTCTTGTGCTGTAAGGAGGACTCGATTCTTTAGGTGCGAATACCTCTCATAAAGACCAGGGTCGATCTCAAGCTTCTGTTTAAGTTCAGCGATCGTCTTAAACTTACGTTTACCATAGTGAAGGTATTGTTTGAGAAGCATGTACATTTTTAGAGAATGATTACTTCGTAGATAAAGAACATTCCAAAGTTTAAACTTCGTAAAGTTCTGCTTGAGCTGAAGAAGATATGGCTGCAATTGAGATGAGAATTCAAGTTCTATAATCCCTTTTCCATGGTAATACCTTGCAGAGGCCAACCAATTTGCTTCAAGAGTAGAATTCATTTGTGGTTCATCAATAATGACTTCTTTACTTCGAAGTTGAGTTACTATGTCACGAATGCGTTTATAAAAATTTCTGTCATTGAGGTCGAGTTTATCTGCAATTTCACTAACTTTAAAAAAATGGGTTTTGAAGTTTTTATCTTCCGGATGGATTCTTGAAGCTAGTATGTAAATGAGTCTACGCTCATAAAGTGTTAGGTTGGTTTTTGCTTCGATGAGAGCGTTAGATTCAGAAACGATATAGTGATTTGAAATTGGATCGGGTTCAAAATCCATTTGTAACTGTTTCTCGATCATTGGCTATCACCAACCTATTGTTGTATTTTGGTACTATGAACTTCTTGTTGAATCTTTTGATTCTCTTTAATCAAGTGAAAACATATGTAAATTCGGTAGATTTATTAAGTTTATATAATTCATTTTTTTAATGATCTTAACCAACTGATTAATATCATAGCGTAAATTATGTAGAGATTCCACTCACATTTGTGTGGCCGGTTTGAGTATATAAGATATCGCTTTCTTTTAAGTTTAATTAATGAAATAGCCTTTGATCGATCTATTTTGGTATTGGGATAACCAATAATCATCATAGAATGGCTTAATTTTGTTGGTGTGTATCCTGGTTTTGAACCGGCCACATAGAGCAGACAAAATGAATAGTTCGATTACCGGCCACACAATACAGAATATGGCGGTTTTACTAACTGGCCACACGAAGCAGACTATACTAGATAGGAGGATTGGCTTATAAATCAGTTCTTATATGAACCCCAATGAATATAGAGTCAATTGAAACACCTCTGTACTACCAATTATCTTAGTTCATTTAAGCTTTACCGAATGTAAGTCATATTTATGTGGCCGGTATGATTCTTTAATATTTCTAAGGCATTTTTTCTAAGAGAGGCACGTAAAATAGGATTAAAGGATTTGGGATCTCTTCCTGTGGATATCTATGTATGATTAATTAACTATTTATATATATTTAATTATTATTTAGTTTTCTTTGTGTTTACCTGTTTTAGTAATGGTTATTTGCAGGTGGGACTATATCATTTTGGCAATACCGGCCACATAGAGCAGACTTGAATGTCACATTGAACAGACTTACCGGCCACATCAAAGTGTTGTTAGCGGACACATATAGCAGAATCAGAAGCCACACAAAGCAGACTATAGAGGCCACGCAAAAGTGAGTTAATATTATAAATATATCCAATTACCACACACCCAAATTAAACATTGTGGATAAGTAGTTTAAATCCTCTGCTTTGTGTGGCTTTAAGTCTAAATCCCCTTGGGTTATTTTGGAGTATGGTCTGCTTTGTGTGGCCGCTAGCTGATCTATATACCTTTGTATAGGAAGAAAATCGAACTTCATTAATAACATAAAGCAATTTTATTAATGAAACCTGCTTTGTGTGGCCACTAGCTTGCTTATACCTTTGAATAGAAATAAAACGGCTTTCATTAATTACAAAAGGGGTTTCTTAAGCAATTACGATTAAGAGATCTGCTTTGTGTGGCCGGTTAGGATGTAAACCCTTTGCCAGACTGGTATCTTCAATTAATATAACTCAGTGAAAGCAAAAATCGGATTACGCGTATTATTTGATGAAATATTACTGAACAATGTTAATAACTTACCAAATTGGTCTGTTTTGTGTGGCTACATCTCACAATTTCATATATTCTCCATTTCTGTGTATACGTCTTAAATATTATCTGCTTCATGTGGCCGGTTACACGAACTATAGTGAGCCCTTCAGTTGAGTAATAGGCCCTGCTATGTTAGGATAATGTTGTATAGATATTTAACTTTTTGGGTTCTCGCAAGCGCCATAGAACCATTTCGTGAACAAAGCACTTTTCCGAGTGAATGACAACCTTTACGGTTCGTTATGCCTTACAAAGGCAGTCATTCTCTGGGAAAGGCGCTTTTTTTGCTATTTTGCGCCGATCACAACCCATATTCCATTTAGAAGGAGGACGTTTTGCTAATTAGTAGAGAAACAGATGTCTCTGATCCTGGGATGAGATGATCTCACAGGCCAATGAAATTTTTAACTAAATATGAAAAGAGGCGTCTACATGTTTGATTTTATCCATGACCCGATTGCTTGGGTCTATCTTAGTTGTTTAATCCTTACAGGGATGGCAAGTTACCTCATTTTCAAGTTTGTTAAAAAACTTGATGATGTCGAAAGACTTACATTTAAGAATACGTTCTTAAAGTTTTTCGGTTATGTTGCCACCATTATTACAGTTATTTTTTTTGTAATGTTCATCGTTCAATCTTATGCTTATTATGAAGTCATAATTTCGGGAGATGTTCATCCCGACTCCGAATTCATTAATCCAAAATATTCAGAGCAAAAGAATGGTCACTTCTATTCACTTAGTGTGTATGGAAGTTCCACCATGAATTTATCTGACAATCGAGAGTTTCGCAGAGTATTTCGTGAGTATGAGAAAGATAAAGCTGTTCGGGACTTTAGAGAGGGGAATCTACCTTTTACTGAACAGAAGGTTGCGAATGATCTGAAATTCGTTAATTCCTATGCACAACTCATTGATATTTCATTCGGTGATAAACAAAAAGTGGCAACGGCATCTGCAAAGGAAGGTCACGAACACTTCGCAGTTTCTAATACCAATGCCCAAACTGTGGCAGAATCCATCCTAGGTAAGCAACTGCCTAAAGACCTTTTTGAAGGATCTCCCCAAGATTTAAACGGCAATTCAGCTGGATTAATGCTTACCCTTGAACTCCTTCATCAGTTCGGTGATAAAGATCTCCTCAAGGGATATAAAATCTGCGGAACCGGTACGATTGACGTTGAAGGTAATGTAAGTTCAATAGGTGGGCTTAAGATGAAACTTATCACAGCTAACCAGATTAGATCCAATGCAAGTTTAACTGGGAAAAACATCCAATTTATGACATGTTTTGTTTCTGAACATGACTATTTTGATGCGATCAAAATTAAGAAAGAGGAGAATTTGCAGCTACACATCAAACCAGTCAAAAACATTAAAGATGCACTCGCGTATCTTGAATCATTAGAGTCAAAGCCATGGCTTCAAAATTAATTCATGAATCAGGGGCGGGTCAAGCAAGCAACCCTCTCCCCAATACTGCAGTAAATGAAAGAGATATTCTTATGCCTAATAGACAGTTCAAGAATTGGAGCCGGGATAAGGATTAGTCAGGAAGTGATACACGAAGTTTTATTCATCTTCGATTTAGAAGGAGAGATATGAAAATGACAAACAATGAACTTGAAATTGTGGAAGAAATCTTAGAAGGGAAAATATCTACGAATCCGAATAGATTCGAGTCTGCAAATGGCATTGTGTTCACTCTTAATCAAGAGTACGACTCCCCAGAGATACGTGAGTATTTCAACTCCAGAGGTGTCGAATATCATGAGCTTAATGATGGGTCTTTTTACACTGAAACGGTCATGACTGGCGTTGAGTTTGTTAATCTACAATACGTGCAAGAGTACATTCAGATTGCTTAACATGAAAATGAGTACTTTTTTACATCATTAATAGGATGGTGCTAACTTGAGATTGAATTATTCAGATCTAAATCAAATTTGGGACCAAGGGTTAATTGATAGTATGTGTGGGTGCGCTACGGACGATAAATGGGAGCAAGATATAACTGGGTACATCTTTTGCTCCGGTTGTAAAAATTGGATTGTAAAGCCCGCAAATTTTGAAGAAAGAATGGAAAGGAAAGTCACAATCACTAATTACGAGTTTGTAGAAGACAAAGGATTAAGTGGGGTTTTATTTCCAAACGGAGTTTTTTTGAAGTGCGGTAATACAGAACATAACCTTTTAATAACTGATATTCCTATCGAAGTTCAATTTGGATGCTTATATTTCTCTAGTAAATTGAATGGAGATAGAGACGGAATTATTACACATTCTCCTGTTAAATTTCAGGGTGTAACAGCCTTACAGCTTAATTGGATAGATGAACATATGAAGTTCTATGACGATGGACAAAAACGGTTTGATTGTAGAACATGGAAGAAGAATGATGACAATTGAAGTCTTAGTTTCCAAGATAAAATCCGAATATTCAAAAAAAGAGACGGTAAAGTCAACTGTCTCTTTTTTCCTTGCTTCCGTTTCCTCCTCTGAATGCAAATTGGTAACAGCATTGTAGGGATCTCAGGTGTGTGGTATGATTATAATACTAAAATTCCCGCTTTGGTTCTGGCAAGCGCCTCAAGAACTCCCTATGAAAACAAAGCACTTCTCGGAGTGAAAGAATAAACTTGTGACTATTGATGTCGCTCGTTTGCATCTTTTACTGCGAGAAGTGCTTTTTTGCGCTTCAATCACAACCCAACCAAATATAGAATGAAGAGAGGTTTTTATATGTACTATCACGGAACAAGTTTAGAAAATCTACACATGATGTTACAAACTGGACTTATTAATATTTTACCGAAAAAGAAGGTTTGGCCTGACCATTCCGGACCCTATATCTATTTTTTCAATGAAATGGTCGATCCGTACGCTAAGGAATTAGCAGCAGAACAAGCTGCTTATGCTCTCTTGGCGATGCACCATACACGGCGAGCTATCATTGCGATTGAACCGAAATCATTGAACACGGAAAAAATTGAAGTAGACCCCGATATGAGGGAAGCAGTCCGATTTTCTGATTCGATTCCTCTTGAAGTCGTCTATAGTTTCTTTATTGAAGAGTATAGAAGTAAGGACGTGACTCAAAAGTGGCTTGAGTTAGCTGCCATTTCGAAGTTAGTACAACTCTATCCCATGTATGAATCAGGCTTTTATTATGCTGATCCAGATGCACGTAAGGATTTAATGCAGCAGAGTGGAATCCACTACTTAGATTTGATCGCGAAACCTATATGGTCTAAAGGCTCTAAGCTCCTGGATCGGTTAGAGGACCTGCAAGATGAAAGTAGGGAATTAGACCGGTTCCAAGAACATTCGTTTGAGCAACTAAAATTAGTCTTTACAGATTAATCGTGCATACCGATACGGGACTTTATTAAGTCCTGTTTTTTGTGGCTTGCCATTCAATATTTACACTTCATTCTGAGGAGCGATAGCATGACTATGTCGAATAATAAAGGCAATCCGGCAGACGATGAAATTGAAACGGTACCCGAACTTGTGACTTGTCAAGCAGATGGCTGCATTAACGGCTATGTTGAGGGCGAAAAATGCGACACCTGCTGGGGCACTAGCTTGGTCTCACAAGGACAGCCAGGATCAGACAGTTATACAGATGTCCATGTTTCTCATGAAACTTCTATTTTTGGATCGTCCATCAAGGTGAAGGCCTTTGGCGAAGATCACTGGGGAAGAAAGCTATATACGAATATTGAATCCAAAAGAGTCTATGCTCTTGTGGATGATTGGTATTATACCATCACAGGCGATGGTGAACCTGAATGCCCTTTAAAGAGACAATTAATTATTCAGATCGTGGAATAACATTTTTGATATCTATTAATCGGAGGTAATCAACCATGAATCAAACATCGTATCATGGCTGGTCTTAGGATCCGTCAAGTTAGCGATGGATCTTACCCATGATCAGATTGAAGTTCATGGGGAGGAAGGAGACTCTCACCCCATGATAATTGCACTTGAAAGCAATTACCCTGCAAAACCTCACGTTGTGGAAGACGAACTGGGGCTTTGCGGAGGTGCCTTTGCAAACCGAGACGATTATTGGAAGTATAAAGACTCCAGTCTATGTACAGGCCAGTGATAACCTTAACCATAAGAATAATTAGGAGGCATATCGCTATGTTGCTAAAAACAGAACATTTTACGAGTGGTGAAAACAGTACGCAATACTATCGCTTCTTTAAAAACGAAGTGACAGGGGATTTAGTTCAAATCATTCGGAATAAGAAAGAACCGTGCTGGTTTGGCTATTTTATGAATGACAAGACAGATCAATGTCGATTAATTCCTGTCTATGGCAATGATGATCCTGATGAGCTGCTGAATGAAGTGTGCATCTGGTATAACATGGGTATGCCTGTGTCAGAGAAACGGGATCTTCCTAAACCAACGAATACTTCTATTTCCAAACTACTCCGAGAAATGGAGGACATGTTCGGAAAGTTTCCTTTACAAGCTGCAATGCGGATTCAGCGATACTTAGACAATCCTAGTGTTGATTATTGGGATGATATTTGCGGTATTATTATCAATGGAGATCATACTGTATGGCAATGTGTATCTAATATCGACCCTTCATTTCCAAAGGAAGGAAGAACAACCGATATTACAGGAAAAATTGTCGAGGAATGGCTGATGATCCCGACAACATTCAATCTACTGAGAGCTATTAAGGATGCTTTGAAATTAAAAGATGCTGTCGAAACTCAGCTGCAATAAATATTTTCCAAAAAAAGAATTCAGTTTAATCTGGGTTCTTTCTTTTATTCTAATCTAGGGAGCGCGATTACGTCATGAAACAATGGAGAATCTTAGCACGTCACAGATGGGTTTCTGGTGCAACCATTACAGAGAGTGTTAATGAAATTGATGAGGATATTCGACGATTTACAGCCACGATTCGAGGATGGAAGAACTTTCGAATCTACGAAGGTGATCCGCGGCATATAGAGACTAAGAGAATCATGGAACGGGTAATGCAGATCCGAGACCAAATCGATTCTGGTGATGCGAAAGTTTTTTATGAAAACATAACACTAGTTCCGGTTGACGAGAGCAAGGAACAAAAAATACTCAGTGAGCTGAACGAAAAGATAGCTGATTTATGCACATAAATCAAACGGAGGATCATCCGGTGGCTGCCGGCCATCGTGATCGAAAAATTCGCATTCTTAAGAAGCAGATTTCCAATCTTGAATCAGATGAAAGAGCTAAAACTGGTCGATAGATGTATCATCGATCAGTCAGCTTCCGTTCATCTGGAATCGTAAGAAGCGGGCTTAAGAATCCCTATTTGACCAGCTTTTTGGATTTAGCACTAGTTTTTGCAAGATCGAGATCTCTTGATTTTGGAGGACAGCCTGTCGTCTATGGGTTTACGGCTGACCCCCTTAGACTTAAATATGATAATCAAGCTATGGATTGCCCATTGGCACATGATGGGAAGACAATTGACACACATCGCCCTGCAAACCAAACCCTTGAGGAGTATGCTAAGAAGAATCCCGAAACTGTTCAAAAAGATGGAAAGATGATTGTCCCAGATAACGAGTATCTTCTATCGTTAGAAGCGGTGAACTGCTGCGCTTATACAGGAATAGTGACCTATTCTAATTTACTGATTGTTGGTGGTGAGTAAAATGAGTAGAGTTAATCTTTCAATCTATTCTAACGAAAAACCAATTATTGGCGGGAAAGGTGAAGGTATTGAATCATTTTTATTTGCTAAGCCGCATTCATTGATATCGTTACTGTATTTCGGGAAAGATAAGAGGGTAATTACAAAGTCATCCAGTATTGAAAAATGGATAGGGGAATTTGGATCCATACGTCTGATTCTCAAGGAAAATGGAGAACACGTTGGTGTACTGCAACTAGTCAAGATCAAAAGCCGCTATGTGATTTCCAACATTTATGTTTTAATGGAAAAAAGAAGGCAAAGAATATCTACTACCTTGCTTCATGAGGAATTGAGCTTTTTAAACTACAGAGTTGAACTATCTTAATTTCTTACACTAGATAGTGCACTTATTTCGGAATAAATTGATTTGAATAGAGAAGGGAAGGAAGAGGGAGACCCAGTATAAACCTGTCTCCTTTCTTAAATATCTAAAAAGGAAACCATCCAAATCCAATAAAGCATCTAGAAGGAGTGAAAATGAAATGGTTCAATTTTTAGCTGTTATAATTATATCTTTGGGCGGTTTCTTGGGTGTTTTTCAGCTCATTCGTTTAAAGTATATAGAGGGGACACTCATCTTAATTTTCTACGGAAGTTTAGGATGTGTATTATTGGGTTTGAACTCAGAGGTCACATATCTAATTCAAACAGTCCCAATCACTTTAGTACTAAGTGCTATTGGTCTTTTTTTGAAAAACTTAATTGACTATCAGAGGAGCAAGCGAAAAGGTATATAAACACAAAGTTAGTCTTTCACTTCCCTAACATAAGGTTAATAGTTTCTTATAATGAGACGCCATACATTGGTTGTCGAAAAAAAATACAAAGGCTCGAATCCTCGGATTCGGGCTTTTGTTAATCTATTGTTAACTTTGAGATCTTCAACAGGTGCCCATGGCTAGTATGATTTTTATACACTTATTTGGAAACTAGAAAGAGTAAATATTGTGATAGAGAGAAAGTGTCTTTAGTCTCAATATTTATGATGATAGATAGGATTAAACTATCATTTTATGGTAAAATATTCATATAGTTAATCTGTGAAAGTGACGGTTTATAGTGAGAAACTATATTAATAATAAAAATCTTTTGAAAATGAGGTCATATCATGTCGGAAAAATTTTCTTGGGTTGAAAGTATCTATGAAACTAAGATATCTACAATTAATAAGTATATGGATATACAAAATAACCGACCCATCGTAATAAAAGAGATAAAAGGAATGGATCATATATCCAGTCTCTTCTTTGAACGAGAAATCGGCGCATTAAAAGTATTGAATAATCACGATAATGTTGTGAAAATGTATGATTATGAAATTGAACAAACAAATGATGGTAATAGCTTAGGTAGAATTTATTTGGAATACATTGAAGGCATGAATTTGCAAAATATAAATAATACACTCATTGATAAGGTTGAAAAAAACAATATTATGTTTCATATCGTTGATGCAGTGGAAACAGCTCATAATCTAAGCATTGTACACCGCGATATAAAACCCAATAATGTCATGATTGAAGACTATAGAAAGGCAAAATTAATTGATTTCGGTCTTTCAAAAATAAAAGGACAGATTTCAAAAGAGACCGTGGGACATTACGGAACTAATTTATATATGGCACCAGAAGTCAGTTATCATGGTGATAATGCATCTTTTCAGAGCGATATCTATTCAATTGGCGCTACGATATACTATTTACATACTGGAGAAGAACCGCCCTTGCCAGAGTCCTTTGCAGCGGAAATAAAAAATACATCTGGGATGATACCCGAATTAAAGGATATATTAATAAAATCTGTTCAATTATTACCTACAGATCGTTATGAAAGTGTAACAGATCTCAAAAGGGCGTTGAACTCAATTTACAGAGAATTGTATGCGGAATCAAAATATTTAGTAACATTTCCTCATTCTATATTAGCACAAGCAAGAAACAGGAAACTGATACCAGCAACCCACGGAATCTCAGACTTTATAAAACTTTCTCTGAACAAATGGTTTCAAATACCGTTTGCATTTATTGATTCAAAACTAGAGGAGCCAGAATTAAACAAGCAGCACGATATTACAATTTTTTCTGATATGGGCTATAAATTGAAGTGCTCATACAACAGTTATGAAGAACATTTTATCGTAGAGGATATTTCCAATATTACTCCTAATAATAGAAAAGCTATCTTAAATAAATGCATGAAAATAAGTGGTAGTTTGCTTTTTGTTCCATCATCCGAAATTAAGTCCATTCGAGAACATAAAACATATGAAATTGTAAATGATTTGATTTCTCATAGAATGGAATATCAATCTGATGAAAACAAGCAATATGAATTTGAGCGTTTTTTCGGTATTTGGTTTGAGTATTTAGATAAGGAAAAAGAGCTAATTATAGACTCTGCTCGTAAAGTAAACTACACTTCTCTTGTTCTAAATAAAGAGGAACGATTACTAGAATTCGCTATAGAAAATACTAATATTGAGGAACTCGGGTTTTCTATTGACTCTACTTTATTATTTGACCCTATTTTGAACGCTGGGGAGAAGAAGAGGAAAAAACCCGCTGTTGTGGGAACGTTCAAAGAAATTGTTGTAAAAAATAACAAAGCTATCATGTTAGTTAAATATGAAAATGAATCTGTACGACTTCCGGATGCTGGGACATTAGTAGAAGATTATAATTTGAGCATGTTTTTAATCGATAAACAAAAGAAAGCATTGTGGGCATTAAGCGCAAATGAGTTTGAATGTAACGAGAATCTAAAGGAAGTGGTTTTGGGATTTGAACAACCAACTTCGCTAGATAAATTTGCGAAAATTGCATTTATAAATAAGAAATTAGATTTAAACCAAAAAGAGACTGTAAGGAGAGTTTTGAGTACTTCTTCTATTTCTGTCATTCAAGGCCCGCCTGGTACAGGGAAAACATCTGTAATTAGAGAAATTGTAAATCAGATATTAATTGAAAATTCATCTGACCTCTCTCACAGAAATTCTAAAATTTTGATTGTTTCACAATCACATACTGCAGTCGATCACGTATTAGAAGGGCTCTTAACAGACCAGACAATATCAAACACTAAAATTCTACGTATCGGATCAAATGAAAATATTATTCCTGGAATATGGGAAAGGTTTGGTCTTTCAAACGTCCATTCTAAGTGGGTGGAAAATACAGTTGCAGCGTCAAATGAACGACTACAAGAATTAACAACCTTAAATGGAATTGACCAAGACCATCTTAGAAAATATTGTGATTTGAAGTTCAGAAGTAACTTCACTGAAGAAAATATTGAAGATAATAATTTTATAATTGAGTTTGAAGAATCTTACAAAGATGATCCAGATAAAATGAGAGTTATCCAAACAGCTATCATACAACATGATTGGAGTAATCGAATACGTACAGCAAATGATTCGGTTGCAAGACTTATTGAAAATGCGACCATCGTTGCTGGTACTTGTACCGGATATAATTCAAATCCAGCCGTTAAAAATCTGAGTTTTGATTATGTAATTGTCGATGAGGCTGCAAAAGCAAGTGTCCCTGAGTTACTAATTCCACTACTAAAAGGAAGTCGACTTATTTTAGTTGGTGATCATAACCAACTGCCTCCTACGTTAAAAAAAGAAGTAATTGACAGATGTAATGTGAAACAAGAAGTTTTTGAAACAGGACTATTTAAGCATCTATTTGATCGTTTACCTGTAACCAATAAATTCCGTTTATCTATGCAATATAGAATGCATAAAACGATAGGTAATATGATTAGTAACGTTTTTTATGAGAATACGATCGATACCGGTATTGACGACGCTGAGAGACTACATGATCTAACTTGCTTTCAAGATACTCAGATAGCTTGGATCAGTACGAGTAAATTATCTGAATCTGATCGTAGACAAAAACAAGTATCAGGGACCACTTCCTATTCAAACAAAAGTGAACACAACATTATTAAAAAAGTCCTTCAGACCATTGATAAAGAAAAGTCAGCTGAAAATTATGAAATTGCAGTTATAACGGGATATAGCGCGCAAAAGTCTTTAATCCGTGATTCTGTGAATCGAGCTGATTATTCCAATATTAAAGAAATTGAAGTTAATACCGTTGACTCTTATCAAGGAAGGGACAAGGATATCGTTATTTTCAGTACAGTGAGAAGTGATGGGATTGGTTTCCAAAAATCAGAAAAAAGGATCAATGTTGCACTTTCAAGAGCAAGACGCCTCCTTATTATTGTCGGGGATCTCGATCTTTTTCAAAATAATCGTGACGATACGAATAGATTCCCTCAAATTATTGAATACATGCGTCAAACGCCAGGTTGCAAAATCTATGATTATGAGGTGTTTAATGAATAATAATATCTTGGAAGTCCGTAAAAGAATAATAGACGAGCGTGAAGGCCAACATTTTTTAAAAACCATTTTAATCGGTATACCATTTGCGAAAATCACATTAAATATCACTATACGTAAAGAATTGTCATTACCATTAACCCATGAAGCTGTACTAAAATTACTTTCACTAAATTGGTGTCATTATGATGAGTTGCGTAAGCTGCTTGGAGTGGACACCGATTATATGGACACTATTATTTTGGAATTGGGAATGAGTGATTACATAAACCATTTTGGTAAACAGATAAGTATCAGTAGGTTAGGTAGAACTGTTTTAGAAACAATGAAAACTGTAAAAATCGAACCCGATATTATGGAAAATATTTATATAAATTTACTGGATGGAAGCATCGTTAAGCAAATTACGGGTTTTAGTGAATATCGTGAAAAAGTGAATTGTGACGCCTATTTGACAAAAAGAATAGAAACCAATAGCAGTTATATAATTGAGCACGAACCCGATATTAAAGAAATTTATGATCTCTATCAAAAGACTGATCAAAAAAACTTTAGAGTTAATGGCCCAGATATCTTGGAACGGGATGAGTTGTATAGAATTATTTCTATAAAGGAATATGAAATTGTTCATAAAACGATACCGGCCCATTTATTTCAACTAGTGGATGAGGCAGATCAACTAGATTACGTTATGGATACTGGCAATGAAAAAGAAAATGATGTTTATTCGGCATTATTTAGGTTACAAATGAAAGAGCATCCTATATCATTTGTACGGTTGTTTGACACAAAATATTATAAGTCGAATGAACAAATGATTCTACAACCAAACGCATTTTTGCATTCCGAAGAACTCGAATTGATGAGGTATAACCGGAATCAACTGAAAGTTTTAATGACCAGTGTAAATATAAACCTGGAACAAATTCATGATGGTTACTATACGAATCGATTATTATTTTACCAAGAATATCAGGACTTGTTTTTTAATTTATCCAAAACAAATCCAGGTGAAATTATTTTGATATCGGATCATTTTTATGATCTACAAAGAACAGAGTATGGGTTGCTTTCTTTACTTGATGCCTTATCACAAAATGCAAAACTTTACATTGGTTTTATGGATAAAGATACCGGAACCAAGAAAGTTATTCAGAGTCTACGATCTAAGAATTCCAATAATATTACTATCGCTGAAATGACAAATGTTCGAACAACAACTATCCTAATTGATAGACAATACATGATTACGGTATACTATAAACCGGTTCATTTTGGAAAAGAGGTTATTCTGGAAGAAATAGCATTGATATCATTTAACCCTAGTATCATCGAGAGTCAAATAGATGAGTTGAGGGAAGTCTTCGCTTTACCAAGTGTAAAAGGGTGATTCCTTCACAAGCATATATCAGTGAAATAGTGAGAAGCGAGTACTATGCAGTACTCGCTTCTTTATTTTATTCTAAAAGTACGACATTAACGGTTATCTTGTTTCATAATGAATTGTATGATAAAATCAAAATAATTACGAAACTCTTTTGGTTCTGGCATGCGCCCTATGAACTGATATTAGTGTTTAGCGTTTCTCCGAGATTATGATCAACCTTTGGTTGAAATTCGCGTTACAAGCGATCATATTCTGGGAGAAGCGCTTTTTTGCGTTTCGTTCACAACCCAAAACCCCAAAAAATTTAAAGGAGTGGAATGTAAGTGAGAATGTAAGTTATCTGAATTAATGGAGATGTACTTTTATAAAAAGACAATTCAATTTAGATTGGAGATGGTTAGAAAATGAAATTTCAATATACATTAACCCATAACGAAAGCGAAGAAAGAGTGGATGAAGGTGCAGCGGATTTTCACTTCCCATTTAGTAAAGAAGACATAATTGAAGCAGTTGACTTTGAAAGCATGATGGAAGTAATTAAAGATAAGTTTAAACATTTAACGAACAATGAATGGGACTGGTATTGTAACGCACAAGGTACGAATGGTGAATTTAGATTTCAAAATTATGAGGACGGATTGGCCGTTGTATTTGAAGTTACTTCTTTATAAAACACTTTACTATGTGTCTAGGCTTTAGAATGAATCTAGTATATATAAAATGTGATTTTGAGAGGGAGAGGTATGATATGGTAATTGTAAATGTAAATGACTTGGGTAATGGAATTTCTTTTACCATTAAATACAAAGGTAAAGAGTATAGTTTGATTTTCAATGAATCAGGAAAATCATGGTTTATATTCGATTCTAACAATGGTATGTGTAGGTCATATACAAGTATCTCCAATGAAAAGACAATACAGCAGCTTGAAAGGTCATTCAAAGATGTAATTTACCTGCCACAAGGATAAATTACCCTTAACATAATGACGGAGAGAATTTGAATCTTTTTATCGAAAATAACTACCATGAAGTAATCGTGCGTGAGAATCAAACGAGAAAGCTAGTTAAATACTTGGTAGATAATTCAAGGGAGATAAGCGTGCTAGTTTTGACATTTACAAAGTTACTAAAAAGCTGTCTGTTAACGATTTTCAGACACAAGGAGGATGTTAATGAAAAATAGAGAAGACTTAATTAGTTATTATGAGAAACAATTAGAAAAGGTAATTAGTGAATATGGTAATGATTCAAGAAAAGAGGAATATATCAAGCTTGCAAAGGAAAATTTAGAAGCAGTAAAAAACGGCAGGGAATGGTAATTTAATAAACTAAATTATTTTTGTGCGAATTATGTGGAAAACCTGCAACAGACAGAGAATATTGCTCCACCTGTTGGGAATGTGAATGTCAATGTCAATGCGATGATGACTAAATAAAATGCGAGTTCTATTTATAATAGGAGGAATTAATATGAGCAAAAATAATCAAGTAATCAATGGTGAAATCAGATTCAAAGAATCGTTCGCACCTACTGGTAGTGACTATATGAAGTATGAAGGTTTGAAATTTACGGTAATTCGCCAGTTGGAAGCAGGGAAAGAGTTTGATAAAACAGACGAAAACCCACGCATGTATGTGATTCGCTTGGAAAACGATGAAGAAGTCCACGTTTTCAACGATGAAATTGAAATCTAAATAAAATATGACTTCAATTTAGATTTTAAAGACTAACTAAAGTGTGAGTTTTATTTAATATTAGGAGGAATGAAGATGAGAGAACACGATAAAACATTAGGCGAATCCCTTGGATGGATGGAAAAGCAGATGAGGATTTATGAGGTCATTGAAAATGCTTGTAATAAGCATGGTGTAAAAATGAATGACAATCAAAAATCTCATATCGTGCGCTATATCGGAGAAAATCAGCAACTAGATATGATTAAGGAAGTTGATTCTCTTGTAAAAACCGTAAAGGAATCACAGGATCAAACTAAATAAAGCTTGGCTAAGGGGGCGGAAATTCAAAGTCTGCAAGAGCATTCTACAGTTTGTTTATAACCATTGATTATGTTAGTATAGTTCCATAAGAGCTCATTAATTTTCTGGTCCCGGCATGCGCCATAAAGACCATCTCATGAACAAAGCACTTCTTTCTAGTGAATAACCAGCGAACGTTGGAATTTTCCGCGTACCGGTTGAACCTAGTTAGGAGTGCTTTTTTTATGGGCACTTATGACAATATGAATCCTTAGGAGGAATAAAAATGAATAATACAAAAAAAATGAATTTAAAATGGCATCATCATTTGGTAACAGGAACAGGCATTTCACCAACATCGTTATCATATTCGTTATCGGTAAAAGAATTTCTCAATCAAGTCAATCTAATGCTGCGTAACTCAACAGGATACGATGTGGAACTATACCTAAAAGAAGGTAACGAAGGTTCTATAGAAATTTTTTTGTATAATCCAACCCGTGCGGTAAATGATCCAGACGGCAACACATGTACTCTAGCCAAATTGCTTATGGAACATCATGCGTATCCAGTCGAGTTCCCTGATGAATTTGCGAATGAGCTCATAGGCAAACTTTTCGAAGCGAATCGGCACCACGTAGGTCGCACGCATTTAATCGATGGGTGGGATAAGCTAGTAATCACATTATTGGTAAAACCAAAGGATCGTTATTTTATCGTTATTCACCCTTCGAACGATCAATACCTAAATGTATTCTGGCACGAAGAAGACTTGAATGATACGGGATTGATTCATCTTCGAGATGAAGAGACTGGTACGATTGATATTTGGAGGCATGATGCGCTGGAAATTTCCAAGTCTGATTACGAGTTTCTAATTCTTCAAGAAAAAAAAGGGCATAGATGTCATATAGATTATGCAAAATCGGTCATCAGCAAATATCTGAAAGGTCGATCCTATAGGCACTTTATGGACATCAATCCAAATAGAAGTCAGTATCGTTCCATTTATTTGGTATCACCACTTCAAAACATTACAAATACACACATAGAGGCTTTTGACGAAGTGAATGGGGAACTGATTACGCTGGGGCGAAACCGGAATTTCAAGAGTGTCGCTGATTTTTGTGAGCTATCTGAAGAAGAATATGGTGTGTTTCTTGATATAGGTGCTCGCTTAGGTATAGGGCATAATTTATATATCGAGCAAGCAGACAAAACCATTCATGAGAGAACACCTGTCTTTGGGGAAATGAGCAGAATGGAGCTACGTAATGGCATCCCTTTCTATCCAGTTTGGACGAATCTATCTGAAGGGTTTGAATCGGATAAAGCAATAGATGGATTCATTGAATTTCTGCTTTCCACCTATAACAGCAGTGATATCGATAGTATCATGAAACGTCTATTAACGGAAAATGATGTATTTGAGTATGCAAGAGCACATATACAGGGTTGGGTGAATACACGTTCGCATAACCCTGGAGAATATCAACTTACTCAAGAGCAGCAGAAGGCATTCGATCAGATGAGAATATCCATGTCGTCTTTATTAACGCAATGCAATCAATCCACCGAATTCAACGATTGGTTAAGCGAAAAGAAGGTCTTTCATTCGAGTTTGGATGACATTCTGAAACAAATTAGCTTAGTGTAAAAAAAATGCGAGAGAGGATGTCTTTGGATATCCCCTCTTTATTCTTATTAAACGATTGGAGGAACTGAAATGATAACAGTTGATAAAAGAAAAGTAACTTGGACGCAGGCCGAAAATATGATTAAAAAAACGGGTCGTTTTATTGGCTATATCCGATACAGGAATTTAATCCAGGCATTTGATACCAATAATTATCCTTTCGCATCGGGGATCTCAGATAAAATATCTTTGCTTGCTAATGAGTTAAGGAGACGTGGGGATTATCGTGGTAAGGGCTCAACCCTATGGATTGATGATATTAACTCAGTCACAAAGGAAGCCATAACTAAAAAAGAGTTTACCATATGCAAACGCTTGAATGCTTTACCAGACGACGGTGTTGTGCTTTGTATTGATCCTATGACAATCAGCATCTCAGAACCTGAATTTCCCAATCCACTAGATCTTACGAAGCATGATGTGTGGGGGATCATCAACCTTAACACGATGAAACAGGTCAGTACCGGAATGGTCGTAACATCGGGTGGAGAGAATTGTCCATATTTTGGGGATACCGTTCCTTTTAAAGCTGTGACCGTGGTTTGCAGAATTAATGACGTCGATGATGTAAAGAACTGGCTCAATCAAGTTCAGGGTGCCGGTTGTATACAAAAGCAACTCCAGGTTAATGACCAGCTGGTCGCTATCCGTGCACATTACAAGTGTGAGTAAATCTTATGCTAAAAATTTTGTAACAATAAAGGGTTGGGGATACAGATCCGGAATCAGTGTTTGTCAGCGACAAAACTTTGCGATACCATTAAAATAAATCGGGTATCCGGATTTTATGGTAGAATCAAAAAACTCGATTCCATTAATGGATGAGATTAAAAAAGGTGATCTTGAATTGTTCCAAGAAAACGTGTTCAAATTAATTTTCTTGATTTCAGATGGATTATTCGGAAATAGAAAATTTTACTTATTTGCGGTAAGAATCTCCCTTTTATATGAAAATATTGTCCTGTATAGGGTTCAGAAAGTATTTTTGTTCCAATATTGTGAGTGCTGCCGATATAAGAAGTTAATACCCTCACGAACAGGGCTGTGCAATGAATGTGAATTATGGGTGGAAGAAAATAATAACTAGCCGAAATCAAAATGAGGAATAAATCAATAGGTGTGTGTGTTAAACATGACGAATATTACACTTAATGATAAAAAAGCTCTGGCATGGATAAAGACACATAATGGCAGTATATCCTTTCACAGTGGCTATATTCACTTTACAGTGGATGGCTCCATTGATTGGAGGAAAGATGCGAAGGAGAAAGTTGATTACGTGGAATTTAAGGTCGGATTAGATAGTGAATATGGTCGTACTTTATCTGAAGCAACAGAGAGACGAATGTCCACGACATATACATGTCCAGTCAATCTTGAAACATTTGAAGAAGACGGATCCAACATTGTTCCAGTCAAACGGGAACTTTCAGGGGGAAAAACACCTTGGGATCAGTTATTTCATGAAGAGTTATTAAATAATGTGCAACGCATGTTCGCTTCCCTTAATTCTGTTAGGGGTGTTATGCAATCATACAAGTCTACGACTATCCCACTCCAAGGATTCGATGAGCACCCTTTCTGGGGATTGGATGGTGGGGGAGGTATTGCAATGGAAAAGGTCTCACAGATTATAGATGAAATCTACGCAATGTACAATGGAGACAATCTATATCGCTCTTTTTATAGATATGCCAATGACTTGCTTTTCGAGCCAAGCGATTATAAGATTTCTTCGGGCTGGCATGTATGCTCAACTTGTAGAAAAATGGTAGAGGATGATAGAATGATCTTAGAGGGTCAGCCCTGCAACAACTTCACTTTCTCTAATAATTGTGATGGTACCTTGCGAAAGTTGCAATGGAATGATTTTGGGAATAGAAATAGAGGTGGACAATGAGTATTACGCAATTGTTTTCCATTAAAGAGCCTTGTAAGGATTGCCCGTTCCGGAAAGATAATAAGCTTGATTTGAGGCCTGGTCGCTTAGAAGGAATTATTCGTGCTCTTCATGACAACATTCCATTCCATTGTCATAAGACTATCGATTACGATAAAGAGAGTGAAGACCAAAAGGTTGAAGATGCCCTATATTGTGGTGGGTCAATGGTGTATCTAAAAAAATGCGAAAATACCAACGTCCCAATGCGCCTTGGACAAATGCTCGGTGTATTTCATCCAGATGAGCTACGCGGCGAGGATCTTGTTATTGAACCGTTGGGTTTGGACAAGTATGTGCCTCCAGCACGAGTGAATGAGAGTACTACTCATAATAAACGTGTATAGCAGCCAAATGAGGGAGCGGGTAAAATCGCTCTCTTATCACTTCATCATTTCATTTTCTTGTTAGGCGTGATAAGATAATCTTATACTTTTAGAATATTTATGATCCCTAGCAGGCGCTTCAAGGGATATTCGAACAACTAATACACTTCAACGAAAGTGGACTTTTGCCATAAGGCAGCATGCCTTTTCATGGACAAAGGGTCTCTTTCGTTAGGGTGTATTTTTTTGCGCCTTATTCACAACCCAATCCCAATACATGGAGGTTTATTATTATGAAAGCAATCATGAAGCGGCTCTATAAGATTAAAAACCGGCTCTATATTGAAGCACATTACTTGAACCAATTCGGATTTAATATTGGTCAAGCCATCAAATACGAGATCGATAAAGACAAGAAACAAATTACAGTTATGCCGGCCATAGCATCAAAAAAACATGTAGCTAAAACGACTCAGAAAACCGGTGCCACAGTTCCTGTCATCGACATCAAGGCCCATGAAGTAAGGGAGTTTTTGGAGAACCACCAAAAAGTTGAGGTTGAGATTCAACAAGGAAAAATCATCTTCACAGTTCTAGAAGCAATTCAAGTTGCTACCAACGTCATTGACTTTGAAGAGGCTAAAAATCAAAAGCTGGAGATGCAAAAGCGCCAATACTCCGTAAGCCTGGTTGAATTCGGTAATGTTGTAAACTACCAGCAGATGGATTTGTTTGATCTTTTTCAAGCTGACAAGAAAGACATTAAGGAATCCCTTGGTGGACGAATCAGCACCGGTATTCAAGAAAAGACAATTAAAATGCTATCTCTCTTCTCTGGCTGCGGCTCTTTAGATAAAGGTTTTTTGGATGAGAACTATGATATCGTGTTCGCAAACGATCGCTATGATGACCGTACCATGAAAGACCACCACATACGTACTTACCGAAATAATATAGGTAATCATATTGTTATGCGTGATGTGATGGAGTTTACCCAAGCGGATATTCCTCAAGTACACTTTGTGGCAGCCGGAATCCCTTGCGTCAAATTTTCCGCATTAAATACTATCAATAATTTCAGAGACGAAGAATCTATGCACCACCCATTAGTAGAAAAGACTTTAAACATCATAAAATGGAGCAACTGCAGTGGATTTATTATTGAAAATGTGCAAAATTTCATTACTGTAAAAGGTGGGATTATGCTCCAACGATTCAAGGAAGTCCTCAGTGAGTTTACCATCACCGCACGTGTTATAAACGCTATTTCTCTTGGATCGCCTCAAAAAAGAAATAGAGCATTTATACTGGGTCTTAAGGGAGCTGAACCAAACCTTGATATTCCACATATATCAGCATTTACAACAGTGGGAGATGCGTTTGCAGATATAGAAGGCATACCCCAACAGGATATGTTCTTTACACCCACAGAAAAAACGTTGGAGCGTATGATGTATGTCCCCCAGGGAGGGAATATCAATTCAGTACCCATGCACCTCCGATCTAAAAAAAAGCTATTTTCAAATTATTGCCAAAGGCTTGATACTCATAAACAATCGCCTACGATTACTCACGTTCAAGATGAGGTTTTTATCCATCCCGAACTTGATCGTTATCTATCCGTGAGAGAGGCCGCCCGTCTGTTTAGCCTACCAGATGATTTTATATTCAGTGGACCATTGACAGCAATATTTGAGGCACTGAAAAATTGTGTTGATTATAAAGTGTCTCGCTTTTTGGCGAAGACCATTAAGAAACAATTATTACCTTTGTTGCAGCCTTAGCTCGCTGTCGCTTAACATTACTAACCCCCGCTACAGAGTAGTAGGGGGTTCTAGTGCGTTTGCAAACACAATTATTTATGAATAAACATGATACCTAGAATGTATGGTTTGGATTTATCGACTGTTTTTATTTGACTAATCAAGTATAATACATAATGGAGGTAATCCAATTATGAAAAATCTAATGAAAAATCCTCTGTTTCAATTTGGAATAGCAGGTTCTGTATTACCGCTCATTTTTCTTGCACTTACGATCACGATGTATATGTATAGTTTTGAGTTTATTAATGCATTGAATTCAGATGCATATTACAATTATGCAACCGATGACAAATATTCGTATGATGTATATTTTGATTGGACAAAAGATGCTGAAGCAAAGAAATCTTTTTATGAAAGCTTAAAAAAAGACCTTCCATATCAACCTGCTAGAAAACAGGATTTCTATATGATACTACTTAAAAATGAAGAGGCGTTCAAGGAAAAAATAAGCAATAATGAGGAATTCTATGCATATCGTGAATATTTAAAGAATCATCATTTGACGGTAGATTCACTTGTCACATATATGAAAAAATTTATTGATTTAGACAAAGTGATAATAAATGCCTGTTTTTACATCGCATCTCTAATTTACTTGTTAACATTGTATTTCCTGTTTAGATTAAGAACCTTAATTTATTTCTCGTCAGGAATATTTTATTTTCTTGGTGTTATCAATCGCATTACGTCAGGACTTGTATTCAATGCTTTTTCTCCTTTTTTTGTTGACAGGTTGGGAGTATTCAAAACATCTCAAGACTATTTGGATTTTACAAAAGGACTGTTTCCTGCATTTATTGAAGCTGCATTAACGTATATAATTATTGAAGTTGTTATTCTGCAAGTTTTTGAAACAAGAAAACGTAGTGTGGCTTTAGTATTCTGGACTTCATTCCATGCATTAGAAAATACACTAAAAGTGTTGAATGAAATTAAGACTAAGAATCCTAATTTAGTTATAACAAAACTCAATGATGTTGATTTGAATGGAATTCTTAAATATTGCAAACAAAACAAAGAGGATTTTCATTTAAATCTGGCAAAAGAAGAAGCAGAAAAGATTAAAGATATTCGGTTGGATGTTTCAGAACTATATGAGAAACTCTCGATAATCTTTCGCATCTTAAAAAAATCTAAATTCCTGAAAGAAAATTTCACAAAATAAGAAGTTCGTTCAAGAATCGACTAACATGGGTTGGGATTAATCCACTCCTATTTTGTTTTATCTCATGCAACACTAGCGGCATGTGATGAAGCCTTCACTTCTGAAAGGTGGGAGGCATGTCACAAGACATCCGAAGAATCGTTAAGACTTAAACCTAAATCATTGTATAGGCTTATAATTTCTAAAAATATCTCTGACTTCCGCATATCAGATAATTCGGAAAGATAGTCATCATACAAACTCGTAAGACGTTCGAGATGCATAACCTCTCGTTGTTGTTCATCGGACATGTCGTCTACCTTGTAATCCGAATCACGAGCTAGCATATCTTCGTACTTTTGACGATACTCCATTCTCGTGAGGGGATCAGGGTTTCGATGTGCAACGATAAGTAGGTGGCCCAATGTTCTTTTAAATAGAATATAGTTTTCAGCATTTCTATCCATAATCAGCCCTCCATTTATTTAATACAACAGACATAAGATCCCGTGTGAATGTAATTATTTAGGTTTATGAGATTATTTGGATGTTTTGCTCCTTTTAAGTATAACACATTGACTATAGATCAACTTGAAAAAGAAAAAAGACCTGATCATCCCAAAGGATAAATGCAGGTCTTTTCATTAGTTAATTTACTGTTTTGACAAGCTCTTTGCGCTTGTTCATAAGTTCTCTTAATTTGAGGCCGAGTTCATCTTTCTCCATTTCGCTTTTAGATAGTATAAATAGCCGATACATGCGATGGATGAGGCTGTCGATGTTTTCAACAGTTATTGTCATTCATGTTCCTCCCAAATCTAGGGTTCATGTTTTGTTCCATTATTATGTACAAGAAGGGGTCACAAGGCATCCCCTTAATGATGAACGCTTACTTAAGTGGTTTAGAATTCACTTTTTGTTCATTCGAGCTATCTTCTATGAAAGCTTTGTACATCTTGTCAACTTCATCAGTCTCCTCAGGGTCGCTAGACCGCGCAAGGGCGTTTTTTGCGAGGAAGGAAAGACCGTTAAACCCTGCAAGAACGGATGTTCCTACCACTTTTATAAGTGTTGTTGGTTCCAGTAGCGCAGTGGCAGCCAGCGCAGCAAATCCTCCGATCAATAAATCCCCCATAATACCAAGGTTGAGGTAACGTTTTTTACCTACTTTTTTGATGTATGGAAATAATGCGCCATCGATACGTGCAGATACCACAGCATTGACAAGTCCACCAACTACAAATGCTACAATCAAAGTAATTGTTGTCACGAGTATTCACTTTTCCTTTCTATTATTTGATAATAAAAAAACCGCTGCTAGAGTCCCAAGAATAATGAGCTCCCAGAGGTTAATTGTTGGTGAATATATTCCCCCAAACAAAAAAAAGATCAGAACGACCTGGATTCTAAATGCATAAATCCTCATGACTATGTCATTAAGGTATGCTTCCAAAGATGGAAAGTTAGAATCGGTTAGTCGCCTGACCTACCGTGTGAAAGAGATATATTTAAGATTTATTATAGATCATTTCCTAAAGATTATCTAGACGTACTGAGAACAAAATAGACCTCCATGGGAGGTCCATTGTTACTTTCAATTTATTATCATTTGACCGACAAAACCTTATCTTTGAACTTCAGTATTTGTTAACCACTACTTTGGGAATGGGAACAATCAGTTTCTTTTCTTTAACAAGGGTTTATGATAACATAATGAGTGTAGATGTTTATTAATTTCGATCTGGCCATACGGCGAAAGATTAGTTTAACAAAATGCGCGTAGTTATGCGACCAATCTGTCTCTGACAGACATCCATTTTGGATTGGTGGTGTAACTAGGTGCATTTTTGCCTTTTTGCATCTGTTCATAAGGCACATAAAGCCATGAAAGAGTAGGGCAATAGGGAAAGCTTGATGTCAGAATTTCCACTCATGCATTAATGGATGAAATCTTTAACGATTCTGTATTTAGGAGCATTAAGGACGAATAACCTGAGATCACCTCATTAAAAAAGGAGTAAAAGTATGAATTGTACATGTATACCAGGGAGTAAAGCGCTATGTGATTCATGTCTGCATTATGATCAGTGGATCACCATGTCAGACGAGCAGTGGAGTGAGTATTGCCAGCTTGATTACGAAGTTCCAGAAGACATATGTGAAATATGCTTCAGGGCTAACGACAACAAAAATCTTACGATCTGCACATCCTGCGAAGTCACCGTTTTTAATGCAAATCAGGAAGCAGAAACCTTAATGTTTAAACCAAGTCAACATGCGGGTGAATTCCTTAGTAAGGAGATTTCCAACTTAGTTGCTTTCCCACCACTCTTTCCGAAACTCCAAAAAACTAATAAACCCATGGTAACCCGCTCATCCTGTCTCAGGCTCGTAAAAAGGTGGCAGAAAAAATAATCATAAAGAGAGACGATAGATGGCATCCAGCAATGGATTGTCCATCTATCGTCTCTTTTTCATATGTGATCAACTATTCCGCATAGTAATCTCGGTTTGAATTGTCATTCGAACATGTTGGAGAGCAAGTAATTGTACTTCATCCAGTAAATATAATTTTTTATTATCTTTGATTTCTGCGTTAAGCCTACTGACCTTTTCCATGGAATCGCTTATAATATGATCAATTTCAAGGCATATGCCTCTTAATCTTTGTTCAGAGCTTGACGACAACCATTTTTTTGAGAGTTCATCATTATCATGCCATTTTGCACTAATCATTTGTCTAATTAAGTTACGGTCATCATCAACCATGTAAAAATCCCTCCTAATCCACCCTATAGTTATTTTAGCATTCAAACAACCAAATAATAAATAAAGAAATGATATACGCTGAGAGATCCTTTTTTTCGTGTAAAACAGGAGAATGTTGAATTACGGGTGAAATTAGCATTGCTCTTGGTCTCGAATTTCATTTATGTTATATTGTATACGAACTAAATATAGTCACACATCAGAAGCACTGATGACAATACCTCTAAAACAGGGGTGATTTTGTCATTTAGTGCTTTTTCTTTTTTCTTTTTAAATATACAATAGAAGGAGAGACTGTTTGAAATGGAGGAAAAGGATATGAAGGCTATTCGAAGCACGCTACGTCAAGAATCTCTTAATATCATCCAGGTTTTCACACAATTAAAAAAAATGAACTTGCAGCACGATGATATTGAGGAGCGTATTGCTCCTAATATCCATCAGTCCGCTAAAAAAATGTTACGGCATAAAACGCTGCAGCTCTCAATGGAGTTTACATCTCTTGGTCATGAGTATAATCAATTGACGCGGCAAATTAATGATGAAGAACGAAAAAAAATAGATATTGACCAACATAGATATTTACAACAAACTATCCTGGAACTTGAGTATAAAATGCTCGAAAAAGCGCTAGAGCTCAAGAAAATTGAAAATCGTAAGGTTCCTGATACACCTATTGAAGCCAATTTAATAGAACACGGTCTTTTTGGGGCAGGGTCTCATTCTAAAGCAGTTATGAAAAAGAAATATCCTAGTGGTATGGTGCAGCAGACTAGAACTGGCTTCCGGCACCTATTTTATCAAAATGCAAATGGTGTTTTTCTGGGGACATTTGATGTACGCGTTTTAGCAGGCTTAACAAAACTCTATTTCGAAAAAGGGATGAACCAACAATTCTCCTTTCAATTTAACGAATTAGTCCATGCTATGGATACAGAACCGTCAGGAAGAGTGTATTTAGACCTTTATGACAGTCTGCTTAATCTTTCACGTACCCAAATTATCATGGAGGAGTATTACTTACCAGGTAATAAAGTTCGTCAGAGGACAATTTTGTATCATCCAATTGATACACTAGAATTCATTCTACGGGAAGGGGAGGAACCGGGGAAAGAGAGAGCTGCTAGTGTTTCTTTTCACTCTTTCATTAACCGATCCCTACAAGCAGGAAACTTGCATCATATGAACGTAGTCCTGTTTAACGATTTCCATAAGCCAATCACAAAGCTCTTGTATGTCAATATGATCAATTCCTGTGCACAAAACATAACCTCCTTCCATGTAGACACGTTGAGTCAACATCTGAATCTTCAGACGGAAAATCGATCACTAGTTGTTAGTGGAATCATAGAGGCTTTTCAAGAACTACAACAAATGGATGTTATTGATTCCTACGAAATTGTGTATGGTCCCAAAAAGAGTATCCAATATATTAATTTTGTACCTGGTGATCTGCTTCAACTACAAAACAAATTTCCCATTCAAATTAATTCAGACGAAGAAATTAAGGAACCACTACAACTTTTCCTGATTAATAACAAAGATCAACAGCCCATCTAAAGCTGTTGATCTTTTTTTATAGGCCAAGATGATTTGATAGAAATATTCTATTGAATAACCAATTATCAATGTATATACTGAACCCCGTCACGAAGTATATACTGAACCCCGAACTATATACAGGGACCCGATACGAAGTATATACTGAACCCCGAAGTATATACTGAAACCCGTCATGAACTATATACTGAACCCCGAACTATATACTGAGCCCCGAAGTATATACTGAAACCCGTCATGAACTATATACTGAACCCCGATTGACCAATTGATTTTAAAAATGATATTGTCAGATTATACCCATTTCTGTGGAAAATTCGCCCTTTTCCGTTTAATTGTCCACAGGTGTATACATGAAAAAGAGTCCTTCAATGAATAAAGGACTCTTGCTGTGGATATCTATGCTACCAACACAGGTATCCAAGATCATATACTGGAGATCACCGGCACCCACCAGATCTCACTTTAACACTTTCCACGCTTTCCACCTTTTTTTAAAAAAAGGAGTTGGAAGGCCTGCTTTCATATTGTCTTCTATGGGTATATCTTATCAAATTGTATCGGTTAAGTCTATATATAAACGGATAGAAAGGAGGTGTCAGAGGAATGCAAACACTCGTGTTAGCCAATCAATTAGGATTGGTAGAATGCTTACCCACGTATCCTGTTAAAGTAACATCCCTATTTTTAACAAACTTGTTCGATATGAATCTAAACTTTAGCAGCCGAGTTAAATTCACTTTCAGTGATGGAGGGACTGCCCGTCTAAAAGATCATCTTACTCATGCTGATTTACAACTTGTCTTTATTTTGTTTCGATGCTGTAATGCATATGGATATATCGAACTCGCAAACAGAAAGGCGATCTATCGACGGCTTGAGCAAGAGTTTGAGATGCCTATTAGTGAAAGTCAGTTTTATGTGTCCTTAGAGAAATACATTCAGCATCAACTCATCGTAACTGAAGTATCAGTTGATGGTCATACGCGGCACAAGCTAAACTACTTTATAAATGAAAAAACGAATAAAATTGGTCACTATGTTCTTTTCCATCCCTTCATTTTCTCGAAGACTTTCGACGAATTAACCCTAGCTGAGAAGAAGTTAATCATTTCTTCCTACACACAAACAAGCGGGAATCCGAAGAAAATAATCTCTCGAAATTTAAAGCACATAGATGGTGTCTTTAGACATGCACAATTTTCAGGATTGCTGTCCTTCTTACATAAAAGCCAAAAAAGCCATATTTCTGAAATTCTAACCAACCTGATGAATCTCGAAGTGCCAGTTGCTCCGAAGCAAAAGGCAAATCTTTTCGTTAATATTGGTTTAGTTAAAGGAAAATTGGGTTATAAAGCAGAAATGCAGTTTAACCCTCAATTCTTATTAGCTGTCTCAGAAGAGGAGCCTCAAAAATATTACCATCCTCTGGATGCCTGCTCTCTCTATCCGAAGTTTCACGCTCTTCTAAAAAGGGAAGCGGATTTCTATGGGATCGGTGAGCTCTTAGTCGATCGTCATATGGCCAATAGACTTGTACAAACGCTGCGGACTATCAATATTCGATTAATACGTAATGCGTTTCACGAGCTCAGCAACTATTTTTCAAAGAAAGGCACACTCCCACGTAATCCGGAATATATGATCAAGGAATGCATCGAGTCAAGGTTTAATGAGCTTCTCAATGTAGTAATAAGCAAAACTGGCGCCGAAGAGTTTGTGCGGTACCCTGAAACGATGGACGAGCTTATAAAAGAGCGGAAATGGTCTTTTAGTCAGGCAGCCGCGAAGTCAAAGCTTGGGATTAAAAAACTTCGAGTCCTCATTGAGCAATCTGTACATAGATTGTCGGATCTTTATCCCGTCGTACCATGGACAATAGAAGACTATGGACGCCGAAATGACTTTCAGTACCAGGAACTTCGTGGATATTTGGATATCGATGGCGTCAGGAAAGAAGCATTGAGACTAAATATAGATCCATACTATTATGGCAGTCTTGAATACAATGCTCTTTTAGCTATACGAAACACGAATCCTAAATCAGTTGAAGAATGGATGCACGGGGAATTACTAAAATTACCTGTATTGGCTGGCCAACGCATCATTCCATTTAATTTCCGATTGGAGAAATTCCTCTTCAACGAAACACGATAGTACAGCTCTCAAGGATCAGTTCCTGAGTGCTCTTTATCTTGCATTCTCCCATGTCAACATACCAGTCAATTTTTGCTTAGTACCCTCAGTCGAAAAAATCGAACCTAATCAGCGAATACGTTCATCCCTTAGAAGAGAGGAATGGGCTTTTTTTGTTCTATAAATCATACGATTCCAAGTACATTATTGTATATTAATTGTGTATATCTTTCATCATTTTCTCAATCTGCTTCTAATATAATTGGACAGACGATGAAATCATTAAAAAAAATATTTTTCCAAGTCTCAACTTGTTAAGTTATGTGGATATGTGTCATGTTAACTATTCTATAAAATTACTTGGTTTTTTATGATTGTTCTCTAACTTAAATCTGGAATAGTATTCCACAATCTATATTTTGACTTGGATTTATCTGTGATGAAAGTCGCTTAACACGCGCGGTAATTGGGATGGGAGACTTAAATCCAGCATAGTATCGTTTTTTCTTTTTAGTAACTAAGACCTTATTTCTTATAAACCTATTAAAACCTGCAGATATTTATGTATCTAATCTGTAATCAGTGTTGTTTTGGAATAAAAGACTTTTCGAGTTGCACGATATTTTGAATATTACTCTTGTCTGGATTTATAGACTGCTCTCGTTAGATGTGATATTATCCAATTAAGCACACTTCCAATACTAACTCTCTGCCATGCGGCTTATGAGAGACTGGATTTAATAAGAATGCACTCGTTATGAGTGGTTGGCTCTGTCTATATGACAGACATCCCTTTGGGAACCACTTGTAGCGGGTGCTTTTTTGCGTGCACTTTTATATACTGCTAGGTTAATTTTACAAATTACTCTTTAGGAGGCGAATGACCATGGCAATTACATTTATTATTGGTCGATCAGGTAGTGGAAAAAGCAATTATTGTTTAAATGAAATTAAAGAAAGGTTATTACTAAAGCAATCAGGGAATCCCATTATTCTCTTGGTACCCGAGCAAGCCACTTTCCAAGCAGAACATGACTTGGTGACCTCACCAGGACTCGGCGGGTTAATGAGGGCACAAGTATTAAGCTTCCGACGATTGGCTTGGAAGGTAATGCAAGAAACAGGAGGAACAGCTTCAGGAGTCATGATTGATGATTCAGGGAAGAAGATGCTGATTCAACATATTCTTCAAAAACGTAAAGAGCAACTTCGGCTATTCAAGGGGTACACAGAAAAAATGGGATTCATCGAAACGATAGGTTCATTTTTTAATGAATTAGGTCGTTACCGTTTAACTGCGGAATCTTTGGATAGTGATTTTCAACGTGCGAGAGAGAAGATCGCTAATGTAAGTGCAACGTTAAGTCTGAAAATGGAAGATTTGTTGCTCATTTATCGTGACTACGAAATGATCCTTTCGAATGGATTTATGGACAGTGAGTCCTATCTCAATCGATTGGCTGCTCAGTTGCCGGAAACTACATTAGCGGGTAAAGCAGAATTATGGATAGATGGATTTTTCGGGTTCACGGCACAAGAACTCGAAGTGGTCATACAGGCCATAACAGTCTTTCCAAATGTGACAATCACCTTTTGTTCTGACCGGGTTTATGGAGGAGATGAATTCATCGATGAGTTGAGTTTATTTTATCCAACTGCGAAAACCATGAAACGAATTCAAACTCGCCTTAAAGAGATTGGCTTACTACCGGAGGTTATCCAACTAGAAGGGGGCATTCGTTTTAAGGAAGCCCCGATGCTTGATCATCTGGAACGGCATTATGAGAATCGCCTCTTTGAAGGGGTACCCGAGTTTGCGAACAATACTGAAGAGATCAAAATCTTCGCCGCGGTGAATCGGCGAGCTGAGATTGAAGCTGCAGGTAGAGAGATGATTCGACTTGCAAGAGAGCGTGGTTTTAGATACCGCGATATGGCAATTCGAGTACGTAATCTAGAAGATTATGGTGAACTTATTAAAACCATCTTTGGTGAAATGAATATCCCCTTTTTCTTGGATCAAAAACGCAATGTTATTCATCATCCCCTAGTCGAATTTATACGGTCCTCTATTGATGTTGTGGTTCAGAAATGGCGTTTTGATGCTATGTTCCGCTGCATTAAGACAGACTTCTTGTTACCGCTTGATAACGGGAATAAAAAGAGCAGACGCTTGAATCGTCACGACACCGATGAACTGGAAAATTTGGTTCTCGCCTATGGTCTCCATGGTAGTCGTTGGACGGATAAAAAAAACTGGGAGTTTCGTCAATATCGTTCTCTCGAAGATGAGAACTCTGTCGATACGGATGAATCTTTCAACAAACGAATGGACAGGTGTCGGCGTATGATCGCTAAGCCATTAAGAAGCCTTGAGAAGGACCTTAACGAGTCCCAGACGATTCGCGAACGTGTAATTGCCTTATACAAGTACTTGGTTGAGGTGAAGGCTCCTGAACGGATTCTGCATTGGTCAGATGAGTGTTTAGTTGCAGGACAACCGGAGAAGGCAAAGGAACATGCCCAAATATGGGAAAATGTGATTTCGATGTTGGAACAGATGGTTGATGTGATAGGGAATGACAAAGTGAGTCTGGATATTTTCTCTACGCTAGTCCAAACTGGTTTGGAAAGCATTCAGCAGGGGCTGGTACCTCCATCGCTTGATCAGGTATTAGTCGGGAGCATAGATCGCACCAGATCTGCCCAAATGAAGGTAGCCTTCGTTCTTGGTTGTAATGATGGAATACTCCCCAAATCGTTTGATGAAGCGGGTGTCATTACCGAAGAGGAGCGGGAATGGTTAATCGAAAACGGTATTGAAATTGCCGATAGTGTTACGAGAAAACTACTGGATGAGCAGTTCCTCATCTACACCGTTTTGTGCGGACCGTCCCACAAATTATGGCTAAGTTATCCATTATCCGATGAAGAGGGCAAATCGTTATTACCTTCAGAAATCTTAACGCATGTGAGGCGATTGTTCCCTGACATTAAAGAGGAACTGATCGGTCAAATGCCTGATGTCCAAATGCCGCACGAAGAACAACTGGCTTTTGTTTCTAATCCGGAAAAGACTTTGACTCATTTAGTGACGATGCTTAAGGAATGGACAAGAGGAATGACGATTGCTCCTGGGTGGTTTGCAGTGTATAACTGGCTTTTAAATAATGGCTATGGAGACCGAATTCAAAAAGTTTTTGCTGCAATCGATTACCGGAATCAAGAATCACTTTTGCGACCAGAAGTCGGAGAACTTTTATATGGTGATCTGTTGAAGACAAGCGTATCGAGAATGGAGAAGTACGTTGGATGTCCTTTCTCGCATTTCGCGGCAAGCGGTCTGAAACTGGAAGAACGTAAAATCTATAAGTTAAATAATCCCGATATTGGGCGTCTATACCACGCAGCATTAACAGGACTCATGAAAGAACTACAACGTGAGGACAAGCTCGATGTGATTATCACTGACGAAGAATTATATCACCGAGTCTCTACCATTGTGGACATACTCAGTCCTCGATTACAAGGTGACATCTTAAGTAGTACGTTTAGGTACCGACACATCGCCAAAAAGTTAAAAGAAGTAGTTAGCAAAACGGCAAAAGTGCTGTTGGAACATAACCTTCAAAGTGAATTCGTTCCGGTTGGACTGGAATTAGCTTTTGGTCCAGGGGAAACACTGCCATCCCTCATAATTCCATTGGATAAAGGGAAGACGCTTGAGGTTGTAGGAAGAATCGATCGCGTTGACCAAGCAAACTTATCAAATGGAACTTTCCTACGCATTATTGACTACAAATCAAGCAAAACTTCACTTGATTTATCGAATGTCTACCACGGTACCTCGCTACAATTACTCACTTACTTAGACGTAGTGTTGTCACATTCTAAAGTATGGTTAGGTCAGCAAGGCAATGCAGCTGGCGCCCTGTATATGCATGTACACAACCCATTACTCAATCTCACCAACCCAATTGATGCTGAGCAAGTCGAGAAAGAAATTCTCAAACAGTTCAAAATGAAAGGTCTATTGCTTGCTGATAATGAAATGCTCGGGAAAATGGATAATACCTTAGCAGGTGGTGAATCAGATTTCCTTCCGGTTTCATTTAAAAAAGATGGCACTTTCTACAAGAATGCGTCTGTGGCAAGCAAAGAGCAGTTTGAGCGACTTCAAAATCACGTACGTAAAGTAATTACGGATGTAGGTAATGGTATTATCGATGGCCATGTTGAAATCCAGCCTACACTCAATGGAAAAAAGCTACCTTGCCAATTTTGCTCTTACCAGCCAGTATGTCATTTTGATTCTTTAGTAAATCAGGATGATGTACGAGTACTTCCTTCTTTGGATGACGAAGAAGTATGGCGCCGACTTGAAAAGGACGACGAATCTAATGAAGAGGTGTAGAAAATGACAACATTATCCCAAATGTCTATATGGACTGATCAACAATCCCAAGCAATAAGTTATGTGGGCTCCGATACATTGGTATCGGCTGCTGCAGGTTCTGGAAAAACGGCCGTTCTCGTTGAGCGGATTGTGAAAAAAGTTCGATCCCCCAAGGAAAAGACTAACGTAAATCAATTGTTGGTGGCAACATTTACTAAGGCAGCAGCTGCTGAAATGAAAGAGCGTATTCGAGAAGAACTGGAGAAGGAAGTATTCAAAAATCCGAACTCCAAGCATCTAAAAAAACAGTTGGCGCTCCTACCACAAGCAACGATTACAACAGTCCATTCTTTCTGCAAGAATGTCATCCAACGGTATTATGAACGAATAGGCCTTGATCCATCATTTAGGATTGCAAATGAAACAGAGGCAGCTATACTACGTCAGGATGTTTTGGAGGACATTATCGAGGAATGTCATCAAAAAGTTGACAACATGGAGTTCTCCATGCTACTTGATTGGTTTTCAGGTGATCGAAATGATAATTCCTTGCTCAATCTTGTCCAAATGATTTATGACTCAGCAAGAAGTCATCCTAGCCCGGAGGCTTGGTTGACCCATGTTGTTTCAATGTACGATCTTGGGGAGGACTCAATCCCTATTTGGGTGAGCTGCTTAATGGAAGATGTGAAATTAGAGTTGGAGAGTATTAAAAACCTGCTACAAGAAGCCGTTTTGATCATCCATCAACCAGAGGGTCCGACTCCATATCTTGATAATTTGATGAAAGAATTGTCTGTGTTAACTAATATCATGGATAGCTCCACGTCATGGGACAATTTACACACCGCCATGCACCAATCCATCTTTGACCGATTGAAGGCTTGTAAAAAAGATGGTTATGATGAAGTGAAGATTGAGGCGGTTAAGGCTTTGAGAGACCGAGCTAAAAAAGACTTGGAGAAACTGAAAGGTGAAATTTTTCAGAGGTCCATTCAAGACTTCATTCTCGAATGTCAGCATATGAAACCTGTGGTGCTAGGCTTAAAAAGACTTGTGATGGAGTTTCATACTAGATTTTCAAAAGCAAAGACGGAAAAGAACTTGTTAGATTTTTCAGATCTAGAGCACATGGCTTTGATGGTTCTTGGGGAAATAAAAGATGGTCGTTATGAGCCTACAAAAGCAGCACACGATTATAGGAAAATTTATAACGAAACCCTAATTGACGAGTATCAGGATACGAACCGTGTCCAAGAGACAATATTGTCATTGGTTTCGCGAGAATCTCATAATGGAAATCGTTTTATGGTGGGGGACGTTAAGCAAAGTATATATCGTTTCCGTTTGGCAGAGCCAAGGCTATTTTTGGAGAAATATGCAGCCTTTGGTGAAGAACGTTCCCTTGGACAGAGAATTGAACTGACGAAGAATTTCCGGAGCCGCAAACAAGTGTTGGATGCGACTAACTTCATATTTCGTCAGATCATGAGTCAGCGGGTTGCTGAAGTTGCCTATACTCCTGAAGTTGAGTTGAGTTTTGGTGCCACCTATTACCCCGATACAACACAGGATTATACGGTCGATGTTCATGTGATCGATAGAAATCAGCACATTGAACGTGATAGGGATAATAATCTTGAAGATACCCATCCTGGCGATATGATGTTGGAGATGGAACTAGAAGAATCGGAGCCAGCACGTCTTGAAGCGCGTTACATTGCCGAACAAATCAAAAATCTCATTGGTCAAAGTAGCGGAAGACCTTATTATGTTTATGACAAGCAAATCCAAGGGTTACGGCCCATTCAATACCGAGATATTGTTATTATTCTAAGGTCAACACAAAATTGGTCACCTGTCATCCTGGATGAATTTAAAATGTTGCAAATTCCAGCTTATGCAGACTTATCGACGGGTTACTTTGGGGCAACCGAGGTATCAATAATGATGAGTTTATTAACCATCATCGATAATCCTTATCAAGATATTCATTTGGCTGGCGTACTTCGTTCACCGTTGGTAGGACTATCGGCTGATGAGCTTGCTCAAGTCCGTCATGCTAAGAACAAGGGACGGTTCTACGGAGCAGTACAACGATATATTGAAATGGAAGAAAGTGTACACACTGAAGCAGCAGCAGCAATCGAAGACGAAACCCATTCATTAAAGCTTCGTGCTAAGCTAGAAAATTTTCTGAATCAACTTGATGAATGGCGCAATCAAGCTCGTAGTGGTTCGCTTTCGGATTTGATCGGGAATATCTTCGAAGTCACGGGTTTTTATGAATTTGCAGGGGGATTGGCTGGAGGTCAACAAAGACAGGCGAACCTAAGGGCACTATTTGACCGAGCCAGACAGTTCGAGTCAACCTCTTTCCGTGGTTTATTCCGTTTTTTACGCTTCATAGAACGGATGAAGGAAAGTGGTACGGATATGGGTGCAGCACGATCATTGGGTGAAAATGAAGACGTAGTGCGTATCATTTCAATTCATAAGAGCAAAGGTCTAGAGTTTCCAGTTGTATTTGTTGCAGGCCTGGGCAAGAAGTTCAATCAACAGGATCTCGTTGGAAAGTTCCTCCTTCATAAGGAAATGGGGTTCGGACCGAAATATTCGAATCCGGTTTTGAGGTTAAGTTACCCATCACTTCCATCCCTTGCAATTAAACGACGTATGCGTTTGGAGCTATTGGCTGAGGAAATGAGAGTGCTATATGTTGCCATGACCAGAGCAAGGGAGAAGTTGTTCCTTGTAGGTTCAGCCAAGAATACTGATGACATGTTAAAAGTATGGTCTAAAGCAGCAGTTCAAACGACATCTTCGCTTATACCGGATTATCTACTTACAAAATGCAACAGTTTCTTGGATTGGATTATGATGGCCCTTAGCCGGCACAGTAATTGTTCCTCTATTTTTGGTTGGGAGCAATCAGGTTTGGAGGATGTATCTGAATGGCGAGTGAGCATGTCTAGCACTGACATATGTAGACACTCACAGCCAACATTAGAAATCATTGACTTGGAGGAGAAAAATAAATTTCTTTACTCCATTTCGAGAAATCAACCTATCATGATAGAAGTTCCAAGTGAACAATTTGATCGTGTTAATCAGTTAGGCTGGAACTATAATCATATGGAAGCCACCAAGATGTTTTCTAAAACCTCAGTGACTGAAATGAAGCGATTAGGAGAAGCGGTTGTCATAGCAGATGAGAGCTCCACAGGTAGAATCAAAGCTTCACAAGCGAGTCAAACACTAAGAGCGCCTAAATTTATCTCAACAAGCAAATTCTCTGCAGCTGAGAAAGGGACATTTTACCACACGGTCATGCAGAACTTCCCACTAGACTCAAACGGGGTAGACGCGGGTAAAGTCCTCGATGCAATTGCAAGAATGGTTGAAAGGAAGTTACTAACCGATGAGCAAGCAGGCTGCATAGATCCCGTGACGATTTTAGATTTTTTCTCTAGTTCTATTGGTTTAAGACTATTGAAAGCAAAAGAGGTTTTGAGAGAGATTCCGTTTAGTTATGGGATTAAAGCGAAAGAATTGTATCCGGACGCGATACGAGCTGAGGACGAAATTATACTGATTCAAGGTGTAATAGATTGTCTTTTCGTAGACGAACAAGACTTAACTGTCCTCCTTGATTTTAAAACTGATCAAATTAATCAGCAATCCTATTCTGAAATGAGTGAAAAATATAAATTTCAGATTAGTTTATACCGTAAGGCAATAAATCAAGTATGGTCAACTGTAGACGAGGCATTTCTCTACTTTTTTGACAAGGGAATGCTAATCGAAATGTAGATAAGAAGTGGACCAGTAGAAATTACTGGTCTTTTTCTTTGTATAAATATACTTTGCTTTACAAGGTGATATGTTTTATGGAATAATATAATCAAGAAATACAAAAGAATTTTCATATGTTCGTTAAGGGAAGCACCCTTGAGCCAAGTCATCTCACAATAGTGGGACTATACTTCGTTCAAGGGTGTTTTTTGTTTTTAATTTAAGGGAGTGATTATTAATGAGTCAAGTTCAACAAAGGCAATTTTTACACAACATGTATTTTTACAATAGGATGTTTAATTTTGAAGTTTATACTCTATTGCAATCCATGATTAATTGTAATGCCAGTGTATTAGTACATGGCAGAAAGGGGTCTGGCAGCGATGAGCTCCTAAAAACTCTTTTTGATGCTAAAAGTTTAGGTGGGACAACCTTGTTTTTAGGTTCAGAATGTATTAAAGGGTTGTATCCAAAGCGTCGGATCATGGAATTTACTGGTTCCTGGGATGGCGATGATTTTTCTCCAGCATTTAATGAAGCTACTTCCGTGGTTGTCAACGGACTGACAGCTCAAAACGTACGTCCGTTTTTAGAAATGTGTAAAAGAGGGCAAGGGTTAGCTGCTTTAGATGGACATACAGTGAACTTCGCTCTAGATGAAATTGCCAGTCTTCTTGGAGAAGATCATGAGTTACAAAGTGAGATTGGCGCAATCGACTTTGTCCTTACTGTCGAAGCTCACAAATTAGTGTCCGTGTCGGAGGTAATAAAATCAGACGGCATTTTAACACTGCAACCATTTGCTGTGTACGTTGGTGGGAACGAGTACTCTTTTCAAGCCTGTGTCTCTGATAACAAAATCAATAAAATGAGGAATGCGAATTTCGAGGAAGCAGAAAGATTCATGTTATCCATTAGACACTATGAAGCTGAATAATGACTAAAAATGCCAAGGGTAATAACCCAAGGCATTTTTTTTGAAGTGAAAGGTTCAATTATCTGATTTTCAGGCCGTTACGAAGTGATATATCAGAAACATGTACCAATTCATAACGTTCAGAGTTATTAAAAAGATCTTCAGGGGATATACCACTTGTCGCGTTTTTCGCAACCATTTTTTTAGCTTCAGATTCTGTGAGAATTTCTGTTTCCTCGGGTAATTTAAAGAGAAGTAAGGTGAAATTCTTTATTTTTGGCATGAAAAGCTTTGTAGAATCTACGGACCTTTCAATACTTTCTTTAAATCCGGTGGAAACTTCCGCATATAACAGATTTTTATCGTAATCAAGACTTACGGTTATGAATTTTTGAGATGTTGAAAAACTTTTTGGATCAGCGATTACACAACGAAACACACGCTTTAACAGAGCAACGGCATCTTCGTGCTGTAGTGATTCAATGAATGCACTTTTTGGTCGTGGAGGTCCATGCATTTTTAAGGTCTCGTATAGATGAAGTACATTGGTCTGAGACATTCTCTTACTCCTTCGTCATAATGTTGTTTGAATTATTGCCATTATAGACGATTGAAGTTAATTCGAGAAACAGACCGAAACAAGAAAAACAAACAAGAACACTTGTTTGTTTTTCTGTTAATTAATGTTGATGTTTTTATTTGCCGGTACCGAAATGTTTTTTTATTACCCGATCATATGACTCTGAATCTATAAGGGAGTTGTCATTAAGAAAAGAGGAGAGCTTTCGAACAGGAAGCTCTGTGATATTGATTTCGAGTTCTTCTGTAAGTTCTTTCTGCGTGCGAATGGTACTAATCAAGTCTAAGCGAAAATCCTTTTCTTTTTGTGTTACTTCTCTTTTTGACTTTATGTAACCTCTAGCGAACATATATATAAATAATGCTAGTAGTGAGCTTATAACGATAATTTCTAGCAAAGGCATGTCCTCCTTCTCGCTTATGCTTGCAATCCAATATCAATGTAAGAAAGAAATAAATGCTTAGATTAGAGAATCATTTCTTCCCGAACTCAACTATAAAAGCGATTAGAATCGCAATTGGAAAGTTTTCATGAGTAATGGTTGTATCTCTTAATTTAACATGAAATTTTTCACCAATCTTCGTCATCTCAAGATTATTAAAACGTTCATCTTTCAGTAAATCTAATAGATGGTCTACGTTTTCAGTAGGGTCCCAATATCCAATATGATTGCGTGATAATAGTTCAGTCGCAATACCTTGCTTGGCGTAGTTGTTGTATTTTTGAATAGTGTATTCTGGTGAATTACCCCAACTTTCATTTCCATCAGAATACCGAATACCGAATTCTTTTTCAAATGGCCCTTCGTACCATAATTCTGCAACAATTCTCAATATATCATCTTTTTCAAGAAACTGTGCATCTTCCAATTCCATATGAATTTCCCCTTCCCACTGGAAATTATCATCAACGATTCGACTGTAAAATTCGAATAACCTATTGTTCCATAAAATAACTGATCGGTTGTCCACTTTATGACGTTCTTTTTAGTGTAACATGACTTGAATTGAAGTGCGAATTTGCAATAATAATTTTGGCTACTCGAATTTTTAGTAATCCTTTATAATAAAACTGTATTAGCCAATTTCATATGGCTTTTTTTCCGGAAGCACCGGACAGATCCTAACACAGGGTTTGTTCCGCGTGCTTTTTTTGCATTTTCACACAAGGAGGGGATAAACGATTGTTGTTATTTAAAGCTGTACAAATGACCAAGGAATATCAAAGAGAAAGCTCGTCTACCAAACTTAAAGAGGGTAAGGCCTTAAACCTATTGGAAATAAGGTTGGCTATCGAGACAAGTTCTCTTAAAGAAAGGAGAGTATAGGATGGACGCTATGAGTCAACAAGAAGAAGAGGAATCAATGTCTTTGATCACGGCCGTATACAGGAAATATTGGGTAGATAATCGCGAACGTATAATGGAGATATACCGAACTTATTTTCACACCATATTCGTTACACTTCTAATGATTGTTAACCTGGTCACTGCTTACTCCGCAGTGATTATCTATCTAGCACAATGGAAACATAAATCGGGAAGTGTCGAGGGATTCCTATCGTTATTATTACCATATCCATCGCACTTTTTGACGAGTATTTTGAATATCCCATTTTTTGGGTTGGATTTGCATATGACCTGGTGGTGTTTAGTATTCTTAAACCTCCCTATCATTACCTGGTTTTATTCTACGGTCACCCAGCCGATAAAGAAAGGCTATTCGACTTATATTGACTGGAAAAGCCGCAAGGGTCGTGTTATTTCAGCCGTAATAAACGGTTGTGCACTAATTGTTCATTATTGCGCTATATTCGCTTGGTACGTTGAAAATTACTTGTTTCACTTTTTTGAAGGAATTAAGTCAGATGAGGCTTATCTTGTTATTAATTCCATGGCGAGTTTTGGTTATATTCTGATGTGTATCCCAGTATTCATTTCTATTACTGGCACCTACCTGTTAATGAAACAGTTTCACATGAACGAAGATTTGAGGAAAATGTTTTTCAAATGGGAATTTTCTCTTCTGGCTAGTCAATCGTTCTCTCTGCGTTCCAAAAAAGCAGATGTTATTATTGGCTGGGAGAAAGCAACTCATAAGCCAATTGTATTGGTTGAAGAAAATAGATTTCTTCATGAGCTTGTTAACGGGGCTACAGGCACTGGTAAAACATCCACAACGATTCTCACACGTATTGTACAAGATTTGATTCGTATCGCACGTGGAGGTAAGCTCGGTGTATGTGTACTCGAACCAAAGGGAGATCTGATACGAGACGTTTTGAATCTCTGCAAAAAACTTGGAATACCAGAAAGCAAGATCAAAGTGATTGACCCTACGGACCTTATTCGCTCTGTAAAATTCAACCCATTTGTTGGCCCCTTGGAAACAGCAGCAGAAACCTTTCGGGGCGTTCTTGATGCACTTGCAGGAGATCAAGATGAATTTTTCAAAGGACAACAATCGGAGACAGCATCCCTTTACACTATGCTTGGGAAAATTCGTCACGGTAACATGTTCTCGATTGTACACATGCAAAGAATGTACTCAGATCCTCGTTATTTAGCCGATATGACAGAAGAGGTTCGGTCATGGATCACACGAAATTTAGAAAGTCCTACTTTGACTGAAGAAAATCGTGTCCTATTGGAACGATATGATCGAGTATGTTCCTATTTCGAGAATGAGGTCATTGAGTTTAAGACATGGAAAGACAAAGAACATAGAATTATGCCAGTGCTTTATCCAGACGGTCATAAATATGAGGGAAAACAGGTAGTAGAAAACAAAAAAGACAAATTTATTACGGGTGCAAAAAAGTACATCAATGATATTTGCATGAATGCTATGCTATCACAATTAATGGTTGCTAAAGATGGTGAAGAAGTTCTTGATATCGATAAGTTTTTGGCTGAAGGCGGGGTACTTCTTGTGAATACAGCTCTGGGAGAATTAGAAGAGCTGAGTATGAGCTTCGGGCAATTCTTTATTCGCCAGTTCCAGTCAAGTGTATTCCGAAGACCAAGTGAAGAGTCAGGTTTCGAAAGATTTCCTATTTTTTTTAACATTGATGAATTTCCACTTTTTATTAATGAAGCGTTTGTTAGGTTGCTGACCCTTGGGCGTTCCTATAAAGTTGGAACCTTGATAGCGATTCAGTCACTGGGACAGCTTGAATCAGTCATAAGAGGTTATGATCGCACCATAATGTCTAATGCGTCTAACAAGACTGTATTCGGACGAGGCGAAGTAACGGATAATGAACTTTTCAGTAAACAGTTCGGTGAAGAGTATGAAGTTGAAGAAAGTATGAATGAATCAGTGACACCGGTGAGTCAACCGAATCCAACACTGGGGTACCGCTATAATACGGCTAGACAATTGGCACCACGCTTTACACCTACGAAGATATTGGAACAGGAATTCAAACACTTCATTGTTCAATTGGTTGGTGAAGATGGAGCTATTCAAGTACCTGTTCAGGCATATGGTAAATTCATTTCTGAAACTAAATTTTTGAAGAGATTCATTAAAATTGGTCAGGCGGAGTTAGAGACAAGTAAATACAAATCTGTTGGTAGCCCTACGAAGTGGATTCAAAAGCTTGCTATCGACACCGTTCAGAGAATTAATCCTCTAGATAAATTGTTCACAACTGAAAAAAATAAGCTCCAAGAAAGAGTTGGAGAGTCTGAAGAAGAAGTTCAAAATGGAGAGCAGCAGCACAGTGAAATTCGTGTGAGAGCGGAAGTGACAGGCGAGGCGAGTGAGACTGAACAGCAGCATAATGCACTTCGTGTCAGAACGGAAGTGAATGATGAAAGGATTGAGAAAGATGCTGAACAGAAAGGTAGGGAAGTAGTTGAAGAAACAACAGAACCAATAATAGCGTCAGATCAGAAATGGGAGGAAGATTCTAGAAATGACATAGTTTGGGCTCAAATGCCAGATTCACCGCACCCTTCAGGTGAAGAGAATGTGGGTGAGTTAACCGGCTTTAATTCTGGCGTTGGTGCAGATGCTCCACATATCAGAGATACTAACCAAAGTTATTCTCAACCTAATGAAATAACTGATTCCGTTATCGGGATGCTTGTAAGAACGGTAACGGGAGAACAAGGAGAAAATCAAACAATACAAACGAATGGCCATAATCAGGATAAACCGCTTGCTGAGTGGAATATCAATGATCTCATCGCGACTGATGTTGTATCAGGGCAATATGTGGGAGAAGAAATGAATGTTGGCCCAGACCCTGAAAAACCTGGGAATGTTATCTCTCCAGTACAACAACCCGATCAGAGTGTGAAAGCGAAGTCGCCACAACAAAATATAGCTAGTGGAAAGGTTTTGAAAGGAATCGATATTGAGAATGATGACATCTAGTTGACAGTTGGCTTAGAACTCAATAATATGGAGTTAGATACATCATATGGAATGGAAAGAGGGAGCACCTCTGAGCTACGGGTTAATTGCCCGTACTTAGAGGTGCTCTTTTTCGTTTTCGTCCATCTTTTATTAAAAAATAGACAAATAGGAAGGTGTTTTACATGGTTAAACGACTTGGTGCAAGTGCTATTGAAGAAGAGGAAATTGATGGTGAAGTACTAGCATGGTCAGCCCTTCGGGATGCTAAAAATCGCAAACGTGTTCTTGTAGCAAAAGCGATCGGGCTGGAGGAACTGGAATTATTGGGAAGTAAAATGGAATGTTTAAAATTAAATTATCAGGGTATTTATGGGTACTTGCCGCGGAATAAAATTGACAACTACGAGTTTAGGGGAGTACACAATTTTTTAGGTAAATCATTCGAATTTATTATTGAAGAACTTATCATTGAGAAGGGCGAAAAGACCGGCATTTTTGTTGCTAACCGTATTGAGGCACTTAAAATTTCGGCAAACATATTTTGGAATACAGCCAGGGTAGGACAAATTTACGAGTCTTTTATCCGTGGTATCGACCCGTATCATTTGTACCTACTGGTAGAGGGTGTGGAGGTAAAATTGCACCGGTCTGAAGTTGATTACAGTTTGTATGATGATCTTCGGCAAGTGTACAATATCGGTGAAAGCATTGATGTTAAAATCCTAAACTTCGAAAAGCCTGAAAATGGTTCGCTGGAAGGAAAGTTAGAAGTAAGCGCACGTATCCTCAATAAAGACCCTTGGGAAAACATCACTAACTACAAAGAGCGCATGTTCTATGTAGGCAAATTAGTACGAATTCACCCAACCATAGGGATGTTTTTAGAATTAGAGCCTGGACTCTCCATGCTGGCAAATTTTCCTGCTGGAGCAAGAGGAATTCAGTTTAAACCAGGTGATGAATTCGAAGTCAAAATCGGATCGATTGACGTAATTGCACGACGTATTTTTGGAGTCATGATAATTCGGAGTAAGAAAATTGGGGCAAACAATCCTAACTTTAGGAACTCTGGTAATTCAGGTAATTCTGGGCTGCGTAGTCGGGGAGCAAGTCGAGGTTAATTAATGTCACAAGGATTATTTGAATTTGGAGATTCAAAAAATGGTGGTAAAGAATCAGTGGAGAAACCTTCACTGTTTCTTACACCACCAATGGCAAAAGAAAATCCATACAAAGATTCGTTATGCCCCAACGATATCATGGATTATTTGTTGCCAAATGGTGAGTTATTTGGATTCTTCTCAGATCCATATGCATCAATGTACTATCACAAACCATCTGAAGGAATACGTCATGGTCGATTTTGGCTTGAAGACAGAATTGCGGATGGTACCTTTAGTGAACGAGAGATTAAACTTCTTACTCTTCTTTCTAAAGTTCGCATTGCAACGCGGAGCCAAATCCGCAGAGCGATCTTCAAGGAAAACGATGATGATCGTGTAATCGTCGAGTTCTTAAAGAAATGCCGTAGATCGGGTATTATATGTGCATTTAGTTGGGTTAGTCCATTAAAGACTGAAAGAAAGAAACCACTTGTGTATGCATTGACGAAAATCGGCGCTGAAGCTGCAGGGAAAATTCTTATGCGTAAACTTGAAGAGGATTTTTGGTTTCAGCCAATTGAAGTTCCATTAGGACGCGGACCAGAGATGAATCCACTCTTCTATGACTTGGTCTCTGCAGAGTTGTACTGTGAGTTAAATCGAATCGATCGCCTTATTTCATGGCAGAGAAATCCGCTTATTCGATTAAAAAATGGTCTGATTCATCATCCGACTGCAATGTTCGAGGTTATTAAAGATGCCGGAGAAATGCGGATATTCTGGGTTGAAACTGTTCGATCGGGCAAGGATTGGGTAAGTAAAGTCAAAAGCCGATTTCAAAAAACGCAAAATGCGATTGAACATGTCAATGAATTTCAAAAACCGGCACGTGTGATTGTAGTTGCAGACGGGGACTCAAGAATTCCTTTTCTGGCAGACGTGGCGCGTGAATTAATGCCAAACGTTGAAGTACGGTTCACAACTGATGAACGACTGATACAAGGTATGGGGAAGGAAACGTTTTTAGTGTGGGATGTTGATAAAAAAAGCCTAAAAGCACAATCAATAGCGTTTCTTCAGCCAGGAGCACCCGGCATGACTGCGTCTGAATATTTGTCTTCTCAAATGGTAATCCCATCCGACGATGATTTTGAGGACTAACTTTTATTAAAAAATGTAGTTACCGAGGATATTATTTTCCTCGGTATTTTTGCTTGAGATTTACCTTTTAGCTTCGATTATGCTATAGTTAACTTATAATCCATTTTTGTTTATCTTCTCGTCATGCGACTTGGGAAGAACTTCTTTTATATGAATCCATCTATTGATGCTTATTTAACCTGTAACATGGTTGAATCACGCCCAGTAGGTGGTTTTTTTGTTTTTTAATACTTTAATATCAGGAGGAATGTTAAAAATGAAATTATCATTGGTACAAATTCGTATGATGGATGCAGAACGTTTTAGCCCAAGGTTTAGTTTAGATGGATGGAGCTTTAAGGGGCATAACTACATAGGTAATGCATTAATTGGTTCTTTGAGTGGAGTAAGTGCTGAAAGCGTAACAAGAAAATTAAGAGAACTTAAGCACCTAATAGGTGGAAAGTACATTCAAGTAGGATTTTGTTATGAGGGGATAGTTCCAAAGGAAGATCTTATTCTTCATAATCATTTTGAGGAACATCCTAGCGGATTTTTACTGAAAGAGAGCATGGAATATCGAGTAACGGCACTACCTTGCGATGCAGGTGGTTATTGGATACTTAACATTATGAACAAGCAGAGAAGAAAGGGGTTAGAAGATTTTACACTGGACCCCATGGTTTTTCTTCAACATGATTTGAAACTTGAATATCTTAGTCCAGAGGTAGCTATATGATTAAATCATCTATTCTTGTTGATGAAATAAATGCTATGGGGCAACTCCATGCTATGGGGATCGAGGGTATTCGACCATGGAAAGTATTTTACCAGAGTTTGTCCCAAATTCTCGAAGGTGAATACGGGAGAGTAGAAATGGGGTTTCATTTCTATGGAGCCATACCACCGAGGGATCGCAATGAAAAGGCGCACTTGAATCGAATTAAGTTTTTTAAATCTTTGGAGTATGATGGGATTCATGTCCATCGAGGAATGTGTTTACCGATAGGAAACTCCTGGCAAGAGAAGGGTGTTGATGTCGAGATCGCACTAGACATGGTAGATATGTCTATGAATAATACAGATATCATATTTCTACTATCGGGTGATTGTGATCTCATTCCAGCCATAGATAGAGCGAGAAGACATTGTAAAGTCGTTTCTATTATAAGTGAACGACAGCCTGCTCGACTTGTAAAAGAGTCCTCTGATGGTGTGGTGACACTAGAATCTATTGTCGGATTGATTGATAGATCCCACATTATCGAAAGGAGCAACGCTTCATAACGCGCACGCGGAACAGAAGTGCCGTATAGGTGGATACCCAACCTATACGCAGCACTTCTTTTTTTGTTTAGAGTGTGATAAAATAATTTTGTATTCAAAGTGTATTGATCAGGTCCCGCCATGCGGCACAAGGACTGTTTGTTTTAGCCAACTTTTGAAGCTAAGAATGGCCATTTATGGTATTAACTCCTCACAAGGGAATTGTTGATACTTTAAATGGCCTTTTTTGGCTTCTTTCACGACCCATTACTAAAAAAAACGGAGAGGAAGAAACTACATGAAGTTGTTATCTCAAGAAACAGTCGATTTAGTTAGAAGGGTCTCTGTAAAAGAAGTTGCAGAAACTTTAGGTTTTCAAATCAAGAGAGCAGGAACACATTGGAATCTTGGTTGTCCAAATCCTAACCATCAAGAAAAAACACCCCAAACGTATATCAAAATCAGTACTGGGATATACACGTGCTACGGGGGAGGCGGATGCGGAGCGGGAGGCGATGCAATCACTTTCTATAGTTGGTCCCAGTTTAATGGCTATGATCCCAAGAAAGATTTTTATCGGTCTATTCAGGGCATTGCAAGTCTTATGGGCATACCTATTAAGTACAAAGATGGTTCTATTATGCAAGATGAATCACGGCCAACATATGTACCAAGGAATGAACCTAAAATGATTGAAGTCCCGGCAGCATCACCAGATATTTGCGATCGAACGTATCGGAGGTTTCTGGATCTTTGTCCAGTATTCAATGAACATTTAGAAGAATGGCTTGGTCCAAAACGCCAGTATTCAAGAGAACAAATAGAGGTATTAGGACTCCGTTCGATACCCAAAACATTGGATCAGGTAAGGAAAATAGTGGACACGTTGCAAGCCGAAGGATACCAGATTGATAGGGTTCCTGGATTTACACAATTCCTTCGTCAAAATGGAAATGCGGAAGATGATAATGATTGGTATTGGTCAATTTCATCCATTGGGAAATACTATATTCCTGTACGCGACGACAGGGGTAGAATTATTAGGCTTCGTGTAAGAACTAATTTCGACGATAAGAAGAAATACGTTTGGTTTTCTTCAGCACCAATGAATGAAGGCAAGTTCGTAAGAAGGGGAGGGGCACCATCAGGGGCACCAATCAATATTGTCGCTCCCTCAAAATTTATGGCCACATGGGAGCCTGGAACAGAACTCAACGATGTCTATTTAATCAAAAAAGTCCTTCTTATTGAAGGAGAACATAAGAGTTATATCTGTTCAGACCGACTTAATATGATTGTCATTGGCATTCCGGGAGTAGGTAACTTTCGTGATGTCGTACCACTCCTCAGGAAATGGGGAGTAAAGGAAGCAGCAATCGCTTATGATATTGATGCATTCTACAACGAAAATAAACCAACTGGAAAGAATGAACAGGTTTTTAAACAACTTGTTAGTTTCGGTAAAGAGCTCATTAGTCAAGAAGATATTCAAACTGAGCTTTGGGCTTGGAATCCTAATGATGGTAAAGGTTTAGATGATCTTTTGTTAAATTTCAAACTTCCTGTTGTGACCGATCTGAGAACTAATGAACGTTTACCGTTTGTGATCTAGTGTTTTTTTGATAATTCTAATTAATGAGGAGGGCGGAAGCGTCTTTCATGAGAACAAGAGCGAAGCTATCCTCCGCTCTTATTTTTATGGTTCTTTGTATTTTTAGGAGATTTTTATGTAGTTCCCCCTTTTTTTTCACCCCATATCAGGGGAATTTAACTCCCCCTGATATGGGGGCGAAAAGGAGAATGATACCTATGGATTTTTTTGAATTCATCGCACTTAGAAAAAAGAACTTTGACTTGATCAGTCTATTCAACGATTGTTCCGAATCGGAAGCTAAACGCGTAGATCTGGATGGATTAATTCGAATTATCGAATCTCTTTCACCCGATGAGCGCACTGAAATGCTTCTAATTTTTGCGGAGCAGTTCTACACGCATAGCCTGAATCTCTAACCAGTAGTTGGAATCCCAATAATATAAATATTTCAAGTTTTTTAGGAGGAACAATAATGAATTACTACACACTTAAAGCATTGGAACATGAGCGACTGTTCGCTCGGAAAGCGAAATATGGAATGAAGTTAATTACTGGTATGGGGAATTCCAACTTCATAGAAAAAATCACTGATAGATTTGTATTCTTCAAAACGGTAAAAAGTAAGGAAGTGATACGAATTCCAAGAGAAAAAATACGGAAGGCGATTGAGTATTTTTTATATCGTAGGACTGTTACTCGCAAAAAGCTTGAGTCATTCCATAAATTCAATAGCTTCCTCATGGGAATGCTGCGCATGATATTTATTCAAGTAAGTGATTTTGCGTGGATAAAAAGAAGTCTCGGGAAAAATAAGATCCTTAGATTGGTACTAAAAGGGACAAGATTTTTCGTCGCCGGTTGCGAACGCTCGCCCGGAGACCTTGAGATGATACATCAGCACGGAGGTCGATTTGTCCTTTTCTCCTATTGGAATCTCCGAACCGATATTCATGAAACGTGGGTTTATCATGTAAAAAGGCTCGGATTGAAGGTTCTTTTAGACTCGGGAGAGTATTCTATGCATCGCTTACGAAAACGAATTGAAGCCGTTGGAAATAAAATTCTGAAGTTGCAAGAAGGCTCCGGGGCTTGGTTCAAACAGATATCTGATCTTCAGAAATTAGAAAGTAAATCAGTTGACCCCGTTCGAATAGCTGATTATGCACAATTCATACTACGCCACCAAGACGTACTTTTTGATAGCTTTAATTTGGATCGAACAGGAGATCCTGAGGAGTCCATGTTCAACTTAAATTATTTGTATGAACGCGGAATTAAGGCTATCCCAATCTGGCACCCTCAGTCTCCTGAATCTGCACTTGAAGCATTGATTTGCGATGACAGGGATTTTGATGTTATCGCAATTGGAGGGCTTCTGAGTTTGAAGGATGAAGAAAGGCACAACGTCGTCAATTCACTCATGAAGAAGTATGGTGAACATCAATGCTTTCATATATTGGGCTGCAGTAGTCCACTTATATTCAAGGGTCACATTTTTCAATGCGACTCAACAGGGCCATTAATGGGACGGAGATATAAGACAATCATTACAGAGAATGGCCACATCAAAATGGATGAAACATACCCAGAGCAGAAGTGGACACAAGAACGATGCTTCGCTTATAACATTCAAAATTTAGCAGGGCTTGAAGAATTTCGTCCATCTGTCCAAATGGAGTTGCTTATTCCACCTACGCTTGCAGTTGAAGCTGTATCAGTATTTTAAATAAGGGAGCGATAAAAACATGGAACAGATTACTAATTTCTTTCTAAACACGCCATCTTATATCTTGATAGCCATTGGATTGGTTTTAATCATCATATTAGTTAAAAAGACGAAGAAATTGATAAGAAAGATATCAGGATTGGCTTTTACGATACTTACTATCCTTAAACTCGTCCATGTGCTAGGATTGATGGATTTTGTTAAGTAATATGTAACGAATAAAGACAAAAAGCTCCTCCAATTTTATGGAGGAGTTTTTGTGTTTCCGATTTGTGCTTTTTGCGCTCTTTGCTCACAACCCATTGCTCACAAGAGAGTTTAAGATAACCGATGCAAGGTTATCTTGTTATTAGATTATATCATTTCGTAGAAAACGTCAATTTTATAAACGAAATTAAATCAAGTAATTGTAGGATTTCCCAACGGTTTGGTCTTTGCTGCTGTTTGCGAATAATAAAGTATTAGACGAGGTACTCTGCAATGCTTAATTCAAAATATTGTGATCTTAATTTTTGACTTATTTCTGCAATCAAATGTTGAGAATGATCCATTTTCTTTATTACTTGTCTCTGATGCAGTAGATCGGACTTAGTTTTAAGTATGTCGTTAATTGCCTTGATAATAGCCTGTCCTTGCTCTTTACTATCATTTTTATGAACTATTTCCCAAGGAGGGAGCAAGGGGTGATCCGTTCGGAATTTGTAAATGATTATGTCATACCTGCCACAGCTCATTAGTGTATGATTATAATTTTCAGCCAAACTAAGTTTCTCTTTGGTGGTATTACTTAATTCAAACAATTTGCCTTCTACGTTTTTAATGTATATCGAAGTTTTCATACCAGCCTCCAGTCTAAAACTTAATTATTCAAAGCAGCTGCTTTATTTGATTCGGAAATACAGTCATAGCAAAGGGCAGCAGTTTAATATCAATGAGTGCTGAAGTTTCCGATTCCAGCTATGGACCTCTTATAATTAAACGCAGTGATTCGATCAAAGCCGCTTTCGCAAGGGATTCTCGATGCTCACCTTTATTGGGATTAGCACAGTCTCCTGAATTTAATAGATAAGAACCAAGTTAAAGAAAAGGAGTGCCATTATTCAATTTTATTTTCTCTGAACTCTTAATCTTTGTAAGTTTTGTGACTGAGGAGTTTCTTCTAACGGTTTCTATTCGCAGCCTTCTTGGAAGGAGAGTGTCGCTTAGTAATAAAGTTGTTTAATCTTAGAACAAAGTCGTTTAAATATCATAATAAAGTTGTTTAAAAACGTAATTCACCACAAACGATCCGATCTCGCTCGTCGTAATCTACTTCAAATCGTTTACTACATGAATCACATAAAAGGTACTCCAAGGGATGCAATGGATTGTCTTTACTGGAATATCTCTTTGAAATTTTCCCGTGTTTTGTGATTCGATGTATACGTTCAATCGTCATTTCTTTCTCGTATCTCAACGCATTGCCACATACGCACACAGGTACTTGATATTTCATTCAACCACCTCGCATGGTTCCATTTTAAACAACTTTTATTTTTGGAGTGCTTGAATCAGGTCATTCAAAACTAGTATTTTTCAAGCCATTTTTAAACGACTTTATTTTCAGTCAACGAGAGCCCGTAAAGTTCGTTTCGTGTATCGTGCTTTCCAGTCAATCAATATTGAATCGTACCTCCAAAAACTTCCTATTATCTTCCTGATAGTGGGAGTGAATATTTGTAATTTCCCTCGTTGAAGGTGATATTATTTCTACAAAATTAACTTTGAAAGCTGTGCAAATACCTGTCAAATATCCCTTTGCAAAGTATAACTCAGACGAGTTTTCTTTAAGGAATACAACTGACCTGCTATATGCTCCTGCATAATTGTTAGCCGCAATGTCCATTAATTCATTTCTGGAATGAGTCCCCAATTGCATCACCTTTTCTTAAAAATTCAAGTTTCCATATGTGATGTACCTAACATATAATCATAAGAGTCTTTAGAATTAACATTTTCTTTTTTTGTGTTCAGTTATGAAAATGACTTTAGGATTTGCTGCAAGTTTTGGTGGAAGCTGATCCGTAGTATTCATCCTTTTTCTGACTTCCCATTCTTCCTTCATTATCTCATAATGCTCTTCAGAACCTTCTGCCCATTCTGGTATATCTTCCTCGGTAAAAGGACGCTCAGGGAGTGAAGGACAGTCGAAAATAAGAACTTTATTTTCACCTCGATTATATGATTGATCGTACAGACGTTGGCGTATTTCACATTCCTTTTTCCAGACATCTAGAATGGTGGCACCAATTTGTTGATTTGGGTACAATTCATGCCACTTTATTCGCGGCTCTTTTTCACCATAATTATCATTAAAGAATTTTTCCACGTGATTATATCGTACACCGGAATCCATTACTGATTTAATCAGATAGTACACTCTTCGTATAAGGAAGATTAATACGGGAATAGCAAAGACGTGCCAATCGGAATCCCATTCAGAGATTGGCTTGTCATTTAATAATGTGACAAGGGAGAACATAAAAGCGACAAAGTATCCAATAATTTCTGCTATTATCTTCGGACCTATTAAAAGGAACAACGATGGCCGTTTATTAGGTTCAAACGTATTATAATTGGCATTATAGTAAATGCGATTTCGGAAATGATCTACTGTAGTACGATAAGTGAAATCAGAAGCAATAGCTCGATTCGATTTGATATATGACTGTTGTGGAAAAAACATATAGTAAAGATGAAGAGGTGCAATGTAAGGTGTAAAATTCCACCTTTGCACTTCCAAGTCTAGGTGTCGAAGTTTGATTTCTTTTGCCGTTATAGCATATAACTGTTTTGAACCGGTGAATAGTACTGTAAGTAAAATCACGAAACACAGAGTTTTATGATCCGCAAGGTATTCAAGCATCTTCATATAACCCGAAAAGGGTTGTATGGAGGGAATCGCCTTTTGAATAGCATAGGTTGTAGGATATGCTATAATGCCAAGACATATGGTACTGAATATCATGAATGAGACGCTGATTTTTTTTATATTCATGTGGTTTCACCTCGCAATAATTATAATTCAAACTGGAAGGTCTATACAATTTTAAATTGATAAAAGTAGCAAGATCACAATAAATATGGTACATTCAAAATATAATCTATTTATGTTCCTCGGCGTCAGGCGACAAACCGAGCTTCTATTTAAGAACCACGTTAAATGTGTCTTTGTAAATGACAATGTCATTTCTTTGTCCATTTTTCGTGGTTCTTTTTGTATTTTCGGTCGCCGTCCAAATTAACCATAGGAGGGTTATTATGAATCTGAAAGTGCAATTACCCATTAAAGCCACGGGACCTAGCTTGAGAACATGCTTTGAAAGCATTCTCCGACAATGGAAAGATCTTCATGGTGTCGTAAGAAAAGGCCGAATTACTGAAACGGGTTGGCTGGAGATAATGATTGGATTAGAGCTTCATCCAGGTGAGGCCGGTTATCGCGAAGTCGAGACTCCGAGAATTCAGGAAAGAGAAGGGATATTCACACTTTCGATCGTGGGTTGTGATGTTGATCAAGTGAGAGAAACATTCCGTTTAATCTACAAGAAGATAATGGAGTTCGAGTCTCTGTACAGGTTAATGGGCGAGGTCGTCTTGTATAAAGGAGATGGAATTTGCTTTAAAATGATTAAATCAGAATGGCAACCAAGCCAATCATCAGAGCACCTTCGGTCTGTATCAATAGAAATACAGTCTTTGGCAAACTCTTCACAGGACATTAAGAAGACAGAAGCTGAAGAACCGAATAGATCAAAGGAAGAGGTAATAAAACTCCCCGCTTCACCATCGCTTCTATTAATTGATGGAATGAATATTCTTTCGAGGTGCTATTATGGGTCCTCTAGAGGAAAGGAAGAACACGAGCTCATGCGCTCTACACAAGGCGTTTTTACAAATGCGATCAAACCACTTACTGAAAAATTACTTAAAGTCATCAGGAAATTTGCTCCGACTAACATTTTGGTGCTTTGGGATCCACCAGGAGGACGTAGTACACTAAGAAGACGCCAACTTGCAGATTTTTACAAACATTCTCGCGATAGTAAGAAAACACCTGAATCCCTAAAAGAACAAATTGAAACTGCAAAATCATTGTTTGAAGCGATGAATATTAAACAAATCCATGTGGATTCCTATGAAGCGGATGACCTTGCTGGAAGTATATCCAAACGTTGGTCCTTAGAAATCAATGATTTATGTTATCTATGGAGCAATGACAAAGACTATTTCCAACTTTTAGATCACAATGTTGTTCAGTTAATAGATGATGAACCATTCGATTTAGAAATGTTTACTCAGAAATATGAGGGAATTACACCTCAACAGTATATTGATTACAAAGGTTTTTGCGGAGATCCGAGTGATGATATACCTGGTATTGCCGGTATTGGACACACATTCGCCATGAGTCTTTTACATTCATTTGGCAGCATGGAAGCAGCCATTGCAGCTGCTGAGAATAGATCCCTTGATCAAAAAAACCAGCGTTTTGAGAACAAATTAAAAGAGGGTAAAGAGTTAGGGTTACTGAGCAGAGATTTAGCTCGAATTGAAGTGGATATTCCGGAGATGAATGAAATATTATGGGAGGATATTCTCATTAAAATCAACAGAAACGGATACTTGGCCAAAATGGAAGAGTTAGAAATTAAGCAAAAAGGTTTTGCAACTTGAAGCCCGATTTGGGCTTCTTCTCTTTTTTAAAGGAGCATGGTAAAATAAATCTATTAGTATGAACATTCACCCTTTGGCAGGCGCCTGAAAAGGGAATTACGATAAAAACACACGTTTCCGGAGTGCAAATACCGTTATTCGGTTATGAGCCCTTTATACGTGTGTTTTTTTTGTGTTCATACAGAGAGGAAAAGCATGTTATTTGGTATGAATCATTGAAACAAACAAAAATTGACGAAGAGGTGTGGTTAAAATGAACGTATCAACGAATAATCGAATGATGGAACTAATGGAACTGATCGACTACCATAATTATATGTATTACACACTGGATAAACCGGAAATCGATGATTTGAAATACGATTGCCTGTATGATGAACTTTTGGAACTGGAACAAAAGACAGGTATCGTTCATCCAAATTCTCCATCACAGCGGATAGGTGGACAAACATTGAAGGGTTTCCAACAACACAAGCACTTATCACCGCTGTGGAGTTTGGATAAGGGTAACAATCATCAAGATGTACAAGCTTGGGAACAAAGGATCACCAAATTAATAAAGGAATACAATTCGCAGTATCCCCTTACACCACTCCCAGATCCGACGTATTATGTAGAGCTAAAGTTTGATGGCCTTACGATTAATCTTACGTATGAGGGAAGAGAGTTGGTGCAGGCTTCAACGCGTGGCAACGGCATCTCTGGAGAAATTATCTTGAGCCAAGCCCGGACCATTCGATCCATTCCACTTCGAATACCGTATGAAGGTCGAATCGAAGTGCAAGGGGAAGGTGTCATGCATTTAAGCCAACTTGAGGCGTATAACTTAAATGCTGAAGAGCCCCTAAAAAATGCACGTAATGCTGCTGCGGGAGCACTTAGAAATCTTGATCCTGAGGTGACGGCAAAACGAGGATTACAAGCGTATTTTTACAATGTAGGTCATATTGAAGAAGACCTATTTTCAAACCATGGTGAAATGCATGACTTTTTGAAAATCAACCGATTTAAGGTTAGTCCACATGTAGAGTATTTCAAGACGATTGATGAAGTTCTCGTTCACTTGAGTCTACTTGTACAGTTACGCCCAACCTTAGATTTCCTTATTGACGGTGCAGTAATCAAGATTGCAGATATGCGAACAAGAGAAGTACTCGGATATACTCAAAAATTTCCTCGTTGGGCTCTGGCTTATAAATTTGAAGCCGAAGAGGTAACGACAAAGTTGATTTCAGTAAACTGGGAAGTGGGCCGAACAGGTAAGTTAACCCCGGTAGCTCGCTTATCTTCGATAAATTTGGGTGGTGTCACTATAACTAAGGCTACTCTGAATAATGAAGATGACATCGAGCGAAAGGGGCTTAAGTTCGGCCTCGGTACTCAAGTATTAATTCGCAGATCGAACGATGTTATTCCGGAGATTCTGGGTAAGGCATCCGCTGAGCAGGAGGGGGAAGAGATCCTTACTCCCACACACTGTCCTTCTTGTGGTTTCAAATTGGTTAGACGGGGTGCTCATCACTTCTGTGATAATAAATGGAGTTGCAAGCCGCAGAAGGTAGGTTGGCTTACACATTATGCATCCCGCGACTGCATGGACATTGAGGGCTTTAGTCAGAATACGGCCGAATTGTTACATGATCAGGTTGGTGTTCGTCATCCTGGTGATTTCTATGATCTCCAAGAACAACATCTAATTGGGCTTGAAGGGTTTGGGAAAAAGAAGGCAAGTAATTTACTTAAAGCAATCGAAAAGAGTAAAACAATGCCCCTTTGGAATCTGATTCATGCATTGGCAATTCCAAATGTAGGGAAAACCATGTCTAAAATGCTAGCAGATCAGTTCGGTACAATTGATGAACTGAGGGAAGCTACGGTAGAACAACTGATAGGGCTGCCGGATGTGGGTACTATTTCAGCTGAAAGTATTGTTACGTACTTCCAAGATCCAGTCTATTTAGGAATCATTCGGATGATAAAAGTAGCCGGTTGTAATCCAGTAAAGGAAAAAAAAGTAGTGGCAACGGATAGTGTCTTTAGTGGAAAGACTGTTGTCGTCACCGGCACTCTATCCAGTATGGGTCGGGACGATGCGACTGCTCTTCTTGAGTCCCTTGGGGCCAAAGTGAGTGGTAGTGTTTCAAAGAAGACGGATATGGTAATCTGTGGTGAAAGTGCCGGTAGCAAGTTAACGAAGGCTCAGGAAATTGGTGTTCGAGTCGTGTTGGACGATGAGTTCATGGTCTTAATCGATCGTAAATAAGATAAATCAAGCTGGGGATCTACCAATTAGTTAGATCCCTTTTCATTATTTCACAATAATGTTAAAGTGAGTCTATACCTTATGATTTTTTCCATCGACTCTAGCTCGCGCTTCATGAGTCCATTCAAATGTTAAGCAATGCACTCTCTTTCGAGTGACCAATTCTGCCACTATGCAGTTACTTCCCATTCATTTGGGTATTGGTACTTCGAAAGGGCGTGCATTTTTTTTGCGTCCTGCAATCGAAAATCAACTGTAGGAGGAGACTCTGAGTATCAGCGGAAAAGTGTGTTTGTAATTGTAATCTACATCTGAACAAATTTATCAGGTGTTGAACGTACGGACTGTGAGCCAAATCTATGATTTGTCGATGGATACGTTTCAGCAGATCAATGGTTTTGGAAATAAGAAGGCTTCGAATCTTCTTTCCGCTATCGAAGCAAGTAAATCACCAGAGCTGGAGAGTTTTATTTTTGCTCTGGGAATCAATGGCGTAGGGAAGTCTACAGCATAGGTTCTTGCAAGATCTTTTGAAAATCTCACTGAGATATCGACTGCAGGAATTGAATGCCTTCTGCTTTACTCTTATATAGGAGTGGGTGTAGCTGAGCAAATCATTTCTTTCTTCGCAGATCCTGATGAGCAATTTCACCTTGCTGAATTAAGTGAGCGGGGGGGTATTGCCAAGGAATGTCGAAAAGGTCGTTTACCAGGATACTCCTTTACTGGCAAGACAGTAGTCCTTACCGGTACTTTAAGTCAGATGGAATGTCATCAGGCTGAAAAACTCTTGGAAGATACAGGTGCGAAACTTTCGAGTAGTGTATCCAAAAAAACTGATTTTGTTATTGCTGGCGAAAATGCGGGTAATAAGCTTAAAAAAGCGCAGAGCCTCGAAATTAGGATAATGACAGAAAACGTGTTCCGTAGGTGGTTAGGTCTTTCATGAACTTGGAAACTCGTTCTCATTTGAGAAAGGTGTCATGAAGGAGATTACAATGATCTTAAAAGGATCCTAATTCTTTTTACGTATGCGGGATTTTGTTTAAATAGGGTAACATTGTAAACTCGTATTGAAAATGATAGTATGATATTATCAAATACTTCACTCTCTGATCCTGGCCAAGCGGCGTAAGGATAGTCGGTATAAAACGCACTTCGTTAGTGAACAATTCATCATGCTATATTGATGAAATGGTATCCCAACGATTTGCGTTTTTTTGCATTCCGATGTCAGAGAGGGAAAGTATTATTTTTTATTATCCCAAATTGAGGAGTGAAGGAAAATGTCATTTACAAGACAAGAAGCAATGTCAAAAAAATTGGAGCTACTTCAAAAGGCAAAAGAACGGTTGGTGAACATTGAAAAGTTGCAATATGCACCGGAGGATAAAGTAGAATTTAATTTTATGAACCACTTTTACTTTTTTACAGGAGTAGTTTCAACTGATATCGTCAAAGTTGGACAGAGTGCTGTAGGTGTTCTACTTTCTCCTATAACGATAGAAGAGAAGAAGATATCGATGATTCTGAACAAATTGCTATTTACTGCAATGGAACTAGCCCAGCTAGAAACCTTTTCATTGTTAGGCGATAGAGTGAGTCTCATCAGGGAGTTGCATCGAATGATGCGATTATGCATGGTCGGTGCTGCTTCGACTGTTGAGGAGGAGAGCTAAGATGCCTCAACATTGGCGGAAGTCACGAGCAAGCACTTATCAATTCATTTTATATTTGTGAAAATTCAAGCCAATATAAATAGGCTATTCGGATTAGTGTGTTGAAATTTCTGAACAACGCTGTATCCGAAACATTGAGTATTAGACCCAAATTGTGCAGTAGATTAAAAACTGTATTTTAAAGGAGAATAAACATGTATAAAAACAATGACAAGGAAATTGAAACAAGGATAAATAAAGAAATTAATAGTTGTGGAATGGCTTATAAAATAGCCGACTGCGAAGGAAATATTTTCGTTTTTGCGGGTTTAGAAAATGGATTTCCTCTATATAGAGGGAATAGAGGAAGTAAACATATATTTCAGTTACAAGGTTACGAAGTAATAGAAAAGTATCTTGAATTATAAAGCCTATGAAATGTTAAATTTTGCTGAACACTTCGAAGATAAAGCAAAATTAGGTTTAATTTTTATAATTATTTGGCTCTTCGGATTTTATGGTGGAATGGCAATAGTCCGAAAACCATTATTTCAAGAATAAGGAAATAAAAAGGAGACATATCAACTATGCAGATAGATAAAGAAAAGTTGTTAGAGTGGTTGTCCATCAAAGAAAAAGATAGCATGACAAATGCCGAGAATCTGCTTAATTCCTCAATGTATCATGGTCAAGCAAGTGCTTTCAGTGATGTGATAGAACAAATCGAACTAGGCACATTCGATATTGAGGAAGAGTCCTGAAAGTAGATATTATGTTAGATTGGTTGGAAATTGAATCATCGGTCTCCACCATAAAATCCGATTACCCAATTATTTCAACACGAAAATCCGAATACCCTATAAATATAATGGGTCATCGAGATCTTAATCGAATTTTAGAATAGGGATCAAAGATTTTCAAAAGAGTCGGATTACCGACTCTTTTTTTATTCAATCATGCAAGAGAGAATCATGAACATTTTGTGAAATTAATCTTTCAATCTTTCTTTATACATGGTACTATTGACTTATTTACAAGGTAAAATCTTGGTTAATTCAAACGTCGAGGATCATTCATAGGCACATCTACTGGTATGTTTGTTCCCGAGGGGAAATCTCTTGAATGAAACATACATACATAGATATGTCTTTTTTCACATACAAACCGTTTATTTGCATGAGAAAGGGGAATATTAGATAGCAATAAACGAGGTATATTTATCCATATACATCGCTTTTCAAGTCTATGTTATAATACCCATGCGGAGTGTATTCTAGGGGGGAAGATAGAGTGGTAAGGAAGCATAGTAAAATACAATGGTCTTCTATGATGGGCGAAGAAGAAATCGAATTCAATGTGCATTTTCATTTCTCACTACATAAAAAAATGGATCACAGTCTATTGTTAGATGAATTTTTGAAGCGGCTTCAAACAATTAAAGAAAACGGACGAAGAATTATAACAATAGAAATGGAAGTCATGAATATAGTTCGAGATGGTGAAGAAGTCATATATGACTTTGACATTAAACTGATCTTCGAAGGTGAGTGTTCTGAGGATTGGGTTCATAAGAGTATGGAAACTGCGCTAAAGGAATCTATTGTTCCCTTTAATTGGATTAAAATTAGTAAGTAGCATGATTGGAAGAGGACTGCCTCTTCCTCTCCAATTTAGAGTACACCCAAAACGTAGAGAAAACAAAGAATGGACAAGCGCTTATTGAAAGTGATCAATCTCGAATAGCGGTATACACCGTCAACGGGTTGACCCTTTCATCAGCGTTTTTTATCTTATTTTTACAATCCAAATTTAAGACTATCTCCATATGATTGAACGAATACTCCCAAGCAAGGCAAGGTGCATGATCATATAAGCGACGAACAAAAGATGCTCTTCACTGAATGAGCCAATATCAGAAACACTTTTTGATAGATCGAGATGGGGCTGATGTAGCCCTCTTTTCAATTCAAATCGCCTGTGTTATAATCCATATATTAAATCTTTTTTACTTTTGTCTCTGACCAGGGTCTTAAGAGACTTTTACCATTATTTTAACCAAACACCTGTTTTTCAAGGTGACCAAAATCTACATTGTAGACATTCCTTTGGAATGATTGGTCTTTTTGAAAAGTGGGTGTTTTTTGCATTTCTCACTTTCACAACCCATACCAAAATCCAAGGAGGCAATACCTATGTTCAATCGTCTTGAATTAATTCTAGCTCAATCCCGTATCCAACGCATTCTCGCTGCTAAAAACAAGAAGGTGATTATTACCGGTTCTGTCATGAAGTAATTATCAATTTCGTTTAGGAGAGATGCACTTCTAAGCGGACTTTCAAGTAAGGGGCAAGCAACTGTTTTCTGGTTGCTTGCTCTTTTTTCTTATTGTCTTAATTCGCGTACCTCACTCGTATCTGCTGAAAGTGTATTATAGAAATCCGTATTTATTCATAAATCGACTGCAAATGTTTTTGATACCATTTTATTTGAGAAAGAGCGATAAGGACCAAAAAAAGTGGTCATATATTGCTCTTTTCTACGTTCAGGAGGAAAATCGTATGTCTAATAATAACGTTTACAAAAAGTCTCAAAATGAAAAAGCTGTCTTAAAGATTGAGTATGATACGGATGTGATTAGTCCGCGAATCGAATTGGATAATTTAGGAACGATGGTCTGCTGGCATCGTCGATACAATGTCGGGGATGAACATAATCATGTAGATGCTGATTCATTTTTTATCTATTTACTGGAAGAAATGGATCTCACTGAAGAGACTTACCATCGCATAAGTTCCCAAGGCAAATCTCGGAATGATCTTTTGGGAGTGCTGGAAAGACAATATGTGATCCTTCCTATATACGGTTACGATCATGGAAACTTGATGATTCAGACGACACCTTATTCATGCCCTTGGGATTCGGGACAATTAGGATGGATATATGTGAGTAAAAAAGATATTCGGAAAGAGTATGGGGTGAAACGGGTTACAACAGAAATCCGAGAGAGAGTTCTTTCTGTTCTCAGAGGTGAAGTAGCAACTTATGACCAATACTTGCTTGGTGATATATATGGGTACATCATAGAGGACAACGAAGGAAATCACATAGATAGTTGTTGGGGATTTTACGGAAGTGATCCCAATATAAACGGAATGGCAGCACACATTCCTGAGGAATATGCTGATCTCATTAAGGAAGTAGCTTAAATAATACTGGAGGGAGGTGGGGATATCTAGGATATCAAACCACTTCTCTTTTTCATTTATGAATATAAAGGGGAAGAGGAATGTTCAATGTCTAGAGGCGAAGGATATGTTGCTTCATTAGAAGCACTACAGCAATCGTTTGATTCAAAGCTATTGCCTTTGAGGCGAAACTATCAATATCATATGAATGTGTCCAGCCGATCGTGGATGGTGTCGGCATTAATTAAAGCTCTAATCGATTTTAAAGGATTTAGTGGTCCAAGACCGGACGATGTATCGACATTTAAGATGGTTATAAGGTCAGCGGTTTCTACGTATCTAGGATGGGTAGGTTATGCATTTTTTGCTTGGTTTTTTCAGTTTGATTGGACAAGCATTGCAGCATGGCTTTTGCCGATACTTTGGATCGTATTGAAAGTTCATTTTATTCTCATGGATATGAGTGAGATCGGTAGCGCTGCCTTTGATATCAGAGTGTATCGTCTAAAGCGAAAAGGTGAATACGAGATGTTTTTACCTTATCTGCAAATGAATGAGTTTAGTTTCCATTCCTTATACCAATGGATTCGAGATGAAATCATCATCGTGTCGGCCAGACGTGGACAAGAAATTACTGAGATACGTGCAAGTTTCGAGAGAAATGTTGATGAATTAACGAATAAAATCACAGAGTTGAGTGATTACCAAAACGAATGCAATCTATTGCAAAAGGAATTGGAGGAACTCAATGAAGTGTTTGATCGGTTAGTCATTAATAGTAAACATACCCTTAAAATTTATAATTTTTGTATCAGTTTCCTGTATCGTATTCGACATGAGGATGGTTTATTCAATCCATACGATTTACGAGTTATTTCAGACTTTTCCCTTTATCAATTAATGGACAAACAATTGGTTCGTGTTTACGAGCAGGGGAATTCCACATCACCTCGGATCATTAATTTAAATGAGCCCCAGATGCAGAGTTGGTCATCCGTCAGAGTAATCATAAATAATACGATGATGGAGCTAAGTAGCTGGTCTTCAGGCCGCTTCGTGGATAGCTACAGGCTCGATATCAATGGTCAAACTTACGTCTATAACTTTCATTTTGATTCAGAGACGGAAGCCGAATTGAGAGAACTCATTAGAACGAAGCAGTTGTATCGGTTGATAAAAGTTATTTGTCTTCATTTGAATGAAAGAGGAATGTTGTTAAAGGAGGGGTCTTAATGAGCTTATTAACTTTTATGCAAATGAAAGCTCAAGAGGACCTTATTAACGATATCGTCCGATCGCGTCCATTGCGTAAGAGATCCGATGGAATGGCTTCTGGAAAAACGATTACATCTAATGAAGCAGCTTCAATAGTAGAAATTCAGAATAAGTACTTGTGGAGATTGAAAGAGATTGAAAAAACTTTTGCTGAAACGAAAGAACCCTCGCTAGAATAGAAGGGGTTCTTTCGTCTAGATAGTTGGTATTACATAATGGTAATAGGGGTAGTTAATAGTAGATTCTTACCACGGCTGCCGCATTATGTGCTGGTAATGCGGTCGTTCCATAACAATTCGGTCAATCAAAACTCTCAATCAGTGCATGAACCTGCACCAGTTGTTGCAAGTTTAGTTTTGCAAATTCAAAATTGATGAGTGTACGACAAAGCGATTTTGCCCTGACTGTAATATTTCCAGAGTGATCGGGATGAGCATGAAATTAACTTTTCTAACAAAAGATTTTAGAGTAAAGTTCCGATTCTTCTCCTTGTCGTCTTTTCCTATACTCCATTATTTCGTCCGCATCTTCTTCCGTCATATCTTCTAATGTGTACGTGAACCACGGTTTGCCATTTTTCTTTAAAAATATTATTTTCCATCTTTTTTCAACGGTATAATTAATTCCCGTGACTATACAAATCCCGTCCAAAACTCCTCTAGTTTTATATACTGATGGAGATTCCGAACTGCCGTATGATTCAGAGTTTTGCAATGCATAAAGATGTTCGTCTGCATGCATTATTAACACTTCTCTTAATTCTTCCTGTTTCAATTTGCCCACCTCTCTAATCCGCAGCTTGCTTTACTACACTTGTATCCATTTCTTCAAATAATGGATTGCGTCTATTAGTCATAACACCATAAAATCCGAAGAGCCATTTTTAATTGGATATTCGGAATAGTGGAAACGAAGTTACAATTTCCATTTATTCTAGAAGATTATTGTGACCTAAAAGAGTAGCATCGTTTTCATCCACAGCAATAGCTAAGCCGAACTATTGATCGCTTACTTCTAACCCTCAAGTGTATCATCGTTCATTACAGGCAGCCATGAACCACCTCTGTAAAAGAACGAAGATAATTCGATGCTTGGAAATCCGACCGGGTGCTGATATCTCTAATTTGATCAAATATGTCTTCTTGAGGCCATTACCAAATATTTTTTACTATCGTATCTTTCTCTCCAAATTTGCATTTTCCAATCTTCCTCTTCAATCAGTGAACTAATTGCCTCAAACATAAAGTGTCTCCTTATATCATTTCAACATTATTTTGAAAAAATGAATTAGCGAGGTATTCTTACTCCTCCACATAATCCGATGAGCCATAATTTTTCTCCATAATCATCCAACATAAAATCCAATGAGACTAAAGTAGTCCTATATCTTGTTTTAATATACAACCTTCAAATAGAGTTATGCAAAATATAAGCTTAAAAAAAATAGATTTATTTTTCTTTTTCTTAGGGATGAAAGATGGTATGATATAATCCTAAACAACAATTTTTTCCGTCCCTAGCAAGCGCTTGTGGGATATTTATGAGAGTACTATTAATCGCACTTTAAATTAAAGTGGCCAATTGTCCTGAATGACAAATTCGAGATAAGTGGGTCTTTTTGATTTAGAGCGCGATTTTTTTGTGCTCTTTTTTAGAAACTTTTTTAGAAATTCATGCTGAATTGAGGTGAAGTAATTAAATGACGGGATGGAACTGAAAAATCTAAACTTAATGTTAATGAGCTCATTACGCAATCATCGAGTTTGGAGTATCGAAATCTTTTGGAATTGAAAGCAACAATATTTTGCTGAATGTGAGTTGACAATGAAGCACAGTATTTGGTTAAGGTAAAAGATGCCTTTTTCCAGAGCAATAATGTTAATCCGAATCATGCTTGCCGCAAATAAAAATTATAGAGGAGTGTGTTGTTTCATGGCAGATCTTATGCAAGGAACTATTGAGATTGTAAAAGGAAGGTATCCAAAACGTATTTGGGAAAGAATGAATTCGTTGATTGGTGGACATTTTGAAGAATTTGAAAACGTCTATCAATTTGAAGATGCTGAGGCAATAAATGGTGAGTTCTCGGATCTTGAAGAGTTTCTGATCGAACAAGGCATTCCGTTTGACAGAAAGTCGGTCGGGTTCTGTGAGATACAGCCCGAACACCGGATATTCAGACCTGGCATAATCGATCGCGTACTCATTCAGAATAATGCAGGTGAAACCTATATCACCACAGATTTCTTACGACTTGTACTCCAACAACAAATACCCGCTGAGGAAATGGTAATTCTTATTCAGGCAATGGTAGATAAAGCAGACCCAACATACCCTGACCTCATGAACTATCGGTTCTTGTGGGTTAGCAATGAAAGTAATGAACCTTTTTTTCCAGAGGAATCAAAAGAAGAGGACGGAAATATACGTGTTTTGGCCGTTATAGGCGACGTAACATGAAGAAAACACCTTTTGCCTTTGTTCGACGTGTACCAAAATCGAACGAACATGTGTTATATACCGTAAATGGTACAGGTGTTTCTGAAAAAATCCCGTTTAGTGAAGCTGCTGGACGTGCCAAGGACTTCATTAAACAGGGTGGATTGTTATCTGGATGTAAAGAGCTCATCGAAGCGCTTCTCACGCATTCTAAGTCTACAGTAACTCAAATGTAATTTCATCGGTCGGACGCTTAGTAAGGAAGCGGCCGGCTTTTTAATTTTCATTCTGTATGAAGGAAGAGGAGCATGTTATGAATGGATAATAATCATATTAAAATGGTGCGAAATATAAAAACATCTGAGAAAGATGGACACACGAGATTGATATTCGAGTGTGGTCTGCTTGAGGAAGCTGGTTTCTCGGTTGCGGATCGGGTTCATATCCGTATCGAGAAGACAAAGGTAATCGTAACAAAAACTGAAGATGAAGAGGCTGATGGCATCATATCTCGGAGAATGCGGACTGGATGGCCGGAACCGCGACCTTTTTTTGATCGTGCTAATCGTGACATCTCGAAGGTGTTACGTGCACGGGAGCGAATCGATATCCTAATTAAGGACGGAGAGATTGTGGTTACGCAAGAGCAATTAACTTACGATGTTTCCTTTATTACAGAGGATACTCCTCTACGAGGAGATAAACTTTCGAAAATCCGTTTGTTTAGTTTGCCATCGGGCCCGGGTTTGGCGACAAGTGCACTTGTACATGGAACCGGCCTTTTTGAATCGGTAGGGGGCCTTGACATAGATCCACTCGCAATTGACACTTTTCGGTTCAACAATAGATCTGGAGTTACTCTTTGGGGAGATATGAAGTTTATTAGTCCAGCTTGGATTAGTGCCTCTGACGTGTGCTGGCTGTCTCCAGTTTGCACAGAGTTCACCTTAATTGGGAAGAGAAGCCTAGGAGCAATTTCCGGACTGGGTCCTCACTATGCCCGCTTAGTATGGTCGATGGGCTGTCAGGCAATAGTTATTGAACAAGTTCCCTTATACTATCAATCTAGAAGTTACAGGCAATTACGGTCCTTACTCACGGCAGCGGGGTTCTCTTATTGGTATGAATCTAAGCTGAATTCTGCTGATTTTGGAGCGGTTTGTTCGAGACCACGGGGATTTGCAGTAGCTACGAAGGAACAAACGGACTTTTGCTGGCCAGAAGTACCAAGGATACCAGAGCGGTTTCGTACGACTGTAGGTCAAGTGGTAGGTAAAGAATGGGAGACTGCAGGAGAATGGTTCAAGATCGAGGGAAGTCCGATTGAGAAGATTTTTACAAAAAAAAGTGAATCCAACAATTTTAAAACAACACATACACTAGTTGATCTTGAATCTACTCGCATGAATGCCATTCTCTCCTCATATAGAAGAACAAATATCACTAGTAGCTACTTTCGACATCCTGACGGCATTCATTATCGGTATTTTACGAGTGATGAACTTTTGAGATTTATGAATATTCCTCATGAGTTTGAATTTCCTGAACATATTACGGAAACACAGAGAACCCAACTTATAGGCCAGGGAGTTTGTGGATTATTGGCTTGTGCTATCGGGGTCGAATTAGCTGTCGCTCTTATGGGTAGCCTTGCTCGTAAGAAAATCATGAAAAAACCAGTACCTGCTGTAATGCAGAACAAAACAGGTCAATTGGAATTTATTTTATAAAAGTCATTTCAAAATTATAAAGACTCAACAGAACCGGGATACAAGGTCAAAGAAATAGTTGACACTTATGGTGTATCGAGATAGTAATGTGACGGATAATCGGGATGAAGTCATTGATTCATTCGATTCAAAAGAGCAAGTGGTATCCGCCTGCAAAGGCTTAAATGGCGGCTGCTATTATAGCATAGAGCATGGAATTGGATGCTATGTGGAAATGGCAGAACGACTCCACAATAGTTAAAACATTTATCATATTTCAGGAGGTTGTCCTAATGATTAAAGATATCATTCATCAGTTTCACGGAAAAACTACCTATAATGGCGAGCGCATCTATATTGATAAGCAAAAATTAGCTGAAATTGGATTCGTTCCAGGTGCTCGTTTTCGAACCACTACAAAAAAAGAAATAAACCTGGTGGAATTCGAAATTGATAAGCAAGGCGCAAACATGGTTTCAAAAAAGTTGAAACTTCAAAATCCTATTCCAGTAATCGATAAAGCGGGTGGAGACATTAGAGAGGCACTTAAGGAATGCACTTATATCAAGGTTACATTTGTGCAAGATCGCGTCATCATTGAAGGAATAAAGCAAACCGCAGAAGTAATTAGAGAACACAACAAGGAGGCTGCACCGGAATCGTTAACCTCGATCTCGTTTTGTTCAGGTACAGGGATCAGTACGCAGTGCCTTGTCGAAGCAGGTTTTAATGAAGTTGCATCCATTGAGTGGAATCCTAAGGAAGGAAGCGAGCATAAATTTTCAGATATCTATACTAGAAATCATCCTAATTCGGTCATGTTCAACATACCAATGCAAATGCTAAATTCTGGTGACTTTCCGTTTGCTCACGCATGGATCGCAACACTTGACTGCACCGATTATTCAAAAGCATCAAACGGAACTAAGAAAGAGTATCATACGATCCATTTGTTCATGCATTTGATGAGGCTGTTCTGGGCAAAGGAACAATCAGAACGACCGCTTGCTATTTTACTAGAAAATGTAGCTGAGTTTGAGAAAGTCGCTGGAATTAGCTTGGAGCTCTGCTTGAAAGAGGAAGGATTTAGTGTTACAAGAGCTAAACTTGATAGTCTTGATTATGGCAGTCGAACAAAGAGAGAAAGGTTTTTCATGGTTGCGACTGTTTTTGAGGGGTTTACTTTCCCTGAACCAAGTGGCAGAAATAAAGAGTCCATTCAAGATGATGGTGTCTTACATATCGATGATCTGGATTGGGTAACTCCAGAAGAAAGCGGAACACTGAATTACTTTCTGTCGCGAGAGAAAAGGGGGATAACACATAACCACCATATGACTATGTTTGATATCACTAAGGATTCATATGTTGGGACAATCACGAAAAGTCATCATAAGATCCAACCGGAAAATTGGATTAAGCATCCATTCATTTCGAATTTGTATGCCTACCTTAACGGTGAACAGATTCGTGCACTTCATGGTATATCGAAGGATTACTATTTAGGTGATAGCAACAAACTGGTAGTAGAAAGTATTGGACAATCCGTTTGCATTCAAACCTTCAAGGCAATCGCGGATAAGCTTTATCAATTTATCTGGAATAAATTAAATCCGGTAATAGGTAAGTTAACTGACATTTGTAAGTTTAAAACATCAGTACCTGAGATTCATTATAGCCCAGAGGAATGTTTTTTATTCGAGAATTCTGGACAGTTAGCAATGTTCTAATAATTACACAATGGAAATGGAGTCCGGATGAACTTAATCCGGGCTCTCTTAAATTGCAAAGAAAGGGAGGGCTGCTGTGTTGTATAGAACTAAATAATCTGATATGATTGTGACATTGAAATTGGTTACATTCTGGGTCCCGGCATACGCCATTCGGACCGATCAATACGAAATGCACTTCTTCTAGTGATACCATCCAAATCTGCGGCGTTTAGTAGATGTTATGGACATTAGAAAAAGTGCGTTTTTTTTGCGCTCTTTTTTAATACCCAAACCCATTTTGAGGAGGAAGAAGTATGAGAAAATCAACAATTGTAAAGCTTAAGCAAGAGATCGAGAGAGCAACAAGACTCGGTAAAATGGATGATGTGAGAGATAATACACAACGTTTAAAGGATATTCGCCGTCTGTGGCGCAAACTAGGAGAGGACCCTTTAGTTAAACATATGAAGGAAATCGTAGATGTTGTTGTTGAGCATTATGAAATGGATTTCTACTATCACGATCTAATGATGATGGACAATTCAACTGCCACATTTTTGTGGTATACCTACGAATCGGGGACTGATTTGATATGGCTCGAAGGTTCCGAAAAGAGAATGGAAAGCCAAAAGGATTGTTTTAATGTTGTCCGCACTACGAAGAGTGACGGTATTACGATCGATCCGAGACATCATATGTATATTGTGGATCGCAAGATTGGGGAAATAAAGGAGATCACGAAATTTCATGATGTTAAGTTTGAAGTGGTTGCAGATGAAACACAGCTCTATATTAACAATGCATCTTAATTAAGGGCAATCTATACACCTTACACTTGCAAGTAAAATTAGGAGAAATCATGATAATAGACCACGCTAAACTTAAACATGACATTCGGTTGTTTACGAATGAGTATTTTGACAATTTACAAGAACCCGACTTAATCAGTTTTAGGGATTCTATATTTGTTGAAGTCGTTAGAATTATGCAGGATCAAAGTAACACAAATTATAGATTTATGGAACTCCTAGAAATGGTTAATTTCGAACAGATTATTGACGCTGCCGATCTCGATCGTAAAATTCTCAATGTTTGGTCTTGTCCTATGGGATGCGATATTGATGTCGTGCTGATCTGCGGCGGGCCGTGGGGTGACAATCCAAACGGAAAAAACAGATATTTTCAGGCTAAATTGAATGGAGCTTACACTTATTTCGATGAACATGGTATTCCAGGTGTTCCCGAAGACTGTCCTTCTCACGCGGATGGTGGATGTTGCAATGAACCTACTTGTCCCGATTGCGGTGAATACTGCGTATTGGTTAGCTTAAGGAAGAACTTTTTTCAATTTAGTGAGTTCATGGGGTAGTTCCTAAGGGGACTATCTTTTTCCTTGTAGATTGAACTGTTTACATATTAATCCAAAAGGAACAATCGTATAGAATCAATTAGAATATCATGAGATAAGGTTCTTCTTATTACTCGATTTTTGATCTGTGTTTTATAATGTATAGGAAACCATATTAGGGGGAAATGACATTTGATTAGAAGCTATCTGGACTTAAGAGTTTGCATTCCTATTAATGAATCAAGTGAACATCCATTGAACGCTAAAATGGATAAAATCATTGATGAGATGCTACAACATCTAGTTCCATACAACGGAACAATTGAGGACCATAAGGTATTTACTAAGGAAATAGTTTATACAACATCCCGAGGGGAAGATTTCACACACGAAGATATTTTGGCTCCAATCATGTCGTGGATGAGCATAACGGAGCCGTTTGCCTCCTTTGCAGGTCAACTTTATGAATTGGCACGTGAGGAAATATACAATATGGTTATCGGAAGTCTAGAAGGAAGACATCCGAGGCAAGCCATGGACTTTTTCAGTTCAGATGAAAGGATGGTGGTCATTGAACGGATGAATACGCGAATAGAGAGATTTATGGGTATAACAGTAAGAAACGATGGATAAGAAAGGAAACTGTTAGTAGAAGGAATAGAATCAACGCCTTGAGAAGTCACCTCGAAAAGTAGTACCGAAGCGGATATGTTCATTAGAAGTTGATAAGAAGTCCTAATCCATATGCTGCCCAACATATAATCATTATTCATCAATTAGGCTCAAATTGGAATGTAGTTCTGTTCAATTAAAAATGAACATGATATGATGAGCATATATTTTACTTTTAGCCAATTCTCCCACCATGCGGTAAAAGGAGAAAATTAATCAAGAAACGCGCTCTATCCAAGCGACTAATCTTACATTCGGTTCCGACCGTTTTAGATTGGTTGTTAGGATAGGGCGCTTTTTTTGCGTTCTCACAACCCAAAAGTCAATGAAAACAAGAAGGGATGATATCTATGGAAATCGTAAAAGAACGAACGTTGAATGAAGGTGATGTGGTCCAAATATACAAGAATTTGAACCGCGACTGTTTTTCAGTTAAGAACAAAACGTCAGGTCTAGTAGTGGCTTATGTCCAGACAGCAACAATTAGAATCGCCAAGTTTCATGTATCAAAAAAAGGACGCCAGAGAGTACTTGATAAAAAGGTTAGGTCAGTACATGCTTGGGTTGAAGGTTTTTTTGTTGCTGGGGAGAGTGAAAAACCTTCTTCGGTTACGTTCCATACCGGTTATTATAACCCTTACAAAGTAGATACCTTTATCAATGAACATACGAGAAAAACAGTTTTAACAGCAGAACTCGCTTATTTTGCAAATGATAGAGTGTATTATGCAGACGTTTCCCAATCAGCTGCCAATCCAATTGAGAGACAGCTTGAGTGGGGGATACTGCTATGACCATTCTTAGTATTAGTGAAATGATAAAAGGATTCAAATTTAGCGATTTAGTTAATGAATTAAAAGCACTTTATTTAAAAGATTCGTTACCTTGGTGCATAATGAGTAGCATGGGTAAGGATTCTACAATGGTAACTTCCCTGGTATGGGACATGTTGACTGATCTCTTACCAGAGCAGCGCACAAAAAAAGTATATATTGTAACAGGTAACACACTAGTTGAAACACCAATAATGAATCTATACGTACGTAAAACAATGGATCAGATTCAAAAAGCAGCTTTAGAACAAGGATTGCCCATAGAGGTACATCTCGCGGAACCAGAAATGAAAAATAGATTTTTCTTCCAGGTGATAGGTAAGGGAAATCCGCCACCAACGGAAAATTCAAGATTCAGATGGTGCACTGCTAAAGTGAAGGTGGATCCTACCGATATCATTGTTCAAAATATTATTAGTACTCATTTTAATATTATGGATATTTACGATGTTGTCATGCTCCTCGGCGTCCGTGAAGAAGAAAGTGTTAACCGAAAGCGATCTATCCAGAAGTTCTCCATAGATGAGACCAAATTTGCACGTCACGCGATCCATGAGCGTGTGCTAGTCTACCATAGTATAAAATACCTTTCCTCAGATGATGTGTGGGCCTATCTTTTGCATAAGAAAAGGTTAGGTTGGGGTGTAGATCCTCATGATCTATATCAGCTTTACAAGGATTCTACGGGTGAGTGCCAACTTACCATGTCTGAAGGGAACCAGTCGAAGTCATGCGGAACAAGTAGGTTCGGGTGTTGGACATGTCTTTACTCAGGAATTGAAGATAAGATGCTAATCAATCAAATCGATAATGGTGATGACTCCTTAAGACCCTTAAATAAATGGAAGAGGACATTATATCAAGTTAGAAATGATATCCGATATCGCCTACCCATTCGTAAATTTTTGAAACGAAGACTTGATAAAGACAGGTCATTCTTGTCCCAGCCATCATTAGATTTGGATGTCCCTGTACAAGCTCCAGATAATTGGAGCTATGAAGTTGGATCATTGACACTTAATGCTCGTAAGAAGCTGCTAGAGAGCCTTTTACATGCTGAAAAGGTAAGTGGTCATTCATTGATCACCAAAGAAGAAATAGAGGCCATAATTTCTGCTTGGGAGGAAGAAGGTTTTCATCCGGATGTTCAACCAAAACCATTTGATTATGATGGTGGGCTGGTCTTTCATAAAACCGGAGAAATCAACACAAAGGAAACCACAAATACAAATTCATTGTATTATTTCGACCTCGAACTAGAAGAAGATTCGATATTTTCACTCTATGATCGTGTCAACCGACAGCATGAAGGCATTAGCTTTATGGTGAGTGAACAGTACAGATATTATCGGTTCATTGTTTGTCACAAAGAGATCATAGAAGAAGAATCGGCTAGACGTTATTTAATGCTTTGGCTGGAAGAGGAATGCAGCTTTCTGAATACTTAATACAAGCTAATCTACAAAATCATCCAAGGATTAATTTCCTTGGATTTTTTGTAACGGGTTAAACCTTTGATACTAAAGGAATATCTAATTAAAGATTATAGGATCTCCTTGAAGTTGGATAGTGAACTTGGTATGGTTATCTTATCAGGAAAGTACACTTACAGTTCAGACTTCTGGGTACCAGATATATGTATTGAAAGAAAGGGTGGAGAGTATGCAGCACATTTCACAATCGGCTATAAAAAATGAGGAAATGAGACGTAACGCAAGATCATCTGACTGTGAGATGACGGATACTACGTTAATGCAACGTATTTATGAAGCCTCAATGGAAGATGGCAGTATTCCAGGGCAAGAACGTATGACAATGGATGATCATTTGGCAGTCGCTGAAAGACTCTTGAACAATCAGCGTATTAACCAAATTGCCATTACTCCAGAAAAATAGTTAACACATGCGAAAAACACGTTGCTCACAGTGGCAACGTGTTTTTACTTCGTTTTCTTAATTTTGAGGGAAGAAATCTCACTCTTTATTGTCCATTCAAAATATGATATGGTAATAGTATCTTATTTAACTATTTTGCTCCCGCTATGCAGCTTACGGAGACATTTCAAGAGCGCTTTTCTAAACGCCCAATCTCATTTTGTATTAAGAGATTGGACTTTTGGAAGAGCGTTTTTTTGCGTTCTAACACAACCCAATTTCAAGGAGGAATTTTCATGAGTCAAAATCAAGAAATCAAAACTGTTACAATCACCTTGTCAGTTACTGTGCAGGTAAACGGAACTGATACTAAGCAGCTGCTTGCTGATGCCGAGAAGAAAGTGGTAGAGAGTCTTCAAAGTAAGTTCCCATCCGGTTATAGGTATTCTGTTACAGAGGGTGCTATTCTTGAAACCGAAAAAGCAGTAGGAGGCAAAATTGTGTTCATACCGGACATTAAAACAGACGGAGTCATATTTGGTAAGACCGCTGCAAATCTGTCTGTAACAACCCGACAAGGGAAATTCCACTGCAAGGCTAGTGGGCTTCAAGACTCTAAGGCGACATTTGAAGAGGTGTTTGTTTCTCGTCCCGAGTTCATGAAACCAGAGTGGGGTGAGGGCTGCATGGGATATCTTAAAGTGAAAGATGAATATCTTCCAATTGTAGTGGGTAAAAAGAAGGCTGGAAAGACTCCCGTTTACACAATTAATGATGGAGGTTCTTTCTATTCGCTAACAGATTCGCAATTAACCAAGTTGCTGGATACAATCCCAGAGAAATAGGGTTTCTTATTTCTAGTAATTTAGGTGGCAATTGGTAATTACAATTGCCCCTCTTTTTATTATCAAATCGATCTGCTTGAGCAGGTTAACATGGAGGTAATCTAATGTCTTTAGCTATTTTTTCAACCACTATTCATTGGGAGGATGTTGAGGAACTTCTAGCCAGTCGTGCTGAACGCGACACGACGTGGTCTTTGTATAGCAGGCTCCCCAATTCGCTCAAACAGAAAGTGCGCGATGAAAACGTCCATCACATTTCAAAAGGGCTTGAATACGGTATGATGCACGATTGGGAGGTAGTCTTGCAAGCAGCAGTAAGTGATGTGAATCTTTTCGATGCTATCATCGATGTACCTGTAAAAGGTGTTACCGATAGTGGGATTGAAATCAAGGGAACGGTTGCTGAAGTAGACTATGAAGAGTCTCAACTGTTCATCACACCAGATGATGATCAAATGGATATCTACGGGTTCAAATTCAGTCAAGTCATTTTTCTAGATGATGAAGACGCTGTTGAACAAGAGTTAATCCTCAAATTTGATGAGGCATGGGCCCTATACGAGTCCAACCATTCCATCGTGTCTATGACGACAGGAATTACTTACCATCTTTCTAATGAAGACAGAGAAGATGAAGAGGACGAGGATGATGTTACCTCATGGTTTATGCCGAGGGAAATTCGAGGTGGCTGGAAGGTCGTGGTCCCGATCATTTCCAAAGACAAGTTGATCGAATTTCTGATGACTGCAGACGATCATATCCTTTCGAGATTTACCGGTGAGTCGGTAGAGTCACTAAGTCAAAGTGAGTCTCAGGGTACGCTTGGGGTGAAGCTTTCTGCAGCGTTCGATCAAAAATCGGAGGACGAGCTCCGAACTTTTCAAAAGGAATGGAAATAATTGTCCTCCCCCTGGAGGCGTATTAGGAAGGTATGGGAGATATCCCTACCTTCTTTTTTATACAAATTTTTATTTGAGAGGATGAATAAAATGTTATTGAAAAAGAGAAATGCAAAGCTGTCCCATCGTGGTATTTATCTTCAGGACAAAGTGCTGCAGAATACCGTATTCCAACCTGGCTCCCATTACAAATATGTTATTGAATCGAAATCAAATAAAATCATTATTTTGACTTCTGAGGATACAACGGACAACACGGTTTCCCGTCGTCAACTCAAAGAAAGCGTAAAGCCTGTTATAGACATCCGTGACAAGGCAGCACTCTCTGCATTTGAGGGATGCGATTACTTGCAGGTAGAGATTTTTGGAGAACATGTTGTGATCCAAGGATATGTCGCTGTTCAACAAGCGTCATTCCAAAAAGTAACCCAAGCAGTGAAACAATTGCTTGGAAGTAAGCGGAAGGTCGTAGAAATAAACGACTTCATTGCTGTAAAGAAAAAAGCCGAGATTGTTCTATCTCGTAAATCTCTTCGCAAGGCTGCTGGTTTACTCGGATATGAACAATTGGAACTGGACCTGTTATTTGAAGAGAGTGCAAGCATATCAGATTCAAGCAATACTTCCCTCCAATCAGGAATTGCAAACTTGTTGATACCACTGCAAGTAGCGAGCTTATTCAGTGGTGCAGGTATTATGGATCTAGGTGTTTTGGAAGCAGGATTTGATGTCGTCTTTGCACTTGAACTAAGTGAGGGTGCTGCTTTGACATATCGGCACAATATAGGTTCACACATTGTGCAGGGGGATATCACCAAATTTGATAAAAGTAAGATTGCAAAGGCACCGGTAATGATAGGAGGGAGCCCATGTCAGGGTTTCAGCAATGCCAATCGGAATACGAACTTTTTGGACAACCCAAACAATTTGTTAGTAAAACAATATATTGAGGCTATCAAGGCAAATGAAAACTGTAAAGTATTTTTGTTAGAGAATGTCCCTCGGATTCTCACAGCAGGGGGTGGTCAATTTAAAGATGAAATCTACAGTGCTCTTTCTGAGTTCGAAATCTCTTCCGGTATTCTTTCTTCTGCTGATATGGGGTCAGCGCAATTACGCGAACGTGCAATTTTTATCGGTAGCAAGATTGGTAAGATCGAGCTACCCAAGCCTCAGTTCAGAAGAGATGAATATCGGACTGTGCGCCAAGCATTTGAGGGACTCCATGATGGTATTCCAAACCAACTAGATGTGTCTAAAGCAAAGGACGAGACACTTGAGAGGATGAGCACAGTTCCTCCAGGCGGCAATGTTTACAGCATACCTCAAGATATTCGACCTAAAGGCCAGCACAGTGATATGTACCGGCGCTTGGAATGGGAAAAGCCGTCAATCACGATTGTTAATCCTAGAAAAGCATGCATCTTGCATCCTGTAGAGGATCGAATTTTATCTGTCAGAGAATGCGCTAGGCTTTTCGATGTTAAGGATACCTTTGAATTTCAAGGCAGTCTATCTTCGAAACAACAACAAATAGCGAATGCGGTTCCGGTACGATTGATTCGGTCAGTAGCTGAAGCCATCAAGTCTGCAATCCAATGTTTTAATGAGAAATTAACTAATTATCGGGGGCTCCAGCTTGTCTAGCACAATGGTGAACTGAAAATGAGTAAAACTGTATACACGTTATGAGTAACGGGTATAAATGAGATATTTTTGTAGAGCAACGGAAATAAATGAGATATTTTTGATCAATAAAATCTTGGTCAATTAGATGAATTGAAGAGTATTTTGGGTTTTTACCTATCATTAAGTTTAGCTTCCATGAATATATTAATTAATGTCGCTTTCGCATAGTACATTATTCTTTAGTTATAAATGATATAAATAATAAAGGCTAAATAAACTCTTTATTCTGCATCATGGGTGCAAAGGGGTCAATGAATATCCCCTGTTGGAAGAAGTGAAGTCTTTTTACGAAAGGACTTCTTGCTTTTCTTTTGGAATAAAAAATGCTAATATATTGTCATACTTTCAAATTCCCTATAGCTTCTGTCACGCGACTACGAAGCACTCTATTTTTTATTTCGCCAACAACAGGCGCCTAATTCTGTGAATAACACCTTTAATGGTGGTACAGTTAGGCGCTTTTTTTGTTGGCTTTTTAGATCAAGGGAGCTTGATAAAATATATAATGAGGAGGTAAATGATCGTGGGTAATCAACTTTCGTTTTTTGTCGATGATGATGAACTATTGATCACAGAAGAGAAAGTTGCCCAAGTCAATGAGAAGTATAAGGATGAGAAAGCAACACATGAGGAGTATCTCAATCCATTTATTGAAGCAAACTTAAGGTTTTTTGGTATCAGTTCCGGCGAACAGCTTGAACTTGATTTTTTGAATATCCTAACTATCCAGGAGGAAGAATCTATGAATTTAAAAGATGTTGTTAAAAAGTTGGAAGCAAGCAGAAAGTATACACTACTGATGATAGATGACCTCACGGGATTTCCCTATGCAGTACACCTAACCTTGGTAAGTGCATCCATTGAGCAATACGCACAGCATTCAGAAGCTCTGTATTTCACTTATAGAGCTAAGCACAGACGTTCTGACTCCCTATTAGTGTTTCTCCCGAATAAATCCTTTGTCATATGGGAAGGACACATTGATGTTGACACAAATATGTGGGGAGCGGCCAAACAGGTTTCTCCACAAATAACCGTGGCCAGGAGTAAGTACGGAAAGTTCGATAAAAGGTATATTGATAATGGGGTTGAATCCTCTGGTCAAGAACCTTATGTTTCCTATCGACCTGCAAATGCAATTGCTTAATCTACAAACAAAATAAATAAGTTATCATTTGGAGCCCTCTGACGATTTAGTTGGAGGGTTTAGATTTTAGGAGGAAGTATCCATGGAGATTTTACTCACCTTCACCGAAAAGCAACATGCTATTGAAATTGAAGACACACTACAAGAGTTTGGCTATTTGTGCAAAATCATTAATACACCGGTTGAATTGCTAGAAGTTAATGTTTTCTACTGCAAAACCTCTCTTATAGTTACGAATGGTGATCATGCCATACATCGACGCGTGTCCATACTTCCAGTTGCGGGTGTATTCTACAAAATGAATGGACGTTTTGAAAGTTTTCTTCCCGAACACAAAGGAGCCTGAAATGAGCAGCATTCAATCTTTTAGAATGAAGAAGCGGCCATACCAACGACAGACTACTCGCATGTTTAATTTATTAACGAAGTTATCGTGAGTTTTAGGAGCAAGTGGTTGGTTGCTGCACGTAGGTTAATTCATTAGGCTGGCAATTAACCAAACAGCATACCTACATACAACCTGAGAAAGCGAGTGAGGCTTGCTTCTCCTATGGGAAGAGGTATTTAAGATTATTGTAGCGGAATATACAGCTGTTCAATCTATAGTGGATACTTACTTGAAATCTCTCGAAAATTCTTCTATGATAGGGATAGTCCAATTTTTATTTTTCGCCTCTTGCCATGCGGTATAAAGAGGAATCTTATTTATGGAAATACGCCCTGTGGGTGACTAAAGCATTTTAATGCTCATGTCATTCGCAGGGCTTTTTTGCGTCCATGCGCTCAAATCTTTTTTTGATTAATCCAATAATAGGAGGAATGATTATGTTTAAAATGAATTCGAGTAAATTGCAAGATGTCGTTGCAGAAATGGCTAAAAGTGTAAAGGTTTCATGCATTGGTGATCGGAACGTATACATTAAGAATTCTGGTAAAAACATCGTATCCTTTTATTTTACCTCGATCGATCTTTCAGGAGAAAAAAAGGTTTCTGCTACAGTTACTGAGGACTTTTTTGTGACAACATCCATGAAAGAACTAGCTAATAAAGTTGATGCCTTACCAAGTCATCAAGAAATCGATATAACGTACGTTAAAAAAAAGGACACACAATATATCGAGATGGTATGGGGAACAAATGGTAGACGAAGTGAGATGAAAGTCAGAGTCCTGAATGAAACCACCGAGTTTATGGAAATACCTGTCCCGAGTGAAAAGGTAATTTGGGGTCCGAATCTTCTTTCTCAGCTTGTTGAAAAGTTCAATGGCTTCACAGTTAAATCTACGAGTGAAGCAGCGAGAACATCACCAATATTTTCTGGAATATCTATTTCGCAATCTCCATCTGGTCACTGCATCTTGCAAGCATGTGATCGGTTGAACGGAGTAACCTATGAATCCAAAAACTACAATTGGGTAAACCTCCCAGTAATCATTGACACAGCCCACCTAAGAGGGATAGAAAACATGATTTCATCAGACTCAGAGGTGGAAGTGGGGATTAATAAATCTGCAAGCTTAGTCATTTTTCAGACACCAGACACGACTTGCGTTTGCAGAGTGATTGATGGTGTATTTCCAGACTTACTAAGCAAGTATGAATATGATGTGGAATGCAGGTACATTTTTGATCGAGCTGAGTTGATGGAACTTTGTGCTCGTGTGCAGAAGATCACTTCAACTGGCACGAAAACGGTGAGATTTGAAAACAGAAAAGGCGAAAACAGAAAGAATACGGTTTTCGCTGTTGTGCCTCAGGTATTAGAACAACAGTTAGGCACATCAGTTGAAGGGATAAAATGGAACTTTGCTGTGAATGCAGAAAAACTTAATGAATGTTTGAAGTTCTTCGAAGCTCAAGAAGAGATTACGTTATATATTAAAGATCCTTTGAAACCAATAACGATTGGCTCAGATGAAGTTGCAGAAGTCATGATGTATACGACTCCGTATCGCATAAGTGATTTCATTAACACTGACGGGGTACTATCCTCAACTCATTAACCAAGTGAAGTTAATGGTTGTCTATCTTTCCAAGCAGTGGTAGAATGTATATATATACATTCTACTTCTGCTCTCTGTCACGCGACTAATGAGGGTTTTCGCTCAATTTGTACATTCACCCCCAAAGGTGTTTTTGTGTCTAAACGCACAATTCCACACTTGGGGTTTTTTGTTTTTTTAAATCCATGAAGATGCTATACCCTTCGCTGAAGGAGCAGCTTTTTGTATTTATATATGGCTGTTTTTTTTATTGAATATGGGAACATATGTTCCCGAATTAATGAGGTACAGACCAAAAGTGGGAGGTTTTTCTAATGAGAAGAGCAACTTGGGTAAAAGCGTCTTACAAATCAATTGATGATGGTCTAGATGAATTACAAAAATTTCACTTGAGTCAAGAGCTCCGCAAGGATCATTCAAGACAAACCAAATCAATTCGATCAATTGCAAAAGAGAAAGCATTTAAAACAAGAGTCAGATGGTTTTTCGAAGAGGCGCTGATGGTCGCTGGTCTTTTCCTCGTTTGTCTTTTCATTGTCGTGGCACTTTTCATCTGGCAGTTGTAAGGAGGAAGAACGAGTGGAATTAGTCATTCTTTTCTCCATATTGGCACTTCCAGTAATTGTCGGATTATGTACTGGGTTTACGACAAACACCATGACTATCGACACAAGCCATAGTATGAATAGCAGAAATGAAGAAGAACATTTTTTTGAAAGTGAGCACGAAACGGATGGATGGCGGCCAATACCTTTGACACAGCCACGTTCGGATCTCGATGAGGTTGGGGAAATACCACCTTCAGTTCCGAGGACTCCAGTAGTTTCTTCACTACCCGAAGAAGTAGAAAATGGGATCTTACAGTTGCTTGGTCAACTTGGTACAATTGAGAGCCAAGTACATCAAGAAGAGCCACCACCGGATTCTTATTATTATAATGAGCAGTTGATCAGTCATGAGCATGATGAACGACCAGCAGCACCGTTGACACAGATGCGTTCAGAGGAAATGTTAATTCAAGTGGTACCTTCACTCCCAACTGAAGTAGATAGAGGGGGTTCACCTGATTATCCGCATGATATTGATCAAATGATGGAGAGTCTAAAAGATACAGATATTCCCCCGCCAGATCATATAATTGAGTACACTGAACAATCTTCTCCATTACCAAAACAGGAGTATCATGTGATTCGGAGAGTCTTTGGTTCCGAATTTGCGGATCAGATTACTACGACTCCCTCCATAGGAGCCACTTCTAATGAGGTTGACGTTATGATGGGAAGAGTCAATTACACCTCGGATGGAATTATGAGACTGACATATAATGATGCCAGCATTCCTATAAGAGGAATTGGTATTACTCAGGACCTAATTGGCCAGATTGTATTGGTGAAGGGGTTTTTCCTGGATAATGATGTTTTTATAGTAGATGTAACACAAAGAGGTAATGCAATAAGGCAAGAAGTACTGTAGTAAAGCTGTGAAGTAAGGGAATCGTCCTGATTCCCCGCTTCTTTTAGCCTATTTTTCGAAAAATAGGTTAAAAGAAACGGAAGTATTGTCCTTTCGATTCAATTGTTTCTTGGGTATGTTTACCCATATTCACTATCGACAAATGGGAGAATATTGTAGTAAGATGACATATAAGGAAATTGAACATTCAATTGAATATTCACTGCCATGAGTAATTAGATGAGCCACCAGTAATTAGTAACAAATATGGAGGATTAGGGTTCATGTTGATAAGGATAAGCTAATGAAACAATTCCGTCTATGATCACAGGTTTGATCCTTGAATAGAATATTCACCAACATCATTTTGTAGATACATAAAAATAATTAATATTATAAAAGTTGAGGAGCTGGGTTAATGTCCATGCATAAACAAAAGAAGGGCGGTACGGTCATATTGAATAATGATAAGTTGGTTGAACAAATCCGCCTTTGCATCATAGGCGATTATAACAATAAGCTATACGCGGATTTACCTGACGGAAGGGGCGAAACTGAATATAATGTTCGAGACGGAGTACTTCAGAGGAATACACAGATCAGGAAGATGAGTATCATGGATGATAATGAATCCATTGTTGTCTTGTCCCGAAAAGGGCTTGAACTTCTACTTAAGAAAACGGAAAGTCGTTTAAAAAAATGGAAACCCATTGATTATGGTATTATTAATTTGCACCTCGTGCTAGATGAGAACGGTGATATCATTGATATCTCGATTACCGTACGGGTTGAACAACATTTCAAACGATTCTAGCTTGACAAAAGAATTGCTAGGAATGATAATTAGAAACAGGAAACTCTCCAGCTTATTTAAAATAACATATTTATATGCCAGCGGAAGCACCGCTTAAATCAGGTCATTTTGACCTGGTTTAGGCTGTGCTTTTTTTGCGTTTTCGCAAGGGGGAGAGGTACGAGTCACACGATCAAGATGTAAGGATCTACAAAAAATTCCTGAGAGGAGATTGGTAAGAGTGAAAAAGAAGATTTTTGGTATTTTGTTATTTTTGATGATTAGTATGACGGTACTAGCACCACTAAGTGCCTTCGCGGCAACAAATGAGGTAACTTGTGAAGATACGTTTGGTACGTCTACAACTGGGTCTGATACGACCCTTAAGGATACACTTACATCTATTATTAGACTTGTTGGTGGTATCGGAGGGTTGTTTTTTACACTGTGTATCATGATCGTTTCACTTGTAATCATTTTCGTTTCGATTAGCCCTAAACAGAGAGGAATAGCCTGGGTGGGACTATTTGGTTGTTTCGGTGGTGCTTTTATATTCTTCGCGGGTTACAAATTCGCAGGCGCGATTGCAGTGATAGCAGGCGCTAATTGTTAATAAGCGATTCAAACATTCGGGTGGGAAACCATCCGAATGTTTTATCTAAGGGGGGATGACGAATGGGTGAGATTGTAGTACCTATTGATATAACCCAAGAAGAGAAAAGTGTTCTAGCGATCTTTTCTCTAAGGCAATTTTTTATTATAGCGCCTGTCGGGTTTATCATGATAGCTTTTGTCGTGTGGGGGGACATTCCTTTTTTGAGTGGCTTTATTGATTTTATTATTCGTTTCGTCTTATTCCTATTTGTAACGGGCGTAGCGGTATTGATGGCCTATTTCAAATTGGACAAGTATGAAATGTATATGAGCGATTATATAATTGTAAGTTGGAAATTTTACAGATCGCAAAAAACTTATCAAAGTTTGTAAAATGTGAACCAAGGAGGGGTATAAGTACTATGGATGGTTTCGATATATTGATTTCTTTCTCAATGGGATTATTGGTCGTCGTACTTGTATTCTTGATATTTGCAAAGAAAAGAATGGACAGAAATGAGCCAGTATTTGGTTGGGCAAGAAAGCAGCATATGCAGGAAATGGGCCAGGGTCAAGTTCAATTAACTGCAAATGGAAAAGTGAAACCTAAAAAGGGGTCGGAAAAACTGATCGATATGCTAGGTTTGGAGAACATCCAGACCGGCATTTTTGAAAAGAAGAATAATGAATATTGTGTCATTATAACTGCTGACTCTGTTAACTATGATCTGCTTTCTGACGGAGCCAGACAGGGAATTATCCTTGGTTATAGTGCCTTGTTCAGAGTTATTCGGTTTCCGGTTCAAATTCTTGGTCAGGCAGTTACCCAAGATTTGCGAAAAGAAGAGGAACGTTTTGAATTGAACTTGTCCAAATGCAATCAACAAACACGCGGCTATAACAACTCCGTTATCCAATATATTAAAGAGCGTTCGCTAGATGAGTTTAGGATTTCTCGAAAAGTATATTATGTGGTTTCATATGTTCCTCAAACCGGACGAATGGGTGCGCTATCTCCAGAAGATAAAGCAAAGGATATCAGAGACGAACTTTATCAAAGGGCTTGGACAATTTCTCAGATGCTTAGAAAGTGCGATATAGATTCAGAAATTCTAGACAGTTTACGAGCAATGGAAGTTATGAAAAGAGCTTTAAATAGGGATCGAATGGTGGTAAACCCAATCGATGATGTAAAAGATCGCGAAAAACTAACATCTCTGTACGTGACCATCGACCCGACAACTTTACCAGGATATGATGCGTTGGTCTACGATGTGGAGGAGGTACGTGATAATGCTTACGAAGATGAAGAAATTATTCACACGCAATAAGGCTTCAAGTAATGTTGAAGCACCTCAACACGGAAATATTAAATTGGAAAAGGAAATCGATTTAAGAGACCTCACCTTCCCGAGTATGATGGAGAACCTGACTAATGATGGGATTACCTTTGAAAAGGATCACTTTGAGATTCAGACAGGACTTGGAGATGTGAAATTTGGTAGATCATTTTTCATAAAACCATCGGGGTATCCTCGTACAGTACGTATTGGTTGGTTGGAGGGTCTATTCACTGGGGATGATATGGATGTTTCAGTCCATATTGAGCCACTTGATCGAAATTCAGCCATTAAGAAACTGCAGAAAAAGATCGATGAATTCGAGACAGTTGTTCATTCAGCTGCAAACCGAAATGAAGGCGCGAAGATCGAAGATGCTATGCAAAAACGTGATGACGCCAAGTATTTGCAAAGACAAATCAAGAACAACCAAAATGGTTTGTACTATGTTTCAATTCAAGGGACTGTTTTTGCTAGTAATCTGAATGATTTGAATGCCAAATCCCGCGAGATTGAACGAATTCTAGGTGGAGAATCCATCGAAATCATCAACTCGTATGGCCGACAAAAAGAAGGTTTCCTTTCGTGCTTGCCTCTTGGTAAAAACCATCTTGAAAAGACGGATCGAAATCTTGATCAAAATGCTCTAACCGCAATTTTTCCTCACGCAAGTTCCAAACTTAATCATATAGGGGGATTCCCTATAGGGCGGTTTGGCAGTGAATACGTTTATTATAATAACTTTGACGCTAGTCTTAGCAATTATAGCATGGGTATTTTCGGTGTATCGGGTTCTGGAAAATCTGTTCTCGTCAAACAGATTATCGGCCGTGGTTTTATGGATGGAATTATGAAGAACGTTATTATTGACTGTGAACCTGAGTATATCGCTCTTACAAAAGCGCTCGGGGGTATAGTCATTCCTATCTATCCGTCTAAATCCAAAACAGCGAGTCGAATTAATCCTATGGATATTTTCCCGGAAAGGGAAATTATCAATCCAGGAGAAGAAAATGAATATACAGTAGAACGAATCAACCTTAACTTTAAAGTTATTGAGCTCCTGGAGTTTTTCACAGTAATGAAAGAATCATTATCACCGGATTCTCGCGGATTGACACCCATTGAGATTGGTGTTTTGAGCGATCTTTTAGAAGACCTCTATACTAAGCGAGGAATTACTGAAGATCCAGAGTCAATTTATCTCAATGAAGAAGATATCGATCTAAATGGGAAAATCACCTACCGAAGGCGAAAAATCGATATGCCGACTATCTCAGAAACATACGAGAGATTAGTAAAGCTTCGTGATGATGGAGATTATGAGTTAAAGGAGCTTTGCACGATTGTACACCTCTTCACGAAGAATAAAGCATTTGGTTTATTCGATGGACAAACAGAGATTATTTCGGATTCTGGCGTATCGCTTGACGATGCACCGGTCGTTACATTTGACATTTCGAAGTTAAGCCCTAACGGTATTGAAAGACCTTTAGCACAACACGTATTGATGACATGGGTATGGAACAGATTTATAGGTTCAAACCCAAAAGTCAAAAAAAGAGTCATCATTGATGAAGCGTGGATGATGATCAAATACAAAACGATGATGGAATGGCTTAAGACACTTAGCGCTCGGGGCCGGAAATGGAACGTTTCCCTTACTCTTGTGTCACAACGCTATGAAATGTTCGATCGGACAGAGGCCGCAAGAGACGTTGTAGCTCAGTTTGCAACAGTCTGCTTCTTACAGCAATCAGATCAAGATATCCAGCCTATTTTGGATACATATCGATTATCTGAAGATGTCGGCAATATGATACGGACTGCCAATAAAGGTGATGTCATTATGAAAGCAGGAAAACAAATTGTAAGTTTTAGGTCAGAACCTACCCCTGAAGAATGGAATTATTTGAATACAAATCAAAATATTGAGATGGGAACCGGTCCTGGAAAGAAAAGCTCAAGAGAAGCTCAGATACAATTTTTAAATATGGCAGTTGATATTAAAGCGATTGAAGGAGAGGGTGTGGCTTAAGTGAAGCAGAGAGTTTCTATTGTTTTACTGGCCGTACTTCTTTCGATATTCCTGCTGCAGAATATGGCCTTTGCCGCAACGGACACGAACCTCTTGGTTCCATCTGGATCTACTACCATGTCAGAGACAGGAACATTATTTACAGATGAAAAATTGGCACAAATGAAAAAGGACCAGAAGGATGCTAGTCTTACCGATGGCATCATGTTGGGATTCCTCCTCGACATTTTTAATGCAGTTCATCTAAATAGTCTACCTTCTCTAATTTTTGGGAATCCATATGGGGATACAGGGACACTCAATTACGGGATTTTCAGTCAAGGGGAAATGGAGAAGATAGTTAACCCGTTATTAGGTTTGCTTACAGGATTATATGCCTTAATTTTAACCATAGCAATCATGGTTTCTGCTGCCAAATTTGGTATAAAAGCTTACTCACCGCAAGCAAAGGCTGATTTTTGGACGGATATTAATATGTGGATCTTATCGGCCTTTTTCATGTCTAGTTTTTGGTTGATTTTTAAAGTGATGATGAGTCTCAATTTGGCGTTTGTTACCACTTTGTATTCGACCTTAAAGGCAACAGGCATAGACACCAATGGAGTGTCTCTCATCGGTGCCGCAGGTAATTTCAATATCGGGAATGGGTTTATTTATCTTTGTGAGTTTGGCCTTACGTTATATCTGAATGTTATTTACGTTGCGAGAAAGGTGATTATCATTTTTCTTGTGGTGTTGTCTCCGTTCGCAGCCTATAGTCTAATGTTTCCTAAAACAAGAGCGTTTTTTGGCACTTGGATAAAAGAGTTAGCGGGAAATATATTTCTACAGACGATACACGCTATTACCATCTTTGTGTTCGCTGAGCTAGCTGGAATGGCTGGTACTGGTCCGTTTAACGCCTTTGCGACCATCTATAAATTGTCGTTACTAATCATGTTCATTCCTATCACGGGTATGATTTCGAAATGGCTGAACTTAGGTGATTCTAGCTCTAAGTTAGGTCAAGTAGCAACTACAATGGGTGTTGGATCGGTAACTGGCGCAATGATGCTTGCCAAAGGTGCAGGTAACATGATGGGTGGGAAGCGAGCTGGTGGCGGCATGTCTGCAGGTGGTGCATCGGGTGCATCGGGAATACCTGGACCTGGAACAGATATGGGTTCAGACTCAGGTGTAACAGCTCTCACCCAAGCTGCAAAAGGAGGCGGGGGTTGGCAAAAGTTTAGGTCCATTGCTGAAAACGTGGGTGCTGTTGCAGGAGGTACTATGGGATTGACGATGGGCCCTGCAGGTACGGTAGTTGGGGCAAAACTTGGTGGTTCCGTCTTATCAGGTGCTGCTCAAGGAGCGCGAAATTTAGCTGCAGGTTCGACAAATGCAATTAGAACTGCAAAATCAAGTTTCTTTCCCGAGGGAATGAAATCAGCCTATCAAGCATCGTCAGGTTCTGGTTTTTTTAGCAAAGTGAAAGATATGGGGTCCACAGGTGGAAAAAATTTCAATGACATGTGGAATAATTTAAGCCAACGTCGTAATTTCATGGGCAATATGGGGGAGTCAATTGGTAGTACAGTTGGAGTAGGTGGCGTTGGACGGAAGATTGGTCACATGGCTTCAGGGGCAAGTAGAAACCGAATACAAGGTGCTGATGAACGATTCGGTGGTATGAACGATATGAGTCTACCAGATCTTTCCCAGAAGTACGCTGGCAGAGATGTGAGTTGGGAACAGACAAACAGTGGTTCTGCATTTTACGTAAACTCTGGAAATGGAAAGCAACGAATTAGTAATTACGGTGCAGCAGATCCTACCCTTAAAAAAGGTGAAACACGAATGGCTGATTATAAATTTCCGGGCCACAACGAAAAGTTTGAACGTCAACCGAATGGGTCTTATAAACTTCCGAGTACACAGCCTGTTCAAGGATACGCTGCAGGGTCTTCAGTAGGGTCTGTTGGAATGGCAGGAGGTTCGAGTGAGCACCTTGCTCGGACATCAGGATCGTACATCCGTGGAACTGATGGCGCCAAATATGATGATAATCGTGTAGAAGCAGCTAAGATAACCCCTGACAATTATTTCGCTCATAATATTAAAGGAACAGACCGCAGAGATTGGTCTGATAAAGGTGCTGACTTATTAACACGAAAAACCAGTATAAATACTGAATATAAGAAACCAACTGATCACACAAAAAGGGTAGGTAATCTTGCTGATATGGCAAAAAGAGATAAAAACCGGACAAAAAACACAATAACGCTTTAAAGGCACGTGAGGATGGTTCGTAATTGTATGGAGTCATCCTCATGTGGTCGGAATGGACGGTGAGTAATAGAGTGAATGCTCAGGATTTAACCAATGACGCAGCAGGGCAAGCAGGTGGTGCTGGAAAAAAAGTTGCGGGCAAGGCGGCAAGAAAAGCTGCAGGTAAGGCTGTAAAGATTTTAAAGAAATTGGCTATGGACTTTTTGAAAAAGCTATTACTAGCAGCTGGAAAAAGTTTAATTGCGATTGTTGGTCCGGTGGGATTGTTAGTCATTGTTGCAATAATTTTAGTCGTGATAATTCTCTCGGCAATTCCTTATTCAGATTGGTTCCTTGATGGTAACAGTCGAAGTGAATCGCAAAAGAAAGCCGATATTGAATATGAACAGAAATTCAAGACAGTTGCAGAAAAAACTGTTGTTGAAGTTAATGGTATTGAAGCATCAGAGTCATGGAAGTCATCACTAAAAAATATTATAAAGCCAAGCTGGGGTATTCCGGCAGCATTGGTCCGATATCAAATCATTGTAAATAATAAGAAGGTTGAGCTCTCGGATTACGATCCGAACATTTTAATAAATGCATTTAAACCAAAATATTCGTATACAAAAATAAGAGATGATGTAGAACGGACTAAGTCGGTGACGTATTGCTCGTGGTCGGATTCGGAGGGAAACAGCTATCATACAGGACCTGATACGATGATCAATACCAATCCAAGATCTGCTCACGACGTTCTTTCAAGAGTTACTTTTGACTATGGTGATATGGAGATAAAACCTTTAAAAAAATATTATCCTGGTGGTACGTTGGAATTAACGGACCAGTGGAATTATAAGGGTACAAGTACGAATGTACATTGTACTACAGATACGTATACACAATACGATCATACAACAGTCGACGATAGGTTTGTTCCGAATCTTAATATTGATGGAACGAAATTTCAGAACATCCTGGTATCTCAAGGTATCAATAAGACTGATATGAAATTGGTCTATGAGTTTATTAGGGTAGCCGATTCAAATTGGAACCCTTTTTTATATGGAGCCAACAACGATAGTACTGGCTCTATGTATGCTGGTCAAGCGAAAGTTTCTGAAGCCGTTTCAAGGTATGAGCCATTGGTGCGTAAATATGCGATCATTAATAACATTGAAGATCAAGTAAATCTTATTTTAGCAATGATTCAACAGGAGTCTGGAGGTGGATTATTGGACGTTATGCAGTCTTCGGAATCTGCAGGGCTTCCTCCAAACACGCTAACTGACCCGGAAATCTCGATTATGTATGGGGTTAAACACTTTGCTTCCGTGTTTAGATCAGCTGGTGGGGATGTAAACCTTACCTTGCAATCCTATAACTTTGGAGGAGGATTTATTCCATACGCTAATGAGCGAGGAGGGTATTCAAAAGAAAATGTTGTTGCATTTAGTCAGATGATGGCTGCCAAAAATGGATGGAGTCGTTATGGTGATGTGGACTATGTTGATCATGTCATGCGCTACTATACAAATTGGAGTAGTTTGAAGGTGAGTTCTGATGGTCAAATTTTCGATGTACAAGCCGTCCTTGATTTTATGAGTAAATACATGGGCATTCCTTATGTATGGGGTGGCCGAAAGCCAGAACAAGGAGGTTTTGACTGTTCAGGGCTCATAGAATATACGTTCAATCAGTTTGGTATTAATTTGAATGGGAATGCAGAAACGCAGTACAATAAAACTGCTGCTGTAACGGAGGCTCAAGCGTTACCTGGTGATCTAGTATTCTGGAGCACTTATAAAAAAGAACCTTCACACGTTGGAATGTATTTGGGTAATAATAAATTTATCAATTCGAACGATAGCGGCCTAGTCATATCTCCAATGGATGGCTATTGGAGCAAAGGTTTTTTGGGATATAGACGAATTGTGAAGTAAAGGAGTCTCTATGAAAAAGGTCTATTTGTTGATTGCAGCTTTATTCTTGCTTAATGTAATCCAGTTATTCCACGGAATGAATTTAAAAGCTCAGATTAAGGACCAGATATCTGCAACAGGTGCGGATGATACAAACAAAGCTTTTATTGAAAAATTTTTTACTTATGAGACAACAAAACAACGATATGATAACATCAAACCATTCATGACAACCAGAGGATACAATTCAGCACTTCCCGCAGGGATCGAAATACCGGATAATAGCAGCGGAGTTCCCTCGGTGTCTTCGCAAATGAATCGGTTACAGCCATTTCGATATGTCAGTGGTAACGAAAAAATTGAATTCATGAATGGGTTTGATGTGGTAACTTCGTTCAATAAAGTTCAAACGACACAGACTGTTATTGTTCACACGGTTCTGCTGTATTCAAAGGACAAGGGGTGGCAAGTTGATGAAGTTGAATTTGTTGGAACTTTTGGAAATGCGAACGCATCAAAACGGCAATAATATTGTATAAAAGGGGATTTTCATGATGGATGATATATTTAGTGGCCTTATGATTCTCTTAGAACAACTGATTCGATTATTTCAATTAGTAGGCCTTCCGATTTTTTCTGTCCTTATGATAGTCGGTTTCTTACTCCTGTTAACTTCGGGGAAAAACCCGAGAAGGAAAAAGATGGGGTACGTATTTATAATTGCATTTGGGGTTCTTACACTGCTTATTGCATATGCTCCTCTACTAGGTCATTCTATCTTTGGGGTAAAACCTTTAGAGGCTAACGGCGATGAAACTGTCGAGAATATGGTTGATGCAGCCGGCGAAATTGGTCCTATGCTTTTCAAAGGCGTATGGTATGTTTCTATTCCTGTCGTTTTTACGATGTTTTATTTCGGCCTTCTTGTTAGGTTGTCTGCTGCGAAGAATCCCCAACGACGCAGATTGGGTCTTGGGATGATGATATTCTGTCCGGTTGTCTTATTAGCGGCCTATGTTACTCCATCTCTTATGAACATGCTATAAGGGATGGGTATGGATGTCTATCATTAATATGATATTCATTGCATGGGGGTGAAACATGGAAATACGCATTGATGATCAATTCGAAGATTTAAGAAAGCAACTCCATGATGCTGTCATTAAGTTCGGTTTAAACAGCTGTTATGTGTTGGATTTGAGTCAGCAATTAGACGTTATACATAATATGTATAATGGTCAAAGGAATATGGCATAGACTTTGGTCGGCTCTGGGAGTCGGCCATTTTTTAGATCATCTTGTGTTTTCTATGGGCATGGTATAAAATGGTAGCATTACTAGTAGGTTGGTGAACAGTATGATAAATCATAATGCGTTGCAATTATCTCATCAAGAGTATGAAGAGCTCTATGCATCAATCATGAAGAAGATAAAGGAGCCTTTTCCGGAAGGAACGGTAATTAAAAAGAATGCAAGCGATAAGAGTGCATATATACCCGTTCACACCTATGTAAAAAAATTGAATGATTCTGCTGGTGGTTATTATACATGGAGGATCACTACGGATAAACCAATTATCCATGCTGAACAAGGACTTCTGGAAATGAGAGGTCTACTGACCATTTTAAATACAAGTAATGAGGGACAAGGGTTCCAACTGATTACATTTAAAAAGGGTAGTCAGGTGATTAACAATTTCGATGAAACAATTAAAGCTGCAACGAGAAGAGCGCTTGTCAATGCGATGGATATGTTTGAAGCGGGCTGGGTCGATCTAGCACCATACCGCGAATGGGCTAAAAGCCCTGGCCTTGGTCTAATTGATAACAAATCTGAAGAGGATGATGATTCAGCAAACAATCCTGATTGTGTATCCTGCGGGTGTAAACTTACAAATCAAGAGGTTGCAATAATAAAAGGGGTTTGGAATGTTTATTATTGTAGTGCTCACATCCCGAATTTTGTGAAAAAGAAAATGAATGAAATGGGTGGGTAGTTATGAACGATATTTGTCGAAAATGTGGGAACTACAATCCAATAAGGGAATCGTGCCAATTGGAACATCCTATGGAAACAGTGATCTCCACCTGCTCTGGTTACACGCGGTATTTGAACTTATTATCACCTACCAAGCTTTCTACCAAAGTTGTTTTGACTGTGGTAACACGCCGAGGGATCGAGAGGGCAATCCCGGCATATCCTGAACTTGATTTAACTTCAAAAGCTAATAGTTCCGGAGAAGTCGATCGGGTATATACCTTTCAAGGACAAAGAGAACTGATCCATGAATACGGGGTTAAATTCGCATCGGATATAGTCTCAGCAAAAGGTATCCATTTGCATATCTTGCAGAAGGAACTGAATGAGACTGGGAATCTGGATAAAATTCGAATTTACTTGGAAGAAAAACAGAAAAAGCAAAAGTCGAAAGGTTTGTATTGGATGAGTGAATCCCCAATTGAGGTCTGGACGTGAAGGTGAATGAGTGTAAAAAGAGGCTTTTCAATGTGGGTGCTGCCTCAACTTTGGAACGGTGTAAAAGATTATGCTTCATCGAATAATAAATCGATTTCCGTTGTACATGAAGATTTCTGTGGTGAACTCCTTTCTTCAAATTGGGAAATTCCCTATCAAGTAAATCGTCAGATTTCCTCGTATATTTTAAGGGAGAAATTCGCTAAAGAATTCCCTCTGGCACGCAAGCGGCTCATGGTAAATACAATTCAAATGACAGATTTGACCACACTCATTCAAGATAAGTTAATTAAAAGGTATGGTTCAGACTCAGGGTTAACGTTAACTGCTATTATCACTCAAAATCTTTATTTGATAGGTAAGAAACATGAAATTGACATTGGAAATCCAAATTATTTTTCAGATGATTTCTTTTCCCGAAATTATGTGCTTACAGAGGAAGCAATACTTGATAAGATCGATTTTCTTTATCAGCGGTTAGGTCGTCTTCCAACATCTAGAGAGTATGCGAGTGCGGGGAGCAGTAATTCCCTCTCTTTTCTAAAAAACCACTTTGGATCGTATTCCCATGCGGTGACTGTATATGTATCTAATAAACAGATTAGATAGTTACATTCTGTTTCTCGAATAATAAAGGATTAGATATACTATAATAAATGACTCAAGAGGTGAGACGAATGCTTAAGGGCACCCAGGCTAAGATTTACGATTTTCTTGTAGATCATACGAAACACAGAGGGTATTCACCATCACTCAGAGAAATTGGGCTGGCAGTAGGCTTATTCTCAAGTTCGACTGTACATGGTCATCTCGACAGGCTGGAGAAAAAGGGGTTAATTCGCAGAGATCCGAGAAAGCCAAGGGCAATCGAACTGAACCAAATCTCAATACAAGGAAACCAAAACCACATTTCGTTACCTGTAATAGGAAAAGTAACGGCAGGTATCCCGATCGAGGCTAATGAGAATATCGAGATGTTTATCCCGGTATTAGCAGACATGGAAGGTTCATTTTTTCTTACTGTTGAAGGAGACAGTATGAAAGATGCAGGAATTCTCAACGGTGATTACATATTGGTGAAAAATCAATCCATTGCCGATAACGGAGATATTGTTGTAGCAAAGACTTCTGATGGTAACGTTACGGTAAAGAAGTTTTATAAAGAAAAATACCGAGTACGTTTACAGCCATGCAACAAAGAATACGAAGCGATGTACTTTAGTACTATCTCGTTGGTGGGTGTCGTGGTAGGTATGTATCGATTTAATATATAAAACGAAAGACGCTGTTTGCTATTAAAATATGAAAATACACGGAAGCACCGTGACTTACGCCCTACTAAGGGTGTAATCATTGTGTTTTTTTATTTGTGAAAGGATGAATGTTAATGTACAAAAAAGTGAAGTATGTGGTTATTGTCGTTGCGGTACTGATGGTTATTTCTACAATAGTGGGGATAGCCCTTGCTAAAAATAAGGACAAAAAACCTAAAGAACTCAGTATTAGTGTTTCACTCACTTATTTCGATGATCAACCAACTAAAGGGAAGATGGATGCTCCCGTTTCAATTGTGGAGTTTGGTGATTTCAAGTGCCCAGGATGCCAATATTTTGCAGAAACCATTTTCCCCAATTTAGTGCGTGATTATATAGATAGTGGAAAAGCGAATTTTAAATTTGTTAATTACCCTTTTCTCGGTCCAGATTCACTCACAGCAGCTGCGGCTGGTGAATATGTTGCCAAAAAAAGTCCTAATGAATTCTGGACTTACTATGAAGCAATATATAAAAATCAAAAGAACGAATCGCTAGAGTGGGCAACAATCGATTATTTAATTGAGATTGCAAAAGGGGTTCAGATTCACGTTGATTATGCAGACATGGAGAGATCATTGAAGTCAGGCGAATACAGCGAAGTCGTCAATCGAGATTTAAGCTTTACACGTGATCTTGGCATTAGAGGGACACCAACCCTTGTTGTAAACGGAATGGTTTTTGGAGTGGGAGGGTTATCCTATGAGGAAATCAAGAGTACCATTAACAATATTATTGACAAAAGAGTGGGGGGATGAAATATGAATCTAAGGGAGTTTTTGAAAACCTACGGCCTAATGGCTGCTTGTTTAGTTTCGATAATTGCAACCAGTGGTAGTCTTTACTTTAGCGAGATTATGAGCTATGAGCCTTGTAAACTCTGCTGGTTGCAAAGAATTTGTATGTATCCACTAGTCGTTATCTTAGGATATTCAGTTATAAGTGACAATAAAACGTATGCACGAACTGCGTATCCCTTAGCGATTGTTGGCTTAGGAATTGCGGTTTATCACTATTTAGGACAGAAGGTTACATTTGTACCTCTCTCTTGTCAGTACGGTGTACCGTGCAATGTAGATTATATTAACTGGTTTGGATTTATCACAATTCCATTTTTATCACTAATAGCGTTTAGCCTAATTATTATTTTTTTAGGTAAGTCGAATAAGGGTAACAGAATAAAATGAAGAGAAGTAAAACGAGGGGAAATGATATAAATGTTTGGGAAAACAGATAAGTTAATGAAGACTACTCAGCCAGTATTTGAAAATGTGATCAAACGAGCTGATGAGCTAAAAATGCTTTTGGAAAGAAAAAATCAACTACCAATTGCAATCGTAGAGTTTATTTCTAATGAGGTCGAACGTATCAAACACGACCTCGCTGCTTTTGTTCACTTATGGAAAATTGGCTCTGTACCCGCTTCTCGCATGTTTGAAAACCAAAGTAGATTGTCCGAAGTGATTTTTGATATTGATAAAAAATTACGCTATCACAAAGACAGAGGAGACCGGGATAGGCTTAAATCATTTTTTTATCCTGAGCTGGTAAAGGATACATCGGAAGCAATGAGCATTGAGGTTTTTGCCGGTTTTGAACCGTTGCATCATATCCATAAAGATGGAACGGAACGAGTTCACATTTTTGAATCTGGTGGGGACGGATGCTTGTTAAGCGACCATGCAAATGACAGAAGAAGGAGATCTCTAAATGTTGTTATAGCAATTGCCGAGGACATTCTTCATCACGTTTATCATGACTCTGAGGAAGCAGATAAGCTCGACGTATCCATCCGGAACGAAATGAGTATCCTCGGCTTTTATTGCCCTAATGGATGGACTGTGAAGGATGGGGCGGGCAAACTTCATAGATATCGTGCACGTTCAATTATACCTCCTAAATATTTTGAATCTTTGATATATAAAAATATCATGCCAACGCTCGGCTCTGGCGAGCAGGTGAAGGTGCGTATCTATTCAGGTGGAATTATCTCGGAAGAATATAAAAAAGCATTCAAGGTATCCCGTGAATTTGGTATTAAGTTTTTTGATGGGGAAGAAATTCGGGACACTCTTGTTTTAGAAGAAACTGACGGAGAGAATTCTGAATTGTTTGTACGCAAGATGAACAAGGTCATTTCTCTCATGGATCAATTCTATTATGAAGCTTTTGATATGCACCCTAACATTAACATGCAAATTGAAGTCGACTTTGATAAAAGGGGATTACTGTGCCCGACCAACTTCGTGTTTGTTGAACCAGCGTATGAGGATCGATGGGCTCTGTAAAGCCGGCTTTCAAAAGCGTTGGTTACTACGTCGTAAAATTTTTTCAATACAATCAACAATTATAAGAGGGACTGTCTGAATCATAGAAGATGAGAAACATGTCTGTGCCTTCATATGGGATATTCTTCACTTTGTCCTGATTGATAAAGGAAAGTAATGATTGTCAGTGTAAAATAAAGTTCATTAGTGAGTGATCGATCATTCGGCTATTCGTATTTTGAAGTGGATTAACTGAAAAATGGACTTGAGGGGGATTATAATGGGTGGCGAAAATTTAGTAAATGAAGGATTTACAAAAGAAGAGTTAGAAGCGATTAGAGATTGGTATGGGGTTTACAAGGCAGTTGACAAAGATCCATCAGAAACTCATCTTTCTGCTTATCGCAAATTGAACTTGTTATTACACTCCTCGGTGCCAAATGAAGATGAACAGAGAATGATTCAAACTGTTCTGTATCTTGTGAGAAAAATTGGGCATGCAACGCAATATAGTGTAATTAATAGCTTTTCAAAATACTATGACTTCGACCTAGACTATGCTGCCAAGCTTCTTAAAAAAATGATTAGAGAAGGGACCTTCTTGGCTAGGAAGTCCAGTACGTTCTATGGAGATGGTGGAGACAAAAAGCATGTTAAAACGATAATTACAAGTGATGAAAAGAAGCAGCTATTGGAGAAACACAATGAAACTTTAAACAATAGAAGCATTCAAATAAAAAATGATCATTCACTTAATGTGGGTCATGCAGATCCACGCTAGTAACTTTTATTTGCATTGCTATTAAAAGAGCCACTACGAGGTTATTGTAACGATCTTATTTACATGAATCAAATTGTGTGCATGCAACGTAAATTATCAATTCATCACATTAGCATGTTCAGGTAGATTGAATGTTAATCCCGGATCTTTTTTAATGACATCTCTTCTAACATAGGTTATACTTTTAGTATTCGAACTATTTATTTCTGGACTCAACCAAGCGGTAGAGAGTCTTAATGATGTGATAAACAAGCACCTGAAGGTGATTAATCCAAGAGGAAATTCTCTTTAGTTAATCATCATCAGGTGCTTTTTTATGCATTTATTCCAAAAAGGGGAGTGATGGACTTAATGAAGGTTAAAACTGAAAATGAATTTAGTTCTATGAAATCGATGGTGTATCTCTTGATGAAGTTCGCTAAACACACTAAGCATGAAGAGGAAACAGTTCTTAAGAGAATCCTATTTGAAGAATTACGTTCTTGGTTCGGCGATATAGAAAGATCGTCCGATGAAATCCTTAATGAGAGTATTAGGACATTCGTGAGGGATGAGCTGATAGAAGGGGATTATGGTACTATGGAGGGTTTCCTGATTGATTTTAAAGCTCTAGGTAACCTTTTCATGGAAGATGTCGAGAACTCTTGGTTTTATGGTATGGTTTCCTCCGTGCTTGCTGAGTTGTACTCAATTCGAACTGACCGAAAGATCGAAGTAGCTGATCATGTGAGTTGCACGAATTGTTTATCTGACCTTTATGTTCGAGTTGGCGGTGTAACTTGCCCTCGTTGCTTAAGAGATGGATGTCTTACATACCCGAACGGTATTCAGACGGAGTCGAATGATGTCAAGGTTCCTGATGGAGAAGTAGTCGAATGGGTTAACAAAGACTTCATTAAATCATAAAGGAGTTGTGATGGGATGAATATAAAATTTATGATCTACAAATTCACTACGGAAATAGGCGATGAGTTAATTATGTATAAATTTAAAGATAGATAAGCTGAAGGCACATCTGAACAGTTCAATTGGATAAAGATGCTGAAGAATCACAAGTGGATTAATCGATCAAATGAGGAAACATGTATCCTAATTTAATATGCAAGGAAAAACCAGCTGCCCTCGTCGAAGGATCAGCTGGTTTTTCACATCATAAAGAGGAGATAGAACGATGTTCAATGACTATATTTTTAAAGATGCTAATAACAAAGTCAAACAACAGCCCAACCTAAAATTTCAGGTAGATCCGGTTCGCAGAATTTGGAATGAACTGAAGAACTGTGGCTTTATTTATTGGTCATCTGTTCGCGATTGGAGCTCTGTATTTCAAATCAACAATAACTTTGTGGTACTTCATCATTTTATCGGAGAGGAACCAATGCAAGGATTAATCGAATCTAGTTCCCAATTTGAGTGGGATGAAATCATTGACAAAAACGGTGTTTTAGGACCTCTTTTTAATCAAATAGTAAGAGAAGGAATGGATATTTATTTGCCTAATCAGATATTTTTAGAAGCATTGGAAAGGGAATTGTCATATCAGCCATACGACTACCATTATCAATCACCAAAGCATAAGCTATCACTTTGGGCCTTTGGTGGAACTAAAGTGAAGGTTTCTCTTCATATTGAAATATACTTCAACCTGCCAATGGCACCATATGGGATTAGAAAATCCACCCCATGGCCAGATCTTACGGAAGAGGGTTTTCAACCTTCCTTATTTGGCGACTTGTATGGAGAAGCAGATACCCTAAATTTAAAAACCAAAAAAAACCGAAGGTCGAAGAAACAAAATACAAGCGTTGCTGCAATGGATGAAGATTTGACAATTTACGAAACCGTTAACGAAGAGAAGGAAACTGAAGTTGATATAGCAATTGAAAGATTGTTTCGAGAAAACACAGTCTTAATTGTTGCCTATTCTGGTGGTAAAGATAGTCATTACTGTTTAGATAAATGCGTTAAATTCAAACTTTCGCATCCCGAATGTAAGACAAAACTGGTTATTGTCAGCGCGGATACGGGCGTTGAAAATGTGGTTTTTCAAGATCATATCAGGAAAGTGAAAACTGCGGTAGGATCACTTCCCATCGAGATTCCATTTTTGATTGTAAAACCTGATATTAACGACACATATTGGGTTTGTGTGCTTGGTAAGGGGTATACTCCACCACATTCCAATTTCAAGTACTGTGTGACTAGATTAAAGATAAAGCCAGGTAGAAAAGCTCTCGAAAATTTTGTAAAAGACGGAGAAAAGATTTGCCAAATCCTCGGGAGCCGCTCCTCAGAGAGTACCCAAAGGGGTGCCAGCATGGAACGTCACTATGGGGAATCGTTCTACGGTCAGCATGACGTTCAAGGGATTCGAACAGCTACACCAATTAGGAATCTATCTGCACGAGATGTCGTTACATACCTTGCGAGAAGCCAGCCGGCTTGGGAAGGCTATAGCAACTATAATCTTCTTAACCTTTACGGATCTGGAGCTGGTGGTCTTGCTGAGTGCCCGATTGGTAGTGCAATCTCTGATGAAAACAGTGCTATAAAGTCATGTTCTGGCAAAAGCTCGCGCTTTGGCTGCTATACTTGCACTGTTGTAAATGATGATTCATCACTGAGGAATATGATGATGGATTATGCAGAGCTTGAACCTTTATATCGAGTTCGGACTCTATTAAAGGGGCTACATGATATCAGGTACGGATCAGTTGTAGGAATTCAAAGAAAGGGGAAATACCGATTTGAACCTGGTTTTGGTGATTTAACGGTCCAAATCCGAGTTACCCTACTCCGAATTCTTAGAGAGAATGGCATAAAACTGCAGGAAGAAGAGGTTTGGGAAATCTATAAAGAAGTCTGTGAACGTGAGATACGGGAAGGACTTGTAATTAGTCAGTCTTTTAGGGACGCACTCTTTGCTTTCTTACCATATAGGCCACTTTTCGTAGGTCATCTGTATGATTCGATTCTAGATCCGGATGGCGTAATTGATCGAGTGACAAAAGAGGATAAAGAATCAATCGAACGGATATGGGCAATGATGGAGAATGGCGAGTTGGAAGAAATTAAAGAGTAATACGGGTAATCTAAAAATACAAAGAAAGAGATCGCCTTATGGCCATCCTCTTTTTTTGTATTACTTTTCAACTCTTCGAATAACGAGTATAATTAGGTTATTACATTCATTTATTTTGAGCGGCGTCCTGGGACACACCGTTATTCGATTTTTACGAATCCTCTTATAGAGTTTTTCTGCCTTCTGGTAGAACATCTCTTAAAGTTGGGTTCTTTTTTTGTTCCCAGAGAAAGGATAACAGCTAATCTGAATGATTATTATGTTTGATCTATGAATTCGAAGGGAGTTGATATTCAGTGTGAAACTGTTAGCCAGTACCACAGGTGATAAGGCCCTTATACGAACACTGGTTTAACAGCTTTGTTAGGAAAACTTTGAATGTTAAATAAATGATATAAATGCTTAATCAATTAATAATATTACATGAAAGACCACCGCTTCCGCTGCTTATGGCGTCGCTGTGGTCTTTATCATTGATATGACAAATGAGTACTACAAATTTGCTGACAACAACTGTTATTTGTAAATGCCATGTTCCCTCAATTCTAATTTGAAGGAGGTGATTAGCTATGGGCAGACCCAGGCCAATTGAAGTTCATTCGAACAGTAAGGGTAAGAAACATCTTGTTTTTCAGGAGCTTATCCATGCTGAAGAGGGTTATGCGTACATTCCCGTAGATGGATCATTCAAAACAGATCTTTTCAATAAGGGGCTTCTCGATGGAAGGAAAAAGGCAATAAAATTCAACCGCAGTCTTAGTGAATGTGAAAGTCTTTGGGTATTGGTTCTTCCGCTTCAGTTATTTGAAGCGAATTTGACCAATAAGTCTTTTGTTGGTGTCATCAGTTTGGATCGTACGTATTTGGTTCGAATGAAAGAGGCTGGAGCTTTTATTAAAAATGTGTGTATGACATGTGAAGAGTACGGTACGCATAATTGTTATCTCTCCTTATCCTTTGATTGTGGAGAGGACGACAGAGAACAATACCGTGATGGTAGTCATTTCGAATTTCAAAAAGAGATCCGTAGAAATCGAAAACAAAAAGCATTCCCTGTTTAACAGGTTGAGGGAATCGGTGTCGCTCCCTGCCACGGTAAGTGTGGAACACTTGAGCGATAACCGTCTCTTTAGTACCTCATAAAATCGATGCAGCTAGATGTAGGGGCATTGGAGCATCTCGCAAGTGCAGAGTACGTCCCCACCGTACTTCTTATCGGTTGCCCTCTCTTAAAGCCAGTGAGCTTTAAGGAGAAGAGGGCTTATGAATGCCTGATGTTAACGGAAATTATACGGTCAGTTCTTTCTTTTCAGGAGCAGGACTACTTGATTATGCCTTTATGGATTCTTTCAAAATTGTTTGGGCAAATGAAATTGTTAAGCAGGCAGCGCAGAGCTATTGCGCTAATATTGGTAATCATATTCGCGTTGGAGATATTACGCGTATTCCGTTGAATGAAATACCGAGTACGGATGTGATTATTGGAGGCCCTCCTTGTCAGGACTATTCCAGTTCTGGGAAAAATAAAGGGGAGAAGGGTGAACGCGGGAAGCTCGTATGGGCTTATTTGCGTATCATCAAAGCCAAAAAACCGATTTGCTTTTTATTTGAGAACGTCGTAGGACTGTGCAGGAAACATAAGGAAACCTTGCATCGTCTTATCGAACAGTTTGACAAGATGGGCTATACGGTTTCGTGGAAAGTGCTCAATGCGAATCAGTTTGAAGTAGCCCAACATAGAGAGCGTGTGTTCCTTGTAGGTGTAAGGAAAGATTTGGGGTTTGTATTTCAATTCCCTGAAAATTTAAAGAATAAAACAAAAACAGTCAGAGAGGCCATAGGAGATCTGCCCGCTCCTGATGGATCGTTTTCTAACCATATCGCTACGTGGACCAGTCCAACTCCCGAAAGAATATATGATGTGATGAAGAACCCCCGACCCAATCAATTCCGTGGGATGAGAAGAGTCCCTTGGGAAGGTGTATCGCCAACATTAACCGCACATTTATCGAAAGATGGCCGAGAAACTCTGCATTCATCAGAGGACAGGCGTCTAACTGTAAGGGAATGCCTCCGGATCATGAGCGTGCCAGACTCATATGTTTATCCCGAGAATATGCCCTTAACTCATCAATATAAGGCAACCGGCAATGGGGTCGCCTACAATGTGGGAAAGGCATTAGCCACAGCATTAAAAAGCCAATTGAATGCAGTTCCGATGCAGATCAGTATGTTTTAGAAAGATTGTATTTAGATGGTGTACATTTAAACCCTGAGTGGTGAGGACGAAGCAATAGCCTCCCACTTTAAAGGGGTTAATGAGAGGAGTATTAGCTGAATGCCCTAATGATAAAAAACATAATAAGTTTGTAACGGTTGCCCATGTAACCCAAGATTGGGTGGTTGATCCGGCAGGAAACTTCTTACAAGAATTGGCCACTTTAGAAACTACGCATGGTCCTAATATAGACAACAACTGGACATGTCATACCTGTGGTGCAGATGCAATTGTTACTGCTGCAAGCGTCCCGCTAAGAAGAATATAGAAAATAAGGAGATTGAAGTAATTGAATGAAAATGAAGCAAATAATATGTTGGGTTACCATGGAACAAATGAACGGCAAATGAAAAAGATAATAAATAGTAATTTTAAACCAAAGAAGGGATTATGGGGAAAGGGTGTATACCTGACATCAAGCAAGGAAGGTGCTAAAATCTTTGGAAATGCTATATTAAAGGTACTGATAGACGACTCGATGGTGACGCATATTGACTTTGAAAACTTTAGGTATTTGGACGAACGATCGTGGTCCAAAGAAGTGGCTAACAAAGGTTACAAAGCAATAGCAGTTTCATACAAGTCAGGTGAAACTGAGATTTGCATATTTGATACTGAAATCATAAAAGAGATACAATATTAGGAAAGGAGAAAAAATAGTTGATCTTTGGAAATTGAAGGAAAATTAGTAGATTTATTTATAGTACACTCTTTCTCAGGAGTTTACATCCAAAACTAGATGAGGAGTGGTTAACCTTCCTCATCTTTTTATTTTCCTGAACAAAGTATGGTACTATATTCCTGCTCCGGATATAGTTTGGTTTGCAACATAACGGCAAAATACCCTAACAAATAAGGTAAGAAGTGAGGAAAATTAAATGAAGAAGATGATCATTCTCGCGGCATTGATTGCCCTAACATCAGGATGTGGTGGACAATCCACTCCAGTTACAAACCAAGTGCCTGTGAATCCTGTAGCTACCACAACTGCACCAGGTGTAGCTGTATCACCTGCAGCAACTGCATCCACAATAGCCACTGTACCCGTTGATGACAAAAAGTTTATCAATGCCAAGGTAACCCGCGTCGTTGACGGAGATACTCTGGAAGTCACGATTAACGGCAAAAAAGAAACCGTTAGAATGATTCTGGTCGATACACCCGAGACTAAAAAACCAAATACACCAGTCCAGGCGTTTGGGTCCGAAGCTTCCACATTTACCAAAGAAACATTGGAAGGTAAAGACATAAAGCTTGAGCGTGATGTTTCCGAACGAGATCAATACAAGCGTCTTTTATACTACGTTTACATTGGCGATAAGATGTTCAATGAGACTTTACTTGAAAAGGGACTTGCTAGAGTTGCTGTATTTCCTCCTGATGTGAAATATGTAGATCGGTTCCGCGAAAATCAAAAAAAAGCACAGGAAGCAAAGCTTGGAATTTGGAGCATTGAAAACTATGCAACAGATAAAGGGTATGATGTCAGCAAGACGAAAAAAGATAATACAATCGATATGAATGCTAAGTTTGAAACACATAAGCCAGCTTCAAACGAAAAACCTAAAGAAAACCCAGCTGCGAGTAATGTACATTACAACAATTGTACAGAAGTAAAAAAAGCAGGAAAGGCTCCACTCCATAAAAATGACCCTGGATATAGTAGCAAATTGGATCGTGACGGAGACGGTTTGGCTTGCGATTAGAGCTATATTTAGATAGTGAAAAGTTGTCTTATGAAAGGTTTAAAGGTCTGAGAATCGATAACAAGCAAAGAATACGTAAACAGATTCGATGTTGTCATTCGGGTGTAGCTAAGTATACCGGTTTGAAAGACAAATTGAGTTTACTTTTTTAGGAGGCACCTCGTGCTTTTATGTCTAAATTCTTTTATAGTAAGAGTAGAGGTGATGGTATGAATAACATGTTAGTTCAAAACTCAATGGAAATACTCTCAAACAAGGTTTCATCCATTGATCAAGAAGTAATCAATGCTTTCTTGGAAAGTGAAGCAGATGAGTATGATGACACGAAGATAGTTGAGGTCATCAAAATATTAGAACAAATATGGTCGCATCAGAAGTACGGACTCGAAGAAGGTATACTTTTTTCGAATGTCCTCGATGTGCTTCTCCATTGTGACCCGAATTTCATAAAAAAGCTAAGTCAGTCTGTGGGAATTACGATTACCCATAAAGATATAAAAAAGGGTAAGTATGCGATTTTATCAAGAGTACTCCGGAAATATCACAACAAAAAGGTGAGGGACTATTTTTCGAAGTTCTTGGAGTTTAATTACCGAGCAGAGATCGCTACAATAATGGCCGACTCAAAAAGCTCCCTGATCGAATTGAAAAGCAAATCTCCATTTGAGAGTTTACTTTGGATCCTCGTTTGCCAATTGAATGATGAAGATACCTTGAATTATCTAAAAGAAACCTTCCCCAGAGATTATGCTTATTCCTTATGGTATTGTTTGATAAGTTATATCGGTATGGAGTTTGAGGTTATCATGGACCGACCGAACGAAATGTCACAAGACCAATCGAATAGTTTGAGCAGTATCCAGGTGGAGAATAAAAAGTTACAAAAGAATCTAGATAAATCAGAAAAGAAAAAAATACAGCTTCAGAGGACCGTTCACGAAAAAGAACAGAATGAAAAGGCACTACGTGGCCAGATGCATGATCTTTATGAAGATGCTTTAAAGGAAACCGAATTCTTAAGACATCAGGTTGAACAGTTAAAACGTGAGCACGAAGAAGAGATATTGGGTTTGCTGGAAACCTCACAAGAAGAGCGGATATCCTATCAGCAGACCATAGACAATTTACGTCAATTACTTGCCTCGCGTTCTAACGAACCTGTTAACGATTTAAACGACCTGGAAGGCCGAACGATCGCAGTAGTTGGTGGGAATCGAGAACGTCATTATAGAGATATCATAGAGCGTTATAACGGAAAAATCTCTTTTGTTCCCGAAGACCAATTAAGTTTAGTGCATCATTCCGTCATGGGAAGTCAAGCGGTTTTCTTTATAAAAGGGCTAGCGGGGCACGATCATTGGAGAGATGCAATGGATGCAGCCAAGACTGCTGAGATTCCGTTTGTATATGTGAATACGAAGGGGATCTCTACGTTCGAACGGTTACTTGTTCAGTTCATGAAGCAAAGTCACGAAATGGGTTACAGGATACATTCGGTTTAATATATGAGTAGGAGAATCTAATGAAATATAAATTCCCCCATTATTAAAATTGTCTTCACTACCCTTGGTACGATATATGTACTAAATTGTGTACGTGACTGACGGTATGCTAGACTAGCTGAAGATATTGGGGGGCCAAATATTGATTGCGTGCAGTAGTTACCACAACCAATTACAAGATGGAAAGTTTATTTTGTAATATGCATTTGGACAAAAAGTCTTTTTATGTAATCGTATCTCCTGTAAAGGCTACCCAAGCAACCAGTCCAGTCAGAGTAAAAAAAGTAATAATTATAGTTGCCTTTTTTACTCTATCTTAAATTCTTTTAAATGCTTTAGACATAGACCCATTCTAATGCTTAAATCAATACAGCCAGCAGCATTACACATTTTAGCCTTAAATACTGAATTATTCCTTGTTCCTTTTGTGTATGGTTCCGCATTTCCTACATTACCTGTTCGGTACAAACGCTTTAAATGCATATCACAAAGCTTTTTGGCCTTAATTATCCTACTACAGCCATCTACATTACATTTATTATTTATGTGGTTCAACCTCCAATCAATGTTGTAATAAATTTTCCATTAAACATTTTCAATCTCACTTTCTATATAAAACAACAAATTAATAAAAAACATCAGTATAGTAATTATCCAAACTATCCATTATTTCCTTTAAAGTATTAAGTTTTACGCTAGAAGTTTCAGGATCAATCACATCAAATTCAAATGTTTGAATTTCATAAATGCCAAATCGCTTCTTTTTTAATGTTATGTAACCATTCGCTATATCACTTTTTACAATACAATCTTTATGAATAACGACGAATGCCTCATTTTTTGTTAGATGTCTCTTAGCAGTCAAATCATGATTAATACTCTTAAAATTAAACTTTACCTCTTGTGCTCTTAGATCGATTAAAGTATTCCACGTCCACTTTCCATTGGTATCAAATTGTTTACGAGCCTGAGACTTCGCTAACTCAGGATTTCGAAACGTTGACCAAAAAACTAAGCTTCCATTTGTGTCATAACAAGACACCTCATAGATTCTAACATTATTCCTAATTATTTCAATACGCGCCCCTGTTGGATGTATTCCTTCGATTCTCATCTGCTCACACCTCAGTAGTGGTTAAAATCTTGATTTTATCTTTTACTAAATTGTAACTCACATCGACATCTTCAAAACAACAATCAGATATTTTTCTTCGCGAATTTTCTTCATACTCAGAGACTCACTAAATTTTATTTGCATTTGTTTTATTCACCCTCTTGAAACTGACATGAGTGATTGGAAAAAGCTCGAAAAGATTAGATTTGTTGAGCGGACTCTTTACTTGTTAGTATGGATGGTTTTTCATAGTAGATAATGGAATTGAGTAGAAATTTCCGAAGGACTGTTAGTGCTTTCCCTTTAATGGTACGGTAAACCCAGACAATATAACGGTCCTCGTTTTTGTTTTTAGAATGCTGCGCCGGGAAAGCTTCTGTGAGCGGGTGCTCAAAGTAAAGTCCAATTGAAGTGACTTTTTCGTTACTAATAGTTAAAATTTCATTGACCGCTGAGCAGCTACCAATTTCAAAGCGCGGGCTATCATGGAGCCCAACACGTTTTACATAAATTTGCGAACGAATATCCATACTTTCCAATATGGCGCTCGCTTTCTCACAAAATAGATTTAATTCATTTTTAGATATGGTTCCCAGTGCTTGACGTTTCAGATCTCTATTGTTATAGCAATTAGCTTCAATTTCCTGATCGGTGAGTTTTCTAACCGTCACTTGTGTGACTGAGGTAGCGGCAGAGGACTCATTAAAAAAAGGCTGATTGGAATCCATCATGTTCATTATCACCCCTAAGAAATATTCTCCTTCTATTTTATCATAAGTCCTCTGAGTTCTCATTTTTAACTTATTTTCTCCTGCTTTACAACCTAAAGGGAGGAACATATAATAAAACTATCAATTATCAATTTTCAGGTGGAGTCATGCGATACCACCGTTTTGTGTGTGAGAGCACCATTCTAAGTGTCTAATGTTACCCTTATTTCCTGTGGGTACAATTATTCTACCTTGGAATCGGTGTTCTCTTTTTTTTGAGAACATGAAAGAAGAAGAGGAGGAGTTTCTTTGGTAAGTTGCTGGAATAGAGAAGTTATTAGATTTCCAATTTGTCTACTCATTTGATTCCGGAAATAGTAGAATAAGGATATTAGACTATTAAGATTGGGAATTTTTTAATGTAGTTTGTTCACAACCCATTATCTTGTCAATAGGACAAAACAAGGAGAGAGATGTCATTATGTTATCAATTAAAATGGACTCTAATATCGAAATAGTTACGACGAATCAAATGGACGGTTTTTATGACTTCGGCTTGGAGGCTGGGGGAAGGAGTTGGACAATTGCTGAATACATGGAGCGGCCAACGATCTTTATTACAGATGACCCGATTCAACGCAACAATACATCTTGGTCCATGGAGCAAGCTGCAGAATTGATCGTTTCTATTATCGAACGTGTTTCCATCGGTTCGATAAAGACTCAGGTCGTTCAAAACAAAGCTCAAAAAAGACGAAACTACATCGTATTGGACGGTGCACAAAGGGCAACACGTATCCGTGGTTACATTCGAAATCTGTATCCACTCGCTAAATTACGCTACGCAATGAAGGGTGAGGACGGGGAAGCGAAGAAGGATGAAGAAGGGAATACGATCTATGTCGAAGGTCTTTTTATTGAGGCACTTAATGAAGCAGGAAAACCTGTCTACCTCGATATCTCTGGATTGTACTTTAAAGACCTGAATCCTATGATTCAAAAACGTATTATGGGGTTCAGTTTCATGGTAGAGGAGTATTACTTCGATGATCCGGAGATTAAGAAGGTTCTATTCTATCGATGGAACAATGGCGAATCATTGACACCAACAGAAAAACTGAAATCAAAGCTGAGTGACCCGCTTCTTTTTGCTTCAGTGGCACTTAAAAAGTTTGACGTTTTCAAAGCAGGTCTAACACCGAAAAAAGTGGATCGTGATGAAAACCTGATGGCCATTCTTCAAGCCATGGCCGTCATCAGTACAGATAATAACACAGGTCTAGCAATGAAAGTCATAGAAGCAAATCATTATAATTTTGATACCAATGTGATCGAAAAGACCAAGGTAGCTGGTACCTATCTCAACCAGGTCTATACCAATTTTAAGAACATCAAAATGAGGGATAAAATATTCAATAAAACGAAAACCATCTCATTGATGTACGTTGTTTCCAAAACGTTAGAAGAGGGTATTCTTCCTGAAGACCATCATGTTTTCGCGGAGTGGGCTACCCAATTTTATGTTCACGAGGCAGGTTTTGCTTCGGCCACCTCAGGAACGACGACCTTGGATCGTGTTAAATCACGGAACTCTGCGCCACTTGCTCATCTGCGGCAATATCTGGTCAACCAACAAGCTGCACCTGTAGCTGAATAATCACTAATAGCAAGGATAACCCGTTCACTTGTATCGGGTTATCCTTCTTTGTTACAAAACAATTTGAATTAAAGGGGGAGATTTTTATGTTGTACAATGACCTCGTCAAGGAATGCTCTCAATGGATTTTAGGAGCCTGTGAGGTAATGAGTTTCGAGGATATTCTGAATACCGTGAATTGGTCTGAGAATATCAATGTGCAATTCATTCTTGCAGAGAACGGACGTACCTTACAGCAACTGAAAAGCGATGTCCTGAAAACCTGTTATGAAGCACTTCGACAGTGGAACATCGCAGTACCAAAACCGAGAGACCAAAATGAACACTTTATAAAGTCATTTGTTCGAATGACGGCATAAAAAACGGGCTTTGGATTATCAAATAATACAAGCTATCAGAATTAAGACCTACAGGAAATTTACACCCAAACATCCGATATTCCATAATTTTTAGTAATGCGGAGGGATCAGTAATGAAAAATGATCATGCAGAAATAAATCAAAAACAAGATGAGTATTTGAATGATGTGTTCGCCATTATAACGCCGGAGCAAATCAATTTGTGAATGAAAATGGCTTGGATAAAGAGAATCTTATATACATGACACAGGTGCTTGAGTGGAAATCTAAAAGAGCATTTTACGACCTCGATACACATCCAAGGGAAATTCTATGGGGGTTACTAGATCAAGTTGTAAAACCTATTTAGGATCACTTTACAATAATTAAGACCATCGCAGAGAAAGTCGTCTTTCTGGGATGGTTAGAAAATTCTACTCATAACATGTTTCGAGCTGAAAACGGCAAGCTCTATCGAGCGAACAACGATGAGGTCCTTAGCCTCTCGGTCGGCGCTGGGATCTTCGGATTCTCGGTAGACAACATTGTATAGTATAATAAGATCATATGGTGGATATTTCAGTGTTAGTATTTAAATCGAATAAGGGTAAAAGTTGAAGGAGGTAATATCAAGCGTGAATAGATTGCCTGTATTTATCAATACAAAGCAAACAGATCAGGAACATGAAAGTATTGTATTCTTACCGACATTCCAGTGGATTAAACATTATATGGCTTCAAAGATCAGCTTGAACTCCCCCTTTTGTCTTAAAATGAACGAAAAAGACTTTTTGTATGAGTTCGATAAGACTTTGCTCAACAAATTTGGGCTAAATCTGAGCAATGTTATAATCGGAAATGGCTTTGCATGTATTGAATTTAATCCAGAAAATGCCTCAAACGTAGAGACGCTTGATGTTAGCAATGATATAGAAGGAGCAAAGAACTATATTATGAATAAATTAAATGAAAACCTCCCATTCTCTGTAAAAATGAAAGAAAAGCATTATGATGAAAACTTTTTTGAATATATAGATTCACTTAGATCTTTGCCCGTTAAGGTAATATTTGAAGGTGGCACAGCAACTATAACTAATAAATGAATCTCAATATTCATAAAAGGCTATCTGGCTGACAACGATTTATTTAATAAAAAAATGGGATATTAAACATCACTCTAAAGAGGCCTCCTACGTCATTTGACGAGAGAGGCCTCTTCTGCATGATACATTTACTCGGTATGGAAAGGTATAACATTAGTATGGTTAGCTGGTACTCGTTCATGTATTGGTGATTGTTTTCGCCATTGATATGCACAATAGATGAACCTTGGGATTGATGTAAGGAACCCGACGTTCAATGAGACGAAGATAGTAAATACAAGTGTAAAGGGCAGGAATAAAAAGATAACAGAGGAAAACTGATTCCCATGGTGTCTCCAATAAAATTGCCAAGAGTGATATAGTGACAAGAGAACATACCCGCCTATAAACAAATAGCCCATCTGATGTGTATCGTATACTTGTTGACATCTAATGATGATCATCCCGAGCAAGAATGCAACCGTGTTTTTAATAAAGAGTGACTGTGGAGTAGCCATGCCTCTCACCCCTTGAAGGTTTTGTATTTCTTTGAGCATAGCATACTCGGAATGTTCCTCGTCGATTTTGGTTTAATTTTTTTGGATTCCCGCTAACATATACGCTGGAAAGATGGGGTGCGCATATAGCCATTTCGAGTCAATCGGACGTATTTTACTTGTATTTTAATGTCTGGCTCTAGGTAATAAAATGATGAATCTTCCTTTAAGATACTCTTTCTTGCGAGCTGCCATACTTCAGAACGAGAAACCTCAGAGGTACCTAGTTCCAACAAACCGGCTGGTTGCAGTTTACCTGCATGCTCGGAGCCCAGCATCCATCCAAACTTCTTTTTTCTAATACCAGTAATATATACGATTTTGCTTTTATAATTAAGCCACTTGAGCCATTGATCGGATCTTTTTCCTGTTTGGTAACTGCTCTCGATTTCTTTGAAAACACAACCTTCCCAGTCGCGCTCCATAATTTGGTTGGCAAGGTTCAATCCCTGTATGCCAGGAATACTAATCACCTTTGATAAGGAAGAGTGTTCAACCAGGATTTCGTTTAGAATGTCTTTTCTCTTATAAAGAGGTAGCATACGGAGGTCCTGCCCATTATAGAAAAGAATGTCCCATGCCAAGAAAGCAGCTGGTGACCGTTCCGCTGCCAGCTTAATCTTAAGTTCATTTTTGAGGCGAAATCGATCCATAACACCATCGAAATCAAAATCGGATTGGGCCGGGTTATACATGGCCACTTCTCCATCTAAGATAACTGAATCCGCTGCCGCGGGCTTTATACAAAGCTCGGGAAATTGATTCGTAATATTGGTTTGGTGCCGACTCCAAAGTTGAGCCTGACTTTCTTGATAGACAAACAATCCACGAATACCATCGATTTTAGGTTCTGCTAGAAAGTTCTTCGAAGATAAAGGAGAGGGTGTTCTCTTAAGCAACATCGGAGAGATAAATTTGGGTATCATTGAAATTCCTCCTAAGTAACTCTAGGATACCATTACAAAACCTCGTTGGACATGGAAAAGGATGGGGCATACAATTTGGAAAGGATATAAGAGCGATTTGCATATTTTTGGTCAGTTTGGAGAAAGTAACTTCATACTCAAAATGAATTGGAGGCTAAACAAATGGCACGAAATAATACACTATTGGTCCCGCAAGCAGTGCACGCCCTTCAACAACTGAAATTTGAAGTTGCACAAGAATTAGGAATTCAAATCCCTAATGACGGCTACTACGGTTATATGACGACCCGTGAAGCAGGATCTATCGGTGGTGGGATTACGCGGAGATTGGTACAGATTGCAGAACAAAGCTTAGGTGGACAGAATACATTTCGTTAGTACAAGGAAATATGGGACGAAATCCTATGATATCGTCCCTCATGTGGTTGAAAAATAAAACTTGAACGGTCTCAAAGCGAGATGGTGAATTCTATATTGATACAACTATATAGAATGATTAAAGATTTTTTTACATGAGGAAGAAGTCGGTCGATCTCTTCAAGCGGGTGTTGGTTGATCCGTTTCATTAATGTTATTTATGCTTGTCAGAACTTCGACAAAAAATTATTAATAGTTGCCGCGATGATTTCGAAAAGAATTCCAATTATTCCGAGTATAAGACCTGTAACTGCCATCCATTTGTTATCTTCCGTTTCACTATTAAATTTTCCAAGCCCAACTCCACTAAATACACATGCTACTATTCCTACTACTCCCCAAATACTAATGAACAACGATATTATCCCTAAAATAAAACCAACTAGAGCCATGGTGTTCCTTTTTTTCTTCATAGAATCCTCCACAGTTATTATTTAGCCTCCTAACTTCGATGCGGTAATATTCCCAAAAGTAGACATCCAAACGCAAAATGTCATACCCACTTGAGTAAAAGAGATTCAATCTTTGTTACGTTCACACCAGTTGCACGATAAACAGTATAGGCCAATTAAGATTCAAGAGAATTATTATACTGATTACTGTATTTCAGATGGTACAACCCAACCATAAGAACTCATAGTAGCTTTCAAAAGCAATTTATCCGAGTCTGAAAATTCATATCTCATTTCAAAACCACTTTTTCACATTTTCTTTTAATGCTTCAAATCTTTCATTGATCACTTTTCCTTTTTCTGAAATCAGCATATAACACCTGGTTCTCGAATTTTTGTAATAATAAATACCATCATAGGAATGGTTCATATACATCCACTCTTCAACTGTGGTACCAAAATCCAACTTTTTCAACCTACAATATTCTTTAAAGGGATTAAACATAAGTTCTGTATCGCTATGAATGGTCAAACCAAGCGTTTTATGTTCTTTTTCCATCGGTATCTTAAACTCGATTCTTGAAATAAAATAAATCAGCACTATTACACTAGCTGCCAGCAACAGTGACAGCAAAAATGTCCAAATAGTTAAAGTCCCCTTCATAAAACCTGCAAGTAGAAAAAGTGGGTATGTTACAACTACTAAAGTTATAGCTGCTTTTGATAAGGTTTTCATTATGAACACTCCCTATTCAAAATGTTACTTCTCATTTCATTTTGCCATAAAGATTAATGATTTTTTTACGGTCTTAATAATGTCTAATGACACAAATGTGCCAACAACACAAATCTCCCTACATTGTTGTTACTAATTTAATAATCAAAGTAGAGATAATATCCCTCACTCCAATATGCATAAAGAGATTGAATATATTCTAACTTATCGGGCAAATGAGCCTGGATTATTTCTAGTACATTCCATTCTTTAATAAAAGCTAATCCCTTTTGAGGTTGATCAAAAATCCACCCCTCAAATGCCACTTTTTGTCGTTCATCAAGCGCATCGAAATTATAATCATGCAAGTATGGAATAAGTTGAAACCATCCATCTATCCCTTGCTCTTCGAGTAAATGATCAAATTTCGAATGAATACTATCCCCGTAAATTAATGCCTTTTCCCCGATAGTTTCAAGCCTATACTCACCGTATTCTGGAACGATTTTATATTCCTTAAAGCTCCATATGTCTGCACCCATTAAATAATTCCTCTCTTCAAATAGTAAGTAGGCACATTTGTGCATTTTCAAGTGACACAAATTCACCACATAACTCTATTTGAACATGGATTTCTGTAAATACATTGTTGGTCCATTAGTGTCACTGGCATCCTCACAAAGTCGCAAACAATAGCAAAGAGCGGACACCTCTGATTAAAGTGTCTCGCTCCATTACTACAACTAAAACTGGAACTTATTGAATGATTGAAACATCCTGATAGGTTTGATTATACAACACTTGATAGCCAGCTAACTCATAAACTAAACGTACAGGATAATATCCTTTTATCATTTGTTCTATCACAGCTGGACTCAATGGTACAAGTTCTCCATATGCAGCTATCCGGGCATTTTCGCCTACAAATACCGTTACATCTGAAGAGATGATGACTCGTTCTATGTTTTCACTCTGTATCATGCTCCATCTACCATCAGTAAATCCAGCAGAACTATCTGCCTTCACATAGAGGGTTTCATCTACAAAAACTGCAGGGATGTGCATTCCATTAAATGCATCTGTGGAAACAATCTGAGCTGTCTGGTTTGTAGATATAGAACTTAGGTTTAAGGTTTTTGTTGGTTCCTCAGTTGCAGCGAAAACAGAACTGGTCAAAACCATGAAAAAAGTTAAAATCGATGTCGCGATTATTGTGGAATGTTTCATTAGTGTTACTCCTTTAAAGTTATTTATGGTTGAATGGAAATACATTCTCTAACGCCTTGATGTGGTTCGTAGTACCTGCAGTAAGCAGTACCAGGTTTAAAATAATCACTACCAAGCAAATGTGGTTCAACTCTGAGAAGTTTAGCGATTATTTCTCGATCTGCAGGATCTTCATGGTAATAGGCAGTGTAGTTGCGAATATTGGGAAGGACGAATTTGTTTTGATTGTAGTCCTGAAAAAGATCAATGATAAGACAGATGCCTACATGGAATGAACGGCCAAGTGCAAAAACTCTCAACATTTCCTGTGATTGAAATGCAGCACTTGATTGAATGGTTAAATAGACAGGAATGCGTTGTTCTGTTGGACGTTGAAAGGTGCTTGTTGAAAACAGCTGAAGGAACTGATGGATGATTCTATTTTTAAAAAATGGTTCCATCGAATCAGTGGCTTCAACGACAACAAGCCCTCCATCTTTCATCACTTTTGAAATGATGTTACTGGTTTTGTTCGGGTCATCGAAACGTGAAAGCAATGGCGTAAGCTCGTATATTTTCTTAGGTTCAACTCCGTGTTTGCGTGCAGTACGAAGTAACTCCTCAATAACCTCGGCAGTTTCCGATAGGATGAAAATTCCGGCTACTTGTCCTGAAGCGAGTTTTTCAATATCTTGCTCAACCCGCTGCAAAGTCTCAACCACAGAATCACTGTTCGTTTTTGGAACAGCCAGGATTTCATGTAAGTAACGTCCTTCCTCGCTTAAAACTACTTTTGTATCAGTTATCATATTGGTACCGAGGGTAATATCAAATTTACCTGAATGAGTCATTGTAGCTCTCCCTTTTTTGAAAAAAATTATTTTTCATCAGCATATTCTCGACATGTGACGTGAGACATGATGAGGCTAATCAAATTGTATGAGGTAATAAAGTAATTCAATTTTCCAGTGCAAACTTCGATTTACCACATAGTAGACATTTCTGAATGATGAAGCCATTCAAAACCCTGACTGATTAAGCCTTCTAGAAGAGAATCCGTCATAATAATCTCTTCCGATTTATCAGCTATTGGTGATTTTTTTGGTATTTCTACAGAAAGCAGAGTCCCTTTCGGGTAATCATGCAATGTAATTGCATGAAGTAAATTATTGAATGGGTCTATCTTTCGTAGAAAGAACGGAAAAAATCCAGAAAGTTTACACGGATCGTTTTGTTCTAATGATATTTTTCTATCGGGAACTCCAAGGCTCAAATAAAATTCTCTTAACGGTTCATTTTTTAGCTCAGCTCCACAAATGATACAAAAACGTGCATCATCTTGATGGTTGAGTCTTTTACATTTGGGACAAATTTTACTTAGTTCAACTTTACTCATGGAATCCCCAACCTTTACAATTTTTCCATTCGGAATGATTGAAATGAGCATTGCTTTCTATCATAAATCCGAAAAGCATTTTTATGATTTATGACGAAGATTTGATTGTTTTAATATCTTGGATAAAGAACAAGAGAATAGAAGATATGAAAGCAGAAATACCCGATCCGAGTAAAAAAGATGGAATAGTTCCTGTTAAAGGAACGAAGAATCCTGTTGTGAAGAGTACTAGACTTATAACGAATAGAGAGGCGGAAAGAAAACGAAAGCTTGGTATGGGTAATTTCAACGCGGTCACTCCTTTCAAATATAGTATGTGATTGTAAATAGTTTACTGTAGTTCATTCGTTTCGAGAAATAAGGAGAGATGATGGTGCACGTTCCTTGTGGTTTGATTCTCGAATTATTTTTAATATGTTACGCTATAGAAAATAGAGTAAAAGAAATAGTCGATTTGAAGGATTCGAGTTAGCCGTGGAAGCGGGGAATAAACGGATTAAGATTCTCATCCTAAATAACATGTAAATTGTATCTAATTGGAGGAAGAGTATGAGCATGGTACAAAAGGCAATGACGGGTGTACTGGTTTTCTCGTTGTTGTTGGGTGGGACTGCGAAAGCTTCAATCCCTTCAGGAGTTAATTCCATCTATATGGATGGTAATGATCTTGATTTTGGCAAGTTCGCCACAATTGCAGACGGTTCAACGATGGTACCTATGCGTGGCATATTTGAACGTTTAGGGTTTGAGGTGAATTGGAATAACCAAGAACAAATCATCCATGCAGTTCGTGATGGCCAAGAAATTAATCTTCAAATAGGTAGAACTACAGCTCAGTTAAATAAGACGACAACAGTGAATCTCCCCGTTGCTCCATTTCTTCAAAATGACCTAACTCTTGTACCACTCCGATTTGTAAGTGAAGCAGCTGGCTCACTTGTAGGATGGGAAGAGCTTACAAGGACGATCACCATTGATTCGTTGAAAACGGATCGAGTCAAGGTAATTGAAGTAATTGACGAACAAACCATACTCATTTCAGTAAATGATAGTAAGGTGAAAATAACTTTACTTGGTATTCAAGTGAATCCCAACATGAAAGAAAAGGCCCTCAAAGAAATAAAGCAACTCCAGGGCAAATACATCCATGTTTCCATGGAGTCCGGAACAGATCCTTATAATCGCTTGAAGGGGTACTTATTTTTGGAGGATGGGACTTTTATTAATGCTATTTTCATTGCACGAGGGTACGGACTTGTGGAGGCGGAAGAACATCCATGGAAGCAACTGTTTACGATTTTAGAGAATAAAGCAAAAGAAGCGAATCGTGGAGTGTGGTCATACGTTACTCCTATAGGAGATGGAATATCTCAAGCCAGTCTTCAGCAAAAGGTAGCAGGTCTTGGGGTTACGATGGGGAATGTTCAAATGAATGAATACATAACAAGAGAAGTGTTCCTTCACCTCTTGTTGGAAGCCTTGTTTCCAAAGTTTCGATATGTCCTTTTAGCTAAAACAGTTAGTAATGTGTTACAAAATGAAGATGTACAAAAGATAGTTGATTATGCTCTCGAAAAGGGTATTCTTGCAGCGAATGACCTTGTGGACGGAAAATTAGAACCAGGAAAGATAGTAACCTCAGAAGATGTAGTTAAGTGGCTGGAGCGGGCATTGAATTTGGATGGGGGAAAAACCAGTTTTACACTCGCTGATTTCGGAGTTTTTGAAGAAAGTGACATGAAAGGAAGAGAAATAACTTGGGGTGCTGCCCTGACTGTAGTAGAAAAAACGAAAAAGGTTTATCCGTATCTCATGCAATATTATGAAAGTCTGAAGAGTACGGTACGGAATGCGACAGAGCTTCAAAAATTAGGTGAGTCTACAGGGAATGCGAATGTAGCCAAGGAAGGGCAAGACATACAAACAATGATTGCTTTAGGGAAATTTGATACCAAGACCATTGATCAATTATCGGACCGAGTAATTAATCTTGGATCATCGCTATTAGAATCGATAAAAAGTGGTGTTGTTCAGATTATATCAAAAGATGAGCTAAAGAAAATACAAAACAATTTGAAATCTGATGTAAAAAAAGCTCAGGACGCACTCCGAAATGCGCTAAAAGCAAACGATAAATGATTTAATCTCATAATGTAAAGTGAGGAATAATCAAACATTTCAATGTAGTTTATATTACTTCGATGTTCAGACGAAAGTTTGGTATAACTGAAGTTATTGTAACATTGTGGAAAGTCTGCGGGTGCCTTGACTCTGTCTTTCCTACGCGAAACATATGCGGTTTGAAGGAGGGATAAAGTTGTCTGAAGATATAGGTAAGGTATTTTCCGACGATAGTAAGTCAAAGAAGCGAGCTGCCAATGGAGCTTTTGCGAGAGTCAAGGGCAGGAGAAGAGGGATGGTAACTGCCTATTCCTTCATGTCAAAAAAACAGCAGATGGAGTATACGCAATGTGAGAACAAGCCAAGCTATAATATTTATGAAACAGTCATCTCCATAGAGCAACTAAAACACCTACCGATTGATGTCCGTTTACGGTGTTGGTCTGAATGGCAGGAGAGATTTTTTTTAGAAGATATTTTCAATGCGTGGTCCGTTGGTACCATTGATGAATTGAATTTCGTTCTAAATGAGATGGATATCCCTATGATTGAAACAGATGATGATGAATCTTGTATGGATACATCCCATTCAAATGAACAATCGGGTCGAACAGTTATTGAGCAAGAAGAAGAGTCTTGGTTGTCTCTAAGTGATTTAGTGGCTGATGACGCGAATGTGTTATATTTCCAGATCAAGGGGCTAATGGAATCATGGGAACTTGTTGCTGAACTTAATAGAATATTAAAAGAAATAAATCTATCGCAACGTAAATATCACGTTGAAGTAACCATAAATGAGGATCGTGTATATCCCACCTCAAATTTGTGGGAAAGGGATTAAGGTTGTATGTATTACTGTTAAGGAGGTGTATTATCTTCGGGTATTAAAAGTTTATGATCTTTAAGCGATAGGTAACCAACAAAGGTGGCACTAGGGTGACCAAGTGGTTTCCCACAAATAAATTATTTTGATGACATTTATTTAAAATATCAGACGATACGTAGACTTATTGTAAATGGAGGACGGAGAAACATGGGCAAGTTAAAGAAGGATATTTCAATGGTATTATCAATTATTATGTTTTTAAGCTTGGTGGTTGGAGTTTTGCCAAGTAAGGCTAAAGCTGCGGCAGTTATTCCCACTTTAACAGCGATCTCTAGCGGAAGTTATCACTCTATCGCTCTTAAGTCAGATGGGACAGTTGTTACCTGGGGTGGTGACGGATCGAGACAATTAGGTGGAGAGGTTCCAACTTCAACTATGGGTAATGTTCAAGTTAAAGGACCTAAAAATGTAGTTTCCGTAGTTGCAGCTGGATCAACTAGTTATGCGGTCGAGGCTGATGGCTCTCTTTGGAGTTGGGGAGCTAATAACTTAGGCCAGCTGGGAAATGGTAACACTAGTGTGTCAAGTACAATCCCTACTAAATCAACTCTGGTTGATAATGTAAAAAGTATTTCTTCCAACGGTAATAATGCAGTAGTTTTAAAAAAGGACGGCACAGTCTGGGTATGGGGATATAATTTTTCAGGGCAACTTGGTAATGGGAGTACTTCAAATAACCTAATACCTACTCAAGTTGTTCCGGGAGTATCAGGAATTATCCAAGTAACAGCAGCAAGTAATGCCACTTTTTTATTGAAAAGTGATGGAACTGTTCTAGTAGCTGGACAGTATGTGGGGGATGGAACTACCACCGCTAAAACCACTTTCGCGGCAGTTGCAAATTTATCCGGCACAAAAGCTCTTGCAACGACGGATGCAGGGTCTATGCATGTAATTAAAAATGACGGGAGTGTGTGGGGTTGGGGACCTGCCAGTTCCACTATTGGGGATGGAACAAAAGTAGTAAAGACCTCTCCAGTTAAACTATCAGGGATATCCGATGTGGCAAGTATATACGGTGGTGGTACCGGTGTAATAGCTTTGACTACAGATGGGACTGTATATAATTGGGGTACATATGTAGCAGATCCTGCTGGATCTGAGAAACTATCTCCTGGAATACTATCTTCTGTTCCTACAGCAAGAACAGCTTCTGCTGGTATAAGTGGGGACTATTTTCTGGTTCTTAGCTTAGACGGAACATCACTCTGGGGTTGGGGTCCTTATAATTCCTCTGGTCAGATAGGTGATGGTACCACAAATGCCAAACCTACTCCAGTTATTAGTACTGCTTGGATAAACCAAGATATCCCTGAGATTTCCTCAACTGGGGATATTGCGGCTGGGTACTCACACGGGTTACTCCTAAAGACTAACGGAACTGTTTGGGCTTGGGGTAGAAATAATAACGGTCAACTAGGAAATGGTACTACCTCAAATAGTTCTGTACCTATGCAGGTCCCTTCCTTAACCGGAATTATTCGAATAGTGGCAGGTTATAATTTCAATCTAGCTCTGAAAAATGATGGAACTGTCTGGGCGTGGGGAGATAATTCCTTTGGACAACTAGGTGATGGGACCAAGATTCAACGGAATAGTCCGATACAAATCTCATCTTTAACCAACGTAGTTGATATTGGAGCAGGTGCATATCATTCTTTAGCTGTTCAACCTGATGGTTCTTTATTTTCTTGGGGGGATAATTCCCACGGACAATTAGGAGATGGCAGTACTTCAAGTAAATCATCACCGATAAAAGTTCCAAGTTTAACAGCAGTTAAGACTGCTAAAGGAGGCCTCTATCACACTGCTGCGATTAAGTTGGATGGGACAGTATATTCGTGGGGTTTCAATTCGTATGGACAGGTAGGGGATGGTACTACTGTAGATAAGACATCACCTACTAGATCGGGAAGTATATCGAGAGTCGCACAAATATCAGTATCATCTAATCATACTATGTCTCTTGGCTCTGATGGATCGGTGTATGGGTGGGGGGCGAACAACTATGGAGAACTCGGGGGGTTATCTACTAGCCCCAATGTACCTACACTATCAACTATAGTCGACAGCACTAAGATTTCATTAGGTGTGTTGCATGAACTAGCTATACGTTCTGATGGAACTGTTTGGGCTTCTGGTAATAATGGGTATGGTCAGTTGGGCAATGGAAATACTGCAAACCAAAATGCACTTACAAGAGTCCAAGGGATCTCTGATGTTGTTGATGTTGTTGCAGGGAGCTCGTTTAGTATTGCTCTAACTGGTGATGGGAAAGTTTGGTCCTGGGGAGATAATGGGTTTGGTCAATTAGGGAATGGTACGACAACTTCTACCGGAAACCCGACCGCATTATCAGGAGATTTAAATTCAGGTGGAAGTGGTGCAGGCACTAGCTTATCAGCACCTGCTGAATTTTCTGCTACAGATAACAATACAAGTGTAGCATTATCATGGACGACTGTACCCCTTGCAAGTTCCTATCAAATAATTAGAAATGGTGTGTTGATCACAACAGGGTCTGGAACAAGCTTTAATGATACGACAGTCACACCGGGAGTAACTTACACATATGCGGTAATAGCCTCGAATTCCACTACCAGCAGTAGTGCTAAATTACTTACAATAACTCCTGGAACAGGTTCTGGGACCGTAAATGCTGGAAGCGGTGGAACAGGGGGTAGTGGAGGAGGAACTCCAACCTTATCGACAATTAATAATTTGACTAGTCTTAATGTTTCTGGGGTGACACTATCTCCAACATTTTCAAAGACAACGGTAGGATATTCCTCAACTAGTTCTACTTCTGCTAATTCAGTCACTGTTACTGCTGTAGTGGAAGATGCAGGTTCTTCAATAAAGATAGGGAATAACCCACAAGCATCTGGGGTAGCTTCAGCTCCAATTGCGTTGGTTGCGGGTCCGAATGTGATCACAGTTTCAGTAACTTCTGCAGCTGGGACGATAAAGAATTATAGTGTCACAGTAATTAAAACATTGTCAAATGTTGCTGATTTGTCTTCTATTTTTGCAGAAGGAATGTCTATTAGTCCAACATTTAACCGTAATACTACTTCTTACGCTTCATCTGTTTCCAACTCGGTGGACAGAGTGCGTTTTACTGTAGGCTCTTATAGCATTTATTCTACTATAGAAATTAATGGAATACCTGTTTCAGCAAATATTACCTCCAACTATTTCCCCTTGGATAATGGGGCAAACACTTTTACTATAGCTGTCACAGCTCAGGATGGAACGGTGAAGAATTACATTCATACCATTACTCGTGCGGGCGAATCATCAAACACTAATTTAATTTCAGTTTCTTTTGGAGGATTATCTGTATCTCCTTCTTTCTCACCTTCAGTGACTTCCTATGTTATTAATGCTCCGGAAGCAGTCGAAACTTTTTCAGTACTTGCTTTTAAGAGTGATGTTAATGCATCTATTACTGTGAATGGATTACCAGCAACTAGTGGGATTAATTTAGGTCCATTGCCGTTGATTTCTGGAATAAACACCGTTATTGTTCAAGTACAGGCTCAAAATGGGACAACGAAAGTTTATACTTTTTTAATCAATAGGGGTGCTGCAGCTGCTGCGAAACCTGATATTAGTAATCCAATATTGATTAACTTTAGGGCAATTAACGTAACCAAAACTAGTGCCAGATTGGAATGGAATGTTGTAACTAGAGCAGATTCGTATTCAGTGTCTCCTCTTGGTGGAAGCTCTACAGTTACATCTAATACCTATTTAGATCTTACTGGATTATCTAAGGAGACTACCTACGAGTATACCTTAGTTGCGAAGAACAGCGCAGGAGAAGCAATACCCATAGCTACGACCTTTAAGACTTTAGGAGACCCTCCGGCCCCACCAACTAATTTTCGTTTGGTATCTAATTATTTTGATGCTTTGACTATGTCTTGGGACGTGTCTTCTGGTGCATCAACTTATATGATGATGCGCGAATCAACGAAGAAAGTTTATGAGGGAATTCCATCTGTATTTAAGGACCAAACAGTCACAGCTTCGACTTATTATGATTATTTGCTATATGCTAAGAATGATTATGGGATGAGTACACCAGTTTCTTTATCTGCAACTACCCCGGCAGCTCCAGCGATTGTTGTTTCAGAACCTCAAATGGCTGCAGGTAAAATTACAATTGACTTTGAAGTAATCACTGGAGCAATTGAATATCACTGGAATCGTAACCCCCATTGGGCTTACATTCTCAATGATGATGGGACTTATCATAGAACGTATGATAATGCAGTAACAGGAGAAACAAAAGACTTAGGTAATGTATCAATTACCAACGGAAAATTGCCTTTTGTTGAGGAAGGCTTAGCTGTTGGTCCAGTTAATTATAAATTAACTGCCGTAGTTAAAAATGCTGATGGTACTACCTCAACTACTCCTCCATTATTCATTGATGGTACGGTTACAGAACCTACTCCTACAGCACCTCCAACGACAGGTGGTGGCAGTTCTGGTGGCTCTTCTGGAGGTTCGTATGGTGGAGGTTCTGGTGGCGGTGGCGGTTCAGGTTTAGCAGACCCTGCAGCCGCACCTGCACCTGTGACCGATCCAGGTACCACACCTCAACCAACAACAAAGGATTTAGGTTATGTTGGTAATATTTTCGATACTTCGGTGTATAAACATTCTTGCTCTAGGGAGGATCTAGCACTCTCTTCTGCTTTATTAGACACTAACGGTCACTGGTCTAATTCCCATATTACGAAACTTGTTACTAAGGGAATAATAGATGGTTATCCGGATTCCACTTTTCGTCCAGACTCAAACATCACTAGAGCAGAGTTTACTACTCTTGTTGTGAAAGCTCTTTGCTTGGATATATCGGAGTTTAGGGATATCTTCGGGGACGTTAAATCAGATGACTGGTTCTCCCCTTGGGTAATAACAGCGCAGGTTAATGGTATTGTTGAAGGGGTTTCTACTGATAGGTTTAATCCTGGCGCCTTAATCACTCGTCAAGAGATGGCAACTATAGTCTCTAGAGCGTTTGAAAAGCGAAAAGCTTTGATCCAGTTGGATTCCTCCGATTCTGAGATATTGAGCAAATTCGTAGACAAAAACTCCATTTCCGAGTGGGCTGTTAGTCATGTTAAGTTGTTGTACAAGAATAATATAATGATGGGAAGAACTGAGAGTACTATTGATTCAACCAGTAATGGTTCTCGTGCAGAAACTGCGGCATTACTAGAAAGAGTCTTGTATCCGTCTAAGTAATAAAAGCGTGATTATTTCAAGAGGTTTAGGTGTTGTAAGTTGATGCCTAAACCTCTTATTTTTTGAGTGAATAGAGTAAGCTGTAAATAAGATATCCATATTATGCAGATAAAATGTTGTTAATTTCCTATAGGGTAATCAATTATGATTAGGTGAAGATTCTGTTGGATTTTAGATGGTAAATATAGTACTGGATCAAATTCTTCCATAAGAAAGACGGATACTCGTCTCATATATTATCAGTACATTGATCGTTGTTTCTCGAAGTGATAGTTAGTCATATATAATAATGATATGACATTTAAATTGAAGAACTCTATCACAGCCTCGATTAGATTACCGTTTACACAGTAGATAGAAAAAAGTATAATATAATCATACTTACATATACTTGTAATTGAGGGAGCACCTCAAACTAAGGCTTAGCGGCCTTTGTTTGGGGTGCTTTTTTGTCTAATTTGATGCTATGAAAAATGAAAGAATGCTCTTTGAAAACATCATAGTATGATTGGCATCAGTGATCCAAGTGTTCTCGATATGTCGAAATAAAATTTTGTGCTGTTAGGGTCATGTGAAATTTTATCAAAATTGCATCGATACATAACCGTTTTAAAATTGGAGTGATGAAAGTGTTTAGTTCGAGGTTAAGTTCGAAAAATTTTCAAGTAAAAATTAAAAAGTACGTCGGATTCTTGATCCCGATCCTGGGTATAATGATCATCGTTTCATTAGCTCTTGCTATGTGGTGGTGGGAAGTCGACGGAAGACAACGAGCTTTTTATGTGGATGTACCTGTTTTTAAAAATGATATCAAACGTGGTGAATTAATTAAGGATGATATGTTCACAACGGTTAAGTACGAGAAGGATCAGCTTATTGACAATTATATTAAAGAACAAAAAAAAATAATTGGTTTAGAGGCGAAGCAGTTTATCCCAAAAAATATACAGTTAGATGTACATTTTTTCGAATCGCCTGACTTGTTAACGGATGAGAAGCATATGAACTGGAAGATACCCAACGAATGGATATATTCCATCCCGAATTCGTTACGAAGAAAGGACCAAATTGTATTCTATGAAATTGATGCTGAATCTATGAATATTAAAGATAAAGATAAAAAAATTCAGATCGATGCAACAAGTAAAGTATCCGAAGATACTGAAAAAAGGCAGGTTCTTATTACCCAAATCCAAGATGAGAAAAACAAGCTACAAGGTAGAAACGTCAGTATCTATACAGCTGTTGTTAGCTATGTAAAAGACAGTGCAAACCGAGAAGTTGTATCAACCAGTCCTGTTGATCGCATCGATGCTAATTCAACCATTAAGGATCTTGAAATTATAGCAACTAAAGAGGATATGGATTTGCTATCAGCCATTGTAAGTAAAGGAAGTAAATTTATTATTGGATATAACGATGGAGGGAGTGCCATTAATGAAAGTAAAAATAGTAAGTAATAATATTGATTTGTTGGATCCATTGCGGAATCTTGGTTATTTCGAGGAAGTAACCATATCAGCAAATTTAGAAGATGCCCTTGATGCAGATACGTTGGTCATTAGCAGTTTATTAATCAGTCACAACACGCTTTCAGATTTATATGGTCGTTATACAAAGCAATTTACCAATAAAAAAGTTTTTTATATGCTAACCGATCAAGAAGGCGATACACCCAATGAATTAATTGCCAATATATGCGAGGCTAGAAACATTACAGTCATTCCGCCCAAAATGACGATAAATCAAATTATCCAATTCGTATCGAACCATCTGTATCCCGAAATGGGAAGGAAAAATAGTAAAGTTGTTGCCTTTTTTGGTGCAGCAGGGGATGTAGGTACTTCGATGGTTAGCCAATCTGTAGCTGAAATAATAGCACAAAATACTGAATATAAGATTGGGCTCTATATTCTGAATGACTCAATGGGTCCTTACTATGTGAAACTTCGTGAGGATGAAGATATTAGTATTGATGAAATTAAAGCTGAACTGTGGAGTAATGTGTTATCCCCTGATAAGTTGCTCCAAACTTGCATTAAGAGAAACAACTTATATATCTTACAGGCTCCGCGCTACTTACCAGATATGCGTCATTTTCATCCAGAGCATGTTGAACAACTACTGGATCTGGGCTCCAAGATATTTGACATTATTATCATCGATGCTGGGGCAAGTTATAATTTAGGGTTGACTATCGGTGTTTTAAGAGCGGCAAACCACAAATACTTAGTCACTACCCAGCAGGAAAAACCGCGAATAAAATTTGAACAGGTTCAAAGCCAGATTTTCAAATCTCTACAGCTAAAGACGACAGATTTCATGATCATTATTAATAAATTCTTAAAAGATTCTTCAATGTATGACGGAAAACAAATGGCTGATCTTTACAAAATGACATTGGCTGCAACGCCTCCACATTTAGAGTTTATGGGTTGGCAAGCCGAGGTAGATCGTAAAACATTACTCCATTTTAACGAAGTAGACTTTACCGAACAAATTGAACTCACAGCTCGATTGATAGCTACACAATTGAAAGTTGAATATCGACAACTTGAAAAGAAAAAACCTGGGTTTATGAACCAGTTATTCGGGAGGAAACATACGGGATGATAGATTCTGGAGATCATACAAGAACGGCAAAAACAACTTTTTTGGAATCGTGGCAATGCGTTGTAGATGGATTATTGGAGGAGATGCAAATTGAAACAGGCCCAGAAATTCAACTCACATGTAGTGATACCTAAAATACCAGGGAGTTTGAAGTGAAAACAATACATCGAAAATACTATACGGTCGTGATAAAAGATTTGCAGGTTCTGTCAACCGAAACGATCCCGAGTTGGTGTTTTAGGGAGGTGTACAGGTAATATGGAAGAAACAAAAAAGCTAATCATTGCTCATCTAGAACAGTGTGATAAATATCTTAAGAGCTATTCTCACTTAGTTCATAATGATCAGATTGGTCAAGTGTTGATGGCGAAATCAGAAGCTTTGAAAGCACTGGCCCAATTGAACAGTGTGCGACATTAAGTATGTGGCGAAAGGCAATCAGCTGTACCGCTGCTTTTACGATAGGGATCAGCATCATGAGCTGAGTGTGTTTCTTGATTCTCTTCATCAAGGTATGCCTGGTGCAGATCTTATTTTAATAAGGGTACGATACTGATCAGATTTTTAAAGATAATCAAGAAAAAGACTGATACTATGAAGATAATTCAAAATGGTGAGGTAGGTGTCGTTAGATGGATCTTGAGGTTTTGGGTCACAAATTTAAGGTTATGAAAACTGTCATGAATGGAAACCGCATAAAAAGCCTCCTTCGTACTGACGCCGATTATCTGATTATGACAGAAACAAGAGATGCGGATACCATGAAAATTATAGTTGCAGCAACAACCCGTGTAACTAAGAATTTAAATTTCACGTTCCATATAACCCACCCCAAGGGTTGGTTACAAGATTTGAGATTTTGAAGTCAAACATCAGACGCCAAAATCATCTGCAATAAATGATGAAAGAAAATGGTAATCTTTGCAAATTGCCCTAGCTGCCACATTGCAGGTATAAGAAATTAAAATGTCTGGGTTTGCAAGGCAGCTATTTCAGAAGGAGACATACAGATGATCGATGTTGGCACTAAAAAACCATTTAATTTGGATGAATATATGCAAGGTATCCAGAAAGACAGTACGGATACGTCTCGAAAACAGAATGCAGTTTTTAATCGATTGGAAAGATTTTATGAAATTTGCTCGGATGTTAAGAATGTTATAAAAATGGAAATGTTAGATGGTATTGGGACTGGTTCTGCAGAAACCGATCTAACTAACCAATTTCTCTACCAACAAAAAAGAGCTATCATCGGACACACGAAAGAAGTTAATTATTTTAAAACGAAAATTGAAGAATATCTAAAAAAGAACAATGCATCTAGTGAATGGTTCCCTGATTGGTTCGAGGATCTTAAATCAGCCATATTCCATGAAAACTGGGGACTAGCCGGTATTATGGAATGGAAAATTAAAATGAAAGATAGTACCTCTTGTAAAATCATTGGGTCGCGCATTTATTTTTTAATTAACGGCGAAATGGCCCTCCAAGAACAAACGATTTCCAGGGACCGGATAAATCAGTTAATTACAGCGCTCATGTTACAAACACCTGAGAAAAGGTTGGATGATGGAAATGCAGAGGTCTACATGCTCGATGGAACAAGAATAGCTATTTTTGCAGACGGAGAAGATGGCTTATCCAAAGAGCCCACGATCATCTTCAGGAAATATATCATTGGACAATTTAACTTTAAAGAACAGGCTATGCGAGGAACAATCCCCTATGATATAGTGCCCGCACTTGAAGCATGGGCCATTGTCGGATTCAATGTTGGATTTATAGGACCTGTAAGAGTGGGAAAAACAACCTTCTTGGAAACCTGGCAAAGTTATGAAGATGAAACTTTGGAAGGGATCCAAATCGAAACAGATCCTGAAATCCCATTACATGTATTGATGCCTAAAGCACCAATTATGCAAATCGTCGCAGATGGCCATAGATTAAGAAAGATCATAAAAAGACTGCTTCGTGCTGACGGCGATTATCTGATTATGGCAGAAGCTCGGGATGCTGTTGCCATGAGTATAGTAGTTGAAGCAACAAACCGTGGAACGAGAAGGGTGAAATTTACTTATCATACATCCGACCCCGTTGATTTTTGTTATGATGCTGCAAATGGGATTGTACAAGAGTTTGGTGGGGACGTTTTCGCAAACACGATAAAAATTGCCAAAAATGTACATTTTTTATTTGAGTTTATTCAGCTCAAGGATAAATCAAAGAAAAGGCTTAAGGGTATTTATGAAATTAGGTACAATCCTCTGTCGCTTCAAATCTCGATTCATCAGATATGCAAGTATAACTTTAAGAGTGATTCATGGAGTTATAAATACGATATTGGTCAAGATAAAATTAACATTGCCGAAATGGAAAACTATGAAGCTTTTGAAATAGTGCAAACGGAACTCAAACGTCTAGCACTTGAAAACCCCATAGAGGGTGAAACCGTTACTGAACTGCCATATATTAAATTACTACTCAGCAAGTAGGTGAAGGCGTGTTATTCTCGACAATTGAAGAACTAGCTAGATACGTTATTTATTCCATCATACTGGTAGCTGGATGGATGGTCATATCCTCCATGATTTTACCATCTGTACGTAAAGGACGTACTTATGGACGGTTTAAAGGAGTACAAAGAGAAGATAGTTCGAAGACGCACAGGAAAAGTCGGTTAATTATTCATCTTGAACGAACAATACGTGTGGCATTAAACATAAGATCGGAACAAGCTCTTTACACTTTTTTCCTTATCTCAGGAGTCCTTGCATTCTTTTCATTATTATTTTGTATTCGAAGCTCACAGACGGTCTTAACAAGTATTCTCACGTGTTCCATAGCCGCAGGGGCTCCATATCTCATTTTACTCATTAAACTTCGTGCCATACATGTTAATAGCAGCTATGAGGCTGACACGCTTGTCACTGAATTAATAAGCCAGTACAAGCTCAATTATCTCAATATGGTAGAAGCCATAGATCAAACCATAATACGTCTGCCACGAAATCTCTACACAAGAAAAGCGCTGTTTAGGTTAAGCCTTGACATAAAAGAATGCAGAAACCAAACGGAATTAGAAGATATCGTTAAAGAATTTGCTTTCTCGGTGGGTACTGAATGGGCCATTCTTTTATCAAACAATATTTATCAAGCTATAGCATATCGAGATGATGTTAGGGAAGGGCTAGAAGATATCCTTAATGAGCTGATTGCCCTTAAGACTGTAAACGAAACGAATAAACAAAACAACTCTGAAACGTTTCTTATCATTAAGTATGTTGCTCCCATAGCTTACGTGCTTAGCGTGTATGGACTGATTCATTACTTGGGATTTTCAACCAAGAAATTTATTAGTTATCAGTTTTATGACCCACAAGGGTTACAATATTTCGTTTACACGTTGGTATGTATTTCAGGAAATTTCATTATTTATTACTTTATTCGTAGGCCTAAAAACGACTTTTAAAGAACGGAGGGCCATCTTTGCTGCACTTACAAGCTGCCTACTTCACCACTATTTTTATCTTGTCATTATTAGGTATTTATCTGTTTTGGAAAACAAAAGCCGTTTTTTCAACGGGTAGAGTCCAAACAAAAAAAGGGCGGTATACCCAGGTGCAGCAAATTGTTAATAAACGGTTTAGAGATAATGAGGTTAATAAAATTTTTTCTGTATCTGGATTAGCAATAAGTTCAATACAGTATCAAACAATAAGATATCTGCTCATATTTCTCTTGCTATTTAGTAATATCGTAACTAAAACAATGAAAGGGGGCGATATGACCTCGTCTTTGATATTCGTCACAATTTTGTTTTTAATATCAAGTCCAACTCTGTATATTTTCAAGAGAAAGACTCCCTTTAAATACTTAATGGATATCTTAGGTGCGAGGTTTAAGTACAAAAAGAATTTAGAGGTATATCGTGCAGTTTCTCAATTAAAAAATTTAATTATTATTAAAAAAGAAAGACCACCAGGTTCACTTTACATCTTAGAGCAGTTAAACAAATTTACAAAGATAACGAAACCTATTTTTAATCGAATGCTCATGATGTGGACTATGGGCCAGAAAGAAGAAGCTTGTAAGTATTTTATTGAAGCTATGGATACTGATCATGCGCAGGAGATTGGGAGTTTATTTGAGAAACTGGACGGATTAAACCCTGTTGAATTGAAAAACCAATTAATACTATTTCAAGAGGACTTCAAACAAAAGCGTCAAACGGAAAAACTGAAACAAAATCAGTATAAGAGTCATCTGATTTACGCTGTTGTTATTATTTCTCTTTTAGCTGTATTAACTAATTTTTTAGTTTTAGGTTTCTTAATGGATTTATTAAAAGGTTTCGAACTAATCAATCAATAAGGAGAAATGAAAATGAAAGAATTTATTATTGTAGCAGCATTTGTTATCCTGGGGAGCTTTCTATCTTACAACTATATTAACGGGGATGCGGATACAGCAACAACGCAAACAACACGGGTTGCCGATAAGCAGATGTTAAAACTTGCGGATGTAGAAAAGAATTAACTTTGGGTCAAACGCCTCTCCTAAGATAACCACGGTATGCTAATAAATTTACCGTGGTTAGATGGGAAGGGAGTTTAGTAGTCTTCCATACATACAAAGTAGGTGATTCAGTGGCAAAATTTATTATAGCTTTTTCAATGATAATTCTGGTTTTCTACCCAATCGCCCAATATACACTGAACCAAGCCAATCATAACAGAATGGATAATGCTATAGAAATTGTCCACAAACATGTGCAGCAAGCAAGAACGGAGGGATATTTTACTCCAAGTAATATTGATTCTATGAAAAATGAATTATCATTACGCTGTAATGTTGACTTAAGTAAAATCGTTGTGAATGTTACAACATCACCTAAATACCGGTTTAACGCTTTCGACCAACGAGAAATGATCGACTATGATGTCCAGATTCCAATCAGTGAAATTATTGCAATGGCTAGTTATTTTGGATTTACTAACACTCAAAATCAAAATATGTACCCAGTTCGAGGATCTGCTCCGAGTGAGGTACTAGCTCCATGAAAATTTTTATCTTATGGATGAGTTTGTTTTTACTAAATATGACTTTCTTAAATATCCAAGATGAATATAATAGGGCTGAACGTCAATATATAAAGCTCAAATATATAGCCGAGGAAGCTGCGGCTGCGGCCACCCAGTATCATGATTCGATAGCTTATTCAAATGGAAGTATGGTTTTTAATCAATCTGAGGGAATCAAAGCGGCAGAATATGTGATACGAAAAGGTTTAAATCTTGATAATAATTTCATACCGATGCCAGGAAGTTATTGGATTGATAAAGTGACCTATAACATTCAATTTTTTGATGATTCTAATTCTTCATACCCCATTTTGTATAATCACAGTTCTGGTTACTTTTCCATGGCAATAGGAGATCCGTCTGTTGTCATAACGATTATGGTAGGTAAGCCACGATATTCGATTGTTACTCCACCAAGACTCTTTAGAACTGCTGCTCATGAATGGAAAGAACGTTAATCCAAAAAAAGGATGTGAAGGGGTATGGTGAACACTCAATGTAGTCCGAACTTTCTTTGCAACGGTATTTTAGAATTTATTGGTAAGAATAATCAAGCATCCTTGTGGGGTATTGAAAGGATGAAGCGAATTGATGAAGAAGAGGCTCTAAATTCCGACGAGGAAATGATAATGGTATATAAGTGCAGTTGCTGTCAGCGGTTGGAGTTTCGTGCCAACAATGTACTTAATCGAAAACTGAATGATCGAAGAATTTTTTTTCAACAAAGTAGTTCTGTTATCCAAAAAACGATATAAAAGGAGAGGATTAGGATCTTTTATCTGAGAGGCCATTAGGCAGCATTGTTTGCCGCATAATGGCTTTTTAAATGATTATAGAACTTTGTGATTTTCTCTCTTAACGCTTTATTCATTTCTAGCTCGGGTATCCATATTTTAGCTACTGTTTACAAGTGAACTTATTTCATTAACCCTAACTTGTCAATACGAATAATACTACTATTTTTTCTAAGAAAAGAAGGGATGATATCCATTGAAACGGAAAATGAGTTTATTGATTATGCTTTCCATATGGTTTTCGTTAATTCCTACCAGCTCTATCTATGCTGGCCAGCCGCTAATAAGGGTGATTTATGAAGGTATGGAAATCCCCTTCGAAGTAGCACCTGTGTTAGAAAGCGGAAGTGTCCTCGTACCTTTCAGAAGTGTCTTTGAGGCGTTTGGGTTAACAGTGACTTGGGAGCAAACAAGCAGGCGCGTAGTGGGAAGCAATGATGCCGTTAAAATAGAGATGTATATAGGGAAAAAAAACGTTTCTGTTAACAATGAAAAAAAAGACCTTGAGATGGAACCCAGAATTATAGATGGCATAACGATGATTCCCTTACGGTTTGTTTCCGAGTCTATGGGCAAGAACGTATCGTGGGATCCAAGCACAGACACAGTTACGATTAAAAACCGAATGACAGTTCAACCAACAGTATCAAATTATGGTAACGATAGTTATTTTCCGACTAATTATTCCAATATCCTTGGCAAAGTGAACCCATATGTTTACGAGAAGGATGGATTTGCCTACTTCATGTGGTCAGATGAAGCTAAAGGTGGTCCCTTCATGAATTTTTATTGTTCGGTTATTGACATGAGCTCAGGTAAATGGCTTTATCAGAACCATTTATTCAAGTATGTAAAAAAAGAGGCTTCTCCTTTTCAATTTTTATTTAACGAAAATTCTGTTTACTGGCGTACGCAAGATGGCGTTATGAAATCATCATTTGATAAGGGTACTGTTACTCAAGAGGTGTACGTTGTTAAGAAAATGACCTCTAAAGAAAGAGAGTTAATGAACATAGCCCGATATGATGATGGATCTGTAGGAATCCTTTCCGGAATCAAGAATTCGATGACACTTTATACAGAAGCAGCTCCTAACGGTCTACTCGATATCAAGGATCTGAATAATATCCTTATGGAAAATGGAACTGTCAATACACAGTACTTAATAAATAGGTCATCCAAATTAGTACAAATTATTTCGAAGAACACTGTAAAACAGTTGAATTATGAAACTGGTGAGGTCTCTTTCGATGAAAAGGGGAAGGATAAAATTGAGCGATTAAAAGGAACCTCATATACACAACCATTTTTTTATCAGAACCGGCTTTATTATTTATATCAAGATGGTCAGGATCGGCGTATCAAATTGGGTTCCATAGATGATGAACTGAGAAATGAAGAACTTGGCGTAATAAATTTTATTCCACCCGCAAATCTTACAGATTACAAAATAACGATTAACGAAAAAGAGATTCATTTATGGAGAAACACCGAATTCAATCGCAAACCGGCAATGGAGTTTACAAATATAGTACGTTAAACAAGTTCGAAAAAGGCTTGACAGTCTTCAACCCTGTCAAGCCTTTTTCGTGCGGATCAAATTCTGTTCCAGAGTTGAGACTTTAGCAATAAACAGAGAATCCCTTCCTTCCAGCAGAAAGTTATTTTAGATTAAGTAAAGCGTAAGTGTCGGAAAATATAATGTTTGAGTTAGCGGCGGCCGACGTTCTTCAGCTCGCTCACATGGAAGTTCCTTAAGGGTACCATTGGGCTATTCTCAGAAGAAAATAACGGGCATTTTAGTTCAAATATGTGTATGTGTAACGATGAGGAGATTGCTGTCATTAAGGGGGCAAGTATGACGACCCATGGGATTAGTCCAGTTCTATAATTTTCGGAGAGGGCAGCTGTTTTCTTAGTTCGGTACGAGCCGCTTCAAGTTCTTTCGTTAAATCATTAATTTTTTTTTCGTAACTCACTTCCTTAACAGCATTACTAATAGATGATTGTGTAACTTTCATGAGTGTTGCAATAGCCGATTGCGTGTAGCCAAGTTCTTTGTTTAGCACGTATGCTGAGACTTTGTGCATCTTTGTTAATATAGTCTTCATATGAAGCCTCCTTGTAGTTTATATTTGATATAATCTAATAATATCGAATAAATTGCAAGAGCTTTATAAAAATATATTTAAAGGAAACCTGAAAGGCAATAAACATAGCTCTAATTATTGCCACAGTTCGACGATAATGTGTAATAAAAGATAAGGTGCTATTTCAACTCCTAACGGATAACTGAGGGAGTTCAATTGAACAGCGGCAGTCTAGAACTTTATTTTCTTGTTCTTAGCTGCCGCCGTTTGAGATTATTGGGGTCAGTCTAAAACTTATTTCTCAAAAGCTAACGAATATTCAACCCAGATACTGCGTCAAATCAACAAATCCTTTATTTTCTTCGGACACCATGCGCTGCGTGCTAAGGGTACAGCCGCGGCAACTGCATTCACTTATTTTGGTTTATTTGCTTAGCATGAATGTTTGCCTTTTAAAAATTAGATGATTGGATTTAATATGCTGTTTAAACTCTTTGTAATAGGAATTGTCCATCAAATGGTATTCCATTAATGATCCGCAAATTTTAAGGTTTTCAATTGCCTCAAAGTAATTGGGTTTGATTCTTAATGCGTGTGAAAAAGCACGATATGCATTTTGAATCTTATTATCAAGTAATAAAGCTTCACCCAAATAGTTAAAAGAGATATGATCCTTATCGTTAATTAGCATAAAACTCTCAACTGCTTTATTTATATTTCCTGAGATCAATTTAGATATTCCTTGTAGAAAAAGAACAGTATCACCAGTATCACCATCATAAACATTATGATAAGCGTTACTCATGTACTCTTGTGAATCTTTAAATAGGTTTCTTTTGAATAATGTGATGGCAATAATTGCATTGTACCGTGCCTGTAAATCTTGTTGAGAATCATTCTCCCAATCTAATTCGGGGATAATTTCCTCTGGCTTGTACTCATCTAGTAGCCTATGAACCGTTTCATTCTGAGTATTATAATTCATAGGAGCAGTAGAAATATTATTAGAATGCTTTCGGTAAAGAAGAAGGGCTTGTGGAATATGAATAGATTTTGTAATTCTAGCTAATCTCAATCCCATGTCAGTATCTGTACCGTATATTAACGGGTTATACTGAAACTGCTTCAGTAAACTAGAACGTACCATCATGGATCCATTATGAAAAGGATTACCTATTTTTAAATACTGTCTAACAACCTGTTTATGGTCAAAATTCACACCTTGGAAACATCCAGTAACGTCGTCATGTTCATTAATAATAAGCATATCTGAATGAACTATGCCAATACCATCTTGAAAGGCTTCAACAAGTGTTTCAAGGCGATTAGGAAGCGATAAGTCATCCGCGTCTTGAAACACAATAAACTCTCCATTTGTTCTTTCTAAGGCTGTATTTCGTGCACCCGCTTCGCCCATATTGTTTTGTTCCATATATACTATTCTCGGATCATCAAAAGACGATATGATAGATTTGGTTGCATCTGTTGATCCATCGTTTACTATAAGTAATTCAAAATTTGTGTATGTCTGATTCAAAAGGCTTTCAATAGCTGCTTTAATAAATTTCTCAGCGTTATAAGCAGGCATCATTATCGTTATCAATTTAGACATTATTCTCTCCTTATCCCATTGGAATTACAATATTGATCTCAATCATGGAATCCTGGGTATATGTGTTTATCTTACCCTTATATTTATCGACTATATCAGAAACAATTGATAAGCCTAGACCTCTATGGTGTCCATCTTTAGTAGTATAACCTGATTCAAACATGCTCTGAACATTCTCTTTCGAGATCTGATGTTCTATATTATTTAGAACACATAAGTGTAATTGATCTTTATTTGTCCATGCTTTCAAACTAACAAAACGATTCTCATAATCAAGCTTTAATACTTCATCAAACGCATTATCGACTAAGTTACCAATAATTCTAACGATATCGATTGATCTAACCGCTGTAAGTTTAGTATCGTCTATGGTTAAAAATTCATGTTCAAACTTGATTTTTTTATTAAATGCTAATGTCATTTTAGATTGGATTTGCGCGGCTAATATAGGATGATTAATTTGAATAATATCATTAAGTAACGATACCTCATCAATGTATTCGTTTAAATATAATCGAAGATCGTTGTACTTTTCCAGAGTGACAAGTGCATTGATGGTGTTAATGTGATTGTTCAAATCATGTTGTTGACCCTTTACTGCAGTAAACATTTTGTTAATATCGTTGATGTATTGCTCAGATGTTACTTTTACTGCTTGTTCTTCTGTCCTTCTCAGCAAACGGAAGAATAAATATAATAGTACGATACTTACAATGAGAGAAAGTAAAATGATCATAGAAGAACGGAAGGTCATAGTATTTAATTCTGATTTAATTTCATTGTAATCATAAACGATTCCAATGACATACGTAGTTTTATTACCTAAGACCTCTGGTTGATTCAATACAACGGGTTTGAAAAACTTTATTACGTCTCTACCATTTAGATTATCAAGATAAAACGATTCAACATTTTTTGATACTGCTTGTTCTATATAAGAAGAGTCAACATCGGAATTTTGATATACATAGTCGCCAAAAATGATATCTTTATCGTATATGGAGATTGCATCAGTACCGTTGGTATCCTTATATATGATAGGTGGATGTCCAAAGGTACGAGGATTAAAACCGGTTACCTCAAGAACACCGGTATCATCAATCTCTGACTTCACTATATTCTCTGTCCCTGTTATAGCATCATAATTTTGGATATATGTGTCTTGGATATAAGGGTTAATTATATAGTTGGTTGAGCCATCATAATAATATCCATATTTATATCTTTTAGTGGCATCAGTATCTGCAAAGTCAATCGGGCCAGACCAATAGTTTGTTGATTTTTGTCCTTCTTTTACACTAACGGTTTTATAGTCAAATAATTGATTGAATGCTACAAACCAATATTTCCAGTCTTTTGTACTCATTCCTTGCTCTTTTTCATCTGTGGCCACAACGCCTACGATATCGGAGTCCATCTTAGCAAGAAGTGTTATGCCTGACAAGCCCAATTCCGTCTTGATTTCTTGAAGTTGCTGTACCGTAACATTTTTGTAGTCTGGGTCAAGCTTATGTAATACAGCGATGGAAGACTGCCTCAGACTCATACTTAGGAGATCATCAATATACATTTTACCATCTATAGATCGATCAATATCCTTTTTAATATGTTCTGCAACGATGTTTGCTTTTTCTTCAACCTTAGTTTCTAACGCATTTTTGAAGGAGAAATAATATACCACAGAATTCAACGATAGTAGAGTGATGAACACTGCTACAAAAATGTAAGTAAGCTTTTTTCTCATAAGATGTCCCCCAAATTTGATATCAACTTATATAATAATTGTTTTTTTATTAATAATCGACGTAATTCGATAAATATTTACATATCTATAACACATTTGTAAATATATTTGGAGTTACCCTTTCTAAACAACCTTATAAATTGCAAATCACACGTTTTTTCACTATTTACGCACACATTTATTCAGAATAGCATTTTAAATCGATTTGGTGTGTTATCACTTATGGTGCTTAGAAGGATAGAACGATTAGCTATAACGATGAGGACTATTCGTGATACAATGGATTGTAGGAGGTGGAAAGAATGGAAACTCTGAAATTATGTGACATGATTGGCAATACACGTTCTGGTAAAACCTGGGGTGCTTCAGGGGACATCATTCATAGCCTCTTAAAAGAACACTTATTAAAATTAACCCCACCTATTGCCATTGAATTGACTGGTTCACTGGCAGAAAATAAGATCAAGTAATCATACAAGGATGTTCGGCATGTAGCCAACATTCTTTATTTTTATAACTACAGGAAGCAAGAGGTATTAGATGGGGAGTTTGGTTGAAAAATGTTACATCAAAATAAAGTTAAAGTTTAGACTAAGGGATTAAAGTTGACTGGAATATATCAAGACCTAAACTTGAGAAAATCAAATAAAATAAAATAAAGGGTTCTACATATTATGCATGACTAATATGTGGAACCCTTTATTTGTAGCTATTGTTTTCGTTAGTAAATCAAACTAAGCATAATAACTTATTTCAAGCCCTAGAATCAACCTTTGAAAAAATTCTGCTGTTTCCTGGATGTGTCTGCAATTAATCATGTATTAGACTGAATATTAATGTTTTAGACTAACGTTGAATCCGACACTGGAAAAGTTCGGATTTTCTGATATATAGTAAGCGTCTAATAAGACGGTGGATTCCAATCCAATCTAGACTTTGAGACAATTCCGTTAGAGTAAGTCGCTGGAGATTTTCGACTCTACTCGAAAAACTCTAATGGGAGTGTGTCCAATTGCAAACTGGTGAAATGAGGAATCGCTATCGACTCCAGCAGTGGACCGAGATCATTCGTGAATGTCGTTCCAGCGGTCAGACCGTGGTTCGCTGGTGTGCCGATCACGAAGTCAATGTGAAAAGCTATTACTACTGGCTTCGAAAAATCCGTGAGGCTGCTTGTGAATCTCTCCCTGCCTTGTCTTCCTCGAATCAACCGACTCTGGTTCCTGTTCCTTCCTCCTTGCGGAGGAACTCTCCACGCCCCGAAGCGAGTCAGGAGCAAGCGGCGATCATCCTTCGTACGGATGCCGTTACGATTGAAATTCATCCGCATGCGTCTACCGCACTCCTTGAACAGACGCTGCGCATCCTGCAGTATGTTCGGTGACATCTCCAAGGCTGAACAGCTGTATATCGCCTGTGGGTATACGGATATGCGAAATTCCATTGACGGTCTTATTCACTTGGTGCAGCATCAGCTACAGTTGAACCCGTTTCAGAATCATTTGTTTCTGTTCTGCGGTCGCAAGCGCGATCGGATGAAAGCCTTGTACTGGGAAGGCGATGGTTTTGTCCTGTTGTACAAACGGCTGGAATCCGGTCAATACCAGTGGCCCATGGATGCGGATGCCGTACGCTCGATCACGTCACAGGAGTTTCGGTGGTTGCTGGAGGGACTGTCAATCCATCAGCCGAAAGCAGTCAAAAAGCTGGGCTTCACTCCTTCCATGTAAGTCAAAACAGAGCCGAAATCCCCTGTAAAATCTGGGTTTATGCCTACTTCTTTTGGTATAATGATAGGTATAGCAGATAGTGAAGGAACGGTATCTCATGAGCCCCTTGGAAGAGCTACAAAAGATGGAGCATCGCATCGGCGACCTGGAAAAAGAGAATAAACGGCTACAGGAGACCGTGCAATTTCTAACACAGAAACTGTACGGAAAAAGCTCCGAGAAAACAGCTTCCCTCCCCGTAGGTGTGGAGCAGCTGTCTTTATTTGATGAGGCAGAGACAGCAGCTTCACGCGCTGCATCGGAGCCAACCATCGAGCAGATCCAAAGCTACCAACGAAAGAAGCAGGTAGGCGAACGAGCAGAACTCCTTCAGGATCTTCCGCATGAGAAGCGACTTTGTCAGGTTCAGGACCGTTGTTGTGATGTATGCCACAGCGAGCTTGTCTGGGTGGGGGAAGCGTTTGTGCGTACGGAAATGGAGTTTAGCACTGCCCGCGTGCAAGCGATTGATATCTACAGAGAATCCTTAGAGTGCCGGACCTGTCGGAAAGAGGACAAGCCTCAGATGAAAAAGGCAACGACACCAACGCCTGTCATCCAGCATTCGATGGCCTCAGCTTCCTCTGTGGCATGGGTGATGTACCAGAAGTTTGTGAACAGCATGCCGCTGTACCGTCAGGAGAAGGAGTGGAAGAGCATCGGCCTTGATCTGAGTCGGGCCACGATGGCGAACTGGATGATCGCGGCCACGAGAGACTGGCTGAAACCACTGGTGAATCGACTGCATGAGTTGCTTGTACAAGAGCGATATCTGCATGCGGATGAGACGCCCTTACAGGTGATGAATGAGAAGGGACGGAAGAACACGACCCCCTCCTACATGTGGATCTATAGCAGTGGGCAGCATCGTGCTCCCATACGGATCTTTGAGTACCAACCAGGACGAGGGGCGAAGTACCCGCAAGCGTTCCTGAAAGGGTTCAAGGGATACTTACATAGCGATGCCTACTCCGGATATGCGAATCTAGCAGGGACGATCCCTTGTCTATGCTGGGCCCATCTTCGGCGTAAGTTTGTTGAGGCATTACCACTGGAAACGAAGCATCCGGAAGAGTCTCTTGCCAGTGAAGGCATTGCCTATTGCAACAAGTTTTTTGAGCTGGAGGCACAGCTTGCCTCACATCCTCCTGAAGAGCGAAAGGAACAACGTCTGGTGCAGGAAAAGCCTGTACTGGATGCTTTTTGGTCATGGGTAGAAACGGCCAAAGGTAAAGTTCTTCCCAAATCCAAGCTAGGCGAAGCGCTGAAGTATGCACGCAACCATAGGCAAGAGTTGATGAATTACTTACAAGATGGGAACTGTGTGATCTCGAACAATCTAGCTGAAAACAGCATTCGTCCCTTTACGGTCGGACGAAAAAATTGGTTATTCAGCGGTAGTCCACGGGGGGGCAACCGCAAGTGCAGCGATCTACAGCATCGTAGAGACAGCAAAGGCAAATGGATTGAACCCGTACAAATATCTAGTCTATCTGTTGCAACAGTTACCAGCGGTTGCATTTCGTCAGCAGCCGGAGCTACTTGATGCGTACCTTCCATGGAGTCCGGCAGTTCAACAACATTGTACATAACGCAGAGCCTGTGGATCTTCATGAACCATGGGCTTTTCATTTTCAATACACCTGATTGTTAGACGCTTACTATAGACGTTAACCATCCAAAATCCTTTTTTCTGTAACCAGTAATATAAACTTCAGCATATATCCAGTTGATAACCTTTTGCCAGTTCCATGATCGTCTATCGATTTCATATTTTGAATCTTTCTTCTTGACTATTCCCTCTAATCCATGTTGCTGGATGAGCTTAAAATACTCTAACGTATCTCCTTCAACTTGTTTAACTTTCTTATAATGGTCGTTTTCGACAAAGGATTCCTCAAGCAATTGAACCCTTGCTCGACAATCCAACGGATCGCTACTATCCCTACATTTAGACGTCAGATACTCCTGCAAGTTCATCCACTTTCTTCTTCAAAATAGAAAATTAACTTATAGTAGCCTGCTAAGCGGCAATAAGGCATGATGCAGATATCCTGCCATATGGTATTTGTATTTACGAACTTCTAACGAAGATACTTCAGTCGTATAAAAGACACCCGTTATTTCCCAGAATTCTTGCCCATATATTTGATAACCAATATAACACGTATCTCCAAATTTTATCTTAGTTACATTTTCTGACGGAATTACTACGTAAGAATTGTCTTTTGGTTCATTCGAAAACCAACTCATTATATGCACACTCCTTGTTTTATTAGAATGAAACTATCCTTTCAATGGATATTTCGTATACAGATTAATCCTAAATTCTTCGATGTCCATTATGTAAAATTCTTTTTGAATTACACCTTCATCACCCCAGATGATTACCTTCCAATCTTCATATACTTCAACACAAGCGCTATCAAATTCCTTCAATGATTGCAAATGGAATTTCGCATTGTTATATTGAAAGTGACCTTCAATTCCATCAACTGTATCAAAATCAAAAACCTCTAACCCACAAAAACTCATTGTCGCAAATTCGTCCATGATAATTACTCCTCTTTGTTATAATACCTTTTGGCAATCTCATACAAAAATGCTCTTTCTAATACTGTAACTGAAAACTGTTGTGTAGGAATCTCTCTTCTAAACTCTTCATCTACTTTACGAACAATACCTTGCACCAAAATACCAGTCTTCCCCAACTCATGCAATTCATCATAGCCTTGTTTTAATTCCTCTTCACTTAATTCACTAACTATACGAGCTAAAACAAACATACAACCATCTCCCAATAAATTATCTATTTTATTCAGATTTATTTATCATCTGACGAATCTTATCGATTTTACGGAGCCAGTAGTAATAGCTTTTCACATTGACTTCGTGATCGGCACACCAGCGAACCACGGTCTGACCACTGGAACGGCAGTCACGAATCATCTCGGTCCACTGCTGGAGTCGATAGCGATTTCTTATTTCTACAGTTTGCAATTGGATACACTCCCATTAGAGTTTTTCGAGTAGAGTCGAAAAACTCTAACGACTTACTCTAACGGAATTGTCTCAAAGTCTAGATTGGATTGGAATACACCTTCTTGTTAGACGCTTACGATATATACGTTTGCTAAAAGAGTAATTCCAGTAATGTGATCCTTCAATTAATTTTCCATACTGGTACTGAAAAGCCTTACCACAACTGCATTCATACGTTGCATATTCAACTTTAGGAGCCGGGTTACCACAAGAGCAATCTACAGTTTTGGGCGTTCGTGGTCTTCGTTTTCCGAACTCTTTTGGTTCAACAAACAACTAAAACGCCACCCAGTCTAAAACTATTTTTTCTATGGTCCCGAAATTAGAGAGCTAAAAACCCTGTCCTATCAAGGTGTCCGAGTCTAAAACATTATTATTTCTAAACAGGATGGTCTGTTAGGGACTCGAAAGACCAAGTTTGCCGCTGCTTTTTTTATCTTTCGATAGCAGATCCTAAAATAAGGAAGGTTATACGTACGTAGTGTTGTCCTTATTAAACTTCGTTCAGATGCCATTCGTTTGTTTTTTCATCATACGAAATGATATCGTTCGAAACAATTTCTCCATCAATGACTTTAATGGTAGTAACCTGTTTTAATTTATAGCTGCCATTACAAGGCCCGCAATAAAGAATATATCCAATACCATTCGCCAATTGTTCAAGTAGAATCCGATAAGGTACGCCTTTATCGTAAACCTGTGTAGCTTCTCGAATTATTTGACCGAATACCATATTCGGATGTGGAAGCACGTTTAACACTTGAATCGAAGAGACCACCCTCCCTAATCGTGTCGTGCAATAATCGAAAAAATGAGCCCCGTGGGAATCCAAGATTTCCGGAAAAATGATAAGATCGTTAAGCATGGCTAAACGCGTTGAATTTTTAAGGTGTTCCATTTCGTTAAACGCCCATAGGTTAAATTCTATGATAGGTTGTTCGTAATAGGTATCATGTAACTTGAGGTCATAAGCAGCATTGAAATTTATGACCCCTATATCATTCCTCACTTCGTGATACAAGGCTTTAATTAACTTCTTTTCCATCAAGCCTTTATTCGGCGGCTCATAAGCGATCAACAGGCTTTTACGCTGGTTCATAATCTGCTTCAAAACTGGAATACATTCGGTAGATAGAAAATCGAAGTTAGCGAGATCCTCCAGCGTCCTAACAGACGCATCCAATATAAGGCGTTCGTCCGGCAAGTACCTAGCAAATATACTTTCTTTTCGATTGGCTTTTTTAACGAAAAAGCCTTCTTTCTCCTCGACAAAAATTAATTCATCGCCTTCTTTGACCCCTAATTTATCACGGATAGCCTCTTTTAATGTAATTTGAAATTTCGGTAGAACCTTTGTAAATTCTACAATCATTATATTGTCCTCCTTGTTATTCCTACGACTCCTACGATCAAAATATCATACATCTCCATGATTTGGCAAGTCTTATTCCTACGACTCCTACAGTTCGATTATAATCCCCTTCTTTGCAAGGGAAAGAATATCTTCTTCTCTCAACTTTTTGATTGCCTTGCGCGCCTACGATGGTCATGTAAACATCATCGAGTGGATTATGCGTACACATAGAAAAAGTGATAAACGGATAACTATAGTAACGATTTACGATTATAGCAATTTGAATATGATGTCGTTCCAATTGTAAATACAAGACATCGTAGCTTTCGAACTGGAACCTAGTTCCAGTCCGCACGTATGAAATATATAGAAAATTTCGTAAATAAAGGGGTAAAAACATTGAAGAGAAACCCATATAAAGCGAAGAAACCCCCAAATGGTAGGCTTTTGTTCTTAACTTTACGCTACAATATTAACAGGTTTTTAGATATTCTTTTCTTTTTTGCTAAATGGGATCAAAAATTAAGATTAGGCTGGCTAAGATCTATATTAATACCAGTTATGTTAGTACCTATGATCGCAGGTGGCTTAGAATGGTTAATGGATAACCGTCAAATAAACCCCGATGAATTATTAAGTGGATTTCCGCTGCTCTATTATACTTTCATCTATTCCGCTGAAGTCTTAATATGGGTCAATACATATGGTTTAATGCCGTTTATATTCGTGTTGTTCGCACTTGGATTTTTGAGAATTCTCATGAAAATGTCAGAGGCAGAGAAACAATTGGGTATGAAACTAACTAAAATCGGTATTGCGATTATGGGTCTTGATTTTATTATGTTACTCAATACCATTAAATATCTGACCCCTTTTCTTCAAACTATAACAGCATTTTGGGTTTTCACACTCATAATAACCAGCATTCCCTACTGGATTCTATTACGCAAATACCAGAGAGATGTAGGCCCCTTTAATCCTGAACAAGAGTTGAAACGCGAGATAAGAAAGATGAATAGGAATAGGAAGAAAAAAGCAAGGTGGAAATGAAAAAAACTATTTGACTGGAATCGGAATTAAAATGAATGGCCAGTTTTTTGGAGTATTCGATTAGTCCGAACAATAAAGATTTCAGTTTTGGTATTCTTGTCAAATGCATGCTAAGATTAACAAGGAGGGTGATTTGATTGAAGCATGTGAATCTGTTTTTTAATACGGAGAAGATTGTGATACCGAATGACTCGAAATGCGTATATTCAAGCAAGGACTATATAAAATATATAAATCATCGCAGGCCTCTTGAAGATTCAGACACTTTTGATTTTGATCTTTCTTTAATGGAGCACAACTTAGATCTACTCCTAGTTGATTTTAATTCAATTTATGATGATGCATATGATTTAGGCTTTTTTATAATACAAATTGTTGCAATTAAAGAGCCTACTTATTTCATAATGGAGTTTCCTGCAACAGAACAAATGCTCAGACTAAATAGAGAAATAAGGGAACACGGTAAAGCTTTTGATCAATACAAGACTGGGTTGATCTACTTGAGATCGACGGGAAAAGATTCATCTTTTTTTTATTATGGGAATAAAGATGGAGTTTCTGCAGAAATTTTTAAGACACTTTTTAAAAACTATACCAATGTATTAGAGAAAACTGCCAAATTACGAGAGGAGCTGTTATCTTTACCTTTTTCGGATGGAACTGCATTTGAAAGGTTTCTCGAAGTGTTTTTGACTATTTGCTTCCATAAGGCATACCGAGGGAAAGTAGATATTAAAACACAAGTCACTAATCATTTAGAAACGGATAGGCGAGATTTTCAAATCACGAACAAGACAAAGTGTAAAAATGAATTTTTACGTCTTTTAAAATCGAGAGACAACGTGGATATTTTGTTATTCGATGCAAAGAACTATAAAAATGAACTGGCACAAGCGGAACTAGCAAGATTTAGAGCCTACCTTGACAAGAACCCGTATTTTGGGAATTTTGGAATAGTATTAACGAGAGAAGGTATCACCAACAAGTGTAAGACCTGGTTAAGAGATTATTGGAAAGATAACAAAGTAAGGATTTTGGTTCTTGATGAACGAGATCTTCTTCGGATGTTGGATCTATATAAAGAGGGAAAAGATTCGGTGGAAGTAATTGAAGAAAAATACAACGATATGGTAAACGGAATATAGCTTCTTTTCACAGTAAGAAATTGCTGAATTATGCAGAGGCATTCTATCACTGTGATCCGATTGAATGCAATTTACTCACTTTACAATATTCTTACGTATGATTTATAATAATTGGTATATTAAAACACTATTTGGGCGGCGTCAAGCGACTTACCCGCTTTTAGCATTCGAGACCATACACTTTTTCTAAAGTGCTTTTCTGTTATTTTACAGAATTGATTGCACTTGGGGGAAAGTGTTTTTTTGTGTTCTCTCGCAAATAATCGGGTAGAGGGCTTGCTGATGAAGAAACCCAATTAGTTACTTAAACATGGAGGTGTACTTAATGAAATCGTCGATGAAAGTAGCGCTAGTTATGGAGTCATCCAATAGGATGGCATCTGCACCAGCCTTTGAGTTTTACAATGGAAAGCGTAGCCGTTGGATAAACGCTGCACTTCGGTTCATGGAAGAATTACGATTTCCAACAGAACATATTTACTTTTTAAGTTTTCATGAGCTCCGTATCATCTCTTATGATGAAAGTGTTTCATTTTATCCGCGGAGCCCAGTTCCTGATAAAAAACTTCAAAAGTTATTTGCTGAGCGAATATTGGCTTTTCTAACAGAGAAATATCCGGGTGCTGAAGTTCAACTGCATGTTGGAAAATCAATCACTGACTGTCTCGTTCCTCTGTTAGAAGAGAATCGTATTCAGCATTACATTTTTGCAGAAGGAAAACAGCTTCTTAAAAAGGCAGTTCTTTATGAAGAACTCATTCGTCAAGAGCGGTCATTACAACGGATGCGCGACCTGAAGAGAGAGAAGGAAAAGATGATTGCGATTACGGAGTATTTCACACCGTATGAAGCGGATCAACTTGTTACCCAATTTGATACTTTGGCACATAAACATGGGTTAGTGAAACACTTTTCAGAGATCAAACATTTACTTCGTGAGTATAATCAAAAATTGCGTGCAGCTCAAGCATCTAAGGAAGAATACGAACAATCATTGGATGAAAAGGAACGAATAGAGCTTCAGAAATTCTTTGGAAAAATGAAAGGTTTAGCAGATCTCTTCAGTGATGAACATGTAAAAAACCGATTTAGTAATACTCGTACGATGGGAAGATTAACTACTTTCCTGATAAAAGATGGTTATGTTAAGCAAACCGCCAATAAGCTTAGTGAAGCGATGTTTCGTCTTCAGATTGCTTTACTCAAAAGAATGAACCCGCTCCCACACCAGACGTAGATTTGCTCTACTATAGGGTATACCGAAACTCTTCACATGTGTATCTATCTTTTTCTATTAGAAAGGATGATGTTCATGCATACATCCATATTGGGGTTTCTCCGATAAAGGTGCGATGAAAGCAGCTGGCTTCGGCAAGCTTGTAAGTCCATTGTGACTCGCTTTCAACTGACAGCCCGCTCGGGAAAGAGTAGCATTTGCAACTAAAATTGCAGATAGGGACAACAATAGAGTCCCGCCTTATCCAAATCGACATTTAGATTTGGAAGGGGATTCCCCGAATGAATACCATTAACCATCAAGATTGTCTATCCGGAATGAATACAATGAAAGCAGAATCAGTAGATTTAATTATTACATCACCTCCATACAATATTGGAAAATCTTACGAAAAGCGTACGTCGCTTGACGCATACTTAGCTTGGCAACGTGAAATTATTAAAGCCTGCAGCCGTGTATTAAAAACAGGAGGAAGTATAGCCTACCAAGTGGGTAACTACGTTGATAATGGCAAGGTTTATCCATTAGATTGTATGCTTTTTGCTTTCTTTTTGGAAAATAAACTAATCCCAAGAAACCGCATTGTATGGCATTTCGAGCATGGTCTGCATTGTACAAAACGATTATCTGGCAGGCATGAGACCGTTCTTTGGTTTACTAAAAGTGAGGACTATACTTTTAATATTGATCCTATCCGGGTACCACAAAAGTATCCAGGTAAAAAGCATTATAAGGGTGATAAGAAAGGTGAATTGTCTGGCCATCCAATGGGAAAGAACCCAGGGGATGTTTGGCAGATATCAAATGTTAAAAACAATCATCCGGAGAAAACGGATCATCCTTGCCAGTTTCCACTGGATATAGTTCGACCTCTGATCAAGGCTCTTAGTAACCCTGATGACTTAGTTCTTGACCCATTCATGGGTTCTGGAACAGTCGCAGTTGCAGCCGCTCAATTAAATAGGAACTATATGGGGTTCGAGCTTTGCCATGAATACATTGAGATTGCTAACAGACGAATGGGGAAAGAGGTATTCGGGTTTTCTGAACAATTAACTATGTTTTAAACATGAAGGGAAGGGCTAAATGGTCCTTCTCTTTTTGATTTATATTGCGCGAAAAACAAAACAGGATGTGAATAGGATCAATGAATTGACAATGATCTTATCTCATTATTACCTATTAAGAAGGGGGATCATCATGATATTAATCTGTCAGTTTTGCGATAATGATGAAGATTCTGAGGAAGCGGAGGTTGATCAATATAATCGAGGATTTTGGTGCTCGAATTGTGACGCTTACACTTACATTTATGAACCAGAAACCAGACATCGTTTTACATTAATACTTGAAGACCGTCAGAACGTTAATACTCCTGCACCGGATATCAGGATCTCTCTGAAAAAACAGATGGCCTTACTTCGCTACCCAGGAGGAAAAAGTAAGTTCATTCCTTATTTGTACTCGAAACTTCAGGAATCTAAAACAAAGAAACTAGTGAGCGGCTACTCAGGTGGAGCCAGCGCAGAATTCTCTTTTCTTGAAGCGGGAGTTATTGAAAAACTAGTTTTGAATGATAAAGATATAGGGATTTATTCTCTATATTGGACGATACAAAATATGCCTAATGAGCTAATATATCGAATCCAAAATGAGCGACCCAATCACAAGTCCTACTTTAATACTCAATCTATAATAAAGTCTGACTATCAGGGATGTACGATTCTAGAAGCGGCGTGGTACACGTTACTTCTAAATAGGTTAGCTTACTCTGGAATTTACAATGCCAATCCTTTAGGGGGTCGAAAGGGAACACTGTCTGAATTGCTTTCTCGTTGGAACCCCAAAGAGCTATGCAAGAGAATTCAGCGAATTCACCAATTAAGTGACCGATTCGTAGTATTAAACCTAGATGCTTGTGACCTAATTGAGGAAACTTATTGGGACGATTCACTTACCCTCTATCTTGACCCACCTTTTCGTCAAAAGGGAAAGCAATTATATCGCTGTCATTATGATACTGATGAGCATATTCGGTTGTGTGTACTTTTAGATTCCTTACACATGGGTATGCCTGGCGCCGATATTATTCTTTGTTACGATAACGATCCATTAATTAGAGAGATATATTGTTATCCTGAGATTGAGCATGTGGGCCGCATATACTCTGTATAATGTCTATAGCAACACAAACAGCCTTCTCATGGGGGCTGTTTGTGTTTATGATGTACTTCATAATGACATACAAAATTTCCCTAATGATGAATATAACGATATGATATACTAGTATGTATATTTATACCAGTGGAGGGTGGGCGAAACGTGATTCTATCCTTAACAGCAATTTTCGCTTTGGCCAATTTGATCGTCTTAATTATTATTAGTTTCATCTATGTGATTAAAGAATCCTATAAGGAATCGATCATTGTCCACTTTACGAAGAACCTCTTCATGGTCAGTTCTTCATATTTGATCCTTGCTGGTACTTGGTTCGTACTATTGACATTATTTGATTCAGTAAGTATTTATCTTGTTCTAGTAGCTGGAGCTCTATGTACAGTTATTTTTCTTTACTATTTGTGGTTCTTCGGATTTTCTAGTGGAATGACTTTTTTCTAAAACCATTATTACAAGAAAATGGATATTTAAACCAAGTGAAAGAAAGGTTGATTGAAATGAGCTGGGACATATCCCTGAAACAAAAGGAAATGCTGGATGTCGAGGTTGCTGATATTGGCAACTACACTTATAACGTTTCGAAAATGTATGTTGAAGCTATGGGGCAATCTTTGAGTGCTTTTAACGGTGTAAACGCAGGGGAATCGACCCTTTTGCTTCGGCAATGTGTAGAAGAAATGATTTCAAATCCAGAGAAATACAAGGCGATGAATCCTCCCAACGGATGGGGGAATTACGAAGGAGCATTAGCCTATGTACAAAAATTGCTTCACGAGTGCGAGAAGAACCCCAATTCAACGATTGAAGTTTCTTAATGCATAGTTCGACGAAAATGCGTAACAAGCAATTGTACACAAGATGTTGTAGTGGAGGCTCAGATAAAAAGCGAAAAAGTAAATGTAATGATGAAGCCTGAAAGAGAAGCAATATACGATTGGTCAAATAAAAATGAGGCTCGAAATGTAAAAGTAAAAGGTTTGCCATTTCCCAGAAATAAAGAAAATTTGTTAGAACATGCAGTTAGGATTAATAGTCTAACAAAATGGGATCAATCCAAGTGTAAAAGCCTTATGAAACTTCGAGATCTACATTCGCATCCGGAGGTTCTAACAATTAACTGGATTAGTCATGTAAGAGCGGTTATAGAACAGGCTTGTCTATATATAAATCTAATTTGGGGCAGACACATCGGAAGTATACCCATGTTAAATCCTTATGACAAAGAAGATTGAAATGTACTACTTATAGAGTTACTCTAAATTCTAACATAGAGAACAGTTAACAAACGTGGCGGATATACATAGCTGTTTAATCACAATACTGGTGTAATATTTTCAGTGGTGAGAGGGGGAAATTAAACAAGATGAATAGCATATCTCACAATGTTAACAATGCAATTTCAAAGTTGTTTCAAGAAGACATTTATTTACTTGTAAATGATTTAAATGAGCGAACGATAGCCCATAAGCTTGCTACGTATCTCCAGGAGGAGTTTCCATATCTGAATGTAGACTGTGAATATAATAAAAATATCGATGAAGAAAAGAGCTCCAAGAATATATATCAAGTAAAAGCTGAAGCTGAGAAACTGGGTAAAACTGTGAAGAAAGAAATTTTGATTAATGATATTGAATATGCAAAATTTTCAATATATCCAGATATAGTAGTTCACAGAAGGGGAGGGAGCGAGAGTAATTTTTTGATAATTGAAATAAAAAAATCAACAAATCCTACTGATAGAGTCTTTGATTATACAAAATTGGAGTGCTATACGGATAAATCTGATCATAACAAGCTTCATTATACTTTTGGTCTTTTTATTGAATTTGAAACAGGTGTGCTACTGCCTGAAAAACATGAATTAATATGGTTTAAAGAGGGAAAACAACTTAAGGACTTCTAAATTGGGAAAAAGATTACGTTGAATATCAGCTGCTAATCTTTGAAATCGTAGAATCCTACATAACCTTTAATATGACGGTACACCGGAGGTGAAGTTTTTTAATGGAAACGGCAAAGCTATTTCATGATATCGTGAATATCGAACAAGAAAGGCAAGAGTTACAAGCTGAGGGCTATAGTTGGGATAAAATCAGAGATGTCCTTGATGAAAAATATCGCAAACATGCACAAAAGGGCAAGTTTATTTGCCGCTGCTGCGGGAGTACAGTAAAACTTGTGCTCTATGGCCCTGAAAAGGTTTGCTTTTTTAGCCATAAGAATACTGATGAATGTTCTGGCAAAGACAATTACAAGAAATATACATCAAGCCGAATCGGTGAAAATGATCAGCAACACCGCATTGGTAAAACCATTCTCAAAGAATATTTGACGGGTCAGTTAAAATTCCGTGGAATAGAAGTTCAAGATGGTTATCTATATAAACAACGATTGAATATCATTCCGGACTTGATTCTATACTTTCCTGATGGTCAGGTGTGGGCTATCGATTATATTACAGGCACTAAGACGGATCAAAATTATCATAACTTTCTACGGAAAAGGATCCAAACTTATGCGGATCAGGGGTTCCGGTCATTCTTCTTGATTGACGAGGAATGGTACTCACCACACATGGAAAAACCGGTACTATCTCTCTACCGATCTGAATTTTTGATGTTGCGTTCCACTGAGTATGACCAGATATGGAAAGAGAAAATAGAATCAATTGTCAGGCTCTACGGTGAAAATTCCCTAATTGTCTTACAATCGAGTGAGACGATTCGTCCCTATACGGTCCTTACAATGATGTATGTGAATATGAGTAAGTTGACTGCATTAATGGTTCGATGTGTTCCAATTATAAGCAGATCTGATTCAACTGTAGGGTGGGCATACATGCCGCACGAAGCGGTTCCTTTACAACTCGATCAAATTGTAACCCTTAACGATCGTGGAACCGATTTTCGATGGTTTGCTCCAAATGAGCTTTCTATGAGAGACGAGCTGAAACAACGTGCTCAAAATGCTTATGAAGAGCTAAATGCAAAACTTGAACGTGAACGAATGGAAAAAGAAGAAGAGGCTAAGCGGTTAAACGAACAAGCCGAAAAAGCGGCTAGAGAATACAAACAGCGGCAAGAAGCTAAGACGCGTGTTCAGCAGGTATATAGGGACGAAGTAGCGGCAGCTTATGATGTAAAGCAAGATGCACAATCATCTTCACAAATAAGGGCTGATGCATTTGGTAAAGTTGAATACTATCGGTTTCTGCTTGCACGCTTCAGGTTATCTGAATATTTGAAGGCCTATCCGGTATTCCACGAACATATTGAACGCTGCCAATCGATTATTGATCAGGCTGATAGAGATGGTGAAATTTCAAGGGAGGCATGGTCTTCTTTGTATTCTCAAATGGAAAATATGAAGAATGCATTGAAAGTCGAATAGGTTTTGTTTTGCCAAAGCAAGAGGATGAAGGAGACAGTACTACATGCAAATTGAATATGAACAAACAAACGATACGACTTTGGAAGAATTCAAAGATATCCTTTCAAAGGAAAGTGAATCATTTAATATCCCAAATCTGGAGGATGGGAAGATTGAAAAAAAGGATTTGTACCGATTTTATAATAAAGACTCAAATGAAACTATTGGATTCGGGTGGTTTGATGTCTTCGAGGGAGATGCCTTTGAGAATGAGGATGATGATGAGGTAGAGGTCCAAATATCTTTAGTAGTAAATCAGCAATTCAGAGGAGCAAATATCGGGTCTTCTATATTAAAAACATTAGAGGAAAGGATTCTTGAAAAAGGTATAAAAACATTCACTGTTTCAGTAAGAGCAAGTAATCCAAAAAGAAATGATGTGCTTAAATGGTTTTACAAACGAGGTTTTACTAGCCATTTTCAAAATGAACAGGAGTTAATTAAATTTGCAATAGACATTGCAGATGATGTTACTTTAGTTAAACAAATAGAATAAACATGCAAAAACTCTGGATGGCACTTTTTTCTAACAGGAATCGTGTAAAGTAATAGTTATGTAACTCATCAGATTGATGATTATTTCAAAAAAACCGTCATTTTTCAAGGTGAGGAGTTGGATTAACAGGCTCCTCTTGGCAAGATTAACTAAATTGATATGGGAGAGAAATATAAGGATGAATGTTAAGAAAATTTTAATAGCAATAGCGCTGGGTTCTTTGATCTCTACTAGCACAGCATTTGCAGAAAAAAAAGATATCGTTGTCCAATATTATGGGTCCCCTATTAAGTTTGAGACGCAGCCTGTAATTGAAGATGGATTAACCTTAGTACCTATTAGAGCCATTTTCGAAAAAATAGGTTTAACCGTTGAATTTGATTCCTCAGATGGTACTGTTTTGGGGAAGAGCAAAGAATATTTAGTTGAGGTAAAAATAGGTGATAAAAGTGCTCGGATAAATGGGAAACCATTTATTATGGAAATCGCACCCAAAATCGTGAATGGCAGTACCATGGTGCCTGTTCGGTTCATCGCAGAAGCTACAGGGAAATATGTGGAATGGCAACCTGAAAATCAATCTGTCATTATTGAAGAATATCCAGCGGAGCTTGCATTTCAACCTACGATGTTATCAATTGACGCTGCAATAAAATTAGTACAGGAAACTTGTAATTGCGGTTATGCAAATATACCTAAACAAATTGATAAAGATCCAAATAAAATAGATTATAAAGATTATTCAACGTATGCTGTCTATGAGAAGAAGGATGAAGAGGGGAATTATATCATTGCTATTCGCAGGAAACGGGATACGGTAATCCAAGATTGGGTACATGTGAATCCGATAACAAAAGAAATGAAGAGTGAAAATGGGATGGTTGATAATATCCCGGAAAATTAGGTGCAATTACCCGAGTCATGTAAAGAATGCTTTGTATTTTCCTATTCATGAACAAAAGACGAGTCTATTATTTCAATATTTGAAAGAAGGAACATCATGAAAAATTTAATCGCCACCCCTGTTTTAATCGCAGTATTTATTTTATTGTTCCCCGGCTTTGCGTTTGCTGACAGTCCGAAATTAAAGGTAAACAACGAATCCATACAATTTCAATATGGCCAACCTTTTATTGAAAATGGTAGTAGCCTGTTTCCATTGCGGGATTTGCTTATCTCTTTAGATATACCCGATGATGACAACCATATTATCTGGAATGATCAACAAAAGATGGTTTCCATCATACCGCTTACACCAAAAAATCAAATGATTGAAGTTTCTATTAACGCAAACACCATTTCTATTAATGGTATTCATAAGAATCTCGAAGTTTCAGGCCGATTAGTGGATGGACGAGTCTATCTACCCGCTCGCGCCATTGCTGAAGCGTTAAATGCAAAGGTTGATTATGATGATCAAACAAACACAGTATTAATTGTTACAAATGCACCTGAAATCAACAAGGTAGAAACAGAAAAGGAAAATTCATCGATACATATACAAGATCAGCGGATAGTAATCAATGCCTTACGACTTGGGATGAGTTCGACTGAAGTAAAATCAATTCTCGGGACCCCTACTAAGAGTGGGATTGATCCAGGAATGAATGAGCCATTTGAGGAATATCCAAACTATAGCATTTATTATTATGAAGATAAGGTAACCTTCATTACCATTAAGTCTATTGATGACCAGCTTATAAATAGTATTGAGGAGCTAAAAGGAATTGCTAAATACAAAGGTTTCGAAACTACTTATTATTACTTTGATCCAAGCAGGCAACTGATGATGGCTCGTAAAGGTAATAGTAATAGTTTAACTTTGGGACATGCGGATGGTAACTTTTACTATTACGTGGACAATGGTGAGATCTCTTCGGTCAACAATGAGGCGAAAGCATTACATGATTTGTTTAAACGATACCAAAAACAATTTAAGTAGTGTGATGGGGAATTAAGAATCAAGACCAGGGTTCCACTTATTATCTAATATGTGGAACCCTTTATGTTTTATGTAGTCGTCGAATAAATAAGCATTTGGATTTCAGGCCGATACTTGAAAAAGATCACCAATTTGTTGGAAGATGAGGTTTCGCACCGCAAGTTTATTTAGTTGTTCAAAGAAAATAAAGTACTAGACTGAGAAAAAGACTGGAGATGGGATTAAGCTAACTGGCAGTAATGCGTGGAAGGAGTTATGCCTGAATCCGTGAAAGATTGAGGCAAGGTAGTCGATGCACGTGAGCTGACGGAGGTTCGTGAAGGAGAAGCCAACAGCAACGGAACGTTGAGAAAAAGAGCGCAGAAAAATAGAGGCGCTCCCCACAGCGACTAAAACAAAACCTATGTTCGTCATTCGCTCAGCCGGACAACACGCCATAAATGCGTTGGAAGGTCTGGAACCATGGGCTATGCGTGCCAAAGCGGAGCTTCGTTTGCCGCGCATGCTCCACCATTCGCGAAGCGAGCCAAATCAAATTTTCAATGACCGTCCTCACACGTCTGCGAGACACCTTGGTTTTGACAGGGGCATCCGGTTCTTGCAGCGAGATTTGTCCAATGGCCCGCAGCAGATTGTAAGCGACCAGACCGGCGCAGAGCACCAAATCGTTGGTTGCAAATTTACCCGAGGGCAGTCGCTCCAGATTCAGATCCGTCTTGAGCTCACTATGAAATTGTTCGCTCGTGGCGTGATCCCTATAGAGCCGTATGACCTGCCAGGGCGAGCAGGTGAGCGTCGTGAAGAAGACCTGCACCTCGATTTGTGGAACCAGCAAGAGCTGTCCGTCGGCTTCGACCGTTCGTTCGATGACTTGGTAAACGGCACGTATCGGGCGCTTCAACTTCTTGTCCGTCCATGTCATGGCGCCAAGATAAACCCGCTTGCCTTCCCGCTCTTCACAGCACATGCCGTCTTGCCGAGCGATCATCAACCACTCTT
>NZ_JAJNMU010000089.1 GCF_022458865.1 Paenibacillus periandrae | reverse complement strand
GCTATACGGCGGATATCGGCACCTATAGTGTAGCGGGACTAGCGGAAGGTGCAACCTATTACTTTAATGTCATTGTGAAGGATGAGGCGGGCAATAAGACGGCCTACACAACGAAGCAGGTTGTGACACCAGACATGACGTCACCGGTTGTGTCCGTTGGGACGATAAGCACGTCAGCTCTCACCAGTACAGGAGTAACATTGAACTGGGCGAAGGCGACGGATACGGTGAGTGCACAAGGTGCGCTGCAGTATCAAGTGTACCGCTCCAGCAGCAATAACCTCAACACGGTGGCGAACATCGAAGCCAACGGAACGGCACTGGGCAGCTATACGGCGGACATAGGTACATATAGTGTGACAGGCCTGACGGAAAGTACAACTTATTACTTTAACGTCATTGTGAAGGACGAGGCAGGCAATAAAACCGCCTACACAACGAAGCAGGTTGTGACGTCCGATATCACAGCACCAGCGGTGTCGGATGGGACAATAAGCACGTCAGGCATTACAGCAACAGCAGTAACGTTGAGCTGGACGAAGGCAACGGATACGGTGAGTGCACAAGGTGCGCTGCAGTATCAAGTGTATCGCTCCAGCAGCAATAACCTGAACACGGTGGCGAACATCGAAGCCAACGGAACGGCACTGGGCAGCTATACGGCGGACATAGGTACCTATAGTGTGACAGGCCTGATGGAAAGCACAACCTATTATCTTAACGTCATTGTGAAGGACGAGGCAGGCAATAAGGCGGCCTATACGATGAAGCAGGTCGTGACGTCCGATATCACAGCACCAGCGGTGTCGGATGGGACAATAAGCACGTCAGGCATAACAGACACAGAAGTAACGTTGAGCTGGACGAAGGCGACGGATAATGTGAGTGCACCAAGCGCGCTGCAGTACCAAGTATACCGCTCCAGCAGCAATAACCTGAATACAGTGGCAAATATTGAAGCCAACGGAACGGCAGTAGGCAGCTATACGACGGACATAGGTACATATAGTGTAACTGGCCTGACGGAAAGCACAACTTATTATTTTAACGTCATTGTGAAGGATGAGGCAGGCAATAAGGCGGCCTATACGATGAAGCAGGTCGTGACGTCCGATATCACAGCACCAGTTGCGTCGGATGGGACAATAAGCACGTCAGGCATAACAGACACAGAAGTAACGTTGAGCTGGACGAAGGCGACGGATAATGTGAGTGCACCAAGCGCGCTGCAGTACCAAGTATACCGCTCCAGCAGCAAT
>NZ_JAJNMU010000088.1 GCF_022458865.1 Paenibacillus periandrae | reverse complement strand
TAGAAAGTTCAGACACAAAAAAATCCTTTACAATGAAATGGCAGGTAGTACCTGTCCATAATCCATTGAAAGGATTAGCCCATGGACAATAGTACCCTATTTTCTTCATTTGGTAAATGGATTTCTCCCATTTGTGCGAAGACGTTCACAGAACGAATCGCCCAAGGGGAACAAGATAAATACGTCAAAAAGTTCACGACCTATGCTTACTTAAAATTGTTCTTGCATGCTCAAATTCATCAACGAGATGGACTACGTGAAATTGCATCGGATTTGCTCTCTAAAGACTTTCAACAAGAACTCGGATTATCCTCGATTTCGGCTTCCCAACTCAGCCGGAAGCATAATCAAGTGGACCCGGCCTTGCTCGAACAGGTTTTTACGGACTTGGTCGTTCAAGTTCGCCAAAGCACAGCACCCACTTCCCTGCGTAGAGACTTTCGAATCATCGACTCTACGACCATTGGGCTCTGCTTACAGACCTACAAATGGGCTGAGTTTCGTAAAACGAAAGCCGGTGTTAAGCTCCATTTTCGGCTTGCCTACATCGATGATGAAACGCTGATTCCCGAAAAAGTCATCCTGACGCCAGCCAAGAAAAATGATCGGACCCAGTTGGATGCCCTGGTCAATGAGATCGGTCTCACTTATGTGTTCGACCGTGGTTACCTGGACTATGCCAAGTTCGACGATTACTGTGATCGCGGTATATTCTTTGTCACTCGAACCAAGAAGAATACGGTGATTCACCCGCTAGAATCTTTCACTTTGCCCACAGATAGTGAGATGCTTACGGACGAAATGGTGGTCGTCGGAACGCCACAGAAGCGAATGGAGAACGTATTACGTTTGATCCACAGCGTCGATTCCAAAGGAAATCCCGTGGCCATTCTAACCAATCGATTCGATCTCAGCGCAGATGAAATCGGGCGGATTTATCGCGAACGTTGGGCGATTGAGACCTTTTTTAAGTGGATGAAGCAGCATGTTCGAATCAAGACCTTTTACGGAACGAGTGAACGTGCGGTGATGAACCAGGTATGGATGGCACTGATCGCTTTTTGTCTGCTTGTGTTAATCAAGAAGGAGACAGGTACCCAACATAGTCTGTTGGATCTCTGTCGTTGGCTCAAAGTGTTGTTGTGGAGATCGGTGGAGGACTGGGTAGCTCGTATTCATTACAAGCCCCTTCGTTCATCGGCAGGAAGGCAAAGCAAACGTTGCTGATCCCTTCATCGATCCCCTAAATCTATAAATTACATAATATACCAAATGTACAGGCTACCTCTAAGTG
>NZ_JAJNMU010000087.1 GCF_022458865.1 Paenibacillus periandrae | reverse complement strand
ACTTGAGTGTTGCGAAAATAATGCTGTCGACGAAAGTAGCATAAGGCCAGGAATTTAGAAGCTTCGTCGAATCCATAAACAGAAGAAGGACATCGCCTTTGAATAGAGAAATTTTTGGTTACCACGCCAAAATTTCCAGTAAAAGGAGATGTCCCAATCTTATGGTATCCCTCTACTTGCCTATCGTCAAGTTCATTTTAGCCTTAAAGCTAGAATTTTCTAAACCACAACTCGGTCATTTGTTTACCCTCGTTCACGGCATCATTCTTTGTGCCGGACGTAAAAATATAACGCAAATTCAGCAAGCTGCCCGAGGAGACCGTCACCTCAGCAATGTCACGAATTTCTTGAATCACTCACCATGGTGCGTCAACCGGATGCAACGTAGACGTATGCAAGTTGTCATAGATAAGATTCGTGCTAAACGAACAAAGCGTGGTGATTCTCGGCAACTCGTATTCTTCATCGTGGATGATACTTGCTGTAAAAAGGAACCTTCGACGAAGAAAATGGAAGCGCTGAGTTTTCAATATTCACACGAAGCTGGGAAATCCGTCTGGTGCCACTGCGTGGTCACGGCTCACGTGGTAAGTGCAGGCTGTTCCTATGCCTGGGATTTCCGTCCTTATTACCGTGAAGAATATTGCAATCAGCACCGCCTGCCCTTTAAAAGTAAGAACGATCTTGCCCTGGAGATGATTGAATCCTTCCCGGCTTCGCAAGACGAGCAAGTTTACGTTCTGATGGATAGCTGGTACACCAGTGAGAAGGTCATCAATGCCTGCAACAGCAGGGGTTTTCATGTCATCGCCGCTGTAAAGACGAACCGGCTGATCTGCGTCAGCGGCATCCCGATTGCTATAGCTGATTTCGCTACCCAATACCTTCGCAAGTCTGACCTCCGCTCCGTTACGGTGGAGGGCCAGGGAACGTACTGGGTTTATGAATATGAAGGACCCTTAAGCGAAATGGAAAACGTCAAAGCTCTGCTGTCTTGGAAAGAGGCATACACCGATTCTAGCAAGCCTCAGGTTTGTCTCCTGTGCACGGATGTAAGCTTGGACCTCGTCACGATCCAACGCTATTATCACGTACGCTGGAACATCGAAACCGGCTATCGCTATTTCAAAGAGTTGTTAGGCTTTGACCACTATCAGTTGCTCTCTTTTGAAGGCATTCAGCGGTTTTGGGCCATCCAGTACCTGACGCAGAACTTGTTAGAAACTCAGCGTCAGGACTGGATGAAGAACGACAAGCACCTGACGCTTGGAGATGTGGTCTATCGCATTCGGCAAG
>NZ_JAJNMU010000085.1 GCF_022458865.1 Paenibacillus periandrae | reverse complement strand
TGAAGTGACCCCAAAAAGTTAGACAATATATATTAGGCTCCCTTATGGGTGTGAATCCGGTATTGTACCGGGCTCATGCCCTTTAGTTTTGCCTTTATGCGTTTGTGGTTGTAATACTGGATATATCGTTCAAGCTCCATCTTGAAATGCTCAATGCTTTCAAATTCTTGCGTATAAAAGAATTCGGATTTTAAGATGCCAAAGAAGTTTTCGATCACAGCGTTGTCATAGCAGTTTCCTTTACGCGACATACTTTGGGTGATCCCATGTTCCTTTAACGTGTGGTGGTATTGGTTCATTTGGTAGTGCCAGCCTTGATCTGAATGAATAATTAGCGAATCTCCGTCTTTTACACGTTCCAATGCCTTGTCCAGCATCTTGGAAACAAGAGAATAAACGGGGCGTGATTCTATTGTATATGTAATGATTTCACCGTTAAATAGGTCCAGCATTGGGGAAAGATACAGTTTTTCACCGAATAGCTTGAATTCAGTAATATCCGTCACCCATTTTTCATTAGTCATATTGGCGCTGAAATCTCGATCTAAAATATTAGGTGCAATCTTACCAACAGTTCCTTTGTAAGAACGGTACTTCTTCATACGCACCGTACATTTTAATCCAAGTTCGTCCATGATTCGTTGTACTTTTTTATGGTTCACTTTAAGCTCTTCATTGCGCAATTGATCTCGAATTCTGCGATATCCATACCAGCCATTATGTTCGTGAAAGATGGCTGTAATACGAGATTTTAAGTCAGCATCTTTATCTGGCCTTCCGCATGTATTTACCCAGTAATAATATGTACTACGCGGGATCTGAGCCAGTTGTAATAGTGCAGTAACGGGGAATTCCAGCCTTAGTTCAAATACTACTTGCGCTTTGTTTTGCTTCGTGATTTTTCCTTGCTTTGAACTAAGGCATTCAACTTTTTTAGGTAGGCATTCTCCATCCTCAAACGTTCTATTTCCGCTTGTAACGCTTCGGTCGATCCTTCCATTGGAGTGGCTTTCTTAACTTCCTTCATCGATGGGCGCCCCTTCATCTTTGGATTTAGGGCCTCAATTCCCCGTGACTCAAAGTGCATTCTCCATTTACGAATTGTTCTAGGAGAAGGAATATTAAACCTTGCAGCCGTTTCATTCGGAGACGTCCCATGTGTTACCATATAGTTTAATACGTCCATTTTAAACTCTATGGGATAACTTGTATACGATTTATTAAATGCCTCCAGACCGTTATGTTCGAATTGCTTTACCCAATTCATAACCTCACTCTTCACTGCCCCTATGGAAGACGCGATCGCTGCATAACTCTCAGAATTGCTTAAATAACGTTGAACAGCTGATAATTTTTCGTCTGAAGTATACTTAGCCATTAAAAAACTGCACCTCCAACTGTTAGATGATGTCTAACAATTGGGGTGCAGTTCA
>NZ_JAJNMU010000084.1 GCF_022458865.1 Paenibacillus periandrae | reverse complement strand
CTCTCGATCTCTGACCGGATCGTCGTTATGAATGCCGGACGGATCGAGCAGATCGACCCGCCGCAGCGAATTTATGATAACCCCGAAACGCTGTTCGTCGCTCAGTTCATCGGGCGTATGAATTTCCTGCCTGGACGGGGAGAGGGAGATGCCGTCGACATTCAAGGCCGCCGCTTTCAGATCGAGAGGAGCTTGCAAGGCAGCGTCACAGCGGCGATCCGGCCGGAGGATGTATGTATCATCCATTCGGCTAACGGAGAAAGCTCGCCGGACACAGAGACATTCCTCGCAACCGTACGGCAGGTCATGATTCTCGGCCATTATGCGGAAGTGACGGTTGACACCGCTGCAGGGGCTATCAAGCTGTTCGTCCCGCGGGAACAAGCGGCTCTGCTGCACCATGGGCAATCGGTTCCTATCGGTTTTACGCGGGTAACCGCATTTGCAGGATAAAATCACAAAGAAAAACTATTAGGAGGAACCCATTGTGAAGAAGTGGATGAAAAGAATGCTAAAAGGCAAGACGCTTGCGCTCGCCAGCGTGGCACTCGCAGTAGGTATCAGCGGCTGCGGCAAGACGGATCAAGCAGCACCTGGCGGCAATGCGGCCGGTTCTGTCGGCACAACAAAAGCTGAAGCGGCGAAAGACCAAAAACCGGTAGAACTGAACTTCTACTTCTCCGGCTCCGCGAACGTGAAGGAAATGTGGGAGACGCTTGCGCCCCAATTTGAGAAGGCAAACCCCGACATTAAGGTCAAACTAGTGCATCTGCCGGACGGTCAAGCGGAAGGCGCTGCCGTGGACAAAGTGCTTGGTGCCAAGAAAGCTGGCCAAAAGAGCGTCGACGTTGATGTGTTCGAAACCGGACTCAGCAATCTTACCAAGGGCGAGAAAGACGGAATATGGATGAAACTGGATCAAGCGATCATTCCGAACCTGAGCAAGGTAGATTCCGCTTATATGAACGACGTACATCAGCTGGCTGTACCGTACCGCGCTTCTTCCGTCATTCTGGCATATAACAGCAAGAATGTGCCGACGCCTCCGAAGACGGCTGACGAGCTGTACGACTGGATTCGCAAGCATCCGGGCAAATTCGCTTACAACGATCCGGCAACGGGCGGTGCCGGTTCATCCTTCGTACAAACAGCGATTTACAATTTCCTGCCGGCAGATGCGATCCACAACCAGGATCCGGCTATCACGCAGCAGTGGGATAAAGGCTTTGCGCTCCTAAAGGAGCTTGGCCCTTACATGTATCAAAAAGGCGTATATCCTAAGAAGAATCAAGGTACCCTTGACATTCTCGCCAGCGGCGAAGTCGATATGATTCCGGCATGGTCGGATATGGGTCTGGAGCAGCTCAGCAAAAAGATGCTGCCGGATACGATCAAATTGACACAAATCGAGCCTTCCTTTACGGGTGGCCCTTCCTACATTG
>NZ_JAJNMU010000083.1 GCF_022458865.1 Paenibacillus periandrae | reverse complement strand
AAATACTAAATTCTTGCCAATATTGGCTTGGCGCTGCCTCTGCATAGGCTGAATATTGACCCGTTATGACTTTCTGAGGATCATTCGTTATGATCCCTGCTCCCGGTCCGAAGCTCGTCGCTTCATAAGAACCACTTTCAAAGGATTCTACGGCAACAGGGCTAGAATAGTCCTCAGCATGGAGGAGGTTACTTGGGAGAATCGCAAATATCATCAATAAGCTTAAAACTAACATTAAAAGCTGCTTACCGCTCAAAAAATACACAAGACCACCCCTCTAGAATGAATACATATACCTATTCTCATTGAAAACACGGCCGTCATCGCTTCACAGCCCTTCTTAGCTGCTACGTTCCCCGTTCGCATTCACCCTTCAAATTGTTGACGATACTTTGGATCCATTTCAACACTGCGATGCTGTACATTTTGCTTTATAAATATGCATTTATCCCATAGGGTCTAATATAACAAATGAATCATGTCGTAAACTGTCGATTTATGTTGTCGAATTTTATTATTGAAAAAATAAAAGGATGATTGTCCCAAACGCTTAGGTAAAGGATAGAACTTTGCGTTCATTAGTAAAACAAAAACAAAAATATACAATAGTAGTAAAATTGGGCGAAGTGGGATTCACCACAATTGCATGCTTTTTAGCACGAACTCTCAATTAAAGATCCAATAATAAAACGAAATAAAAGTTTACATATTAATATTTATGTAATCTAATTTTCAATCTAATTTATTCGTCAAGCTCATTTCAACTTTTGTTATCATCATTACTTTAACCGCCGCGGTACAAATATTGAGCGATTTTCGTTGTTGTCTTTATACAGCTAGGATAATATGCATAATAAAATTTTCATCTTGCCCCGGGCTTAATTGGCATTTGGGCGCTAACTGAAAACTGCCGCGGGCAACTTATTCACGTTTTTATATTGTCCTTAGCGTAGCAGAAGGCAAAAAGAAAACCACAATACGAGGGTTAGTCGTATTGTGGTAAATTAGTGGTAAATTAAAAGTAAGCTAAATTTCAACTTCCTCACAATTATCGTACTTATCAATATCTATAGGAACCTTTTTTATTGTATGATCCGCAGAAATTTTGAGCATAGTATACGGATTAACACTGTTATCAGAAAACAACATTTCACTCTGCAAAAGCTCAGAAATTTTTATTAAAATGCTGACATCATCAACTGGAACTAAGTTTGCATCCCTAATATATACCGTAATTCTTAATGGAAACTCTGTGCACGCAATGAATGTTTGACATAAAATCTTTGTATCACTAGGTATTAAACCCTCCAAATTACCTTTTATGAGTATCGTATCAGCTTTAATATCAAACACAGTTGATAGTACTGATCTTAGCTGGAAACTATATAGACCGCAATTAATAAACTGCCAAAGACACTCCAATCGCCAAATCGGGTAAAGAATAGTAATAACTTACCCGAAGGCGGCGATGAACATGAGAAACGAAGAAATCGAGCGGTTGAATGCAG
>NZ_JAJNMU010000082.1 GCF_022458865.1 Paenibacillus periandrae | reverse complement strand
TTAGTGGCCAGTACTATATTGAGCAATTGGCAAACGCCAAAGTGCTGCATTATTTATTGTTCTATGATGCAAGCGGAGTGAATGTGGGAGGGACCACGATCGAGCGTACTACCGCGCACCCCGGCTACCAAAGCTTATCGGCAACGGGTGTCATACCCGCCACGGCCAAGCGAGCACGTGTGCATGCAGGTCTAGCTTCCACGGCTCCTAACGGGTCAGGAACCGTATACGTAGATTCAGTTATGTTCAAGTATGGGACGGACAGTAACATCGTGGCCAACCCTGAGTATGAAAAGCAGACGCGCCCAGGTAGTAGCCTTGCGGATGGTTGGGACTACTGGAAGTCGAATCCGGACATGGCAACGGGGATGGCGGTGGTTAATACGCCGGTAGCACCGTGAACTGACTCCTTCAGAAATACAATTGAATCCGTACAAAACATTTCAGGGAACAGAGAATGGTTTGCTAGGATCATGGAAGGCATATGCGTCTCAACTAAGGAGGTTTTTATGTATTTACTAAAAAAACTATTTATACCACTCATTCTTTTATTGTTTGCCTTTAATATATCAGTAGAAGCGAGCTCTACGATTTATGACTATGATCATAATGGGAGAATGGTAAAAGGCACATCCGAAATTGGGAATATCACATATGAATATGATAGTAATGGAAACCTTAAAAAAAGAGTTATAGATAACAATTTACTGAAGAATGGTTCATTTGAAACTCACACTGAAGTTTTGAATGGTTATGCGGATTGGTGGAACAAGGCTGCAAGCCCAGAAGTCTCAGAAAGCAGTGAAGTGGTCGACGGTGGAACCTCTGGATCAAAGGCCCAGAAAATCAGTGCGTCAACAATACCAGCTGGTGGCAAATTGTTTCTATATCAAGATGTGGCGATGGAAGGGAATAAGCCATATACATTCCAGGCCATGATGCAGATTCCACAATTAATCAACAGTAAAGTAGTATTTGCCCTCAGCTTCGCGGATGCAGGTGGGGTTACGTTGAGCACGGCAACATCAGAAATGGGAACGACATTGCCTGGCTATACATCGAAGACAATGAGCGGGGTTACTCCCATGAACACAGCTAGTGTAAGGGTGCATATTTATTTGCTGGGAACCGCGGCGGGAGGAAGCGGAACCTTCTATATCGATCAGGCCAGTTTACGGTATACGAATGATGATAATTTACTTACAAACGGTTCATTTGAAACAGCAATTGGAGGTCTTAACGGAATTGCCAATGGATGGAACAAAGCGGATAGCGCGGGAATCACGGGAAGCAGTGAAGTGATCGATGGTGGAACCTCAGGATCAAAGGCTCAGAAAATCAGCGTAGTAACGATGCCAGAGGGGGGAAGGTCATATTTATTTCAAAATGTGGCGATAGAGGGGAATAAGCCCTATACATTCCAGGCGATGATGCAGATTCCAGAATTAATCAACAGTAAAGTAGTATTTGCCCTCAGCTTCGCGGATGCAAGTGGAACCACGATGAGTACCGCAACATCAGAAATGGGAACGA
>NZ_JAJNMU010000081.1 GCF_022458865.1 Paenibacillus periandrae | reverse complement strand
GCCTCCTCTTGGTCATGCGTTACGAATACCATAGTAAGACCCGTACTTGCTTGAATGTCGCGCAATTCTTCGCGCATTTCGAGCCGCAACTTCGCATCGAGCGCCGAGAACGGCTCGTCCAGCAGCAGCACGGCAGGCTCAAGAAGCAGGGCGCGTGCTACAGCAACGCGCTGCTGCTGTCCTCCGGACAGCTGGCCAGGCATTTTCTTCTCAGCTCCGGGGAGACGAACGAGCTGAAGCGCTTTATCGACGGCGCTGCGAATAAACTCCTTCTTGTGCCCCCGAATCTTGAGCCCGAACGCGAGGTTATCGTATACCGTCATATGAGGCCACAGGTTATAGCTTTGAAATACCATCGCCGTGGGCCTTTTTTCCGGTGGAACACCAAGGACACTTTGGCCTTCAATCAGGATGTCGCCGCTGTCGGGATCAAGGAAACCGCCGACGGCGCGGAGCACGGTCGTTTTGCCGCATCCAGAGGGTCCTAGCAGGGTAACCAGCTCGCCCTTCATAACATCCAGGCTTACTCCCTTTACCCCGTCGCCCGTTTTAAACACCTTTTGAAAATTATTAATGGACAGCTGCGGTTGGAGATTCATTGTACGGGGCCTCCTATTTCATTTGGAACCCGCTGGATAGTACGTCCGCATTGATGAAACGGCGGGCGGCCAGCAGGAGCAGTATCGTCGGCAGCGTTAAAATGATTGAGAAAACGCCGCCCGCGGTCGTCGGGTAGTTCTGAACAATCGTATACATGATTAGCGGCATGGTTCGGAAATCCGGGATGCCGACCATGAATGTGCCTTGCGCCTCATCCAGCGAGGAGAGGAACGTGAAGATTGATGCGACGACAATGCCGGGCAGCGCCATGGGTAGCGTAATATACCAAAATACGCGAAACGGTCCGGCACCCGCGTCCCTCGCCGACTCCTCCTGCGATTGATGCACGCTCTTGAAGGCAGCCGCGGGAATCCAAGTCATAAACATCAGGGTACTGACCATGTGGATAAGCACGATACCAAGGAATGTGTTCATCAGGTGAAGCTTAAAAAATAAAACGGCGATCGAGACGTACAGCCCCATTTTCGGAAAAGCATGCGTCAACAGGAACGAGAATAGAAACAGCTTGCTGAACCGAAACCGGATGCGCGCAAACGCATAAGCAGCCGGCAAACAAATAACGATGGATAAGAGCGTCACGACTGCGGCGATACCGAAGGAAAGCGAGATGGATTCGATCACCTCGTTCTGCGTCATCACATACTTCCACCAGGAGAACGACCACTCCTGAGGCAGCACCGCAGGAAACTGCCACTTCCCAGAAAAGGCGAGAATCACTAAATTAATCAGCGGCCCCAGAAAGAAAAAGGCAAAGACGATGAGGATCATCCATTCGAGCCATGCTTTTTGCGAGAAAAGCTTTAGCTTCCAATTCATAAAAACTCCCTTCATGAACTTGTGTTGTGTTTGGTTATTTTGGTAAGAGGTATAGACATCTTCCAAGTAATCGTAACTTATGATTGTTAACTCTCCATAAAACGGATGTATAGATTTTGTAAAAGAAACAAGGTTGTGAAGTCACGAAGAACAACCCCGATCTGAAAAGCAGACCGGGGTTGTGGGGAGGCAAG
>NZ_JAJNMU010000080.1 GCF_022458865.1 Paenibacillus periandrae | reverse complement strand
TCTTCAAGAAAGTTGAAGAGCCTGTACCTTTTTTGCCGTATAATTGAGTCATCTTAAAAAAGCGTGGGTGAGAGCGGATGATTCGGCAACAACAAACCTTAATTCTAAGTCCTTATGCAGCACTTTATGACATCGTTGTACCAAAGGACAATATGCTCCGTAAAATCAATGAATGGTTGGATTTCACTTTCATATACGAAGAACTAGAAGCAAAATACTGCTTAGACAACGGACGTAATGCCATTGACCCCATTCGTATGTTTAAATATTTGCTGCTTAAAGCCATCTTTGAGTTATCTGACGTGGACATTGTCGAGCGCTCTAAATACGATATGTCGTTTAAATATTTCCTTGGTATGGCACCAGAAGATACGGTAATCAACCCGAGCTCCCTGACGAAATTTCGCAAATTGCGGCTAAAGGACATGAATCTACTCGACATGCTTATTGGTAAGACGGTTGTGCTCGCTGTCGAGCAAAATATCCTGAAGAGCAACTCTATTATCGTTGATGCTACGCATACGAAAGCACGCTACAACCAGAAATCCCCGCAAGAAATTCTACAAGACCAAGCGCGGAAATTGCGAAAAGCTGTCTACACCATGAATGAATCAGCTAAAGTCAAAATGCCAGTAAAGAACACAACCAACGTACTTGAAGACGAGATCGCGTATTGCCAGAAGCTCATTCACTTCATCGAAACGGAGTCTGGTATCGCACAAGTGCCGAAAATTCTAGAGCCGCTTAACCTGCTGAAAGAGACCGTAACGGATGACGTCGAGCAACTTCGTCTGGCAACTGACCCCGATGCACGTGTGGGACACAAGAGCGCGGACTCTGCTTTCTTCGGCTACAAAACGCATTTGGCCATGACCGAAGAACGAATTATTACGGCAGCTGTCATTACGACAGGCGAAAAGAATGATGGCAAGCAACTGGAGAGGCTAGTTGAAAAAAGTAAAGCGGCAGGCATGCAGGTCAAGACTGTCATCGGCGATACCGCGTATTCCGAGAAGGATAACATTGTGTACTCGAAAAATAACGACATTGAACTTGTATCCAGGCTTAATCCCAACATCACACAAGGCACCAGAAAAAAAGAAGACGAGTTCTTTTTCAACAAAGATGCGGGGATGTACGTATGCAAAGCTGGTCATATGGCGTTCCGAAAGGCACGTCAGGGAAAGAAGGATCGCGGCAAAAACCAGAGAGATACCTACTATTTTGACGTTGAGATATGCAAGAAATGTCCACTGAAAGAAGGCTGCTATATAGAAGGGGCCAAGAGCAAGACCTACTCCGTGACCCTTACATCTGATGCGCACTCCGAACAAATGTTATTTCAAGAAACGGAGTATTTCAAAACAAAGGCAAAGGAACGCTACAAAATTGAAGCAAAGAATAGCGAACTCAAACATGCACACGGGTACGATGTCGCCACATCCTCGGGTCTATTTGGCATGCAGTTACAAGGCGCAATGGCTATATTTGCAGTGAATCTCAAGCGAATATTAAAATTAGCGGATTGAAAATGTAAGGAAAAATCCCCGAAAAGACCAAAAAAAGAAGACATCTCCCTCAAAAAAAGCGGGGTAGATGTCTTCGTTCATTTTGATCTTACCGCCGAAGAAAAAAACAGTAAGTTCTTCAGTGGCCTT
>NZ_JAJNMU010000007.1 GCF_022458865.1 Paenibacillus periandrae | reverse complement strand
GCTCGTATTCATTACAAGCCCCTTCGTTCATCGGCAGGAAGGCAAAGCAAACGTTGCTGATCCCTTCATCGATCCCCTAAATCTATAAATTACATAATATACCAAATGTACAGGCTACCTCTAAGTGGAGATCAACTTTTTGGCAAACTGAGCCCGAACATTGTTCAGAATATTCCAACTGTTGAGATGGATCAGTTTAATGCAACGCTAGTGATATATAATCCAAGTTTGAAAACCGTCACAGCCGAGTCTGTTCGACGGTTTTTTGGCGTATCTCTGCAAAAAAGTCTTAAAAAATAAGAAAAGTGCAAGGACTCCGAAGCTGTCCAGCTCTCAGTGAACTAAAAAATCTAAAATTGGAAAAAATGTCCTGATCTGCAATGAGGTCATTTCAAAAAAATCTGATTGTTGGAAAATTATGCTGCAACTAAGCTAAGTGGTATAGCGATTGAAAGGAGTAAACACATGGCCAAAGCAACCCGGTCCGATTCGCTTGCAGCCCAAGGACAAGCTGCGGTGAAGGTTCCTTCAAAAAGTCCGCTGTTGGCAAAGCTCAGCAGAGATAAATATTTGCTCCTGCTTTGTGTGCCGGGACTACTGTACTTTTTTATTTTCAAATATGTTCCGATGTGGGGCGTTCTGCTTGCCTTCAAAAACTATCAGCCTTTCATTGGTTTCTTTGATAGTGAATGGGTCGGCTTCGCTAATTTCCAGCAGTTTTTTCAGGACCCGATTTTTTTCAAGCTGGTGAGGAATACGCTGCTGCTGGGGCTATACGATCTTGTTTTCTTTTTTCCGGCGCCCATTTTATTGTCATTGTTGTTAAATGAGGTTCGGATCTCTTTGTATAAAAGGTTCATTCAAACGATTATTTATGTACCGCATTTTATTTCGATGGTAATCCTGGCCAGTATTTCCTATTTGCTGCTCACGACAGAGGGTGGTGCTGTCAATGAAATGGTGTTCAGCCTGACAGGGTACAGGTTTGATTTTCTAACCAGTGAGAACTGGTTCCGACCGCTCATTATTACGCAGAACCTGTGGAAGGAAGTTGGATGGGGAACGATTATTTTTCTCGCGGCATTGGCGGGAGTGGATCAGGAGCAGTATGAAGCGGCTATTGTGGATGGAGCTAATCGCTTTCGTCAGGTATGGCATATTACGCTGCCGGCCATTCGCGGGACGATCATTGTGCTGCTGATTCTGCGTATGGGCAATTTCCTCGATCGGGGCTTTGAGCAGGTGCTGTTGATGAGCAACGCACTGAATCGGCCTGTGGCTGAGGTATTCGATACCTATGTGTACACGCTCGGGATAACGCAGGGAGCGTTCAGCTACAGTACGGCGGTTGGATTGTTTAAAGCTATTATTGGTATTATTTTGGTTTTCACGTCCAACTATTTGGCTAAGCGTTCTGGTCATTCGGGGATATTTTGAGGAGTAATGATTAGGTTCGCTGCACGACCAAAGTGTTCCTACGATTGCTGTTGTTCACGAATTTCTTCATTGTATAAGGAATTTTGAGGTAGAAATAAGCGAACAAAGGCATCGCTTCGCTATCTCCAGAACACTCCGGTCGCTCCGCTCATTAATCATAACTAAAATGTAGGTGGAGTTACGAAAACTTGAAGGTTCACGCTTACGAAGATAGTTATCTAAGAAAACGCTAAGGAGGTTGCAACTATGCGGCATAGCAGCTTGGGCGGCAAATGGTTCGATATGGCCAACTATTCGTTTCTGGCATTGGTGGCGCTCTGCATGATGCTGCCCATTATGTATATTGTGGCAGGCTCATTTGCATCGGAAATCGAAATCGGCAGTCGGTCGTTTTTTCTGATTCCGCAGAACATCACGTTTAATGCTTATGCATACGTGTTCAAGGATCATACCTTGCCGCGCAGTTTGTTGGTATCCGTATTTATTACGGTAGCGGGTACCCTCGTTAATTTGTTCTTCACCTTTACATTCGCCTACGGCTTATCGCGTAGGAACATGCTGGGTCGAAATGTGATGATGAATATGATTATTTTCTCGATGGTATTCAGCGGTGGGATGATTCCGACTTATTTGGTCGTAAAAAACATCGGGCTGCTCAACTCCTACTGGGCCGTGATGCTTCCTGTCGCGATCAACGCATTTAATCTGATCGTCATCAAATCTTTTTTTCAGGAAATCCCGAATGAGCTGATCGAATCCGCACGGATGGACGGTTGCAACGATTTGGGTGTGTTATGGCGGGTTGTGCTGCCTTTATCGAAGCCGGTAATTGCTACGTTTGGTCTGTTTTATGCAGTGAGTCACTGGAACGATTTTTTCAATGCGCTGCTGTACTTAAGTGATTCGAAGATGTGGCCGATGCAGGTTCTGCTCCGACAGATGATTTTGCTGGCTTCTGGCTCGCTCGATATGTCGACCATGGATCTGACTTATGTGAAGCCTCCTGATCAATCGATCAAGATGGCCGTCGTCGTTGTTGGCACAGTTCCTATTTTATTGGTTTATCCGTTTATTCAGAAGCATTTTGCCAAGGGTGTCCTGTTGGGCGCTGTCAAAGGGTAGAGCTTCGGGTAGATGATCCTCATAGCTCAGCATGTAATTCCAGTTCGATCCAAAAGGGAGGAAATATCGTATGAAATGGGTTCAACAACCACAACGTTCATGGTTTGCTTTGACCAGTATGGCTGTAACCGTAAGTGTTATCGCAGGCTGCAGCAGCTCACCCGCCGCACCTCCGGCCAGTGCTCCCGCAACTCCAACTGCATCAACTGCCAAGCCGGGTGATGCCCCCAAGACGGCAGAGCCGCCTTTCAAGCTCAGCATCATGCTGAAAAGCTATTCCAATGATAACGCTTCTGCTGAAAGTAAAGTGTGGAAGCAGGTAGAGGAATATACGAACACCAAGCTGGATCTGCAGTTTGTACCTGATGCTTCCTACCTGGATAAGATGAACATTACGTTGGCATCCGGCTCCATGCCTGCGGCTATCTTTGTGGTGAATGTGAAGCTCCCCTCGGTTGCCAATGCGATTAAAGGCGGCGCTTTCTGGGAAGTGGGCCCGTATCTGAAGGACTATCCGAATCTGAGCAAGGCCAATCCGACGATATTGAACAACACCTCGGTGAATGGCAAGTATTATGGTCTTTATACGACCCGTCCTATTGGGCGCATGGGTATATCCTACCGTAAGGATTGGCTGGATAATCTGGGAATGGCCGAACCCAAGACGATTGATGACTTTTATAATATGCTGAAGGCTTTTACTACCAAGGACCCGGACAAAAATGGCAAGGATGACACCTATGGCATGGTCGTGACCAAATATGCCGGTCCATGGGATATTATGCAGACCTGGTTTGGGGCGCCTAATAAGTGGGGTGTGAAGGATGGTAAGCTGGTTCCTGCCCATCTGACTACCGAGTATATGGATGCACTTAAATTTTATAAAAAATTGTATGACGAAAAGCTGATTAATCAGGATTTTGCCGTATATGATTCTGCCAAGTGGAATGATCCGATAGTGAATGGAAAAGCAGGAGTTGCTGTTGATGTGGCGGACCGATCCTATCAAATCGACGAGAAGCTGAAGACGGTTGATCCCAAGGGAGCGATAGATGTCATTGGCGCTGTGAGCGGTCCAACAGGGCTTCACAATCAACCGACGACCGGTTATGCAGGAGTATTCCTCATATCCAAATCTGCTGTCAAGACAGAGGCTGAGCTGAAGAAGGTTCTGCAGTTCTTTGACAAGTCGAACGACAAGGAGATGCAGGCTCTGCTCGGTTACGGTATTGAAGGCACGCATTACAAAATGGACAACGGCAAGCTCGCTCCACTCTTAACGATTAATGACAATATGGCTCCCGATATTAATAACAAAAACTTGAATCAAATTTCCTTGCAAATTCCTTATATTATGCCTGATTTGTTTCCACCAGCTACACCACTTCGCATTAAGGCAAACAACGTGATGAAAGAAAATGAGAAAATCATTGTGTCCAACCCTGGAGAGCCGCTGACTTCGGCCACCTTCACCCAGAAGGGAGCTCAGCTGGACCAGATTGTAGAGGACGCCCGTATCAAGTATATTGTCGGCAAGGTCGATGAAGCTGGCTTTAAAGCCGATATGGAGCTGTGGAAAAAAAGCGGTGGTGACGATTACACGAAGGAAATGAATGAAGCCTATACCGCAATTAAAAAATAAAGGGGGAGATCCGATTGGTTCTCACCAGTGGAGCTAAAGGAACAATATGGCCTTCGGAAAGGCGTAGCTTTCAGGATCAGATAACGGGGGTAACCGTGACCCAATTGACAGATTATCGCTCTCACAGTTTTCATATTTATTTTACGAATAACGGTTTTTACGGGGAGGGCAAGCTGCTCTTTGGTTCGGACCGCGGGAATGTCACAAATCTGTTCAGTATGGATCTGCACACTGGCGAAATGACGCAATTGACCGATCTGCAGCGTGGTTTGGCTTCACGGATTCAGGGGACTTTTCTCAATCCGACTCGTTTTGAGGCTTATTATTATTATAACCGGACGATTGTAGCCATTGATTTGCAAACGCTGAAGGAGCGTACACTGTACACGGTTCCGGATGGATACACGTTTGGCAGTATGAGCTGTACCTCTGATGGCAATAAGCTGTGTTTTGGTCTCAACGAGGATTTGTCAGGCCGTATCCATATGGATATGTCCAACGGTTATACAGGATTCGAAGCGTACTTCAGTGCCAAGCCGCATTGTATGATTATGGAGGTTTCGACTGCAAGTGGCGTGGTTCAGAAGCTGTATGAGGATCAGCTGTGGTTAGGTCATATCAATACCTCCCCCACACAGCCGAACCTGCTTACCTTTTGCCATGAAGGTCCATGGGATATGATTGATCATCGCATCTGGGTGTTCGATATGAATTCCGGTCGTCATTGGAAGGTAAGGGACACAAAGGCTGATGAATATGTGGGTCATGAGTATTGGATGAAAGACGGTATCCATATCGGATATCATGGCTATACCGGATCGCTGACGGATCATAACGGCAAAATTATCGGTTCGGTCCACTATGATAATAGCCATGTTGAGGAATACAGCTTTCCATTTCAAAATATGCATGTCCATTCTAATGATTTGAGCCTTGTCGTTGGGGATGGACAACAAACAAATGCTTATCATGGGCAGCAGCTTCAGGATACGCTGCAGCTATGGAAGCATGGTGGGTCCGGTTTTCAGGGACCCCGTATTCTCTGCAAGCATCGTGGCAGCTTTCATACACAGAGTCTGCATGTGCATCCGAGATTAAGCCCGGATGGCCAGCATGTGCTCTTCACGAGCGATATGTCGGGTTATGGCAATCTATATATAGTTGATGTGCCCGAATTTGAGACGCTGCCTGAACATAAGTTAGTCTAGACGTCAAAAGACTGTCTGACGAATGATTGTGATGACACTGTGGTTGTACAGCAGGACAATTTATGATAGTATGGTAATAATTTCAATTCGTCAGGGGAAGCACCTCTCTTACAGCTCATGTAGGAGGGTGCTTTTTTTGCGTTTGAAATAACTTGTAGAGGAGGGCTGTCGAATGAACTTATTATTTTTAAACAGCTTGGAGAAGCGGGTTTCGGAGGATCGTAACGTCAGTGCGCAGGTATCCATAGGTGAGAGTCAGGGAAGCTGGTACGTAGGCTGGCAGGAAACAAAACCGGATGGTCGTCAGGTACAGGAATCATGGTTTGAAGGGCACAGCTGGGAAGATATGCTGGCAGCATTTCGTCACAATATTTTCACCAAGCAGTGTGATGGTTTTCAGCCGTTGCTGGAAGTAGCGATGCTGCCGGAAATTACAGCGCTTGACCGCAAGACAGCAAGAATTCAATTGCTTGCTTATTATAGCGAAATTCATGCTAATGAGGAGCTGTATGAAAAGCTGCGGCAGTGGCGGCTCAAGCAGGCCAGCAGAGAAAGCAAGGCGCCATTTCTGGTTGCAACGAACAGGCTGCTGCGAATGGTCAGTGTCTATTTGCCACGCACAATGGAAGAGCTTAAGCAGCTGCCGGGTATGGGTGTTAATAAATTGAATGCTTATGGAACCGAGCTGCTCAGTATCATCGAGGACCAGGAGCGGTCAACTCCATTCCCGCTGGATTGGGTTGAAGAGCAGGTAAATCCTGCCGAATTCAACGGTTGGCTGGAGCAGGAGAAGGGACGTAAGCGCAAGATGCAAGAGAACAAGCAGGAGATCCGCGGCAAGCTGCTGGAAGCGATTACCCGTGGTGACGGCCTGGATGCATTAAGAGAGCAGACGCAGCTGGAGCGGCGCGATTTGCTGCTGTGGATTGAGGAGCTGGACAAGGAGGGTTATGATATGGAGCCTTATATCGAGGCTATTCTTCATGATGTGCCTGCTGAAGAGCAATCGCTGGCATGGTCCGCTTTTGAACAAAAAGGCGATCGTTATTTGAAGCCTATTTTGCAGGCTGTATACGTACCGGAGGCGCTGCAAGGCAAGGAATTAGACCGAATGTACGAGTGGCTGAGAGTACTGCGTATGAAATTTCGCCGCGTACATGCAGAGCAAGCGATTGAGGCTGGTTAAGGTTTACAGTGTGACTAACCATATAAATATACTTTGAAATGCAAAAAGAGGTCTTCTCCATGGAGATGGCCTCTGTCTTTGTATGTCTTATTTAACAACCAGCACCGGTATTTTCGCGTGATGGAGAATTTCCGAGCTGACACTACCGAGCAGGATTTCCTTAAAGGTGCCAAACCCTCGACTGCCAACAATAATCAGGTCAGCATGATTAGCTTCCGCGTAATCCAGAATGACTCTTGCCGGTGCCCCTCCATCCAACAAAGTAGCGGAGGCCTTGTCCAGATTCGAGATCCGCAGCTTTGCTTCATCTACGAGTTCATTTGCTGCCTGATACAATTCGGTTTGGACAGAGGCAGGGCCGGTAATAACGGCATCATTAAGTACCAAATTGGAGACCTGGAATACATGGACAACCTCCAATTCTGACTCCACAAATACTTTTTTCATCTCAATTGCTTTATTTAATGCGATTTTTGCCGTTTCCGAACCGTCATATGCCACGATAATTTTATTAAACATAGAAGCTCACCTCTGTTAATAGTATACCCACCTATTACCCTTAAAAACAGGATGTGAAGCGGGTGCAATCCAAATCATCCAAAGCGGTTACTTATATGTATGACAAACTCCTGTGCGCTGGAATGAAGGTTCCAGGCACAGGAGTCAATTTGAGAAACAGCAGGTCGTTTTATCTCACAGCCATTCCTTTTTGCGAAATAAAATGAACATGGACATACCTATAATAAACATGAAAATAACGGCTGCAATCCCGCCATATTCCCAGTGAAGACCGGGGACATACTCAAAATTCATTCCGTAAATACCGGTAATAAACGTCAGTGGCATAAATATGGTAGTCAGCGCTGTAAATATACGCATAATTTCATTCGCTCGATTGGATAGACTTGACTGATAAGCCTCTCTTAAGTTGCCCATCAGATCGCGAAAGGTGTCGAACGTCTCAGAAATTTTGACGGCATTTTCGTAAATATCGCCAAAATATTTTTTGAGCGGATCGCTGATCAGCTTCAGTTCTTTTTTATTCAAGGTTGAAATCACATCACGCTGTGGACCCAGCATCTTTTTCAACCATAGGATTTCGCTTCGCAGACCAATAATCTCGTTCAAATGGGATTTCTTCGTATGCATCAAGATATCTTCTTCAAGCTTCTCGATCTTTGCTTCGATACGATCGCCTACACTGGTATAATTATCGACAACAAGATCTATTAAGTGATATAAAAAAGTGTCCGCAGAGGCAACCTCTTCTTCCCACAGCACAGGCTTCAGGGCCCGCAGCTCATTAATCTTTTGACGGGTTACCGTTATAATATAATGCTTGCCAAGAAAAATATTCAAAGCCCGCAGGAAAATTTCTTCATCATCAAAACGAATGCTGTTGACTACGATAAAATAATTGGAGTCGTACAGCTCAATTTTGGGACGCTGTTCCTCTTCCGTCAAGCAGTCCTCGACGGCCAGCTCATGAAGGTGATACAGCGGTTGTAAAATTTCCAAATCCTCGACATCTGCGTCGATCCAGTAAAACCCATGTTCCGGCGCTTCCATGGCTGTCGTAATATCCTCCACCAAAGTGAAAATGCCGTCCTGCACCAAGCGTGTTTTCATTCTGATTCACCTCTTCACATAATTTACTTGAGAGGAAATACAGGCGGAAGAAACGACGCTAACTTCATGCGGACAGCTTTATACCGGGCAGACAAGGTTTTATAAAGAGTGGACACAGGTCCACGTCAAATACGCTTGTGTTGGCAAAGTAATGCTGGGCGCACGAGAATCAGCGGCGTAAGCCAACTGCATTCCTAACGATCTATTCGGTTGGTTGTGAACGTAGATACTACTCGTCGGGTCTCCGTCCATTCGTTGGTTGCACCCCTTTGCTATTGGTGTCGAATACTTGTCTAGTATAAACCTACATGCCTTGCTCAGCAAGGTGGAAACGATAAAATTAATATGTTTTTTTGAGCCCTTGATACAGTATGCAAAATGCTGGTGGAGGTGCTCCTTCTTTCCAAGTTAGCCGAAATGTGAAAATGAAATTTATACGATGCTCTTGACTTTAATGAGCTTGTAGTAAATAATATAAAGAAAAATAGTAAATTACTTTTCTTATCAAGAGCAGGTGGAGGGACTAGCCCGATGACACCCGGCAACCGACAAACCTTTGGCATATCGCGTAAGCATATGACAGTGGAATGCACGGTGCTAATTCTTGCGGAAGCGAACCCGGCTTCTGAGAGATGAGAGAGGACATTGTTAATAATAACAAGGCCTTTCTCGTTCGCGCGAAAAGGTCTTTTTAGCGTCCTTTTTCGTAAAAAACGATTACTACACAAGAAGGAGTGAATTTCAATGCCTATTAAAATCCCTGATCACTTGCCAGCCAAAGAAATTTTATTGAACGAAAATATATTTGTGATGAGCGAGACCGAAGCCTTTCATCAGGATATTCGACCTCTGCGTATCGCTATTTTGAACTTGATGCCTACGAAGGAAACGACCGAGACGCAAATTTTGCGGCTAATCGGCAACACACCGGTACAATTGGAATTTGTACTGCTGCACCCGGGTTCACATACCTCGAAAAATACGTCAGCCGAGCATCTGGAGCAATTTTACAAAACCTTTAATGATGTCCGCAAAGAAAGATTTGACGGCTTGATCATTACTGGAGCGCCTGTCGAGCAGTTGGATTTTGAAGATGTGAACTATTGGGAAGAGCTGAAGCAAATTATGGATTGGAGTACGGAAAATGTGACGTCGACCTTGCATATTTGTTGGGCCGCCCAGGCAGGCTTGTACCATCATTTTGGAATTCCCAAATATGCATTGGACAGCAAAATGTTCGGGGTATTCCCACACGTAACGAGCAAGCAAAATGTAAAGCTGCTGCGCGGCTTCGATGAGCTGTTCTGGGTGCCGCAATCCCGTCATACAGAGGTTCGCAGAGAGGATATCGAGAAGATTGCAGCCTTGGAGATTTTGTCCGAATCACCGGAGGCAGGCGTGTACATCGCGGCTACGCAGGACGGCAAGCATATCTTCGTTACGGGACATTCCGAATATGATGCGTGTACGCTGAAGTATGAATATGACCGTGATATTAATAAGGGCATGGAAGTGGCTGTTCCTAAAAATTATTATCCGAATGATGATCCGACCAAGGAACCGCTCGTTTCGTGGAGGGCGCATGCCAATTTGTTATTTTCCAACTGGTTGAACTATTATGTATATCAAGAGACACCATACGATTTGTATAAAGGGGAGTATAGTATATGAGCAACGGGCAGGATCAAGATAAGCTATTAAAAATAGAGAGCAGATTAGCACAAATCGGTTCACAGGAGGAGCCGGTAACGGGTGCTGTCAGCTTCCCGGTATACCAAGCTACGGCGTTTCGCCATCCGAAGCTGGGACAAAGCACGGGTTTCGATTACTCCCGGACCAAAAACCCGACACGCAAAGTACTTGAGGATGCGATTGCCGAGCTGGAATCCGGAGATGCGGGGTTTGCCTGCAGCTCCGGTATGGCGGCCCTGCAAACGATATTTGCTCTATTCAGTCAAGGCGATCATCTGATCGTATCCCTGGATCTGTACGGTGGCACGTATCGCTTGCTGGAAAAAATCATGTCACGGTTTGGTGTAACTGCCTCATACGTAGATACCAATGATCTGGATGCATTGGAGTCGCATTTTACCGCGAATACGAAGGCAATCGTGATTGAAACACCAACCAATCCTTTAATGATGATTACGGATCTTGAGCTCGTGTGCAGCTGGGCGAAGAAGAAAAATGTGCTGACAATCGTTGATAATACGCTGTTAACCCCGTTCTTTCAGCGTCCGATTGAGCTTGGGGCGGATATTATTATTCACAGCGCGACCAAATACCTGGGTGGACATAACGATGTGCTGGCGGGTCTGATCGTAACCAAAGGCCAACAATTATCCGAGCAAATGGCGTTCTTACATAATTCAATTGGAGCTGTATTAGGTCCACAGGACAGCTGGTTATTGATGAGAGGTATGAAAACATTGGCCCTTCGTATGGAGCGCCATCAATATAATGCGACACGGATCGCTGAGTTTTTATTGACGCACCCTTGTGTAGATTCTGTATATTATCCGGCGCTCACGAGCCACCCGGGATATGAAATCCAGAAGAAACAATCCTCAGGTAATACTGGAATATTCTCCTTTAAGCTAAAGGATGCCAGATACGTCGAACCGATTCTTCGCCATATTAAGCTGATTGCTTTTGCCGAAAGCCTCGGTGGCGTGGAGTCGTTGATGACCTACCCGGCTGTACAGACTCATGCTGATATCCCTGTTGAAATACGTGAAAGAATCGGGTTGGACGACCGTTTACTGCGTTATTCTGTAGGCATTGAGCATGTTGAGGATCTAATTGCGGATTTATCCAGAGCGATTGATTTGGCCCAAGCAGAAATCGAAGGGTCCTGATAGCAGAGAAGTTAAACAGCAGCTAATAATAAAGAAGTTGTTATTCTTTGTCGAATAACGACAATTCATGTAGCCGATGGAATGATAATTGACATTCATCGGCTATTTTTTTTATATTTGTAGAGAAACGCTTTCATTTTTTTGCTTTTATGTTTTCACCCTGCATTCATTCATGATATGATCAAAACAAGTTCATTTAAATGATTTCACTCATAGTCCGAGGGGGAGAACAATGCAGTCTGCCTTACAGAAGTGGAAAGAAAGATTGAAATACCTGTACCTTCTTCCTTTATCCAACAAGTCTTTGAAATACTTCCCCCCAGACTTTACTATCCGTGATCCCATTGTATCGATGATTAAGCAGTACCGTCGAAAAGGGCAGTCCATCGGTATGCTTTTATTTTATATGGAGGAGTTTCACCACTTATTTGCCACTCATCCATATCCCTATATTCAAAATCTGCAGAAGCTTGTGCGTGAAAAACTGCTCGAAATACTACCCCGTTACTTCCAAAGCTCTGACCTTCTAGGCATCAAACAGTTTGCAAGCGATGACTTCTGCATGTTTATTAAGGAGTATCCTGGCTTTAGCTTTGACGATTTGCAGCGCAAAGCACTGTTAATGCGGCAGGAGCTGGAGCAGAGCCTGCGCATTCCCATGCGACCGAAAGAGGATACGATCTATTCGTTTCAAATCGGATGCCATATCATAGAAATGGATATTGAAAATACAGAAGCCGCGATTCGCAGCTCTTATCATTATGCATTAGCCATTGCGACAAAGAAGCTGCCTGCACACTTTTCCAAGTCCAGACAAGAGCTGCTTGATATTATTGAACTGGAAAAAATCACTGTGCTGGCTCAACCGATAATGAGTTTGAACAGCGGTGAAATTTTTGGATGGGAGATATTGACACGCGGCCCGTTGAATTCGGTATTTCATACACCAACAGAGCTTTTTGATTTTGCCTATCAAGCTGATTTATTGTCCAAAATGGAATTTATTGTAATGAAAAAAGCTTTCGAGGAAATAAGTAAACGTGGCATCGGCGAACAGGTGTTCATTAATGTAACTCCTGTGACGTTATGTCATCCTTTATTTTTGAATCAGCTTCTAACGGTTTTGTCGGCTTACGATAATATATCGGCTTCGCAGATTATATTGGAGATCACAGAGCGTCATTCGATTCGCGATTTTGCTTACATGGGCGCTTTGATGGCGCACTACCGTTCGCATGGCTTTCGGTTCGCTGTGGATGATGCGGGTGCTGGTTACTCCAGCTTGCAATCGATATCCGAGCTTATACCCGATATCATCAAGATCGATAAATCCGTCATTCAAAATATAGATCAACTCGTGGTAAAGCAGTATCTGCTTCGCGCGCTGCTGTTATTTGCGGAGAATATTAATTGTCAGGTTATAGCCGAAGGTATAGAAAGTCAAGGAGAAGCAGATATTTTATATGAAATGCATGTGCATATGGGACAAGGGTTTTATTTTGCAAGACCTGAACCGATCGTTGCTTATCAGGAGCGTATGCTGCAATGCCGTTCTATTACGGAAAAAATCCAGCAAAACCGCCAAATATGCAGCGTAATAGCATAATCATGACTATGAAAAGTTTGTGAATGGTAAGCACTGCTTGCCCGTTCACAGGCTCTTTTTTAATGACGGGACTTTTTTATTGTGATACGATAGTTATATGATAAAACCTCAAAAGGAGTGAGCAGAGAATGAGTTCCATAGACCACATCCTTGATCGTGCTGTCGCGGGAAACAGAATCAGTCTGGAAGACTGTGTAAGCTTATATGAATCCGATCAGATTGAAAAGATGGGCCATGCCGCCAATCAGATCATGTTAAAGCACCATCCAGATCCAATCACTACTTTTGTTATTGGTCGAAATATTAATTATACGAATATCTGTGATGTATACTGCCGTTTCTGTGCTTTCTACCGTGCGCCTGGCTCCAAGGAAGGCTACGTGCTGCCGGATGAAACGATTTTTCAAAAGATCCAGGAAACGCTGGATGTCAGAGGTACGGAAATATTAATGCAGGGCGGAACAAATCCGAATCTGCCTTTCACTTACTATACGAATCTGCTACGTGAGATCAAGAAACGTTTCGATATTACGATGCATTCCTTCTCACCAGCGGAAATTATGAAAATGAAGGATGTCTCGGACGGTCTGACGCTAGAAGAGGTCATTCGTGAGCTGCATGCGGCTGGTCTGGATTCCCTGCCAGGCGGCGGAGCTGAAATTCTCGATGATCGTACCCGTAGAAAAATCAGTCGGCTGAAGGGCTCCTGGCGTGATTGGATGGACGTAATGGAAACTGCACACCGCATCGGGATGCATTCCACGGCTACTATGGTTATTGGCTTCGGTGAAACGTCTGAGGAGCGTGCTACGCACTTGCTGCGCGTCCGTGACGGACAAGATCTCTGTATCTCCAATGGTTGGAATACACCAGGCTTCCTGGCCTTTATTTCCTGGACATTCCAGCCAGACAACACCAACATGAAGGGTGAAAAGCTGGGTCCCGAGGCTTACCTGAAAAATCTCGCGATCAGCCGAATCATGCTCGATAATATCCCGAATTTCCAATCGTCCTGGGTGACGATGGGTCCGGAGGTCGGCAAGCAATCGCTCCATTATGGATGCAACGACTTTGGAAGCACGATGATTGAAGAAAATGTCGTATCCGCGGCAGGCACCACACATAAGGTGAACATCGGATCGACACTTGACCTTATCCGTCAGGCAGGAAAAATCCCTGCGCAGCGCAATACGAAATATGAAATTCTGCGTATGTTCGATGATGTCAACGAAAAAATCGATTTTGATTTTGTGATGCAGAATTAGAGGCTTGATAAAGGGAAATACGGGATGATACGGTGACAATAGGGTGAAAACTTCATAGGTAATTTAGCGTGTATGAACGACACAAAATAGTGTCTTTACCGCGTTAAGTGCATGTATGAACTACAACGCTTATCTAATATTAAATCCGAAGGAGGATTAGTATGGATAAGCGTTCTTTGTCGTGCGGAAGCAAACAAAGGAAGCCACGGCGTAGATGGCATGTCCGTAAAATCCTTAAGCGAACACATCAAACAAAACTGGTTGACCCTACGACAAGCGATAGAAGAAGGAACCTACGAACCTATCCCTGTAAGTCGGGTCGAATGGCGGAGACGTCAGGATGTTAGGTATACCCAACGTGACAGACCGCATGCTACAGCAAGCAATCGCAGTTTTCCGAGTTGTGCCTTTGGAAACAATGGAAGAAACCGAAAACCAAAATCAAAAGGCTTATATCCCTAGGAATGCCCAGGAATAAAGCCTTTGAGTGGGAAATACACGAAAAGGGTATTGGCGAAAGATAGGAAGCCCGATTTTGCAACGCGCATTGGATAACCAATACTGAAAATCCAATGGACTGAGAGCTTAGCGGACAGATACAAGTCATTACGTAATATCTCATGAACCGCCGTATACCGAACGGTAGTATGGTGGTGTTTTTCTGTCAAGAGACAAGAATTATTGAGTCAATAATTAAAGCTTTCTCAATTCATGCAGAATATTCTCCGGATCCAATCGCTGCATAAAGTCCGGATTCACGTGGGCGGAACGGATAATGCCAGATTCGTCAATCATAAAGGTGGAAGGGATCGGTAGGATCCAGCGGTTCGTCGCGTTGTATACCGCTAGGTCCATGCCCATTTGTTTCATAATGTCCTGGATGTAATCCGGAATGTCGTAAAGGATGTTATAGATAGCGGCCACGAGACCGTTTGTGTCGCTAAGCACTTGGAAGGTCAGCTCTTCTTTCTCTTGCTGGGAAAGCGTGTTGTCCGGGCTTTGCGGGCTGACCGCGATCAACTGGCCCCCAAGGGCTTCGATCTCTGGAAGTAGCTTCTGATAGGCCTTAAGCTGAGTGTTGCAGAACGGGCACCATCCGCCCCGGTAGAAAGTCAGGACAACAGGTCCTTTGGACAGTTCATCAAAAAGGTTAACCGGTTCTCCCAAAGCATTCTTGAGAATAAAATCCTTGGCCTTCTGCCCCTCCTGCCGGCCATAAGCAATACCGGATTCCTGCAGCTCCCGGATCTGACGGAACATCTTCGTTTGAATCTCCAAAGGGGTATGCGCGATAAATCCCTGTCTGGCTTCCGCTAAAGCTTGAGTTAATGACATGTTTGACTCCTCCTTTCTAGTTAACGTTCGACCATCGGTGTTGTACGCCATAGCCGCTTTATCTGCCCGCCCAAATCATTCGGCATACATTTCGGCTGGCGGAGCGAATGCCGCAAGCCTGTCTTGCCTGCGCAAATGGATGATTTGAGCTGTCAAGCCAACGATGAGAATGATGAAGAGAAGGGCTTGACAGCCAAGAAGAATAGGCGAATTCAGATCGGTGACTAAGGGGTGGCCGTCTGGAACACGGCGCAAGATTTCGGAAACGGTCGGTACCATCAGCAGAAACGCCGTCAGGCTGAGGAAGATTGTTTCAAGGTACTTGCCCGAACGTCTAAATCTCGAAATACGCCCGATGCCGTATCCGGCGAGCAGCAGCAGGATCGTTGCCGCACCAATGCCATAGCTGGCCGGCTGATGTGCGACTGGGAATACTGTGGTAGCGCCGATCAGCATTGAAATGAAGTAGACGACACCGGGCTTTGAGCGAGGCACAATCCGTCCGTAGCGAGCAAGCATATATATAGCCAGCGGAATGGCGGGCAAGCTGCTGAGCGTATGCACCCAGCCAAGTGGTGAAATTCCAAACATAGTTGTCTCCTTCCAGTCCTTAAGGACAAGGGTAATTTGTTCTGTTTGTGTCGATAGATTGGCGCGAGCCGATGCTAGCCGCTGACAGCATGCTCGGGTCTCTGTTTGAACGCGGCAATTGCCTTCTCGCCTTCAAGCGTCGGACCGCGGTCAAATACGCCGCACTCATTTTAGACTAACGATGTGTAGTCGGTGTGCCCTGTATCGGCACTTGGCCGATATGATGCGATTTGTTCGTAAATAGCGAGCTTATCCTCAGTAGTGTGCAGCCTGCTTTCAAGACGGGTTAAGCTACGGTAGTCAAGTCGATCTCCTTTCATCTTGATCATCATGATTGCAACCATCGCCGTCGCGGCTTTCATCACAAGGGATGCGTGAAGCGAGTCGCTCCAAGAGTGGGCCTGTCACGACGCCGAATATCTTCGGATCGCCATAGGCCCGCGCCGAAAGCATAGCGCCGTGAACCGCCGCCATGAACGCTTCGGCCTCGGCACGAGGGGTGCTCGTCAGTTGAAGTTGCCCGTGCCGCGCACCGCGCTCCAATACGGATGTCAACCAGGCCGACAGGGAGCGGAAATGTGCCCGGACCTCAAGGCCAACTTCCTCGGGCAGGACGGGGAGTTGACTTGCCAACAGAGCACAGATACAAATCGGAGCGCTGGCGTCCGCAATGCAGGCTTCCCAATAACCAGTGTAGAACCGAAGCAGTTCGAGCGGATCGGATACCTGAAGTTCGAGATTCGTCATCCCCACCTCAGCTTCTTCCCGATACCGCGCAACCAGCGTTCGGACCAGATCGACTTTGCTTGGGAAATGGTGATGGATGCTCGCCTTACGAATCCCGACCACATCCGCGATGTCGGCATAACTGAAACTGTTGTAGCCACCAGCAACGATCAGATTACGAGCACAAGCCAGAATGTCATCATGGGTAGTAGATAAATTTTTCATAATAATAACCTACCATCTAGTAGGTAGTTTGTCAAATAACAAATTCATGATATACAAAAATTCGGTATTCCAGTATGAGCTTACATATGTATAATTTGATCTGATCAGCCCGGCCATTTGTTCTTGTTGTTTCGTTCGCTCTTTAAGAGGGAAGCTATGTTCTACAAATTTTTGATGAGCATGAGCCTCTTGTAGAGAAAGGGAGAGCTCGTTTATAATGCAACGAATTGCTTAGCTAACGTTTTCCGCGTTTTTTTGGCGGTACTCTATATTTATCGTGCCATTAGGAGTAGATCGGCATTTGAGCAATGGGGAGTTACTTCAGAAATTATTTCCAGGGTCATTTGGTATGAAGAGCTAGTGATCGATAGTCTAAAATAGTGTCTTTACCGCGTTTTAAGTGCATTTAGGAGGATTAGTATGGATAAGCGTTATTTGTCGTATGGCCAGAGGTGTACGTGGCGACAATCCAGATGATACAATAGGAATACTAAGGTAAAAGAAAGAGTCTAGGAGTTGAAAACATGCTGGGCTTACCTAAAGGCAAGGTTTTTCTAGTCCCATGGACAGAACAATGGGAAAGGGAATTTCTATTAGAGAAACAGACCATACAATCCGTATTGGGTGAGTGTCCTTTAGCAATTCATCATATTGGAAGCACGGCTGTAAAGGATTTAAGTGCAAAGCCGATCATAGATATTGCAATCGAGGTTATGAAGTTCGAAGATGGAGTACGATGCGTCCCTGCCTTGGAGAAGATCGGCTACTCATATAAGGGAACAAGCATCCTTCCAGAAAGACATTATTTCAGCAAAGGTGAGCCAAGAACTCATCAGATTCATCTATTCCAAACCGGCAGCGAACATCTAAAAAAGCAATTGGCATTAAAAGAATATTTAAATCAAAATGCCAGCGACCGCAAGGCGTATCAAGAGCTCAAGGAGAAGCTGTCCGTGACATATGGGGCGGACAAGTTGGCATATGCGGATGCAAAATCAGACTTCATTCATAGTCTGATGCAGAAACTTGGATTTGAAAACTAAACAAGTAAATCATGTGTAATACTTGTTAAACCTGGGTTTTGTTAATTAAAGTTATTTAAATTTATGTCAAATTGCAGGGATATCACTTATTGTGTAGAATCTTGTAAAAAATAGCATACATATATTGTAGACAGGATTCATGGTTGCTATTACAGGGTTTAAGCCAAGGAGACAAGATAAAAATGATTGTTCTGTATTTCATTTTTGCACTTATCTCATTCTACATATGTTATCGTTGCTACGAGACTATGCAAGTCGCGTTATTTTTATTTGGCTTTTATTCATGTGTGGCATGGCTGGTTGCTGTTACTAATGAGGTCGTTCAGTATTATAGATGATACAAGCAGGGCCTGTGATGAACAAAAAGGAAGGCAACGATCTCCAGCAATTACTGGACCGTTGCCTTTTTGTGACCTGTACAAATAATAGTTTGATTGCGACCGCTTCTTTTGGCTTCGTACAGAGCTTCGTCAGTGCCCTTGAACAGCATTTCTTTCGTAATCCCTTTTTGAAAATCGTAGACGCCGATACTAATCGTTACAGCTTGTCCATTCAGCTCTTCATGGGGCTGCGCGGCAATTTGTTTACGAATGTTCTCTAAGTTTAGAGTAGCCTCCTGCAAATCCATATCGGTAAAAATAATAGCGAATTCCTCCCCACCATAGCGGGCAGGGAAATCGTTCAGGGAAACCATCGTTTTTATGGTCAATGCTACCTTTTTTAACACAGCATCTCCTGCGCGGTGGCCATATGTATCATTTACTTTTTTAAAATGGTCTATGTCCAACAATGCGAGCTGAAAGGAAAAGTTATACCGTTCACCCTGCTCGATCAGTTTATCCAGATATTCATGAAACGACATATGATTATACAGATCAGTCAGTGCATCGGTTTTGGCCAGCTTGTCCATAATCACGTTACGAACTAGCAGGTCTTGGCCTGATTCCAACGATGATTGAAGATGCTTCAGCAGCTCCTTACCGCGGCTCATAATTCCAAGTGCTACTGCTAATCCTCCCAACAGTACTCCTGTAACCGCGATTATATCCGAGATGATCCATGTGGTTTGTTTATCCAATATGGCATATAGCCCATAAAAGCATGACAGACTGAGCAAATAAGAAAACACCACTTTGCTGGTTTGGAAATAAAAGATCGATACGAGAATGGGAAGAAACAAAGTAGTCAATAAGGTGTTGACGTGGGGAAAGGAGTAGATCAGTCCGCTGGAAATAAAGGCAGCTCCGATTATAACAATGTAGTCCTTGCCTCTCTTGGTCCATTTGTGAACGGCCTCAATGACTAGCAAGCCAAGGCATAGCCATAAAGTATTCAGGGTTATAATGGGGACGATAGCGAGGGAGGTGGTAAACCAGGCAATGATATCGTATACACACGTTGAGAAGATAGCTAAGGCGATAATTAGCCAAAATCCAGTTAATAATTTTCGATTCCATCGTGGTAGATCAATTAATTGGAATAAATCAAAACCCATGATTTCCAGTCACTCCATTAATTACACTTTTCTGATTTCTTAACTATACCATGGGAAATTGTTGTTTGTATATATGCCTGCGAGGGACCATATACTTTAACATGAGAAGTGTGAAAGAAAGGAGTGGATGAGATGAAGCTATTCGCCTTTACTCTTATGAAAACCCCCGATTCATCCATAAATCAGATACAAAATCGGTTAGCGGCGGCTTTGAGAAAAACATACAAGGAGGATGCTTCGGTTAAGCTTTCGAGCTATCGTGAGTATACCGTGATCGAAGCAGTTGGGAACAGAACCCGTTTTTCCACAAAACACCAAATAGACGCGTTGTATCAATTGGCTGCTGAGACAGTAGCGGATTGGGTCGTTCAGGATGAGGAAGAACAACGGATTCGACAGCTTATTATCGATGAATTTCATTTCGGAAAAGTAGAAGATATCAAGGATATTTTGAGTTATCTCAAGCCGGAGTTAAGTGAAGATAATCCAGAGCAGCAGGAAATGCGGACACGTCGTAAGCATAAGGTGAGTCAGCAGTTATTTGTTGTACTGAAGGATTGCAAAGATTTGAATCTTGATGGATTTATGCGTTTCCGCTTCAATGATTACATGCAGGAGTTACGTGAAATTGTGGAATACGCCGTAGATGAGTTTTTGATGGATCGGCAGTACAAGGAGTTTATTTCACTGCTGCAATATTTTGTATACATCCAGGAAGCAAAAATTCCATTTGCACACCTGATACATAAAGGCGGCAATGAATTTGAACTGCTTAACGACCACATGGAAGCTATAGATACCAGTGAAACAAATGCTACCTTGACGATGGAGCTTCTGGAAAAAGATGTTAATTTCGAAGATTTGATCGTAAGTACGCTCATATCCGTATCGCCGCAATTGATATACATCCATACCCGAGAACCGGACCTGCAAATTATTCAAACGATTTCGCAGATTTTTGAAAATCGTGTTGAACTGTGCGAATATTGCGGATTATGTCATAATCTTGACCGTTTTGCGGTATCGGATTATAATAAGAGCTAAGACTAGAATCAAAGACAACGATGATTGCCGTGCTGTACAGAGATAGGAGACATTGGCTGCAAGCTCCTTCGGTTAACGACATTCATTTACCCCTTTGTAGTTGCGATATGGAACACGGATTGAATGAATTGATTATGGACGATCCGTAAGTAAATATGGCCGGCTCATTCCCGTTATTGGATGCTTATGAGGATTCGTTCAGATGGGGTTATGCCTATGGACGAATTGAACTAGGGTGGAACCACGTGACCAAGCGCTCTCGTCCCTTACGGGATATGATGCGCTTTTTTTGTTGTCTAAAAAGGTAGATGCTTACGAAGTAAGTTTTCTACGAAAACAGGGGTAGATGCTTACGAAGTAAGTTTTCTACGAAAACTGGGGTAGATGCTTACGAAGTAAGTTTTCTACGAAAACTTTTAGGAGGTCAAATCAATGGCGGTTAAGGTTACATTTCCTGACGGAGCGGTTAGGGAGTATGAGCAAGGGACTACGATAGAAGAGGTAGCCGGCTCGATCAGCTCAGGTTTGAAGAAAAATGCAGTGATTGGCAAAATTGATGGCAAATCAGTTGACTTGAACACACCTATCACGCAGGATGCTGCATTGGAAATTATCGTATTGGACAGCGAGAGCGGACTTGAAGTGTATCGTCATAGTACAGCGCATCTGATGGCGCAGGCGATCAAACGTATTTATGGTGAAAAGGCTGTAAAACTCGGTATCGGTCCTGTAATTGAGGATGGTTTTTATTATGATATCGATTTGGAAACGCCGCTTACACCAGAGGATCTGACTAAGATCGAGAAGGAAATGGAAAAGGTAGCTCAGGAGAACTTCCCGATTCGTCGTCGCGAGGTCAGTCGTGAGGAAGCCATTCGTATATTTACTGAAATGGAAGATCCTTTAAAGCTGGAACTGATTCGTGATTTGCCTGAGGATTCTGTGCTGACCATTTATGATCAAGGCGAGTTTTTTGACTTGTGCCGCGGCCCGCATTTGCCTTCAACCGGTCGTATTAAAGCGTTCAAGCTGCTTAGCGTTGCAGGAGCTTACTGGCGTGGTGATGCAAAGAATAAAATGCTTCAACGTATTTACGGAACAGCCTTTTTAAAAAAATCCGATCTGGATGAGCATTTACATCTGCTGGAGGAAGCCAAGAAACGCGACCACCGTAAGCTGGGTAAAGAGCTGAAAATGTTCACCTTCTCCCGTGAGGTTGGACAAGGCCTGCCATTATGGCTGCCGCAAGGAGCCAAGCTGCGTCGCACTATGGAGCGTTATATCGTCGATCTGGAAGAGCGTCTTGGCTACCAGCACGTATACACGCCTGTACTAGCCAATGTAGAGCTGTACAAAACCTCTGGACACTGGGAGCATTACCAGGAAGACATGTTCCCCAAAATGATTATGGACAATGAAGAGCTGGTGCTTCGTCCGATGAACTGTCCGCATCATATGATGATCTATAAGAGCGATATGCGCAGCTACCGCGATCTGCCGGTTCGTGTGGCCGAGCTTGGGATGATGCATCGTTATGAAATGTCAGGGGCTCTGACAGGCTTGCACCGTGTGCGTGCAATGAATTTGAATGATGCTCACATTTTCTGTCGTCCCGACCAGATCAAGGAAGAGTTCAGCCGGGTTATTACTTTGATCCGTCAGGTTTATGAGGATTTTGGTATCAAGGAATACCGTTTCCGGTTGTCCTACCGTGATCCTAAAGACACCGAAAAATACTTTAACGATGATGCCATGTGGGAAATGTCTCAGCGTATGCTCAAAGAGGTTGTTGAGGAGTTGAATATTCCTTACTTTGAAGCAGAAGGCGAAGCGGCTTTCTACGGACCGAAGGTGGATGTGCAGATCAAGACTGCATTGAAAAAAGAGGAGACTCTCGGTACTGTTCAACTCGACTTCCTGCTGCCTGAGCGCTTCCAGCTTGAATATGTGGGTGAGGACGGTCAAAAGCATCGTCCGGTCGTTATCCACCGTGGCGTAATTTCCACTATGGAGCGGATGACTGCGTTCCTGCTTGAGAACTTTGCCGGTGCACTGCCGACTTGGCTTTCTCCGGTTCAGGCTAAGGTTATTCCGGTTTCAACTGCATTTGAAGATTATGCCAAGAAAGTCGAAGAAAAGCTTCAGCTGGCTGGTGTTCGCGTTGAATCCGATTTGCGTAATGAAAAGCTGGGTTATAAAATCCGCGAGGCGCAGCTGGAGAAGATCCCTTATATGCTCGTTGTAGGGGAAAATGAAATGAACAGCTCCAGTGTATCTGTCCGTAAACGCGGTGAAGGTGACCTGGGTGTTCAGAGCTTGGATAGTGTAGTAGCGATGATCGAAGAAGCTATTCGCAGCAAGGTTATTGATTAATAAAGCTAAACGGACCAATCCTTCAGGGAGCTGGTCCGTTTTGTGTTTCTGTTGGCGCTTGTATATGCTTAGTCGTTTGCCAATTGCTTTATTCGCTGATTAATATCGCTTCCTTGGTACAGCCCTCCGTGGTAGCAAATAACATTCTCTATATCAAATGATTCCAGCTTCTTCAGCGATTGTATGGCTAATTCGTAATCGAGCGCATGCTCGGGAGTCGGACCCTGTAATTGTCCATCCATAACGACCAGCGCATCGGCTGCGATTAAGGTTTTGCTCGTTTTGTGATACAGGCTGATATGTCCGGGGGTGTGGCCGGGAGTATCGATAACGATAATACCTCCACAGTCAGGCAGCTCCTGTTCATTTTGAATAATGGTATCGACCTGAGCTTTTGGTGGATTTTCAAGAGCTGATCTGAATGCTTTGCGCCATTCCTCGGGAACCTCGGCTGGTAAGGATGCGACAGCAAGCTCGATAGCTTCTGGTGTAATTTTTAATAATTGTTTTTCGCCTTGGATGTACGGCTGTTCCAGCTTGTTGGCGGAGACTGTAATGGTTTGGGGGCTGTCTGCTAATATATGGGCCAAGCTTCCGATATGATCCAGGTCCTGATGCGTAATAATAATATGATTGAGCCGATCCCAGGACACATCCTCTTGCTCTAGAGCTTCACGAAATTTGGGAAGCTGTCCCGGATAACCTGTATCTACCAATATGGCTGACTGATGGTCCCATAAAAGTGTGGGATAAATGGTGTCGAGCTTCCCCATTACTACTGCTGAAATTTCGAGCATCGCTATTCCTGCTGCTATTTTCATAGTATCCCTCCAATCATATAATGAAGAACTATGTGTCTTGTAATTGGACAGCAATTTTGTGGCATAGAAATGATGCTGCAAACCCGGACACGGCATCCAGCTGGACGCGAATACATTCGCCTTCGTACTTGAAACTCAGCTGCAAACAAATGTTGCATTCCTCGGCGGGGGTTACGTTCTCCTGCTGGATGTCTGCAAAATAAAAATCAATATGCTGTTCCAGCCCGCCTGTGGATGTATGCCTGATCGTCACGGACAGATTCATCGGTATGTTACTCCGCTCCTCGGCATCCATACATACCTTCGTAATTTCATCGTAATGAAACGGGGGGAATAAGCCCAACCTGTCGATAACATTCTGAGCTCCTTTGATGGACATGAGCGGTGAGAAAGTGCGTTCGATCCGACGTGCGTTCCATAGACGGGACTCATATTGGGGGCTCGTATACAGCAGGATGGATTCAGGACTGCACTCTACTGCCGTTCCGATAAAAGCTGCCCAGGTAGGTGTATCCCATTCACCAACGGAAACCAAAATTTGATCTTGAGTACGTAGATTTGGCAGCACCGTGTTAAAATGTAGTCGGAAGCCCTGTGCCTGTACCTGCCAATCGCTGTTTGGGGCAAAACAGATTTCTTCCCGTTCCACAGATCGAACAGTAACGTCCCACACCCATTCATTGCTCATCCGTTCACCTCCAGGTTATGTCGCGAAGACAATGAACTCTATGTATCATAATAGTGAATCGAAAAAGAGTAGTCAATAATAAAATAATAAATTATACCACAAAAATAAATTTTTGTCAATGGTCATAATTGCTTATTTGTGATTGAAATACAAGCTGAATAAGGTGTGTTTGCAGTCAATTTGGCGGAATGGTATAATTTTTTTCCATTTTGGAGAACCTCCTGTAGTAAGGGGTGGTATATCCAAGTATGTTACCTAAAGCGGTAAATCATGCAAAATGGATCTGCGTAGCAACTATTATGATGCTACTAATCATGATTTTTGAGAAGGAAGAACAACTGACAGTTTCAAGTTGGAGTATTATGGAGTCTGCTGTCATGCAACAATCGCATTCGGAGCCTGCCAGTGCTGCAGCTGTGGAGGTAAAAGATTCGGGGCCTGTGAAGGCGAAGCCGGAATCGGCCGAGCTTCAAACGTCTGAGGTTAAATACTCACGCACGAACAATTATAGCAAATTACCTAATTTGAATCAGGATTTGTCCAAATACACAGCGACAGAGGTAGTTGCTACAGGCTATTTTGCAGGAAAGGAATCGACCGGGAAAAATCCGGGACATCCCGAATACGGGGTGACGTTCTCTGGCCTAAAGGTGCAGCGCAACAAAAATTCACTTTCAACCATCGCGGCCGATCCAACCGTATTTCCGATAGGTTCTGTGCTCTACATACCTGGTTACGGATATGGAGTTGTTGCAGATACAGGAAGTGCGATCAAGGGAAACCGGATTGATCTTTATTTTGAAACAAAGGATCAGGTTTATAAAGAATGGGGTAAAAAAACGCTGCACGTTTTTGTCGTGAAAAAAGGTGAGGGCAAAATAACGACAGTGATGTGGAATCAATTAGAGGACGAATTATTGCTATGAGTTACCAAAAACAGCATAACATAAAAAATTACCTCGCTACCCATACTATGTTTGTACGGGAGGTGATCATCCATGGCAAAAAACAAAAATAAGAAGCAACAAAATGATACCGAGTTTTCCCAGGAAATTGTAGCCAAAAACGTCAATAGTGCAGCTGCGAGCGAAGCCACTAATACGAAGCCAAATATGAATAGTAGTAAGTAAAGCTTACAGGTATTGAGGAATAACAAGGAGTCGGCAGGGAAAGCTTGCCGGCTTTTTTTTGCGTTTGTAGATGATAAGGACTATTTTTCAAGGGTAGATTTCAAAAAAAGAGGTTTTCAAAGCTGAAAATTTAGTGTAAAATAACAATATTGTAATGAAAGTTCACATGGAAAGATAGGTGATGTTCCATGATTAATGCTATATTAACAGGGAGTTCGATTCCAGTGATTCAACGAAAAGCAGCCGAGGTATATCCCTTTCTAGAGTCATATATCGCTCGTAAGGAAACTCAAATCGCCGAGATAGAACAAATTATTGATCGATACGAGAAAAAAAGGTTAATGGAAGAACGGAGCTATCAGTCCATGTCATCTTTACGCCGGATGTTTACAGGAAAAAAGCCTGATCATCATGCGGCGGTAGAGTATATCCATTACGTAAAAAGGCCGATGGCTCAGATCCGACAGCTGCGTGTAGAGTTGGAACAAGCTAAAGCAATTATGACAAGCAGTAATCCGGGAGACCTGATTGCGATCAGTTATGATCTGGACAAGGAATTGCAATAGTTTGATATACTTGCAATCATATCGTTTGTTATAGGTAAGGGGTTTCCCGAAGTAACTTGGGAAAACCCCTTTTTATGATGATAGATTCTGCTATCCGCGGCTGTTTTTTAGCTTGGTTAGCTCGATAAAGTCGTCATCCTGGCTGTAGGCAGGAACACCGTGAATACCAACATCCAGACCAACTAGCTCTTCATCGCGGCTGACACGCACCGGAACGATTTTTTTGATCAATTTGAAAGCAAACCAGGTGAGGCCGAAGCCCCATACGGAAACCGTAATAAGGCCGAGAGTCTGAACCCCGAGCAGGCTCCATCCGCCTCCGTACAATAAACCGCTGTAGCCTTGTCCGTACCCTGCTGTAAGCTCAGGCTTGGCAAACAGGCCGATTGCCAGTGTTCCAATGCTGCCGCTGACTCCATGGACGGCAAAAGCGCCGACAGGATCATCGATTCGCTTGGACTCCAGAAATTCGGTTGCGAATACCATGGCAATGCCGCATACAGCACCAATCAGAATCGCGACGATGTCGCTGACGAACGCGCAGCCAGCCGTGATTCCAACTAGGCCTGCTAACGAACCGTTAATGACCATAGGTGGATCTGCTTTGCGATAGCGGAACATGGTGAACAGGATGCAGGTTGCGCCGCCGGCAGCAGCTGATAACATGGTTGTTACGGCGATGTGGCCAATTGTCGCATTTGTCGCGCTTAGTGTACTTCCTGAGTTGAAGCCAAACCAACCAAACCAAAGAATAAACGCGCCTACTGAAGCTAACGGTAAGTTGGAGGGTGGAACAATATTGGGAGTTCCATTATCGGCAAATTTGCCAATACGTGGTCCTATGAACAACGCCGCAGCTAAAGCTGCGAAGCCGCCGAGCGCATGTATGACGGCCGAGCCGGCAAAATCGATCATTCCGAGCTTTCCGAGCCATCCACCTGTGCTCCATACCCAGTGTCCGGCGATTGGATAAATCAGTCCTGTCATTGCAATCGTATATAAAATATAAGCGTGGAAGTTGATACGTTCCGCAACGGCTCCAGATACAATAGAAATAACTGCAATAACAAAAGCACATTGGAATAACCAAAATGTATCATGTGAGATTGTGAGATCGATGTGTGAAAGATCACCGCCGAGCAGAAAGCCGCTAGTTCCAATAAGTCCGGATATATCCTTGCCATGCATGAAAGCGAAGCCAATAAGGAAAAATACAAGAGCGCCAAAAGCGATATCGACAAATACCTTCATAATGATGCTGACTGCATTTTTTTGTCTAACGAAACCGGCTTCCAGCAAGGCAAAACCGCCTTCCATCAGCAAAATCATCGCGGCCGTAAGAACAACCCAAATGGTGTCCAATCCACTGGCCAATGTGGATAAATCCATATCCTTCATCTCCTTATTACGCACATTGTAACCGTTCATCGCCCATAATTATACGTTTCTAATGATAGTTATGTCAACGGATTACGTAAGATAAAATGACATGTATAGTCGTTTGTTCGACTATGCATGAGGGCTGCAACGCGTACATATTTTGTCGGATTACTGTGCACGCTAACGTAAAATGTGTCTGGACTATAATTACGACTACTATTAGGAGTGAGCAGATGATACCGATAAAATCCGTTCTGACCAATTATGAGGAGCCCTTTGATGAAGTGAGCCGACAATTGCATCAATTCGAGTTCACGCTTGGTGGAAACTGGGATTATGATCATGGTTATTTTGACCGTTATTTGGATGAATCGCATCAAGTATGGCTTCGCATTCCTTTTGAAGTCACTCACGGAACTCTGGATGGTGACACAGGCGCTACAGATGCAATCATTTGCATGGGAACGCCTTTCGTGTTGAAGCATATCTATAATGATGGTTTGGATAAGGAAGCGCATTTGAATGTATCCGGTGCGCTGATTGATCAATTTCAGGAGCCGATTGATAAGGATGCTCCCGTTGAGGACAAATGGGTAGCGGCAGCCAAGGATATGCTGGATAAGGTGGAACGAGTATGGAAAGTACATTAGCCATAATCAAACCTTTAAAGCTTTTTGAGATCCTAATAGTAGACTTTAAGAGTGCTTGCAATCATTGGAAATGACGATTGTCTGTGCCTCCTGTCCGAAATCACGGATCAGGAGTTTTTTTTGCGATTTCATTTAGGCTCTTTTTATTTTTCCTTAAGGTTTCTTTAAGGTTACGGGTCCAATATAAGAGCAAGAGCAGCAAACTTATAACAATCTTAGAACCTTACCAAGGAGGGTTTTACAATGGAAGATAACAACAATAACAATGAATTTTTGCGCCGCCCCAGTGGCGAGTCCACGAATGCTTCATCCAATGATGCAGCTGAAGCGGACCAAGCAGGTTCTAACCAAATAAAGCAAGACCGTCCATCCCACTACTATTCTTACGGGCCTTATAAATCGACTATGGGACATGACGAAATAGCAGCTTCAGATACAACGGCCAATTCGAACCAAGGAACGACACCGGTCGAAGTCACGCCACCGCGTCCGGTTCGTCCTTTTTCCTACAATGGCTTCGAACCAGGTCAGGAGCGTCCGAATAACAATTGGCAGCACGACAATAAAAAGAAAGGTTCTTCTGTGAGAGCCATCTTCTCGGCTTTTATGGCGGGTGCTGTATTGGTGGGCGGATTAATGTTCGCATCCGATAAAATGAATTGGTTTACTAGCGCTCCGAGCGCAGCAAGCAGTGCCTCAGCTCCAGTGGCCAATAAAGCAGCCGCGACTCCGACAACAGGAAATGGTGGTGTTAAGGAAGCAGCCATCGACTTGGGGAGACCTACCAACATCGCTCAGATTGCTGAGCAGTCGGGACCGGCCGTAGTTAAAATAGAGACGAAAGTCAAGGCCAAGAGCTCCCGAGGCGGCAGCTCGCTCATGGATGATCCGTTCTTCCGTCAATTTTTTGGCAATAATGGCGGGGGTTCACAATCACAGCCGAAAAGTGGTACGGACCAGCTTCAGCCTGCGGGGATGGGTACCGGATTTATTTTTGAAAAATCAGGCTACATCTTAACCAATGAGCACGTTATCGACGGTGCCGATGAAATCTGGGTAACAGTTGAAGGCTACGAAAAGCCGTTTAAGGCGACGCTGTTAGGCAATAGCTACGATCTGGATTTGGCAGCTCTGAAAATCGAAGGCACCAAAGATTTTGCATCGCTGACACTGGGAAAAGCAGAAAATACCGCAGTAGGTGATTGGGTAGTTGCCATTGGTAATCCATATGGCTTCGATCATACCGTAACGGTAGGTGTGCTCAGTGCCAAAGAACGTCCGATTTCGATTCCAGATTCACAAGGTACTCGTAACTACCAACATTTGCTGCAAACGGACGCTTCGATCAATCCGGGTAACTCAGGTGGACCTTTGTTGAATTTAAATGGTGAAGTGATCGGGATTAATACGGCTGTTAGTGCGCAAGCTCAAGGTATAGGCTTTGCCATTCCGACAAGTACGATTTCCTCTGTACTTGATAACCTGAAAAATAATGTGAAAATTCCGAAAGAGCCAGCACCTTATATTGGTGTCAAGCTGTCGGATATCGATAAAGATTGGTTGACTGAGCTGAAGCTGTCCAACAATGAAGGTGCCATTGTATCTGAAGTGGAACGCAAAAGCCCTGGTTTTGTAGCAGGTCTGAGACCTTATGATGTGATTACAGAGGTTAATGGAGCAAAGGTAAAAACTTCTCAGGAGCTGGTTAACGCCATCAAGAAGCTCAAAGTGAAGGATCAGGCTTCGCTCACAGTGATGCGTGACGGCAAAAAAGAGACAATTAATGTAACCATTGGTGACCGCAACGCGGAGTAAGTAAGGCAGTAAGGCTGTGGTAATAAGGTTAGTAATAAATAGTGGAACAAGAAGCAGAGCGGAGCATACTTGCGGGTTGCTCCGTTTCTTTTTGTATCGAGTACAATTCTGCTACAATGTTAAGCATGGGGGGGCGGATATTTGATGAGAGAAAAAATATTAATTATTGATGACGATGAAAAAATCACTTCGATGCTGAAGCGTTCACTGGCATTTGAAGGTTATACAGTGTTTACTGCTCATCATGGGATGGACGGGCTCAAACAAATATTGGAGAACGACCCGGATACCGTTATTTTGGATGTGATGATGCCCCAATTGGATGGGTGGGAAGTCGTCCGCCGTATTCGTGAGGGTGGAGCTTCGGTACCCGTTCTGATGTTAACAGCGAAGGATGAGATCGGCGACCGTGTAAAAGGATTGGATATGGGTGCTGACGATTATCTGGTCAAGCCCTTTGCATTAGAGGAGCTGCTGGCACGAGTGCGGGTTTTATTGCGCAGAAGAAGCGCGGAGAAATCCGAACAGCCAACCAACAGGCTGCAGTACCAGGATGTATTTATGGATATGGACACGCGCGAGGTGTTTCGTGGAAGCCAGCTTATAGAGCTGACCACCAAGGAATTTGATCTGCTGCACCTGTTTTTGCAAAACCCGAAGCGGGTGTTATCTCGTGATGTCATTATGGAAAAAATCTGGGGTTACGATTATAGTGGTGAATCCAACGTGCTGGAAGTGTATATTGCACTCTTACGTCAAAAAACGGAGGAGTACGGCCACAAACGGATGATTCAAACCGTTCGTGGTGCCGGGTACGTGTTGAGAGGAGAGAGCTGACGTGTCAATTCGTCTGCGCCTGACATTATGGTACTCAGGCATTTTGTCTGTTGTGTTACTTATATTTGGTTTGGGCTTGTACGGCTTGGTTTACCATTACTATTTTCAAACGGTGGAAGATGATCTTCAGGAGCAGGCTGAGAAGGTATTCTCCCGTATAGAGCCGCGGATGACAATGACGCTTCGTGGTGGAATCACTCCCGACTTTGGTCTGGCAGGGCGAGATATTATTAATAATACAGGTAAATATTACCAGGTTGCTAATTTTGAAAATGGGAACATAAGTCGCTCAGAAAATTTGAGCCAGCTTAATCTGTCCTTGCCTGAATTGACGAGCGCCAAGAAACAGCGGTTAGTGAATGAAGGTTATTTTATTGAGCACACACGAATCGAAAATCTGAATGTGTTCATCTACAACAGAGCGATTCCGCTAGTGCTGAATGGTCAGCCGCAGCTGGCAGGGGTTTTTCAAGCGGCTGTATTTTTGACGGCAGACGAGAAGCTATTTACCTTGCTCCGGAATATACTGCTCATAACCGCACTCGTAACGGTAATGCTGGCGGCTTCATTGGGATGGTACCTGGCCCGTAAAGCACTGAGACCGATCGAGCAGGTCATAGCTGCAACGAATTCGATTGAAAAAGGTACGGATTTACACAATCGCATCAATTATTATGGCCCTAACGACGAGATTGGACGTTTAACAGCTACGATTAATGGCATGCTGGGCAGATTGCAGCATACGTATTCGGAATTGGAGGAAGTGAATCATACACAGCGACGTTTTGTATCCGATGCTTCACATGAGCTGCGGACGCCATTAACAACAATTCGCGGCAATGTTGATTTGTTGGAAAAAATGTGGAAGCGGATGGCAGATAGCGGGATGCAGCAGGACTCGGAACAGATCGAGATGTCTTTGGAGGCCATGCGTGATATAGCGAGTGAGGCTGCGCGAATGTCACGGCTTGTTAACGACTTGCTGTCGTTAGCCCGTGCAGACGCAGGCTTTCAAATCGCCAAAATTGAGCAGGATATTTTACCGATTGTTGAGGATGTTGTCCGTAAGGCTCAATTGCTTCCGCGGACGGTAGAATGGACGTCAGGAGACTTGAGTGCGCTGTATGGTGTTCAGGTTTATGGGAGCCGCGATTATTTGCAGCAGCTGCTGTTTATTTTTATTGAAAATGCCTTCAAATACACGGAAGTTGGATTTGTTAAGCTCGATTCCTTACGCACGGACAATCAAATCGGGATTCGGATCGAAGACAGCGGATTAGGAATGGATAAAGAGGAAGTACCTTTGATTTTTGATCGATTTTATCGTGCTGATCTGTCACGCGGCAAAACCTCAGGAACAGGGCTAGGTCTATCCATTGCCAAATGGATAATTGATGAGCACAAGGGCTCTATTGAGGTCAAGACAACACAGGGTGAGGGCAGCATCTTTATCATTTGGCTTCCTATTACAGTCTCCTCGGATTCATCTGATTTGGGCATTTCCATCCCATCGGATAATCAAGTATAATATAGGGGAAGGTGGGTGCCAATATGGATGTTATTAAAATTACTCCCCGCGGATATTGTTATGGAGTTGTAGACGCAATGGGGCTTGCAATGCAGACAGCCAAAAATTTGAATTTACCAAGACCCGTGTATATATTGGGGATGATTGTGCATAATGCACATGTCACCGAATTTTTTGATAATGAAGGTGTCATTACACTTGATGGTCCGAACAGGCTGGAGATTCTGGAAACCATTGAAAAGGGGACAGTTATTTTTACGGCACACGGGGTTTCGCCAGAGGTACGTAAACGCGCCCGTGACAAAGGATTGACAGTAGTCGATGCGACTTGTCCGGATGTAACCAAGACCCATGATTTGATTAAAGAAAAAACTGCTGAAGGTTATCATATTATTTATATCGGCAAGAAGGATCATCCGGAGCCTGAGGGGGCTTTGGGAGTTGCTCCTGATCATGTGCATCTGATCGAACGGATCGAGGAAATTGAGCATCTGGAGCTGCCAACAGATCGGATTACGATCACGAATCAAACTACAATGAGCCAATGGGATATCAAACACATTATGAATCGATTACTGGAAAAGTTCCCGACCGCCGAAATTCATAATGAGATTTGTCTGGCTACCCAGGTGCGCCAAGAGGCGGTATCTGAGCAGGCAATGGATGCCGATCTGGTTATTGTAGTGGGAGATCCGCGCAGCAACAATTCGAATCGGCTTGCACAGGTATCTGAAGAGATTGCAGGTGTCAAAGCTTATCGGATTTCCGATGTTTCCGAGCTTCAGACAGAGTGGCTAAGATCGGTTCGTCGTGTAGGTTTGACCTCAGGGGCATCCACACCGACTCCGATTACGAAGGAAGTATTAACCTTTTTGGAAAACTACGATCCACAGGATGCAGCTACCTGGGAGATTAAGCGTACTGTAAATATGAGCAAATTGATTCCATACACCAAAGAACGAGTGGTTGCCAAATCGAGGACGTAAGGGATGAAGGCATATGCAGCGAAAAATAGCTACTACGACCAAGAAGCCTTTTCAATTGCGGAATGTGAAGCGATGGTTTAAATACAAATACTTGATGCTGACACGTGCTGAAGGAGGCCCGGGCATTGTTGCCTTGGGATATTCAATTGGGTTGGCGGTTGAGATGTTTACACTTCCCACTGCAGGCCTAGCTTTCTTTCTGATATTCCCTTTGATCTATATATTCCGTGCGAGTATGGCGGCTGCTTTAATCGGGTTTGTTTTTGGCAAAATCATCTATCTCCCTATGACCTACTTTCATTTAAAGGTAGGCAACTGGCTGCTGCCTCATGGGACTCGAAGGCACTTGTGGTCATTTTTGCCGGACTGGATGGATTTCTTTGTGAAATCGAATTTAAAGCTGTTGGTTGGCGGGATTGTTGATGGTGTTATACTCGGTATTCTCTTCTATTTCCCGATCAAATGGCTGCTGATGCTTTATACGTCCAAGCGCAAGCAAAGACGTGATGAGAAAAGGGCAAGCCTTGTCAATAATAGTAACTAAGTGCAATTGAAGGGCTTCTTGATTTCGATAGATGTTTCTATTGACGAGAAGCCCCTCTCGTTGTACAATTACTTTAGCGATTAAAAGCTTTGAAGCGTATAAGCGTTGAAGCATGTCAGTGCTTGGACGTCATTAATAAAATTATTCAGGTTTATAATATATAATAGGAGTGATTAATCATGATCGTAATTATATCCAACAAAACCTCGGAAGAACGTATTCAAGAAATTGTTAAGCAAATTGAGAAAAATGATGTTCAGGCTCATGTGTCCAAAGGCGTGGATCGCACAGTGATTGGAATTATTGGCAAAGCTCATCCCAAGCTGAGCGAGCAAATTCAACAATTGTCAGGTGTTGAGCAAGTAGTAAAAATCTCGAAGTCCTACAAGCTGGCCAGCCGCGACTTTCATCCGGCAGATACCATTATCAAGATCAAGGACGTGGAAATCGGCGGTGAGCAGCTGGTTATCATGGGCGGCCCCTGTGCGGTAGAAAATGCAGAGCAAATTGATGAAATTGCCCGTTTGGTCAAAGCGGCAGGAGCTCAAGTGCTGCGTGGCGGAGCATTCAAGCCAAGAACCGGTCCGTACAGCTTCCAGGGCGTAGGTGTGGAAGGTCTGGTGATGATGGCTGAAGCCGGCAAAAAACACGGTCTGCTGACGATTACGGAAGTAATGACTCCCGAATATGTAGATGTGTGTGCTGAGCATGCGGATATTTTGCAGGTAGGTACTCGGAATATGCAAAATTTTGATTTGCTGCGCAAACTGGGGACGATCAAGACCCCTGTATTGCTCAAGCGCGGCTTTAGCTCTACCTATGACGAGTTCCTGAATGCAGCTGAATACATACTGGCTGGCGGCAATCCGAACGTCATGCTGTGTGAGCGGGGCATTCGGACCTTTGAAACTTACACACGGAATACGCTTGACCTGGCTGCGATTCCTGCTCTTCAAACGCTTAGCCATCTACCGGTTATTTCCGACCCGAGCCATGGAACAGGACGCCGCGAGCTGGTGGAGCCGATGTGCAAAGCATCCGTAGCTGCAGGGGCTAATGGATTAATCGTTGAAATGCATACCGATCCGGACAACTCGATGACAGGTGATGGGGTACAGTCTCTCTTCCCTGAGCAGTTTGCCAAGCTGATGGTTGATTTGGAGAAGCTGGCGCCTTTATGTGGCAGACGGTTCGATACCGTAAAAGAACCTTTTCAAGCTTAAGTTCATAGTCCTCTGTGACAACATTCGACTTGGTCTCCCGATTCTTGGGGGACCAAGTTTGTTTTTGTCGAAAATGTGAACAGAAGACAGGTCATGTGTAAGAATACCTTACACATGAGCAAAAATACCTGACATAAGTATTGACGATTAGCGAGGGAAAGTTTTATAATATGAAAATAAATTAATAAAAAACTTGAACAATGTTCGAACAAATGATGTGAAATGTTCGGATTTTAGGAGGTCAATAGTCAATGTCAGCTCAAAATGTATTAAACATCATCGCAGAAAAAGGCATCGAGTGGGTGGATTTTCGTTTTGTGGATCTTTCCGGTAGAGCGCATCACATTTCCTTACCAGCTTCTGAAGTAGAAGAGGAAACGTTTGTAAATGGGGTAGCATTCGACGGTTCTTCCATCCCGGGCTTTAAAGGTATTGAAGAGTCCGACATGGTTATGCTTCCTGAAACAGATTCCGTGTATGTGGACCCTTTTACCGCACATCCTACTTTGATTGTAATCTGTAACATCGTCAATCCTGATGGCACATCTTATGATCGCGATCCTCGCGGAATTGCTGTAAGAGCAGAGGAATACCTGAAAACTGCAGGCGTTGGTACTACAGCTTACTTCGCTCCTGAATCCGAATTTTTCATTTTTGATGAAGTTCGTTTCAAAAGCGGACAAAATGAATCTTCTTACTTTGTAGATTCCGAAGAAGCACACTGGAATTCCAATCGCAAAGACGAAGGCGGCAATCTTGGCTTTAAAGTGGGTCACAAAGGCGGCTATGTTCCTGTAGGTCCTACGGATACCCAACAAGATATTCGTAGCGAAATGTGCCGTTTGTTAATGGAAGCGGGACTTCGTATCGAGCGCCATCACCATGAAGTTGCAACTGCCGGACAAGGCGAAATCAACTTCCGTTTTGACACTTTAACTAAAACAGCTGATAACTTGATGAAATACAAATATATCGTGCAAAATACAGCTAGACAATATGGTAAAGTAGCAACATTCATGCCAAAACCATTGTTCGGTGATAACGGCAGCGGTATGCACGTTCACCAATCCATTTTTGATGGCGGCAATCCCCTTTTCTACGAAAAAGGCGGCTATGGCAACTTAAGCGAAATGGCTTTGAACTATATCGGCGGTATCCTGTACCATGCACCAGCTTTGATCGCTTTGACGAATCCTTCAACGAACTCGTTCAAACGTCTGGTTCCTGGCTACGAAGCACCGGTTAACCTCGTATTCTCCAAAGGTAACCGTTCCGCTGCAGTTCGTATTCCGATTGCTGCTGTTACACCTAAGGGCTGTCGTATCGAATTCCGTACACCTGACTCCACAGCTAACCCGTACCTGGCATTCTCCGCAATGCTGATGGCTGGTCTGGATGGAATCAAGAAGAAAATCGATCCTAGCGCACTGGGCTACGGTCCACTGGACAAGAATATCTACGATCTGACAGATGCTGAAAAAGGCGAGATTCGCAGCGTACCAGGTACGTTGGATGAAGCTTTGAATGCTCTTGAGGCTGACTATGAGTTCCTTGTAGAAGGCGGCGTATTCACTAAAGACTTTATCGATAACTACATCGGCCTGAAACGTGATGAAGCAAAAGCAGTATCGATTCGCATTCATCCGCATGAATATTCCTTATACTTTGATCTGTAAGATTTTGCAATGATTTGATGTGAAACCCCCGGAGCATCTCCGGGGGTTTTTGTGTTAGCTTTTCTTCCTAAATAGTCCTGATACATATGCTATTAGCCCTATTTCAGCGAATTTGCTAAATCAGAAGGAAATCTTTACCGATATTATACAACAAGAGCCGGACTCGTCACTTTTTTGTAATAAATCACCAGTATAATGAAGACTAACAAACATCAGCGGGATGGTGGTACGAAGTATGGGAGCAGCCTGGACAGAAAAAGAAGTGGTCCATCTATTAAACCGCACTGGATTTTATACGAGTAAAACAGATATAGAAGCCTGCTTGTCCCTGGGGCAGGCAGAAACCGTAAGACGGCTTGTAGCCGGGGAATCGTTGACAGGCAAGACGGTTTCACTGCAATCCATCACCGAATTAACGGCTGATGGCAAAGAAATGAAGGCGGACTCGATTGGTGATCAGCAAACCTATTGGCTGTACCGGATTTTAAATACAGAGGCGCCGCTCATCGAGAAGATGACGCTTTTCTGGCATGGGCATTTTTCTACCTCCTTTTCCAAGGTTAACGATATTCCGCTTATGCTAAGGCAAAACGAGCTGTTGCGTAATTATGCATTAGGTAACTTTCATGAGCTTGTCCTTCAGATCGGCAAAGATCCGGCGATGATGATTTATCTTGATGTGAACAGCAACCGCAAGGGGAAGCCGAATGAAAACTATGCGCGTGAAGTGATGGAGCTGTTTACGCTTGGCATTGGCCATTATACGGAGCAGGATATTAAAGAAACCGCACGCTCGCTGACTGGCTGGTCTTATGATCGTAAGGAAGGTCAAGTTAAATTTAACAAGGGTCAATATGATGCCGCCAACAAAACGGTTCTTGGCGAAACCGCTGCTTTTAATGAGACCACTGTAGTCGATGTTTTTTTCAAGCAGGAGGCATTGCCGCAGTTTATAGCCAAAAAGCTGCTGAAATGGTTTGCAACGGACGAGCCGTCACAGGAATGGGTGGAGCTGGTTGCGGGCGATGTGTCCAAGGACCAGACCATCGGAGAGGTACTGACGAAGCTGTTTATGTCAGACGCCTTTTATAATCCGGATATACAAGGGGCCCTAATCAAGACGCCGATCGAATATGTTGCCGGAATTTTGAAGGCTTTTAATATCCCATTATCGAAGGGCTTTACACAATCGGCGCGGAAGATGGGTATGGAGCTGTTTCTTCCTCCTGATGTAGCGGGGTGGAGAGGGGGAACGACCTGGCTGATGACGACCAATCTGCTCTCTCGCTTCCAATTTGCCGAATCAATAGCGAAGCGTTTGAACAACAATCTGCTGACGAGTAAGGAATATGCATTGGACCCGTTGTCCAAGCCGGAAGATTATGTACGCCAGTATGCGCAAAATGCGGGTGTATGGAATATGGGGGAGCTGTCCGCAAAGACGCTGGCCAAATATGCGAACGATACCTTTGTATATGCCAAGCAAAAGAATAACGGAATGAAAGGGCTGCTGCAGCTAATTATGATCAGTCCTGAAGCCCAAATGAAATAAGAAGGAGTGGAATCGCTTGAAGCTAACGAGAAGAGATTTTTTGATCAAAGGGACTGCGCTTCTGGCTTCGTTGGGTTTACGGGGGCCGATGATTTTTGCTGAAGATGGCTCTGCTCTGCCAAGCACTTCTATTGATGATGCGAACGTAGAATCTCCTGTGCTTGTCGTTATCCAGCTGTCCGGTGGTAATGACGGTATTAATACATTGATTCCTTATGGAATGGGCGGATATTTTGACGCTCGTCCAACATTGAAAATTACCCAGAATGAAGTGCTGGCCATCAACAATGAAGTTGGCTTCCATCCGAGTCTTATTCAGCTCAATGAGCTGTATAAAAGCGGCAAGGTGGCAGTTGTCCAGGGCGTAGGTTATCCGAACCCGGATCACTCCCATTTTCGTTCCATGGAAATATGGCAAACGGCGGAACCGGAGAAAATGATTCGGTCTGGCTGGCTGGCGCGTTATGTCGAGTCCTCACTATCCCAATCAGTCAACCCTCTAAAGGTGCTGAAAATCGGCAACAACGCCAACAAAGCCTTTATCTCAGATACGGTCAATGTGCCTGTTATTCAATCCATTGAGAGCTTTAATATATTCGATCCCAAAACACCGAAGCCGGACCAAAATCGCTTGGCAGCGGCCTTTCTCGATATGTATGACCCGTTTCGTCAAGGGACTCAGGTGAAAGTTACCTGCGAGCAGGGGAAGGATGCGTTTCAAAGTGTGGAGGCACTGCACAATTTATCGAACACGTATCTCAATAAAGTTGAATACCCCAAAACAAATATTTCCAGGGACTTACAGCTGGCTTCCAAGATGCTGGCCGGAAAATCGGGTACCCGCGTATTTTATTTGGAAATCGGCGGCTTTGACGACCACGCGAATGAAAAAGAACAACAAGCTCGGGTGCTTAAGCAGCTTGATGAAGGACTGGGTGCTTTTTATAAGGATCTCGAGGCACAAGGCTTGCAGGATCGCGTTATCACGATGGCCTTCTCTGAATTCGGGCGCAGGGTCAAGGAGAACAGCAGTGGAGGCACAGATCATGGAACCGCGGCTCCTATGTTCATTATCGGGGGTAAAGTAAAGGGCGGTCTATACGGGATACAACCAAGTCTGACGAATCTGGATAAAGGCGGTGACCTGAAGTATGAGGTTGATTTCCGTTCTGTCTATTACACGGTTGTAGACAGCTGGCTGCAAGGCGATGCCAGGTCGGTGTTAGGGAAAACGTACGAGAAGATTAATTTTATATAAGATAGCAATCGCTGTCGGATACGACAAGCCTGTCTTCTTATGGATGGGCTTTTTTATATAAGCACAGCGGTTGAAATTAATATATTGGAATGAAGCTATATGAAGTGGCAACCATATGTATCGATGCTGTGAAGATTATGCCCAGGTACTTGCTGTATAGGGATAAACTTTGCTATCATAGCGATATCATTAAAAGATACTGATCCCAAATACAAGTTGAAGGTGTGAAACCATGACGAATCGAGCTTATAATTTTAATGCGGGTCCAGCGGCGCTCCCGTTAGAAGTATTGCAGCAAGCGCAGGAGGAATTTGTAGAGTACAACGGAATTGGCATGTCATTGATGGAGATTTCCCATCGCAGTAAGGAGTATGAAGCGATTAACGCAGAAACGCAGCAGCTTTTGCTGGAGCTGCTGGGCTTGGAATCGGGCTATCAGGCTTTATTCCTCGGTGGCGGCGCGAGTACGCAATTCGCAACGATTCCATTGAACTTTCTGAAGCCTGGCAAGGTGGGCAGCTACATCATCACAGGCAGCTTTTCCGAAAAAGCTTATCAAGAAGCACAGGTTGTCGGTGAAGCGGCAATTGCCGCTTCTAATAAAGCAGGTAAATGGAGAAGCTTGCCGAAGCCATCCGATATCCAGCTCGATCCGAATTCCGCCTATTTACATATGACGACGAATAACACGATAGAAGGCTCGCAATTTTCGTACATTCCGGAGACTGGCGATATTCCTTTGATCGGTGATATGACAAGCGGGATATTGAGCCGCCCTATTGATAGCAAGAAATTTGCGATGATTTATGCCGGTGCACAGAAGAATCTCGGGCCGTCCGGAGTTACCGTTGCAGTCATTCGTGATGAGCTGCTGCAGGAAGAGCCTAAGCACATCCCTTCAATCCTGCGCTATACAACACATGCGAGCAATGGCTCTTTGTATAACACCCCTCCGGTTCATTCTATTTATATGGTGAATCTGGTTCTGAAATGGGTGAAGGCACAAGGTGGAGTTGTACAGCTGGAGAAGCAAAATGTTGCCAAAAGCAAGCTGATTTATGATGTGATTGATGCCAGCGGCGGTTATTACACCGGCAACATCGATCCGGACAGCCGTTCAATTATGAATGTGACGTTCCGGCTGCCAAGTGAAGAATTGGAGAAGAAATTCGTCAAGGAATCCCAGCAGCATAATTTTGTTGGACTAGCAGGTCATCGGAGCGTTGGTGGTATCCGTGCTTCTGCTTATAATGCCGTTCCTTACGAGGCTTGTAAAGCGCTGGCTGACTTTATGATCGATTTCCAAAAAAATAACGGTTAATTTACAAGGCAGCCCTGTTGTCTATGGCAGGGCTGTTTTTATATGAAAAAAAGCCGTGCTCCGCAAAAATCTGCAGCGCTCGGCTTACTTATTCCTTCCTGATCTACGATGATAGGATAGGATCTAGGCGAAGGATTCTTTTAATGCCGGTTCAGTCAGCTTATAGCCAACGTTACGAATGGTAACAATATATTCAGGATTACGGGCATTGCTTTCAATTTTATCACGCAAATGACTGATGTGGACATCGACGATACGGGTATCACCCAGGAAATGATAATCCCAAACACCGTGCAGCAGCTGTTGTCGGCTGAGCACTTTACCGCGGTGCTTGCAAAGGAACAGCAGGAGATCAAATTCCTTGGGAGTCAGTTCAATAAGCTCGCCTTTGATATGCACCTCGCGTTGATCCGGTTGAATCGAGATCTGTCCGATTGTGACCGGAGCGTTGTCATTGGTAGACGGCAAGGTTTGAATGCGGCGAATAATCGCTTGTATCCGCGATATCAGCTCCTGAGGTGAAAAAGGCTTGGTCATATAATCGTCGGCACCGTTATCCAGACCGGCAATTTTATCAGACAGATCCTGCATGGCAGTCAGCATAATGATCGGCACGAGATTGTTTTGACTGCGCAGCTTACGACATACTTGAATGCCATCCATTTTGGGAAGCATAAGATCAAGCACAATCAGATCAGGGCGAAAATGCTGGATGGCCGTAAATACCGCTTCGCCATCGTATACACAGTGTACTTCATATCCAACTAACTTAAGATTGAACTCTATCAACATTGAAATGGAAGGTTCGTCATCAACGACAAGAATTTTCTTCTTCATCCATCGAATCTCCTTTGTATAAACACATGATACCTTATTATCGCAGGGGACTATCATCTCCATATTAAGAATAAGTAAAATGTATGTAAAATCTGCCCGAATCCGACAAGGTGACGGCTTATAATAATCGAGGTGGCTGCTTACTATGGCATTTCATATTGTTTTGGTTGAACCGGAAATTCCTGCAAATACAGGCAACATATCGAGAACCTGCGCAGCTACTGGAGCATGGCTGCATCTGGTGCGCCCATTGGGTTTTGATACGGATGATAAGACCTTAAAACGCGCTGGTCTGGATTATTGGCATTCCGTTCATATTGAATATCATGATTCATTTCAGGAAGTTAAGGATAAATACAAGAGCGGGCGTTTCTTTTTTGCAACTACTAAAGCACAAAAGCTTTACACTGAGTTTACATTTCAGGATAACGATTTTTTTGTCTTCGGTAAGGAAACCAAAGGACTGCCGCCCGAGATGCTGGCCGAGCATCCAGAGCACCTGATCAAGCTGCCTATGACAGAGGCAGTGCGCTCGCTAAATTTGTCGAATTCCGCTGCTATTGTTTTATTTGAAGCATTAAGACAAACGGGTTTTGAAGGGCTGAGCTAACAAATCTAGTTGTTTAGCAGGATTTTGGGTTAGCATAGCGAATAATAATAAAGGACAAGATTCGACATTTTGTGGAGTGGTTCAGGGCTTGTCTATAGGTTCCATTTTTGGTGAAGGTGAGGTGAATTTATAGTGAAGCCAGCAGGTGTTGTGAGAAAAGTAGATCAATTAGGTAGAATCGTGCTTCCGAAATCGCTGCGCAAGCGATATCAAATGAACGAGGGCGATCCTGTTGAAATATTAGTAAGCGGCGACCATATTATTCTGGAAAGATTTCGACCGCGCTGCATATTTTGCAGTTCGATGGAGCAGGTGACCGAATTTAAAGGACGTCAGGTGTGTGCCGAATGTATGGGCGAAATCGTTGAAATGAGAGATAAGGAGTAGGCTTTGCATACTTCGACCCCCAAGGTTACTAATGTTAACGCGGACTTATAAATCGTTTGAAGCAAGTCAATTTATCCTGCAAACAAAGAAAGCATCACGAACTCCCGTCTGAGGGAACGTGATGCTTTTTCATTTAACTATTAACTATCATAGATGCGGGATTATCGGCGCTTAAAGGCCTTTAGTCTTGTCATCATTATAACTTGACGTGCACATAGCTACGATAAAGATTAAGAATACCAGATTAATGATCCAAAATGTTGCTGACATCGGCTGCACCCCCTATTGTCTAGTATAACCATGTACTGGGCAAAAGAAAACGGATAAAAGTGAACAATTATTTAAAAAACAAGAAATGTGTCGGCAAAGGACGCAGCTTTCCATCTGATGGCCGATTAATAACTTGTCCCTCATAGATCAGGCTGGAGGATCCGCCGCCGTCCAAATTGTAAGCATCCTTGACTCCCAGCTGTAACAGCTTGTCCTGAAGCTCTGCCAGTGTGGCGCCGGAGCCGCCGCGTTCGTCGTATCCGTCTGTGACAAGAAAAAGCAATTGATCGTTTTTGAAATTGCCGATAACGGTACGCGGCGCTCTGGCCGGCGAATTTTGCCACTGCGCGGGAATGGTTTGTTTTTTACCGTTTTGCAGCAGGACCGGTACGAAGGTAGCCCCGAAAGACGGCTTAAGCTTGTCCAGATCCTCCTGCCGCGAGAATCTGCCGCCAATCAGCTTGCGGTCGGTGTTCATACCGATGAAGGCAAGATCCTCAAAGGTCGGCTCAAAGCCATATACGTATTTTCCATTTAGCATGGTCGTGCTGAGCGGATATCTTTTTCCTGAACGATCATCCGCGAAGCCACCGGCGTTAATACCGGCTACAGCCCCGTAACGCCGTGCTGCTTCAAGTGTCGTTTCGCTGCTGCCAACCTTGTCCTTGCCGAGCACCATTTTCAAAGCTTTATCCGATTTAACATCGACCTTAAGGGCATAAGCCTTATAGTTTGGTTCATTCAAATAAAACAGCTTCATATCCAGGTTGGAGCTGATGGTCTGCTTGGCGGGCTGAGCACCCAGCTTGGTGCTGATTCGACTGTCGAATATGGCTGCCGGGCGGTTGGATACGGTATCTGCGGATTTTGCCATCGCGGCCACATCAGCGGCGCTTTGCGCATAAAGCTGATAAAAACGTTCAATAGTGGTCCGGGTTTGAACCGCTGCCGTCTTGGCAAGCTCCAGCTTCTGCTCGGACTTTAGCAGTTCATTTTGAATAGAAAATTCAGTTTTTACGTAACTTTGCAAATCGGGAAGCTCAACAGACAGGTGGCTGACCATCAGAAAACAAAATATGCCTATAAAGGGCGCAGCGGCCAAAATAAAGGTGCGGTTAATCAGCTGAATCGGGTTCAAAAGGGAACACTTCCTTATGTGCATTCGGCTTTTCAGCACCGAGAAGGTTGCAAGAAGGTAAAGAAGGAGGAGCGGAGTTTAGGAAAAGCCTAAATGAGCACCGCACTTCGAGCCTGAATGCAAGATTCGATGCCGAATATGCTTCTTGTGAAGCTTCGTGATCAAAAGGTGAATCTTATTGCAAGGTATCGAGGTTCTTCTTCAATTCATCCAGCTTTTTCTTCACTTCCGCAAGCTGTGTATACAATTGGTTACTATTGTCGGTTTTACTATTGGCGCTGTCCTTGGTGAAGGCCAGCAATTCATTTAATGAATCGATTTTGGTCTGCATTTTATTCAGATCACCGCTGACGCTTTCTTTGAGCTGGCCCAGCTGCTTCTGATAATCCTGTTGAACTACAAGCAGCTGCTGCTCGGTCTGCTGGGCGATTTGTGCGGTGATCTGCTGGCGCATGTAGTCGGTATACTGCTTGGCACCATACAGTCCGCCTGTGATGAGCAGCGACCATGCCATAAATAGAAAAAGATAGGTTCTTCCTCTGACTTTGCTTTTGCTCTTGACTTGTTTCTCTGCTGCTGTACCTGGTTTGCTTGTCCGCACCAAGGGCTGCTGGGTTACCGCAGGGTCAAGGGGCGTATTCATAGTTGGCTCACCTTCCTATATTCATTCGGCGAAAGGCCGATCCATTTCTTAAACACCTTACTGAAATATTTCTCATCGTCATAACCAACCATGCCTGCGATTTGGGCTATTTTCAAATGTGGATTGAGCAGCAGGAGCTTCGCCTTATCCACTCGCAGCTGGGTAATATAATCGGATACATTGATTTGAAATTGCTGCTTGAATTTACGGGAAATATATTCACGGCTTAAGTAAAAATGCTGGGCGATCTCGATAAGCGTAATATCCTGATGATAATGGTTTTGGATATACTTTGCAATCTCAAAAATGGCATTGTTATCCTGCTGTTGGTGCTCCAGCATCTGATTGGACAGCTGGGTCAGACTATCGGTTAATTGCTCCTGCCACAAGGACAGGGAAAGCTTGCCTTCATCATCAAGCGGAAGGACAAAATCGGAGCGGATGGCATCGCTAATGAATTCCGGCTGCCGATCACCGAACCATTCGATCAGCCAGCGGCTGCGCAGAACCGTATATTCATGACGCCAATGCTCAAGCTCCTCCATGCTGATAGTACGCAGTTTTTCAAGTGCCTGTATCCAGCCTTGAACGGCTTTACCGATCTCGACGGCACTTCCACTGCGTACGGATAAACGAATAGGCTCTGCATAATCGGTAAACACAAGGGCAGGGTGCTGAACGGCGGTCTGCTCCTGATATACGTGCAGTAGGTTATCCTTACGCAGCAAATTGCGATGACGCAGAGCGGTCTTCGCTTGCTTGTAAGCATTTGGCAGGCCCGCTGGGAAGGGATGTACCGGGCTTATTCCAATATCCAAATTTCCTTTAACAGCTGTCCAGATCCCTTTCGCGATATCGTTAAGCAGCTCTTCTCCTGCGTTGGCTCCATATAGCAGTACAATGATTTCATCCTCACTGTTCCAGTAACGGTAGGCAATGCCTTGCGGCGGCTTTTGCTGCAGAAATTCATTACAAATATTCGTAAGCGAAAAAAATAATAGGTCCAGATTGGACTGAAATTTACGCTTCAGACTGCCACTCATCGTTTCAAGACTAATAATAGCCAGTCTGCAGGTCTTCATATCGCGATCAAGACCGAATTCCAGGGAAAGTGCTTCAGCGGCAGCTTCAAAGCTGTGCGGCTCCGTAATGAAGTTGGACAAAACTTTATCCCAGTATACAGGTCGAATCTGGTTCATCTCGATATTACGCTGCTGCTGCCGCTGCCGTTCAGCTTCTTCCTGCTGCCAGCATTGAGCAGCTTTACGAACCGCTGCCTCCAGCTGATCGGCATCGATTGGCTTTAATATATAATCGAGACCTCCATATTGAACCGTATGACGTACCAGCTGAAAATCATCAAACCCGCTGATAACAATCGTTTTTCCTGCAGGGTGGTGGGTTTGAAGCCATTCAAGGAGCTTAAGACCGTCCATTAAGGGCATCATCATATCAGTAAAAATAATTTGTGGTTTATGCAAAGTGATGAGTTCCGTTGCTTCCTGCCCGTCGTGTGCTTCATATATGTGATCAATGCCGAGCTCTTCCCAAGGAACCAGCAGCTTAATGGCTTCACGTACGTGTTTTTCATCATCAACGATGATGGCTTTCATAATCCATCCTCTTTTCATGGTAAAACTTGCTTCGGCACAGGGAATAACAATGTAATTCGAAAACCGCCCTGCTCAGGCTGCTCCAAACGCATATCCGCTTCACCGTTAAAGTAGAGCAGCAGCCTGTTCTTGACATTATAAAGCCCGATGTGGCTGGCTTGTTCATTATCAAATGGATCCAGGTTCTGCTTCAGCTGCACAAGCAAAGCATCAAACTGTTCTTGCGGCATTCCTCTTCCGTTATCTTCAATAACAAGCCTGACATGTTTACCGTCCGCTGTCCACGTACTGGAGATCATGAGCAGGCTGTGTGGATTTCGATGATCAAAACCGTGTTTAAAATAGTTTTCGACAAGCGGCTGCAGCAGCATTTTGGGGATATGCAAAGATTGCGTCGATTCCTCTATATCATACCTTACTGTCAGCTCATTCTCAAAGCGCTGCAGCTGCAGCTGCAAATAAGCTTTTACATGGTTCAGCTCCTGCTGCATCGTCACAATGCTCTCATTCGTGTTCATACTGTAGCGCATCATTTTGGCAAGCGCAGACAGCAGCTGATAAATTTTGGGGGCACCGTGCTGAAGTGCGAGTGTTCCGATCGATTGCAGTGCATTATATAGAAAGTGAGGATTGATTTGTGCCTGCAAGGCTTTGAGCTGATTCGTTTTATTGGCAATATCAAGCTTGTATTCGCTCATGATCAGGTTGTTGATCGTCTGCATCATCAAGCGGAAGCGGCGGGCTAGAATACCGATCTCATCATTGCTGGTCGCTTGAATGTCAACGTCCATATTGCCTGTCTGGATTTTACTGATATACCCGAGCAAATTGCGGATAGGGGCCGTAAACCGGAAGGAGATATAGAGGGTTGCCGAAATGACGACAATCAGAAACAGGCTGAATATCATTGCATTGATAATCGTAAGCTCTCTGGCATTTTTGTAAAGACTTTCATAGGGAATGCGTTTAACCAAGGTCCAGTTCATATAAGGTGCGTTCATACGCTCATAGATGTGGACACCGGAAAACTGCTTGCTTTTGAATTCAAAGCTGCCGCTGTTTGAGTTCTGCGACATCAGATGTTGAACCCACTGCTCATTCAGGACATGCCCCAAGGAGACTGTATCTGCGGAATAAATAATGGTTCCCTTATCATCGAGGATATAGAGCTCCTCCTGGTCCTGCGAATACAGCTCTTCACAGATGGAGCTTATGACTTCCAGATCAAAATCAATGGAAAGGGTACCAAGCTCCTTTTGGGTAATGGCGTTGCGTATGGAACGATGCAGTGTGATAACCGTCGAAGGTGGCGCGTAAAACAGTCTGCCAGTTCCGTAATCGTGACTGACATGGGTGGGCTCCATATAGACCTCCGCATGGTTCGTCGGCGTGTATTTGGGAGGCGGGCCTTCACTGGGCACCGGATTTCGTTCTGAGATCAAGAGGGAACGCTCGCTTTTGGCCATATATAAATACACTTGCCTGATTTCTTTGACGGAGTTGGCAATGCCTTGCACGCCTCGGGTGATTTCACTTCTGCTCAGGTAATCGGCTTCGCCATTTTCGATAATGCTATATAAGGTACTGTTATTGTAGATCGATAATGAGCTTTGCTCAATGACATTCAAATAATTCATCATGTTTTTGTTGGCTTGGTGGATCAGATTTGAGTTACTTATAACGGATTCATTAGAAACCGTTTGTTTGGTAAAGAAATAGGTGATAATAATGGAGGTCGAAATGGGCACGATAGTGGCGACTAGCAGAAAAACAATAAGCTTATTGCGGATACTGCTGCGGATCATATGTGTCCTCCTCAAAGTTTCGCTTTAGCGAAACTGGCTTCGTAAGCATTTGCTCAGAGTTTTGCTTTAGCGAAACCGGCTTCGTAAGCATCTGCTCAGGGTCTCACTTTAGTGAAACCGGCTTCGTAAGCAATTGCTCAGGGCTTCACTTTCTACAAGTGCACAACCATTGTATCAAGGGGTATCAATAAATTCCACCTGTTGTGTCACCATTGTCAGTGTTCTAGTGTGTCAAATCTTTCTATACTGAGAACATAACTCGCATCGAAAGGAGAAGGATGCCATGAAAGCAAAACAAAAAGGCACGGGTTGGCTCCCTCAATTGGTCTTTGTTGGTCCGGCCGTATTTTTCTTCATAATCATCGTTGTCATACCGTTCCTGATGAGTATTTATTACTCTTTTACTGAATGGAATGGGGTCTCAACAACAATAAAATGGGTAGGATTCGATAATTTTAAGCAAATTATAGTGGGTGATCAAGATTTTCACAAGTCATTCTGGTTCACAACCCGCTTTAGTGTCGTCATGGTTATTTTAACCAATGTGGTTGGATTTGCATTGGCTTTACTGCTGACACAGGCACTCAAAACTCGTAATATTTTGCGTACCGTGTTTTTTATGCCCAATGTCATCGGGGGCTTGCTGTTAGGCTTTATCTGGCAGTTCATCTTCGTAAAAGGCTTTGCAACGATTGGCGAGATTACGAATATCGGTTTTTTCCAGCTTCCATGGCTCGGCGATGCGCCAACAGCGTTCTGGGGTCTCATTATCGTAAGTGTATGGCAAACTGCCGGGTATCTGATGATCATCTATATCGCAGGATTGGCCAATGTACCTAAGGATATATTGGAAGCTGCTTATCTCGATGGTGCGACACGCTGGCAAGTGCTGCGTTCCATCACAGTCCCATTGATTATGCCATCCGTTACTGTCTGTCTGTTCCTGGCGATCTCGTGGGCATTCAAAATGTATGATCTTAACGTTTCCCTCACGAAGGGTGGCCCATTCAACTCGACGGAATCGGTCGCGCTCAATATATACAATGAGGCGTTTTCGAATAACAGGTATGGACTGGGAACAGCTAAATCATTGATTTTCTTTGTAGTGGTTGCTCTGATTACGGTCATTCAGGTATGGGTAACGAAGAAAAAGGAGGTTGAAGTGTAATGGAAGCGAAAAACACCTACAATCTTCGAACATTCGGTCTTGAAATTCTCGGTATTCTGCTGGCAGTGCTGTTTCTGATTCCTTTTTACTTTGTTATTGTGAATTCGATGAAATCCTTTGGTGAGATACTGATTAACTCCGCTAATATGCCAACATCGCTTAACTTTATGAATTACACCAAGGTATGGAGTATTATGAAGTTTCCGCAGGTGTTCCTGAATTCTTTGCTGGTTACGGTTTTCAGTAATATAGGGCTCGTTATTATTAGCTCCATGGCGGCATATCGATTGGTGCGCTATCCGAGCAAGTTTAATAACCTGATTTTCCTCGCTTTTGTAGCGGCAATGGTGATTCCCTTTCAATCGATCATGATCCCGCTAGTTCGTGTAGGCAGCCAGATTGGCATTATGGACAGCATTCCAGGTCTGGTGATCTGCTATTTCGGGTTTGGTGTTTCGCTAAATGTGTTTCTCTATCATGGGTTCATCAAATCAATTCCGATTGAAGTGGAAGAATCAGCAAGAGTGGACGGCTGCTCACCATATGGTGTATTTTGGAAAATTGTGTTCCCGCTGTTAAAACCAATGACAGTAACCGTTGTACTGCTGAACAGCTTATGGATATGGAACGATTTCCTGCTGCCGATGCTGGTGCTAAGCAGTCCGGATCTTAGAACGATTCCGCTCGCAACGTTCTCCTTCTTCGGCCAATATACGAAACAATGGGATTTGGCTTTGGCTGCATTGGTGCTGGGTGTGCTGCCGATCGTAATCTTTTTCCTAGCGATGCAAAGGCACATTATCGAGGGAATCACGGCAGGCTCTGTGAAGGGCTAAGCTGTAGGTGTTGAATGAACGAACTTTGCTTTAGGGGTCATACCTGGGTGGCGCTGTATTACTTTGTCACCCGTACAATAAATTACATTTTAGGGAGGCTAATCAAGATGAAAAGAATGAAAAAAATGACAGCAATCAGTTTAACCGCTTTGTTATTCGGATCTGTTCTGGCAGGCTGTGCAAAAACTGAACCGGCACCAGGCGCGACAGGTGGTACCAACACAGGGGCTGCAGGCGGGGCCAAAAATATTACGCTTAAAATGTTCCAGTTCAAAGTGGAAATTGCTGAACCGTTGGGTAAGCTCGTTGCTGAGTATGAGAAGGCTAATCCAGGCGTGAAGATTCAAATCGATACTGTAGGCGGTGGCACGGATTATGGTGCGGCGCTGCTGGCCAAGTTCAACTCAGGCGACAAGCCGGATATTTTCAACAACGGTGGATTCTCCGATCTGGACAAGTATATCGAGCATCTCGAGGATTTGTCCGATCAGCCTTGGGTTAAGGATTTGGTTACTGTAGCTAAGGAGCCGATGACGAAAAACGGCAAGCTGTACGGTCAGCCGTTAAACCTTGAGGGCTATGGATTTATTTACAATAAAGATTTGTTTAAGCAGGCCGGTATCACGGAAACACCGAAGACGTTATCTCAGCTTGAAGCCGCGGCTCAAAAGCTGCAGGATAAAGGCATCACGCCTTTCGTGAATGGCTATGGCGAATGGTGGGTTCTCGGTAACCACTTTGTCAACCTTCCGTTTGCCTATCAGCCGGATTCAAATGCATTTATCGATGGCTTGAATAAGAAAACGGCCAAAATTACAGGCAATGCTGTGTTTGATAACTGGGTGAAGCTGTTTGATCTGCAATTAAAATATGGCAACAAAAACCCGCTGCAAACTGACTATAAAACTCAAGTAACTGAATTCGCAACAGGCAAAGCGGCAATGACGCAGCAAGGTAACTGGACACAGCTGCAAATTACACAAACGAACCCGAACATCAATGTCGGACTTATGCCAATGCCGATCAGCGAAGATGCTGCAGCCAACGACAAGCTGCCGATAGGTGTGCCGAATAACTGGGCTATCAATAAGAATTCGCCGAACAAGGAAGAGGCCAAGAAGTTCCTTAACTGGATGGTTTCCTCCGATATCGGTAAAAAGTATATCACGGACGAATTCAAGTTTATCCCTGCCTTCACGAACATTACTGCCGATGAGAAGATCCTTGGGCCTCTAGCTGCAGACATTATCAAGTATAGCAAAGAAAACAAAACGTTAAGCTGGAACTGGTTTAAATTCCCGGGCGGAGAAGCATCCAGCAAGAAATTTGCTGCTACGATGCAAGCATATGTTGCCAAGCAAAAAACAAAGGATCAAATGCTAGATGAATTCCAAAAAACTTGGGATAGCCTGGGCAAGTAACACCATAACGTAACATCTAGCTGCACCGTGTTATGAATAATAGTAGGAATGGCCTCAGCGCTTGCGCTGAGGTTTGTTTTTTTGCAAGGGGGTTAGCATCTGGGAGGAAAGAGGGAGAAAGCGTCCGTATTCTATGTATGTTGAAAATAAATGCGTGTATATCCCTTTATATGTGGCTATAGGGGGTTTATTGGCGATTTGTTCATTTAACATAGACAGGTGCACGCTGGTACAATAACAAATGAACAGGCATAGATGACATATACATAAAGAAATCAGGTAAAGCTGCTGACGGGGGACATGCATGATAACAAGGCTGGGAACAGGTTTTAAAAATTGGGTGGATTCGAGGCGATTGCATATTCCCGAAGAAAAGCGGCTGTCCAAGGATGCAGGTACTTCCTTGTTCATTCACTTTTGTTTTCAATTCGGTGCTTCGATGTCCGGAGTGTTTCTCACCTTGTATTTGTGGAGGCTGACTCATAGCCTCTGGATTAACGGCATGTATAACATTATTAACTATGCGGTTGCCCCTATTGCTTTTATGCTGGGTGGCCTGCTGATCAAAAAAAAGGACCGTATGGTCACTTATCGCTTCGGAATCGCGCTGATCGCTTTATTTTATCTGGTTGTCGTTCTGGCCCAGGAGCGGGTTGTCGATTATTATGTGTTATTTGCTATTTTTGGCGGTATGGCGGGGGCCTTTTACTGGGCAGGATATTTAACCTTGATGTATGACGTGTCAACGGAACAGAACCGTATCCGATATTTGGCCATGAATATGATTGTGTTTACGTTGGCTGGTCTGATTGGTCCTGCCTTGGCGGGGTATATTATTCGTCAAAACAGCGGCTTGCAAGGATATACGATTGTTTTTTCGATCGCTTTTCTGATGTTCCTGATGGCAGCAATCGGCAGTCTGCGGATCAAAACAAAGGCAACGCATCACAAGGCCTATTATCTGAAATATGTCGGTCTGCTGATGAACAAAAACAGGCTTTGGTTTAAATCGCTGTTTTGCTTCAGCATTCTTGGTATTCTCCAGGGGATGATGATGTTTTTGCCAAGCATTTTATTGTTTAAAATTGTGGAGCGAGAGGATCTTGTCGGTTATTTGGGGATGCTGTACGCGAGTCTGGGGATTGCGACAGGTATGTATATTTCACGTTACGGCAGGGATGGCTGGGCGGGTCGGTTTATCATTATTTCGACAATTGGCTGTGTCGTAGGAAGCCTGCTGTTAGTCTGGAAGCTAAACCTGTACACGGTGATTTTGTTCATGATCCTGTATTCGATCTGTGCACCGCTGCAGGGGAATACCATCACCTCCTATTATTTTCGAATCATGGGCACACTTCCATTAAAGGGACAGCTGCGTGTGGAGTCCGTTGTGATGAGAGAAACATTTGTGAATGTGGGACGGATTGTTGCGATATTTGTGCTGATTATTTTGAGCCGCTATGCAGGTGATTGGACCTTGCCCTGGGTACTGCTGGGTGCCTCAATTGTCCAAATCGGGATTTATTGGTTGATCGAGCCACTGCGGCAAACTGCGGTGGACTCGGAAGGTTAGGCACCTGATGGAAGCTTGATCATAAATTTAGCTATTAAGATTGACTCACACGCCGACGAACGCTGGCAATGGCCCATAACAGAATAGGAAATACGGCAAAGCCTGTTAAAATATAAAAGGTGCCGCCGGTTGAAATAAAATGTGCCAGCTCCTGCAGGTTGTTCGATACCCATATAGACATCACGGTAATGAGAAAACCGAGCGGAAGTACAATCGAGCGATAGCTGGTGAGCTTCAGCCAGTCGGCAGCACCTACTGCAAACGTGTAATAAAATAGAGACAGCTTGGAAAAGGTACCCAGTACCCAGATCATCATGACCATGGCCTCGACATGCTCGAAGAAGTCGGCCAGTAAAATATATCGGGAAGCAAACAAGACCGGATATATAATGCGTCCTGCCAGCGTTCCCATCAACAGAAGAATCGCAAGATTCATAATAACCATCGTGAAGGTGACTGCAGCTACGGAGATATGGGCCCATTTTAAAGCTTTATGAGGGTCTTTCAGTGTTGGATACAAGTAGGAAATCAATACGAATTGACAGAACCAGCCTTGTACGATAATAGAGCCTTTGATTGGAGGGACCAGACCCTTCTCCAGAAATGGCAGCATATTCGTCAGCTTCATATCAGGGATTATAAAAAAAATCGTAAGCAGCAGCAGTAGGAGTACGACCGGTATGAACAGCTGGACACATCTTGCGATGACCTCGATCCCTGCGCGGACTGCAAATGCACATACCAATACCATGCTTGCTGCAACGACTATAAGGGGTGTTTTTTTGAAAAAGTTGCTGACGATGAATTCGGAGTAGTCTCTGACGGTAGCCCCGAGGATATGCAGATTAAATACTAAAAACACGAATCCGACGATTTTACTCATGTATTTACCCAGAATTGACTCCATATACCCAAAAAGGCTCTGATCGGGATAATATTGATGCAGCCGATAAGCCACCCATACCATTACAAACCCACAAATACTGCCGAGAACCGGGGTCAGCCACATATCGCGACCTGCTAAAGCGGTTGTAGCAGAGGGCATTAAAAGAATAGCCGTTCCCAATACGGTTTGGTACATCAAAATAGCCATCTGAGCGGATGAGATCTGTTCCTTTGCGTTCATAAGCTTAAAATTCTCCTCCTTCTGCCCACCGTTTCCATCTTGATGCATACAGAGATCAGGCAAAGGTCAACTTGGAGGAGGCTTCAAGAGCTCTCCAAGTGGTTTGTAGACGGACTCAATAAACTGAGTAGGTCCAGGCAAACCTGGCTTAACTATCAAAAGTATAGCTAATAACCATCCTATAACAATAATCCACAGAAATACACGCTTATCCTTGGTCTGCTGCCGCAGTTTCCCCCACTCAGCCCCTACGATCAACGCTATTGCCACAGTTACATAAATCATATTTGCCCATTTTATTGGGAATCCACTCCTTTTTCCGGTGAGGTTGCATCGGGATTAGAGATTCCGGGTCTGACAATATGAGAACGGGAAATGATCCTGACCTCCATCTTGGAGAACGTATCACTCCAATTCGCTTTCGCTTTGCTCCAGTCTTTAGGGTACTTTCTGTGAAAGGCATCGGCAAATCCGAAAATATCGCTGTGGAATCGCTCCTGTGCGGGCTGCAAAGCTCTTTTTACCCGATTTTCAATCAATTTATCTACACTGATCTCAATTGTTTTGACCCACTCCGGCTCCATCAAGCTGATTCCGGTCGTATTCTGCTGTACATCTTCCTCGGTCTCGATATGAACGTCCATATGCCAAACACCATTCACAATGCTTGGATGCAGCTGGGTATTGCTGCGGATCATACGCAAAGACACAGAGCCTTTGGAATGACTTGGAGCTACGGTAATGACGGAGGTTTTGAGCTCGTCTTTTAACCATAAAATACCGCGTGCTGCCAGGCTGTCTAATTTTCCGACCATTTTTCCATCCTTGAGAATAGCACTTCCCTGAATATAAGCAATAGTTTGGTTAGGTTGCTTATCCGGTTCGGGAGGCAGTATGACGATATAGGGAAGCGCTGCGGCATTGGCATCTCCCGTCAGCATTTCTGCCAATTCTTTGATGGTTACCTGCAGGCCGGTATGAAATTTGGATATTTCCCGCAGTACCTCTGACGAATTTCGCTCCAGAGGTGGTATTAGTCGCAAAGTATCCTTACCCATGCCCTTACTAACAAATACGTTAGCCCGTTCCCGTGGCTCCGGTGATCGCAGCATGTAATCGACATCTTCGCGAATTCCCTGCTGTGCCCGAGCTTGTCCAAAAATGTACACCTCATTATGTCCCCAAAATACTTGCCGAGGCAGTTTTTCCTGAAGATGTGACATTGCATCAGCAACGGATACGCCTTCTGCGGATCTGACCATCGTTTGCTCTTGACCTCCTTTGGGTGAGGTTCCTCCCAGGGAAGCACTCCCCCCGCCTTCTGCTTTTGGTATGAATACCTGAACGGACAGCTCCAGCAGCCCTTCGCCTTTTTGATCGATAGCGGCTCCCATGACAAATGCCAGATCATTAACTTCTTTTCGGTCCCAACAGCCAGTAGTGAGAATCCATATAAAAATATAAATCGTCAGCCTCAGGAGGAGTCGAATAATCCGATTACGGTTAGTGGCATCAGGTTTGTTGCTCATGCTACGATGCCCCGCCTTTGTCAGATCCTGGCTTGTTGTTGGCTGATTGCCGAATACGGTCAGTCCTGCCTGTCAAATCAGGTCTGGTATTCAAGCTCCATAAGGGAGCACGGATAAGTACATCCTTCCATTCACCTTTTTTCATGGGAGCCATTGCAGACAGATAAGGTACCCCAAATGAACGAAGCGAGCTAAGGTGAATCACAAGCACGATGACTCCCAGCATCAGGCCCAACAAGCCGAGCATACCTGCCAGCAGCATAATCGGAAAGCGCAGCAGCCGGATCGCAATGCCAAAAGTGAAATGGGGAATCATAAAGGAAGCGATTCCGGTCAAGGCAACGACCATGACCATCGGGGCCGACACCAGACCTGCGGAAGTTGCGGCTTGTCCAATAACAAGTGCGCCTACAATGCTCACGGCCGCACCAACCTGCTTAGGTAAGCGAACGCCAGCCTCGCGTAAGCCCTCAAACGTAATTTCCATTAACATAGCTTCAACCAGAGCTGGGAATGGAATATTCTCGCGGGATTTGGAAATGCTCAACAGCAGCGTGGTAGGAAGCATTTCTTGATGATAGGTTAGTACAGCCACGTACATGGAAGGGCCTAACAAGGCAAATACGAGAAATAAATACCGCGTCCAACGAATGAAAGAACCGAGCCAATAGCTTTGATAGTAATCTTCAGGTGACTGCAGCAGGGAATAAAGGGTAGTTGGAGCTACTAATGTAATTGGAGTCCCATCCACCAGCACGGCAACACGACCTTCCAGCAGACCGGCTGTCACGACATCGGGGCGTTCGGTGGATTGAACCTGTGGAAATGGAGATTTTCTGGAGTCACGGATCAATTCCTCTATATATCCGCTTTCCAAAATTCCATCGATATCAATGCGTTCCAGCCGCTCCGTCATTTCTTGTAACAAGACTTCGTCTGCCAAGGTATCGATATAGGCGATAGCAACCTGAGTCTGGGTGTAGCGCCCGATCTGAATCGTTCTCAGCTTGAACGAAGGACTGCGCAGCTTGCGGCGCAGCAAGGACATATTGGTGCTCAAGGTTTCGGTAAAGCCTTCCCGGGGGCCGCGGATAACGGATTCTGACATCGGCTCTTCAATGTTCCGTTTCTCCCATTTGCTTAAACCAAAAGCTAACCCAAAGTTCTCTCCATCTAAAAGAATGACGGGCATACCTTTTGAAATACAGGCTACGACCTCTTCAAAGGTAGTCACGTTTTCAGATTGAGAGACCGGCAGAATCTCCTTCAGCGCGGATAAAAGCTGACCGTCCTCCAGCTTATGCTCTTTCATAAGGGAAGTCAGTACTTGTCGGTCCAGCGCTATCGCATCCGTCAAACCCTCGATATAAAACAAAGCGGCATCAATTTGGCTGCCAAATGAGAATGGATGAACGACCAAATCCGGGCAGTCGACATAAATCGTTTGCAGGTGCTCGGTATTCGCCTTCAGTATAGCCGATAACGGCGTACTGGATTGAGGCGTGAATTCAAATACAGGATTTTTGTTTGGGCGTATTGGGCTCATGGGACTCTTATCCTATTCATGAATGATATGGAGGTTATTATCTCCTGCATAGCCCATTTCTATTACTATTACTATCCAGATAGTAAGCTATTCATGATTTGACCTTGACGGCTCCATGCTCAAGTCGGACTATCCAGGGCTCGATAGATTCCTCGCCGTTCACAAACAAGCGCTTTAACAGCAGTCGGTTCTGGCCGCGAGTGGTCAAGCCTTGCTCAATGGTGAAAGCATACCGGAAGCCATGCTCTTGCAGCAGCTTCAGCGTGGTCTCATTTTTTTCACCAAAGGGATAACAAAATACAGTGGTATTGATCTTCAATTGCTCATCAATTTGACGTTTGGCTTCGCTGATTTCATACGCTTGGCTTTTAGCAGACAGCTTGGGCAGGTGAGGGTGCGTCATGCCATGAGGCTGTATATCCCAGCCTGCTTCGTGCATTTCCTTAATTTGATCCCAATTGAGGAAATAGCCATCCTCTGTTGTACCCGGGGATACAAAGAGTGTAGCGTGAAAGTTCAATTTCTTTAACAAAGGCAGAGCATGCTCATAATTATCCGCGTACCCGTCATCGAAGGTCAGCAGAACAGGCTTCTTCGGAAGTGTGGATATTGTTCCATCCATGTAGTCGATAAATTGCTGCAGCGTAAGCGTATGATAGCCATTTTTGGATAAATAGAGCATTTGCTCCTCGAATTTAGCAGGTGTAATGACAGCGCGATTCCCAGGATCAATGGTAATGCTGTGATAGTTTAAAACGGGTATTTGCTGGGGCTGCAGATGGGTTTCTGCTTGAGCAACAGCTGTTTGGCCAGCGGAAGCCGAGGGCTCTAGAATCTGCGAATTACTTTCAGCAGGTGAGACCTTGGAGTTGTCGAATATATGGGCAGCCTCTAAAGGTAGTGTTGGAGCATCAGGGAACATAGACATATAAGCGGAGGGCTTCAAGGGTTCAGACATTTGGTTGTCAAAAGGCGTTTGCAGTCGCAGCGGTATATCGGATTCAGCGGAACGTACGGATGGCGCGATGAGCCGCGACCAAGATAAACTGAGCAACAGCATTAGAAAGCATAATAGTAAGGCATACCATTTATAAGAAATGAAAGCGCTCTTCATAGCCCATGGACAACTCCCTCCAGGAAAATCTACTACTATGCATATGGCTTGTGTACGCTTTTATACCTGTAGCTAGTTGCCTGATGTGCTTGATTGTAATGGCAATGGCGGAAGCTCAGCCACCACGTGTCCATAAGTGACAAGTGCTTCTTCACCGAGCGGGCTCAGACGATAAACACCTCTTTCGACTCGCTGAAACCATCGATAATAGTTTTTTTGTAATAATCCGGCAGTTTTGGAATTACCTGTTAGTTGACGCAAGCGCAGGGGACTCAAGGTGCCGTGGTGATGAAGCAATTGTGCCAGATGGAGTGCCTTCTCACGGTATGAAGTCATGAGCTTCTGCTTGCTGCTGCCGCCTACATTGTAGTCTGCCCGGCGCTCTTTGAATTCCTTCACAATGCCCTCTGCCGCTCGTTTATTGAGACGTGGCAGCTTGGCTGGTGTATACAGCGGTTCTGGAGGCAGAGCGATAGCAGGCGATAGCTCATGTTCAGAGTCAGCCACACTATTGGGCGCAGAAGACGAAGAAGAATCAGCTGTTGTAAAAGGAATCGAAGCTGTTGGCATGTCTTCAGGAGCCTTGGAGGGATGACATTCAATATGAACAGCAGGCTGCTTTCGTTTGAAAAACTGCACGGTTATCATGCCAATTCCAAGCATCTGGCACAGCTTGCGAAGCTCCGGCCAGCTGGCTCCATGAGGAGCTCGCCCTTTATTCGGAAGCTCAAAAGCGACATAAACACAGTGGCTTAGACGAAGCCGATCAATGCCCTGCAGCAGCAGCGGGATCGAAAAATATCTTTTTAATTCCACAATAACGGGCTGTTCTTCACCACGGATAGCGACGAGATCACAATGGCGAACTTCACCTCTAACTGAATAGCCTTGCTGCTCGAAGAAGGATTTAACCGGTGCATAGAGCTCGGTCTCGGTTTTGATCGGCACGGTTGTCGTTCTCCTTTGTACAGGGTTATTTACCCAAATTACAATTATTATAGCATAGATCGGATCGTTGAAATCTCATAGGCTGCTTTTTCATTATTGAAATTTTTGTCTAAAATTTTAGGTCAACTAATCCTCCTTCATTGCATACTTATCTATTACACTTCAATTTTAATGGTACCGCATAAGCGACGTCCCGAATGTAAGAAGTCATCTCTCTTGTCAAAAAAAACGGTTTATGCTTGCGAAGTCAGTTTTCCTTCGGAAAACTTGGCACATGCTCACGAACGGCACATACTTACGAAGTCAGTTTTCCTTCGGAAAACTCTTAGGAGGTTAACCCATGGACATATTCAAAAAAATTTCGGACCATCGCACGGAAATCGACCGATTGGCATGGACGGGAACGTTTGCCGAATATATTGAGATGGTTCGTCAAAGGCCTTACCTCGCAATGACCGCCCATAGCCGGGTATATCGCATGCTGGCTGCCCAGGGTATCGGGGACGAGACGAATAAACGGCGGTACCGCTTTTTTGATCAGGACATTTTTGGCCTTGACCATGCGATAGAAAAGCTTGTGGAAGAATATTTCCATTCCGCAGCAAGGCGTCTGGATGTCAGGAAGCGTATTCTGCTGTTGATGGGTCCGGTGAGCGGAGGCAAGTCCACCATTGTAACGCTGCTCAAGCGGGGGCTGGAGCAATTCTCACGAACTGAAGAGGGAGCCGTCTATGCCATTAAAGGCTGCCCGATGCATGAAGAGCCGCTGCATTTGATTCCGCAGCCGCTGCGCTTTGATGTGGAGCAGGAGCTCGGAGTGAAGATCGAGGGCAGTCTCTGTCCGTCATGCCAAATGAGGCTGCGTACAGAATATCAAGGCCGGATCGAGGATGTGATGGTCGAGCGGGTATTCATTTCCGAGGAAAATCGGACAGGAATTGGCACCTTCAGCCCATCGGATCCCAAGTCGCAGGATATTGCTGATTTGACGGGCAGCATCGACTTTTCAACCATAACGGAGTACGGCTCTGAATCCGACCCGCGAGCCTATCGATTCGATGGAGAGCTGAACAAGGCAAATCGCGGTATTATGGAGTTCCAGGAGATGCTGAAGTGCGACGAGAAGTTTTTATGGAATTTGTTGTCACTGACACAGGAGGGGAATTTCAAGGCAGGACGCTTTGCCCTGATCTCCGCGGATGAGCTGATTATTGCCCATACGAATGAATCGGAGTACAAATCGTTTATTGCCAACAAAAAGAATGAAGCTCTGCAGTCGCGGATGATCGTCATGCCGATTCCATACAACTTGAAGGTAACAGATGAAGTGAAAATTTATGAAAAGCTGATCGGGCAAAGCGATATGGCCCATATTCATATTGCCCCTCATTCTTTGCGCGCAGCGGCGATCTTTTCCATACTGACCCGGCTTAAGGAATCCAAAAAGCAAGGTATGGATTTAGTGAAGAAAATGCGGATGTATGACGGTGAGGAGGTCGAGGGCTACAAGGAAGCTGACCTTAAGGAGATGCAAAACGAGTATTTGGAGGAAGGAATGTCAGGCATTGATCCGCGTTATGTCATCAATCGAATTTCAAGTGCTTTGATTCGTCAGGGCCTGCAATTCATTAATGCGCTTGATGTGCTCCGTGCACTGAAGGACGGGTTGGATCAGCATCCCTCGATTACGAAGGAAGAACGGGAACGCTATTTGAATTTCATTTCGGTAGCCCGCAAGGAATATGACGACTTGGCCAAAAAAGAAGTTCAAAAGGCCTTCGTGTATTCGTTCGAGGAATCTGCCAAAACCTTGTTCAATAATTACCTCGATAATATTGAATCGTATTGCAATTGGGGGAAAGTGAAGGACCCGATGACAGGCGAGGAGATGGACCCGGACGAAAGGCTGATGCGCTCAATCGAAGAACAAATCGGTATTTCCGAGAATGCCAAAAAAGCGTTCCGCGAAGAGATTCTGATCCGTATGTCTTCTTATTCCCGTAAAGGTCACCGCTTTGATTACAGCAGTCATGAGCGGCTTCGCGAAGCGATTGAGAAGAAGCTGTTCACCGACCTGAAGGATATTGTGAAAATTACGACTTCAACCAAAACACCGGATGAAACGCAGCTGAAACGAATTAACGAGGTAATCAGCAGACTGGTTGAAGAGCATGGGTATACCGCTTCGTCAGCCAATGAGCTGCTGCGTTATGTGGGCAGCTTGTTAAATCGATAACAGATTTTTCATATCCAACCTTAAACCAGCCCCGTCGCTGTTCCCAAGAGGACGCGGGGAGCTGGTTATTTGATTTTATATATGAAGTGCTCCATTATGAAGTGTTCCGTGCAAGGAAATACAGCGCCCATTTTCCCTGCACAATCTCACCAAGTAGGCGAATGTACATATGATGTACAGTGAGAATCACCATTCCAGGTGGATAAGGGAGAGTTAAGATGACTAAACCATATAGAACACAGGAGCAGGACCTGCTGCAGCTTCAAAACGAAAATCAGCCGATATCTATTTCACGTGAGCCCGCAGGTGGTGGCTTTCATGGAGACGGTCATGGAGGACATGGGGGACATGGAGGCGGACATGGAGGTGGACACGGTGTAGGCGGAATTCATGGCGGTGTTGGCTTTCATGGTCATGAATTCCATGACAATGGCTTTCATGGTGGCTTTGACACCGCGCTGCTGCTGCCGCTTGCACTGACGCAGGCATATCCTTACCCATCCTATTACCCGGTACCGTATCCATATCCATATCCATATCCATATCAGGCATATCCTTACCCGTACCCATATCCGACGCAGCAGCCTTATTATCCGCCTTACCCGGGCAATGTGTATTAATCGATATTTATGACATGGAAGGCATCGTGATTTCAACTGTGGTGCCTTCGCCGATCTCGCTAGTAATTCGCAGTTTGCCACCATGATTTTCAATGATTTTGAAGGTGACCATCAGACCAAGGCCTGTACCTCTTTCTTTCGTCGTATAGAACGGTTCCCCGAGCCTTGGGATTCGCTCCTCCGGAATGCCGCAGCCTTGGTCCGTAAAGCGGATCATAATTTGATTCGCTTCTTTCATTTGCAGCTCAATCAGGATCAGGCCGCCTTCGTTCATGGATTCGATGGAGTTATTCAGAACGTTAATAAATACTTGTTTGATCTGATTTTCATCACAATTGATTAATGCCAGGTTAGGGGAGGCTTCCGTGATCAGCTCAACATTGTGAAGTGCTGCCTGTGAACCGACGAGAACAATCGTATTTTGCAAAATAACCCTCAAATCCCTCGGCTGATAAACAACCGACTGTGGCTTCGCAATGACAAGAAACTCACTGACGATAAAGTTGATTCGCTCCAGCTCGTCCTGCATAATCTCGAAATACGATTCGTATCCTGATATTTTAGACTTCATCAATTGAACGAAGCCTTTTAATGAGGTTAACGGATTGCGGATTTCATGTGCAACTCCAGCGGCAAGCTGACCAACAATCGACAGTTTTTCGGAGCGGATCAGCATTTCCTCAGCACGCTTGCGCTCACTGATATCTTTGCCGATCATGTACACCCCGCTCATTTGACCATTGACTACTATGGGGACGTTCAGTATGCTCAATTCGACAATTCCACCATTTTTATGTAAAAAGCTGATTTCATATTGGTGGGTCTCTCCGCTCATCGTTCCGGTAAATTGCTTATGCCAACGCTCCAGATGCTCAGGAATAATCAGATGATGAATCGATTTGTTTAACAGCTCGCTTTCGGAATAGCCGGTTATGGAGAAGATAGCAGGATTTGCGCTGGTACAATGCCCATGGCTATCAAAAGAACAGATAGGATCGGGGTTATTCTGAAATAAAGATTTGTATCGAAGCTCGCTTTGCTCCAATTGCTTCTCTGCTTTTTTTCGCTCATAGATGGCCTGTATCATCGCATAGGAGCGGGCAAAACGGTTGTCCTCCTCCTGCGCGAGGATGGTTTCAAATATATCATCCTGGAATTCATCCGGGTTGCTGCTTTTGTCGAGCTTTTTCAACTCACCGATCATGCTCTGCACATTGATAATGTGATCTTTATGAATCCATGCGGCAGATGCAGTTTTGGAAAAAGTCTCATTTTCGGGCTTCAAATATACAATCGCTTTTTTGATATCATATTCAGTAACATGGTTCATATTGACCACATTCATTTGGTCGATAAGCCGGAAGCCTTCTTCATACATAGCTTCTTCAAAAGCTTCAAGCGAAGCTGTCCAATAATATTTATCGGTAGCCGTATGAACAACGAATTCCTTGTCCTTGATTTGCTCCAGCTTGACCACCTCATCAGATTGGACGATTAAAATATCGGAGCCTCGTTTTCCATCACGTGTGACTGGTATTTTCTGCATATATTTTTTCACCTGCCTGCATCGTTTCACAAAAGGTTTAGCACTTTCGATATTGTTGATGGTATGAAGGAATTTGAGGTGTAATCGAAGAGTTAGTCATAAATCTACTGTGGTTTGAATCTCAACGAACAATGAATCCATTATATAGCTACTGGTTTTCATAAGTAAATGGAATCTTTTAAAAAAATGAACAGAACGCGCTGCTGGTGCACTTAATGTCGATAATACGTCGCAAATTGAGCTGCAGCGTGTAGTTATTAATAGGAAGCAAGTCAGTAGCGTGTATTTATTATAGGTAAAAACTATAAATTTGATTGATTCAATATATTTTACTTATTAAGAAGTGGGTTGCATAATAGTATAAAAGGAGCTGATGAAATATGAATAAACAGGTTAATGGTAAGTGGGATGCGGATCATTATGACAGCAATATTAGCTATGTGTCACGATTAGGAAGAGGTGTTGTCGGGCTGCTGGCACCGGAGCGGAATGAGCGGATTCTGGACCTGGGCTGCGGGACTGGTGATCTGGTTCAGGAAATTGTGCAGCTCGGCGCAGATTGTATGGGAATTGACGGTTCGATTGAGATGATTGCTCAAGCGAGAAGCAAATATCCGGCATTAAGGTTCGAAGTAGCTGACGGTCACACCTTTCGTGTGGAGGAGCCCTTCGACGCTGTGTTCTCCAACGCCGCGCTGCATTGGATGACGGAGCCCGAGCGTGTGATTCAGTCGGTCAGACTGGCGCTGCGGGATCATGGACGGTTTGTAGCCGAGTTTGGAGGCAAAGGTAATATAGGTGCGATAGCTCAAGCTATTTCGGAGGTTCTTGGGACATGGGGTATAGATGCCGGTAAGCTTAACCCCTGGTACTTCCCGGCAATCGGTACGTACAGCGCCCTTCTGGAGAAGCATGGCTTCGAAGTGCGCTCCATGGAGCATTACGACAGACCGACACCTCTGGATGGTGGCGTGAACGGACTTAGATATTGGTTGGATGCCTTCGCGGGTATGTTCTTTGTTAATCTGAACCCGGAACAACGGGAGGAAGCTTATGTGCGCTGTGAACAGCTGCTGCATACGCAGTTGTTTGACGGTGAACGATGGATCGCGGATTATCGTAGACTGCGGTTTGCAGCCGCTGTGATTTAGCAGCCTCAACAGCTGTAAAGCAGCTCATTACCCCGATCCCCGTGTTATTAGTCGAGCGGACAAAATAACTTTTTCCGAATGTACACTCGGATGGGTCAGATTACGTTCTAAGGCCTCCACGGCTCTGGTGCCGAGCAATTCCTTGGCCAGCTCCACTGTAGTCAGTGGAGGTGTGGAGCTGGCACTGGCATCGATATTATCGATACCAATGACCTTGCACCTTGCAGGCACAGATATCGATTGCTCCTGCAGCAGCTTCAACAGCTTGAGCGCAATTTCATCATTGGCGCAAACAAAGCCATCCGGCAGTTCTTCAGATGGAGATGCGCCCACACGTTTGGCCAACTGCTGCGCCCATGTGGGCTGACCGTAGGAGATGGTCCATTTTCTGAGTGAATAACCCTCCAATCGGCGCGAGTATTCATCCAAGGCTTGACGGCAGCCCCACCATCTTTCCTGAAAGCTGACCGAGTAAGTGTCCTTTCCCACAAATACAATTCGCTTACAGCCCTCTGATAGGATCCGGCGGCAAGCCAACCGGGCAGCCTCCAGATTGGCATTCAATATACAATCGGCACGAATGAGCGGCTCCTCATGATCAACAAGAATAATCGGGGCATTAGCTTGATGCAGCTGAGCGAGCTTATGGAGCGAGCGGATCGGCAGCGTACCCAGCACAACAGAGCCAAGGCAGGCTGGACTGGTTATGTGCGTGAACGGAGAAGGCAACGGATTGTCCATCAGCAGCTTTTCGGACGAAAGCACCTGTGTCTGCCACCCATTGCTGCTGCAGCGAAGCATCACCCCGTCCAGTACGCGTGACCAAAAGCTGGGCTCCGCTCGTTGTTCATCATGGACCCAAATGGCTACATAAGCAGGAGCAGCCTCAGTGTGGGGCACATCACGATCCCCGATTAGATCAGCGGCATAGGGCAAGTCCGAGGTCGCATCCGAGATTGTGCTCGTTGGCTTGGGATAGGTAGTTCTTTTGTCGGCTTTGATTCGATAGCCAAGCGCCCTTGCCATAGCTTCCACTTCAGCTCTTGTGGTTTCACTGACTCCGATCTTACCGGATAATGCTTGAGACACTGTATATTTGGAAACACCCAATCGGTCAGCAATGAGCTGCATCGTTATTTTGGCATGCTGGCTGGATAAAGGAATCATCCCCTCTTACAAATTCAATTGACTAAACCTCATCTTACCATTAAAGTGATTCACGGAAAAGTAGCTGTGAGCCTAACAAAACTAACAAAATGGAGGTTGATTGAATGAGTAAATCCGTTGTATTTTACGATCAAAGCTTTCCTTATGCAGGGGCGCGTCCTGATAGCGAGGCTTTGAAGCAGTTATGTGAGCATGCGATTATTGCGAATGCCGACGAGCTTGCAGAGCAGCTGCCGCATGCCGACACTTTGATTCATTTGCATGGACCCTACGTACCGAAGGCAGCATGGACGGCAATTATTGAGCATTTGCGGCAGGGAAAGGGTCTTGTGCATTTGGGGGGAGCCCCTTTCAAGGTGCCGGTATTCAAAGACAAGGAGGAGGGCTCCGACACTTCATCATGGATAGGAGAGCCCGAACAAACCGGCTATCATCAGCAGTTGAACATCCATGAAGCGATTGCAATCGATCCTTCGCCCATTGCCAAACTTACGGCGAACATGGATATTCCTTTATTCGCAGACTCGATTGACCTGTTCACAATTGAGCCTACATACGGTCTTGTGCTACATGTGACCAAGGTGGATGATCAGCCTGGACAGCTTGGGTCAAGTGGACCTATGGATGCTCATATCGTACCCTTAATGTTTGGTGTAACCGCAGGCAAGGTGAGCCGGGAAGCAGCAGCTCCTGCCGTCTTGATTGAAAATACGAAGGGCGCCTATACCGGCGGACGCTGGATTTTGATTAATCAGCAGCTGAGTCCAGCATTCTGGCATGAGGGCGCAGGGGTAAATGCGCTGCTGGAATGGAGTCATTATACATCGCTTGGTGTTACCGAGCTGTGGCTGAAGACCAATTATGCCTCCTACGAGCCAGGTGATAAAGTAACGACCAGCATACAGCTTCAACGACTTGGCAGTGGGAGCGGTACGGATGCGGAATGGACATTTACCTTAAAGCTGAAGAAGGCGAACGACAGTACGGCAATGATTGCGGACCCCAGCTTTTCGTATAAGGAGGATCAGTTTACGACTCTGTGGCAGGGCAAAACGAAGCTGCCGGCCTCACCTGAGCTTGGGTTTGTCCGCAACAGCCTGCCAATCCCAGTGGAGGCCGGCTTTTATATTGTGGAATGTGAGGCGGTATCTACGGATGGAGAAACCCGTCGGCTGCGTCAAGGCTTCTGGGGCATGGACAGCGAGTGGCTGCAGCAGGGTGAAATGATTAGCGTCGACCGTGATTATTTTTGGAAAAATGACCGTCCGCTACCTGTGGTCGGTATGACCTATATGACCAGTGATGTGGCCAGAAAGTTCCTGTTTATGCCGAATGTGGCCGTATGGGATAGGGATATGGCCCAGATGAAACGAGCTGGGATCAATATGCTGCGTACCGGTATTTGGACAGCCTGGCGCAGTGTGATGTTTGTTGATGGACATCCCTATGAAGAAGTGCTGCGGGCTATCGATGCTTTTGTACTGACGGCCAAACGATACGATCTCGAGGTTACCTTCAACTTCTTCGCTTTTACACCGGAAGCCTGGGATGGTGTGAATCCTTATCTGGATCCGCGCAGTGTGGAAGCCCAGAAACGATTTATTGCGGCAATTGTATCGCGTCATAAAGAATCAACCAATGTACATTGGGACTTGATTAATGAGCCGACCATGTTCGATCCGCGCCGCTTGTTTTCTGGCCCCCGTTCTTGCCAGGACCCTTTCGAGCGTAAAGCTTTTATCCAATGGTTAAAGGAACGTCACGGTTCTGTAAGGTTGCTTCAGGAACGCTGGAATATGACGCCTGACGAGCTTCCTGCATTTGAAGCGGCTCAGCTGCCTGAACCGAGTGACATTAATTTTAGAACGACCGAAAATTTGGCGAAAAAAGGTGGACCTTGGCTCGATTACACCTTGTTTACGATGGAGATGCACAATCAATGGGCAGCCAAATTAATCCAGACGATCCGTGCTATCCAACCGAAGCAGCTGGTTACGGTTGGGCAGGATGAGGGTCTCGGAGCGCAGCGTCCATCTCCGTTTTTCTATGCAGAGGCGGTTGATTATACGACGGTTCATTCCTGGTGGAAAATGGATGATCTCGTATGGGATGGTGTCTTTACGAAGGCAGCTGACAAGCCGAACCTGATTCAGGAAACGGGTATTATGTATGTGGAAACACCGGATGGTCGGGCCAAACGGAATGAAGCGGAGCTGCGCAATATCCTGGAGCGTAAGTATGCTTATGCGTTCTCGACAGGCGGCGCGGGTGCAGTGCAGTGGATCTGGAATACGAACTTTTATATGAATAATATCAATGAATCGAATATTGGAGCGCTGCGGGCAGACGGAACAGAGAAGCCGGAAGCAGGCGTATCGTATGATTTTGGACAGTTTATGGAATCGATTCGTGACCTGTTTGTCGAACGGCAGCTGGAGGAAACAGCTGTAATATTTCCGTATTCGAACGATTTCTCGAATCGCAAGCTGGCTTATGAGGCCACAACGAAGCTGGTTCGTACGCTCTCCTACAGCCTGAATGTGCATGCACGCGGCTTAAGCGAATATCATTTGGATTCTTTAGCGGATTGGTCACCTAAGCTGATTATCGTACCAAGCGCGCATAACTTCAGTACGGAGGCGTTGGATAGGCTCGTTGCTCATATTAGTGAGCAAGGAGGCGTGATGCTCATTACCGGTCCTGTAGGTCTGGATGAATATTGGCGTCCTCAGTCGAGACTTACAGCCGAGGTCGGCCCGACAGTTGTGACCAACCTGCTGCGTGAAGAGCTGCTGGAAATCAGCGGACGGAAGCTGCAGGTTTCCTTCGGCGGTGCGCGGATTGCTGATGCCAATAAGCAAAAGCCGGTACTGACGCAAGCAGGCAGCACTCAATTGACAGATGTACAGCTGGGACAAGGCCGGTTAATCTGGTGCCCATTGCCGGTAGAGCTGAACGAACGAATCGAGCCGTTAGAGGAGCTGTACAAGCTGGCATTAGCGGCCTCCGGTGTTTCGGAGGAGCTGGAATGGCAGCAGGGTAGAGATTGCCCTGGCTTGTATGGTCGCAAGCTAAGCTTTCGTGATGGCGCATTGTACATCTTCGTCTCGGAGTATGCAATCGATACTGATATCAGGGTCAAGGACCCCGTTACCGGTGTGAGCTATGCTTTTGTCGTGGAAAGCGAGCGGACGGTCATGTTTGCCGCAGATCTACAAGGTCAAATCACGGCTGTATACAGGCCTGAGGAAGTTGCAATTACGAGCATGTAACAACCATATGCGTCCATAACTTGGGAGCCGTTTATCAGGGGTTCCAGAGGTTTCATGCAACTAACGGGGCAGGGTCCTTTTCCGGGACCTTGTCCCTATTTTTTGAAAAGAAAATGGTGTTCGTCGCACTGAAAATCTGCTACAATCATCGTAGTAAACCCATCATCGTAGAGAAGCCGAATGTAAGCGTTTTAATGGTTTGGTATAGCAGCTAGAGGGGAGCTTGAATGACAATGACCATGCTACTTAAATACAGATGGCTGAAATATACCTTGTGCGCAGTTGTAATAAGTATGTTGTTCATGGCTTATGAAATTATTACGGTTGAAGGGGAAGCCAGCACCCCGCGTTTTGTGCTTATGAGGCTTGAAGATATAGGCCCTGGCGGTCAGTATGAAACGCTGGAACAGCTGGGTAAGCTTCGAACGGTGCTTGAATATTTACGTGATCAGAAGGTCGTGTATCATCTAGCCGTCATTCCAAGGTGGATCAGTATGCCAGCAGATGGCAGCCACTATGACGTCTCACTCGATCAGACAGACAATCCTTACATAGCTGCTTATCAGAAGGTATTGAAGGATGCGGTCGCTGACGGAGCAACACTGGGTATGCACGGATATACGCACCAGGTTGGAAATGTTCGTCGTGATGACGGACATCAGGATTCAGGAATCGGGAATGAGTTCAATAATCCGGGCTCCGAGGAAACGATGTCCGCGGCTTTTGCGGAACCGAGATTGCAGGCAGGACTGGAAATTTTTAAAAATGCAGGACTTAAGCCGCGTTTCTGGGAAGCACCGCATTATCGCTCAACTCCCGAGCAGGATAAAATGTTCCGCAATTACTTTGGCTTGAATTACCAGGCTGATGTGCAGACCAACAGGAATACACCGGTTGCCCAATATGTAATAGAGCGCAACAGCGGGTACGGGCAAGCCTCTCTGGGGGCTGCATATGTACCTACTCCGTTCGATTATATTCCTTCAAATAAGGATGAAAAGCTGATACTGGACCGTGTGGGCAAATCGAATATTGTAGCCTCGTTCTTTTTTCATCCTTTTCTGGAGTTCAAGTATTTGGCTCCGGTTGTGGACGAAACGGGAGAGACCATCATTCGTGACGGACTGCCCGAATATCATTATTTAAGCCAGGATAAAAGCATGCTTCAAAAGCTTGTTCTTGGGCTAAAGGCGAAGCACTACTCATTCTTTTCCATTCAGGACTACGTTCCGTTTACTCCTGCACATAGCGTGAAATTAGGCTCTTCCGCACAGCAGGATAAAGAAAAAATGATGCTTGGGGACGTAACCGGTGACGGCCAGGCGGATCTGATCCGGTGGGATACAAAAAACGGGTCCATTTCTGTGACACCGGGCTTCTTTAATGGCATGCGCAATGAATCGCAGGGAGCTCCGTCACAATGGGCCAATGTTGCTTATAAGCCTGGAGCCGCAGCGGCACTTGGCAGAAGTACCAAGGAGAACATGAACAGTCTGTGGGTCATGCAGCCATCGGGAACCCTTGAGAGATTTACTTCGGACGGCCATCGCTTCTCGATGACTAACAGCTGGAAGACGGAGCCTCGCAGCTGTGCAAATTTATTTGTGCTGCCTCAGGCAGATGGTGATGTGGTTGTGGCTGGCCTGACAACGGACCGTTTGCAGCTGTTTGGCTACTTAGTCAGTAAAGGTGCAGTCAAACCGATCAAATCGTATAAATTCAATAATGAGCTTACAAGCGAGCTGCAGTCTCGTAAGATGGACACAGGCGGGGGAGCTTTATTCTCTTCTAGGCCGGGTGCTGCCAAAGGCATCCTGTGGAATGCAGACCTCACTTCCATGGAATGGAAGCAAACCAAGCAGGAATTGGGCATTCCAAATGAGGATGGTGTCCTGCGGTTTGGAGATTTCAACGGGGATGGACGCGAGGATGTGCTGCGGTGGAATGCGGAAACCGGACGTTTTACCGTGTATTTGAGTAACAAGGAGGGTGGCTATTCGCTGCTGTCGACCTTCGGTCCATGGGGTAGACCTGGCTCCAAGCTGATCGTACAAGATCTGGATGGGAATGGGAAAAGTGACCTGGCTCTGTTCAATCGTGAGGAAGGTTATCTGGATACAGCACTTTCCTTCGAGAGCAGAGATTTGCAGCTGCAGCATCCGTAGGAACAATCATAATTGTGCACGATTTACGGACGGCTCCTGGTTTTGATGCCAAGGGCTGTTTTTCTTAGTCTCTTGAATAGCCATTCGATATGGGGCACAATGAGGAGGGTCTGACTAACATAACTTATTACCAAGGAGAACGGGAAATATGGGTTTCACACAAAACTGGAAAATGATCTTGACGCTTGCGCTTCCTTCCATTATTTCTTTTGCTTCGGGTACCGTCACAGGTACAATTAACCTGATAATGGTCGGCTCCATGGGAGCGCTCGTGATTGCGGCTGTAGGGGTTTCGAATATTATTGCTTACAATGCCTGGGCAATTTGCTCCGGCTTTGGACATTCAGTAAATTATCTGGTTGCACAAAACTATGGGGCAGGTCAAATTCAGCAGGCTGTCGAGCGAACGTACATTGCGTTATATGTAGCGCTTCTGGCAGCGGTTGGGATTGTAACACTTGGTATTGTTGCACCTCAGGCAATTTTGCAGCTGATGGGCAGCTCTCAGGAGCTGGTGGATGCAGGCTCGATTTATTTGCGTTACAGGTTATTTGCAGTGGCTTGCTTTATGATCAGTTTTGTCTTTCATGGTTTTTTTCGTGGTGTGGGGGATACGCGGACTCCTATGGTGATGACCATTGTGTCCAATGTCACCATGATTTTTTTCACTTATACACTGACTTATGGCCAATTGGGGTTCCCCAAGCTGGGACTTGAAGGAGCAGGATTGGCTGTTTTTTTGGGTGAAGCCTTATGTCTGGCTGGGAGTATGTATGTGTTTCTGGTAAGGATGCATGCGCGCTTTCATACACGCCGACGCGTGAGGATGAGTGGAACAGAGGCCCGGCTTATTATAGGGGAGAGCGGTAAGCTTGGCATGCAGGAGCTTGCGATGAGTGCCGCAATGTTCGTATTTACGATGTACGTAACGAGACTTGGTACGGATGCGCTGGCAGCTAATGAGATTGCGCTAAATGTGATGGGTCTTGGCTTTATGCCTGCCTTTGGCTTTGGAGCGACAGCGACCATATTGGTCGGTCAGGAAATTGGCCGTGGTGCTCCGTTTAAAGCAAGACGCATGGCGACGGATGTGGCTATATTGGGTAGTATTTTCCTGTTCGTGCTCGGTCTGGCCGAGTTTGTGTTTGCCGAACCGATAGCTCTATTGTATACAGATGAGCTTAATGTTTATAAACTGGCAGCCCAGTTGATCACGGTATCTGCTTTTTTACAGCTATTTGACGGTCTGCTCAATTATTATGCAGGAGGACTTCGAGGGATCGGGGATACGACGTTCCTGCTGCGTATATCGCTCATTCTGAATTGGGTGATATTTATACCGGGCGCCTATGTATTGATCTTTGTGCTGAATTGGGGAAGCATGGGGGCGTGGATTTCGCTTTATGTATTCCTGTTCCTGTTCGCCCTAGGATGTATGCTTCGTTTCTATCGAACCGATTGGCACGGTGTGACCATGAAGCAAGCTGAGGCAGGGAAAACAACGCATTAAAATGAATAATTAAGTTTGTATGATTAGAGGGAGTTGAATGTCTTTATGAGTAAGCTTCAAACGAGTGTAGTGACCGCCTTATTGGCGTTTGGTGCTGTGTCCTTGGTCTTTGCTTATACTCAGACACCTATTGTTTCTTCAAGTGATTCCGCGCTTCAATCTGCTGCCCAGACCGTTCCTTTGGTCGTATCCTCATCTGCGGAGTCTGCCCCGGTATCTAATGAATCGCCGATGGCTCCACAGACTTCACAGGCCCAGCCTGCCCAGGCATATGCGCAGGAAGCATCCGCAGCAGAAGCAGCACCTGCTTCCGTTTCACGTGGGCTTATTTACCTCGATCCCGGTCACCAGCGTAAAGGCAATGCTCAGCAGGAGCCGGTGTCGCCTGACTCCAAGGAAACAAAAGCGAAGGTTACCGGAGGTACAAGAGGCGTGGCCACTGGCAAGCCGGAGTACGTGCTGAATCTGGAAGTTTCTCTGCTGCTCAAGGAAGCGCTGATTGCCCGTGGATTCGAGGTGCAGATGACCCGTGAGGATCATGACGTAGATATTAGCAATGCGGAAAGAGCCGAGATGGCCAATGCCGTGAATGCACAGCTTGCTGTCCGTATTCATGCGGATGGGAATGATTCGCCCAAGGCCAAAGGTTATTCGGTCTTGTACCCCGATGCAGGAGTCAGAGCTACACGAAGCATTCAGCCAGCAAGCCGAATGGCGGCAGAATCGATTCTTGAAGCGTTAAAAGCAGGCACAGATGCTGCATCGAGAGGAATGGTGGCCCGCAGCGACCTATCTGGCTTTAATTGGTCTAAGGTGCCTGTTGTGTTGATTGAACTGGGATTCATGACGAATCCGGCAGAGGATAAGCAGCTGTCCGTACCTGAATACCAGCAGCAGCTGGCAGACGCTATTGCAGACGGTATTGATACTTATATGAAAAATAAGGAAAATTAAGGCTTTGTCCTACACATAGTTTCGGTCAATATGCTTTTATTCAGTGTATGTAGGGGAGTAGGCTATTGTATGTTTTTCCAATACATAATACTTGACCTTGAGTGGGCATTTGACTATCTTTGTATGAGAGAATGACGAATGTTGGGTAAATGTTTGGATGGAGCGGTGAGTCGTGGCAGAGCAGACAATTTTGGTTATTGAAGATGATCCGGAAATTCGTAATATTATTCAAATGTATTTGCGAAAAAATGAATACGGTGTTGCATTGGCAGCGCACGGTGATGAAGGGATTGCTATGCTGCTCGCGGTTCAGCCGGACTTGATCATTCTGGATGTGCTTCTTCCAGGTATGAACGGGTTTGAGGTGTGCAAGGAGATTCGCAAGCTTTCTTCGGTGCCGATTCTTTTTGTGAGCTGTCTGATGGAGGAGCATGACAAAATCGTCGGCCTTGATGTTGGCGGTGATGACTATATGACGAAGCCCTTCAGTCCGAATGAGCTGATTGCACGGGTAAAAGCGCATCTGCGTCGTCCGTATTTGTCGGGCAACCACTCAAACCGATTGGAAAAGATTCATTATAAAGGCTTATTTATGGACGTCCTCAAACGCCATGTTTCTGTGGATGGGATCACGGTAAGTCTCGCCAAGAAAGAGTTCGAGCTGCTGAAGCATTTGGGCAGCCATCCCGGTATAATATTCACCCATGAGGAGCTGTTCCGTGAAATATGGGGACAGGAAAGTTACAATGATACCCGTACGATCATCGTGCATATCAGCAATCTTCGCAAGAAAATCGAGCCAGATCCTACCAATCCGCAGTACATTATTAATGTCCACGGAGTAGGTTATAAATTTAATGCTTCCTGAATGAAATCAACAGGCAGAACGTAACGGAAAATCCTTGCAGCTGAAAAGGAGGGAATCACCTTGAAATTCATACATACGGCGGATTGGCATCTCGGCAAGCTGGTTCAGGGCATTTACATGACTGATGATCAAAAATATGTGCTGCAGCAACTGCTGGATACGGTAGAGACTGAGCGGCCGGATGCGGTCATTATTGCAGGTGATCTGTATGATCGTGCAGTGCCGCCTACGGAGGCTGTAGAGCTGCTGGATGAGCTGCTGGAACGTATCGTAATCGGATTGAATACACCTGTTTTGGCGATTTCAGGAAATCACGATAGTCCGGATCGGCTTGATTTTGCAACGACGATGATGGAAGCGCAGGGCCTACATCTGTCCGGCCAGCTCAAGGGAAAGCCGGTCATATTGCGTGATGAGCATGGAGAGGTGCATTTCCATCTTGTTCCTTACGCAGACCCTGCACAGATCCGCTACCAGCTTGCCGATGAAACGATAAAATCGCATGATGACGCGGCAAAAGCGATCGTTGCCAAAATTGCTGCCGGGATGGACCCTGCTGCCCGTCATGTGTTCGTAGGCCACGCCTTTGTAACCCCATACGGAGAAAAGCAGGATAATACGAGTGAATCGGAAAGACCCTTGTCCATTGGCGGGGCTGAATGTGTGCATGCCGAATACTTTGCACCCTTTCATTACACAGCACTCGGCCACCTTCATCAAGCTCATTATGTAGGGCATGAAAAGATTCGCTATGCGGGTTCTCCGCTGAAATATTCCATATCCGAGGAGCATCATCAGAAGGGTTATTATATGGTGGAGCTCGACGGACAGGGACAGGTAACCATAGACAAAAGGAGCTTTCTTCCCAAACGTGATCTGCGGCGGGTCGAGGCAAGCATAGAGGAAATCGAGCATCATCCTGTCAATGAGGATTATGTGTTCGTCACGCTGTTGAATGAAAATCCGGTGCTGTTTCCAATGGAAAAGGTACGGGCCGTCTACCCGAATGCTATGCATGTGGAGCGCAAATGGACTCGGAGTCAGCGCAGCCATGAAAGCAACGAAGAAAAAGTAGAGCAAGAACGTAAACAGCGTGACCCAGCTGTCTTGTTCGCGGCTTTCTATGATCAGGTTAGGGGCAGCACACTTTCGGCTGAGAAGCGCCTGCTATTCGAGCGTGTGTACGCGGACGTTGCTGCAGGGGAGGGAGAGTCGGAATGAGACCGCTGCGATTAACGATGACGGCACTCGGGCCTTATAAAGAAAAGGAAACCATCGATTTCAGTCGGATGGAGCACCATCGCTTGTTTGTGATCTCGGGCAATACCGGAGCCGGGAAAACGACGATTTTCGATGCGATTTGTTATGCGCTGTATGATACGGCGAGCGGCGAGGACCGGTACGAGACGCGTATGCTGCGAAGTCATTTTGCCGATGATCAGACACCGACCACGGTGGAGTTTGACTTTGCCATCGGTTCACGCTCTTATCGTGTTGTCCGCCAGCTCGCCTATCGCAAAGGCAGCAACAAGAACGAGACACCTCCGACTGCGGAGCTGTATGAGATCGGGAGTGGACAAGCAGTTCCCTGCGTTGACCGTTTTACGATCAAGGATATCAATACGAAGCTGCAGCAAATTATCGGCTTGAGCAAGGATCAATTCAGCCAGATTGTGATGCTGCCGCAGGGCGAATTTCGTAAGCTGCTGACCTCGGATACGGAAAATAAAGAGGAAATTTTGCGTCGGATCTTCCGCACAGAGCTGTATCAAAAGGTAGAGGACCGCTTTAGGCAGCTGGTACGCGAGAACAAGGAGGCAGCTGATCGACTGCGGGCTGAGCTGGAATTCACGGTCCGTCAAATGTCTGTCTCACTGCCTGTACGCGAGGAAAGCTCACTCTCGCTGACATTGCAGCAGGACAAGCATAATGTTGTGCAGCTGCTGCAGGGCTTGGATGCGGAGATCAGCCATTATATGTTAATTGTTGAACAAGCGGCGGCGAACAAAGCGGCGCTCGAACAGCAGGTGCAGCTGGATACAGATGCTTATCATAAGGCGGCTGCGTTGAATGAACGTTTTGCGGAGCTCGCAAACAAACAGAAATCACGCGAGCAGCTGGAAGGGCGGCTGTCCGATATTGAGCGGGATCAGCAGCGACTCAGGATGGCCGAGAAAGCTGCAGCACTTGAGCCTTACGAGGAGCAGAGCGTGAGAGCCAGCGAGCAGCTGCTCATGCTGACAAGCAAGCTTAAGCACAAATCAACCGACGTCGAAAGTGCTGCACTCGCCTTACGGGAATCAGAACAGAAGCTGCATGCAGAGCAAGCACGTGATGGTGAACGTAAAGCTGCGGAGCAGGTGCTGCAGCGGCTCCAGGATATGGAGCCTGTTGTGAAGTCGCTGCATGATCGGCAGGCGGCGATTGTCCAGCTGGAGGCTGAGGAAAAGGCCGCTGGGTCCAGACAGGCAGCGATCGAAACTGCTTCGATTCAGGCCACTGCAGAGAAGCAGCAGCTTACCGCGCAGATCAAGGAACTGGAGCATGCAATCGATACTCTTCCTATGAAGCTGACCCGCTTGAACGAGCTTCGCGATCATGCAGGCAAGATGAAGGAAATGCTTCGGCTGCGCAATCAATTGGAGGAATGTTTCAAGCTGCAGCAGGAAGGTCAGGTGAAGCTGGCCAGCGAGCTGGCCCAGCATGACCGTCTGGAAGCGTTATGGATCGAAGGTCAGGCAGGGCTGCTGGCCGAGCATCTGCACGATGGTAAGCCGTGTCCTGTATGCGGGAGCACGGAGCACCCGGATAAAGCGCAGCCAGAGACGGCGATTCCTACCCGAGCCCAGCTCGATGCTGCCAAAAAGCAGCTTCATGCGGCCAGAGAGGAGTACAGCAAAGCAGAAGCTCAGGTCGCTGCCGCGAATGCAGGACTTAAGGATAAGCAGGCAGATTTGACGCAAATGGGCGTTTATTTTGACAATATTAACGAAGCTTATCAGCAGCTTGTCGCTGAAGGGAAAAGCCTGAAGGAAGAAACCGATCGCTTAGGAAAGCAGGCGGAGCAGCTCAAGCAGCTTAAAGCAGCCCTGGAATTGATGGATACCCGGCTGGAGCAGCTGAGTACTGATAAGCATCTTCTTAATGATCAGCTGAGCAAAATTACCTTGGATCGTTCCTTAAAGCAGGCAGCATTAGCCAGGGATCTGGACCATATTGAGCCGGATCTTCGTTCGTATCCAAGTCTGAGAGCGAAGCTGCAGGAGCAGTCCAGGTTGGTTGAAGCAATGACAGCAGCCTGGAAGCAAGTCCAGGAGCGCCACAGTCAGCTGCAAATGAAATGGGCGCAGGAGCAGGCGACACTCGCACAGATGGAGCTGCAATTGCAAGAGGCGGTTCAGCATAATGAGGTGATGACCAGCCGATTCAAGGCAGAGCTGGCGAAGAGCGGTTTCGAGGATGAGGCCGCCTACAGATCTGCGAAGCTGTCAGAAAGCAGTAGGTTGATGATCAAGGAGCAGCTGCAGCAGTTCCAAACTGCGATGTCTTCGCTGCTGCAGGCGATCTCTGATCTGGAGCGGGAGCTGGCCGGTAAGGAACGTGCTGATCTGGAACTGTTATTTGAACGGTTGGCAGGGTTAAAACAGCAGCTTGAGCAAGTGGCGGTGCTATATCAGGAGGCACGGGCTTACTTGCAAACAGCCGGAAGTCTGAAGCTGACCATCGAGCAGACAAGCGGGAAGCTGATTGAGGCGGAGCGCAGCTATGGCGAGGTCGTTGATATTCATCAGGTATTAAAGGGCGATAATGCGCTGCGCATGTCGTTTGAACGATACATACTGATCGAGTTTTTTGAGCAAATTCTTCATGCTGCCAACCAGCGATTGCACAGCTTGTCCAACGGACAGTTCGAGCTGATGCGCAGCGAACGGGTGGAGAAGCATAACAAAGCGAGCGGTCTGGGGCTGGATGTGTTCGACTCCTACACGGGGCAGAACCGTGATGTCAAGTCTTTATCTGGCGGTGAGAAGTTCAATGCTTCACTCTGTCTGGCGCTTGGTATGACGGATGTGATTCAAGCAAATCAAGGCGGGATATCGATAGAAATGATGTTTATTGACGAAGGTTTTGGTACGCTGGACGAGGAATCACTGAATAAAGCTATAGAAACGCTTATTGATTTGCAGCGCATGGGGCGGATGATCGGTGTCATTTCCCACGTTGCCGAAATCAAGGCTTCGTTCCCTGCCATATTGGAGGTCACGAAGTCGCGAGAAGGGTACAGCCACGTTGAGCTGGTTTTGAAATAATGCAGAACATGTAAAAAGATGAGCCGCAATGAAAAATAACCTTCAGGCTTCACCTATTATACGGAGCTCCGAACGAAGTGCAAGTTGACCAAAAGTCAGCTTCACTATGTATACAGCTCCGGTAGGTGAACACCTGAAGGTTTTTTTGTATGATTGAGATTACTATTGCTTACTCACATGCTCGTTGCTGTAGCCCGTACGGGTATTCACGATAAGTGTGAGCCGACGAGCGGCTTCATCCGTAATAAGCTCGGGGAGAGCTGTATCGTAGAGCCACCACTTACTTATGGAGCGGCCGTGCTCCGCCTCGGTTTCCTCGAAATAGAACAGATTCAGTTCGGCGAGTTCGGTTTGAATGGTCCGCATGACATCGGTATCTACGTCTTCAACGACTAACTGCCAGCCCTTATCACAGGCATCAAGGCTAAAGGCATTGCCTTGTACTCTTGTATCCATCAGCATACGGCTGGTCACATGCTTGATCAGCAATGTTGTGTGTATCACTTCGGACATACTTCTATTCACTCCCTTCTATTTTAAAAGCAATTCAAAAAGTGTGGTGAATAAAGAGCGGAGCGGCCAAATGATCCCGGAGAAGCGTCAGCGATCGGAGGGATATTTGGCCGCGCAGTGGGACTTATTCACCACACTTCTAAGGCAAATCAATTAGCAACAGCGTGGCACCGCTATTCGTGCGTATTGTCAGCTCAGGGGTATGCTCGATTCGGGCAGCGTCACGCTTGGCAAGTGTGGTGTTCCCGTTCAGGCTCAAGTCCCCCTCGATCACCATTACATAAATACGTCGGCCCGGCTGCTGCGTAAATTCGAGTGTGTGCCCCGGCTCCAACTCCGACATGTACATGGTCAAATCCTGGTGGATATGAGCAATGCCTTCGCCGGATTGATGGGAAACGATTGGCAGCAATTGATTACGCAAAGCGTTAGTATCATAGCTGCTTGTTTCATAGGAAGGCTCCAGCCCATTAACATTAGGTGTAAACCAAATTTGTAAAATATGAACATCCTCAACGCCTGGATTCACTTCAGAATGAATAATACCCGTGCCTGCTGACATTCTCTGCACTTCACCAAAGGTAGTCACAGCCGATTGCCCGGTACTGTCTTCATGCTTGAGCTGCCCCTTCAACACAACAGAGACGATCTCCATTTCCCGATGAGGATGTGCTCCAAAGCCGCGTCCTCCTTGGACGATATCATCATTAAATACACGGAGTGGACCGAACTGGGTATTAAGCGGGTCGTAGAAATCGCCAAAGGAAAAGCTGAAATTACTTTGCAGCCAACCATGATCGGCCGAGTAACGAGAGGCGGCAGGATATACTTTTATCATAACTATGGGCTCCTTTGAACTATCAAAGTGATTGCGCTTATTAACTATAATTAATATACCACATTACTTTTTACAAGTAAATAATGATGAACTTGAGCGAATTTTATTTGGTCATTTTTAACGAAATTTTAAGGGTTCTACAATTCATATACCGCATATTATGCAATAAATTGTGGGGCATATCGAGCGATGCACGCCTGACTATTTTTCCTATTTTTTTCTAAAAGCATTTACATACCGACGGTCGGTATGGTAGAATATTTTTAACAGCAAGACACTTTGATATTGAAGGAGCTTATTATGGAACAGAAACTGGACCAACAAACTTTATCCCATATTTTATCGGTGACCGAACAGTTGATTAAAGAAACGGGCTGTCAGCAAACGACGCTTCAGGTGATTATGGACCGTACAGGATTATCCAAGGGCGCGATCTACCACTACGTAAAAAGCAAGGATGAGCTATTCGGAAAAATACTTGAAAGCTATATGACGACTGTGAATCATCAGTTTCATGAAGCGGTTAAGCTATCCAAAGACAACGACATTCGACCTGCGATTCAAGCTATTGTATCGTCGATGGCGGAAAGGGGAACGAGCAATACTATATTCATCTACTTGTTAAGCCAGCAGCACAAGCCGAATATCGCGACGATATTAAAGGAGCTGCGCCGAAGCTTGATGGAGCTCTCAGAAGCATGGATTACCATCGGCAAAGAGCATGGCGCGATTCCGGCTCATGTGGATGTGAAGGCTTTTGCCTCGATGTTTGTGACCTTATCTTATGGTTTACGCGTCAATCAAATGATCGCAGATGATCAGCAAGTGCCTCAAATGCAGGATGTATTCCTTTTTATGATCAACGCATTCCAGAAGTAAACACGCTTAAGAGGTAAGCCATTTATTTTATTAAGGAGGTCTAGTGCGATGAATCGCAAAAAAATAATTCGCAATATCTTAGTTTCTCTACTGATCAATGGGGGATTACCTTTACTTGTATACACAATTTTGGAAGGACATATGACCGATGTGATGGCTTTATCGATCGCTGCGATTATTCCGCTGCTGGATACGGTTTATCATATTGTGAAGCACAAAAAGCTGGATGTATTTGCCGTCTTTATGGCAACAGGGTTTATTCTCAGTGCTGGCGCGGTACTGCTGGGCGGAGATCAACAGCTGATTTTGTTAAGAGATTCTTTTGTTACCGGTATTATGGGTTTGATTTTTCTCGTGTCGCTGTTGTTTCCCAAGCCGATTATTTATTACTTTGCATTTCGCTTCATTGCTTCCAATGATGAGAATCAGAAGCAGGCATTTGCGGATAACTGGAAATTCGCCTATGCGCGTAGAGTGATGAGAATCATGACTGCCGGCTGGGGCGCTGCATTATTGGGTGAGGCTGTAATTAAAGTAATAATGGTATATTCCTTGTCGGTTACAGCATTTTTGGCACTGTCGCATCTGGTTATGTATGGCATCCTTGGTATAGCCATAGCGTGGACTTATTTGTATAGAAAGCAGTCAGGACGACGGTTGGCACAGATCAAGCGAGAGTCAGCTTTTCCTAATATGAAGTGAGGGGGTGAAACCAGTGGGAATGGCAGAAATTACTACCCTTCAAGTCGACGATCTCCAAGCGGTTAAAAGCCTGTATACGTCAGTTACACGAAATCTTCGCAAATCAGGCAATTACCAATGGGATTGGATCTATCCTAACGTATTTATTATGAAAAGTGATCTGAAGAACGGTCACCTATTCGGTATAAGAGATGACAAAGCCATTATTGCCGCAATAGTGATTGATGATAAGCAAGGTGCTGCGTATGCGTCGATGGATTGGCAGGATCATGAAGGAAAAGCCGCCTGCATTCACCGTCTTGCTGTTCATCCTGACCATCAAGGGAAAGGATTAGGCAGCAAGCTGCTGCGATTCGCCGAGGCCTACATAGCCTCACATGGATATACAAGCATCCGGCTGGATGTGTATGCAGAGAATGCTGCAGCCCTTGGCATGTATCAGCGTGGAGGCTACAGTGAGCGGGGGAAAGTTCGATATCCATTTCGCAAGGTGCCCTACTTCTGTTTTGAAAAGGTATTGAATAAATAAATTAAAACGTTTACATCCTCTTTTGAGTTGAGTATACTGAGCGTAATTAACTTAATCAATAAGTTAGTTCAATCGAAGTTAAAAGAGTGCAAAAAGGGAAGTGATGGTACATCACTTATTAGCGCGAACAATCCTTTTGAGCATGCTCTAAAAGAAATGGAGGCATAAGAAATGGAATTATTCAATTTGGTCGCGGCCACAGTGGTCTCGTCCAAGGAAGCCAAGGGAGCAGAGGCTAAGGCGGTTGATGTTCTGATCGAAGAGCTGGAGAAACGCACAGGAATCCGATTAAGCCGCGCGAATAGCTTTCCTGATGGAAATGCTCCAGTAATAGTGATCGGTACGATGGATTCATTGCATGCCATTGAAGAATTCGATGGCGAACGTCTGCCTAAGGACCTTCCCGTCCTGAAGCCGGAAGGTTACGCGATTCGTACGGTGTTGGCTGACGGCAACCATACGGTGTATATCATTGGCGCGGATGCCCGGGGCGTATTATACGGAGTAGGCAAGCTGCTGCGCTCATTAAGGTGGGGAGATCATCTTATACAGCTGGAACGTGAGCTCAACCTGAATGAAGCTCCGAGCTTTCCTCTGCGTGGGCATCAGCTTGGCTACAGGCCAAAGAACAATGCTTATGATGCTTGGAGCATAGAACAGTACGACCAGTATATTCGGGATTTGGCTATTTTCGGTGCGAATAGCATCGAAATCTTGCCGCCAAGAACGGATGATGATCCGATAGGTCCGGTGATGAAGGTTGAACCGATGGAAATGATGATCCGATTATCTGAAATCATTGCTTCCTACGGAATGGATACGTGGATCTGGTATCCGAATCTCGGCAAAGACTTCTCCAATCCGGCTACGATTGCGGCGGAGCTGGCCGAGCGTGAGCATATATTCAGCAGCCTTCCGCATATTCAACATATTTTCATCCCTGGCAGCGATCCGGGAGATATGGAGCCAGAGCCGTTATTTAAATGGTGCGAACAAGTAGCCGGATTGCTGAACCGTTACCATCCGGAAGCTAAGCTATGGTTGTCGCCTCAGGTTATGAATGGTGATCCAACTGCCTGGAAGAACGGCTTCTATGAGCAGCTGAGCAAGGAGCCGGATTGGCTGGGCGGCATTGTATTCGGTCCTCATGTGGACGAAGCACTGCCGGAGCTTAGACGAATTGTTCCGCAGAAATACTCGATTCGACGCTATGAGGACATCACGCACAATTTTCATTGCCAATATCCGGTAGCCGACTGGGACCTCTCTTATGCGCTTACGTTAGGCAGGGAAAGCAGCAATCCTCGTCCGTTGGCGCAAAAGCATATTCATAACGAGCTGGCCTCTTATACGGTGGGCAATTTATCTTATTCCGAAGGCATTAATGACGATGTAAATAAATTTATCTGGAACGATCAGGATTGGAACCCACAGACACCAGCTGTGGAAACGTTGAGGGATTTTGCCGGATGGTTTATCAGCTGTGAGCTGGCAGACGGAGTGGCTCAAGGCTTGCTGGCGTTGGAGGACAATTGGGTTGGGCCTCTGGCGGCAAATGAAGGCGTGGAAATAACCTTACTGCAGTGGCAGCAGATGGAAAGGGAAGCATCTGAGCGCGTGTTGAACAATTACCGCTTCCAGATGGGCTTGCTGCGCGCTTACTTTGACGCCTACACGAAGCGGCGGCTTTTCTATGAAACCGATCTGGAATACAGAGCCAAGGAAGCACTGCGGGAAGCAAAACACACAGGAGCATTGGCTGCCGTGCAGCAGGTTGAACAGCTTTTATCAAGGGCTGAAACAGAGCCGGTGGCTCAGGATTATCGCAGACGATGCGAGGAGCTGGCCGATCAGCTGTTTGCCAATATTGGCTACCAGCTAACCGTGACAAGGCATTATGCAATAGCTCAGGATCGAGGAGCGTTCATGGATGCGATTAATGCTCCTTTGAACGATGCCCGTTGGCTGCGGATCAGGTGCGCCTTGATCAAGGAGGAACAGGAGGAGACGAAACGACTGACGATGATCGATGAAGCGCTGAATCGGATCAATCCGGGTCCTGGTGGCTTTTACGATAATTTGGGCTCGTATCGCAGCAATCGTCGTATTGACCCTGGACAAGGGTGGGAAAAGGATCCAGGTTACCTGTATTCGCCGAGAACGGCCCATGCCGTTTATTTGCTTTCAGGGGCTATTACAGAAGCAAAGGAAAAGGAACGAGGCGGCATTCCGCTTGCCTGGATTAATCATATCAATGTTATGCTCGATACTCCGATCATTGTTCGTTATGATCATCTGGACCCATCGACAGATTACATAGTGAAGGTGGCTTATGTCGGTGAGATTGGAGTTGAAGCGCACAAGGCGGTTCAGGTGAAGCTAACGGCTAACGATACTTATGTGGTCGAAGAAAGCCTTCTGGTGAACGGATCAGCGGTAACGATTCGTGAGGCTCTTATTCCCCGTGAATTGGTGAGCACTGGCGAGCTGAAGCTGACCTTCCTGCGCACCCAGGGCACCAAGCGATTGAATGTAGGGGAAATATGGCTGATCAGAAGTGAGCCGCAGCAAGTCCAGGCATAACTCGGGGCATCAGCTCCAAATGAAGCAAAATATGCATAACAACCAAGCTATTCCGTAGTGCTGCGAGGTGCTGCCGAATAGCTTTTTGCATACAAGTTTTGTTTTGAAATGAAACAAGATAGAAAAATGAAACAAACCGGTCTATGGAGAAAAAATGGAACCTCACCTGCCATAATGGTTGTTATCACGCCTTGGTATGGATGCTATACTGAGAATCGTTACAGCAGCAATCGAATAACCACATATTGCAACCGCTTTCTGAGTTGAATGGAGTTGAACCAAAGGGTGGCTAACAGGCTGGAGAGGAGTATGTCAATGGAAGTAAGGAGCATAGCGGGGACAAGGAAAGTAGCAGCTACGATTAAAACAGAACGAAGAAAAAGAATTGCCGAGAGCAAGTACTTGTACGTTATGTTGTCGTTGCCGATCCTTTATTTTATTTTGTTTAAGTATGGCCCCATGTTCGGGCTGCTGATCGGCTTTCAGGACTATAATTTTGTAAAGGGTGTTTTTCACAGTGAATGGGTAGGGCTTAGACATTTTCGGGAATTTCTGAGTGATCCGTACTTTTGGAGATTAGTAAAGAACACGGTGGTTCTTAATGTGTATATGCTCCTGTTTTATTTCCCCACCCCGATTATTTTGGCACTCATACTGAATGAGGTTAAATTAAAATGGTTCAAAAAGCTATCGCAAACCGTTAGTTACTTGCCGCACTTCCTTTCAACCGTTGTCATATGCGGCATGGTGGTCAATTTTTTCTCCAACGATGGGCTGGTCAACCGTGTTTTGATTGAATTTGGCATCGAACCGAGACCTTTTCTGATGATGGCTGATTGGTTTCGGACGATCTATATCACCTCGGATATATGGCAGGGCGTCGGTTGGGGTTCGATTATTTATTTGGCAGCCTTATCCTCGATTGATCCGCAGCAATACGAAGCGGCCCGGATGGATGGTGCCAATCGATGGGAGCAGATTCGTCATGTAACACTGCCTGGCATTGCTCCAGTCGTGACCATTATGTTCCTGCTTACGCTCGGCAATATGATGTCCATTGGCTATGAGAAAATATTGCTGCTGTATACGGGTCCCACCTATGAAACAGCTGATGTCATATCGACCTTCGCTTACCGGCGTGGCTTGCTCGGGAACGATTTTAGCTATGCTACAGCCGTCGAGCTTTTTCAAGCAGTGATTTCACTTTGCCTGATCACGGCTGCCAATCAAGTGTCGCGTAAAGTGAGCGAAACGAGCTTATGGTAATACTTCTCCGTCACGGCACATTATGAAAGGAGAATCACATGAAAAAACAAATGACCGTGGGCTCCATTTGCTTTGATGCCGTCATTTATCTGAGCTTGATTGCGGCTATCTTTGCCTTTGTATATCCGCTCTATTACATGTTTATTGTTTCTGTCAGCGATGGGATGAACGTGATGCGTGGAGAAATCAAATGGTTTCCTAAAGGGTTTAATTTAGAAGCGTATTACACAATTCTAACGGATCCCAAAGTGATCAGGGCGTACGGCAATACTTTGCTGTACACTAGTGTAGGCACCTTCATTAATGTAGCAGCGACCGCATTGTGTGCTTATCCTTTATCTCGAAGCAGGCTTTACGGCCGGTCATTTTTTACCGTTTTCATTATCATTACGATGCTGTTCCACGGTGGGATGATCCCGACTTATCTCGTTGTTGACAGCTTGGGGCTGATGAACAGCATGTGGGCCATCGTCATTCCCCCCGCGATCAACGTATGGTACATGATCATCATGAGGACGTTTTTCCAGAACATTCCGAATGAAATTCAGGAATCGGCTGTCATTGATGGTGCACATGAGATCACGATATTTTGGAGGATTATTATTCCGCTATCTGCTCCTGTGTTTGCTACTATGATCATGTTCTACGCAGTGTGGCATTGGAATAGCTTTTTTCCGGCTACGATCTACTTACGTAATAACGAAATGGTGCCCGTTCAGATCATCATGCGCAGTATGATTGTCGATGGCAATGTAGGCGAGGTCAACTCAACGAGGGATTTGACTACAATTCTCCTAAGCATGAAGTATGCCGTTGTGATCGTAACCATTTTACCGATTCTCGCAGTGTATCCGTTTATTCAAAAATATTTTGTTAAAGGCGCAATGGTCGGTTCGTTGAAGGGTTAACGTTGATTACTCATTTGAGGAGGGGTAAGTATGAACAAACAAGGAAAAGTACTTCTTTCATCTATGGCACTGATGCTGACCGTTACGGCATGCTCGGATTCTTCATCTAAGCAAACGGTGAAGGAGGCTCCAAGCACAAGCACTCCGAAGCCTGCTGCTGCGGGAAGTAAGGCGTCTGATGTGCCATTAACCGTGAAAATACTGAAAGGCTCTTCAAATATTAACCTGCAGGCACCGCTATTCGATTATATATTTGAGAAAACGAATGTAAAAATTCAATTGGAGCTCGTCACCACAAACTATGAGCAAAAAGCGCAGACGATTATTGCCACCAACAGCCTGCCAGATATTATGGAGGTCGCCTATGGCAAACAAATGTATGTCGACGGCGCCAAGAACGGACTCTTTCTGTCGATCAGCGACTATATGAGCGATGCGCCCAATCTGGCCAAAATCATGAAGGAAAATAAAGAAATCGCTAAAAATAATATTGACGGTAAAATCTATTCATTTCCGAAATTGGGAGCGTGGAAGCTTCAACTGGCTCAAGGTGCGATGATACGATACGATTTGCTGGAGGAATTGGGGCTGGAGGCGCCGAAAACCTTTGACGACTTGTATAAGGTGCTCAAAAAATTTAAAGAGAAGTATCCGAATTCCATTCCGTATACGGGAAGAGAAAATGCATTTAATTTATTGAAGCCGATTTCCTTCGCAATGGGTTCAGGAAACCGGATTTATTATGATCCGAACATAGAGGGTGGCAAATACGTATACGGTCAGGCTCATCCCGAATTTAAACCCGTTCTTGAATTCATGAGCAAGCTATTTAAGGAAAAACTGCTGGACCCGGACTACGCGGTCAATACAGCCGATGCGATGAAAGAGAAGCTGGCTTCAGGCAGGTCGTTATTCTACTACGATAATAACAGCTTTGGTGTCAATTTTAATGAAGCCTTGAAGCCGATTAATCCCAAAGCTCGTTTCGAGCTGCTTCCGCTGATGAAAAACGATCTAGGTCAAACTCGGGGCTGGATGTATAAAAAAGACTGGATGCACAATATCGTAATTAGCTCCAAAACAAAAAATCCGCATGAGCTGGTTCGATTCCTGGATTGGTTTTATGGTGAGGAAGGGACACGCGCCACCGCTTATGGTGTAGAAGGGGTTAATTACAAAATGGAGAACGGCAAGCCGGTTATTCTGGACAGTGTGCTTCAGAAGTATGCCAAAATGAAGGACCCGTTCCGCAACATGCAGACTGATCTGGCGACCGGTTTTGAGCAGCTTGCTCTTAATGTCGATGAACACCCGATGGTTGAGACCTCGGCCCCTGAGCTGGTGAAATGGAAAGATATGATTACTACCGAGAAGGGCTATGTCTACGAGGTGGTCGCTCCGCCATTTACGAATGACGAGCTTTCACGATTGAAAACATTGCAGTCCAAGGTGGACACGCTGGTCGATCAGGAGATGGATAAATTTATTATTGGCGTTCGTCCTGTTAGTGATTTCGATAAGTTTTCCCAGCAGCTCATCGACAGCGGGGCTTTGGAAATCGAAAAGATATATAATGAAGCCAATCAACGTTATCTCAAACAGTGAGTGGGCTTTCAAAGGATTTCTGATAGGAAGGCCTGCCAGAAGGAGCGTTTCAACGGCCCTGGCAGGTTTTTGCATATTTTTGATGAAGTTATTGGAAGCCCCTGCTATCGCAAGGTTGGGCATTTCTTTTTACAGGTTTGGCAGTATAATAAGAAGAAAAGGAAGCGCCTTCATTCAACGGGACTAAGAGAGAGGGTGGTTGGGCAATGAAAACAATGAATTCTAAAGTTTCCGTTCCATTAAACAGACTATTTTTACGTATACTGCTGTTCTTCCTCTCTTTTTTGATCCCTATTGTATTGATAGGGGCGATTTATTACGTAACTACGACGAATCGACTCCAGGAAGAGTTTACACAGAAGTTTGAAACGAATCTGCAATCGTCTGTTCATACCATTGATATTTATTTGAATACGGCACAATCCAGCTCCGGGCCCAGCTTTTTTTATGAGGTTAGAGCCATTCTAAAGCCTTATGCCGAGTATCGTGATGATGAACGTTTGGAGCTAACCAAAGTTACGCAAATATTAGCGAGAATTTCTAACAATCTAAGTGAATTCATTGATAATATATTTGTTTACACAGACGATGAAAAGGTATTCAAGCAGGATGGGCTGGAGGATTACCGGCAGTTTTTTGAGAATTACAAATTTATCGGATACGATCAGAACTTGTGGAGAGACAAGCTTGAGAACGGCAGACCCTTAGAGATTCTGGAGCCTACTGAGATTCTAGTAAACAGGACGGTGAGCAAACCGGTTATCCCATTTTTGTTCACCAGTCTGATAAACGGCCATAAAGCGGCTATGGTGTATACGATTCCGATTGACATCATTGATAAGACGTTACGAAATCATACGTTGGTGGACTCTACGCAATTCATTGTAATCGACAACAATCACAACAAGGTGATATGGAGCAGTACAAACCAGCTGAGGGAATCAACGGTCATTTCAGAAATTCAGGCTTTCTTCAAATCGGGGAGTCTTCAGCATGGGGAGTTGAAAATCAACCAGGAGGCATTCATCGTAACTCAGGTCACGTCGGAAACGTACGGCTGGAGCTATTATTCGGTGACGCCTGTGGCCGAATTTCGTAATCAAACCAGCTATTACCTCTTGTCTTTGCTAACGACCTGCTTCGTACTGGTTGTGGTCGGTATCCTGTTCTCGTTTATATTCACCTTCAATCTGTACAATCCCATTAAACGCATACGGGATATTCTTGACCATCCTGAGGAGAGCGATGAGCGTACTGACAGTACGAACCGGCATACGGCGTTTGATTTTATCGGTACTCGTATTCATCGTTTAATCGAGCATAATCATCAATTCAAGCATGAGCTGGAAACCGTATCCGTCGGATATTTGGAGCAATCACTGTTGAATCTGATTCATGGAAGAACTGCAGTTAACAAACAGGAAATCGGAACCATGCTAAGCAAATATAGCTCTTTTCATAAATCCTCGTATGTATGCTGCATCATCCGCTTCGACTTTAAGGAGGCCTTTTATCAGGACATTCAGGATGTCGAGCGGTTGCATATCGTCAGCAAAATGAAAAAGATTATATGGGGGCTGCTGCTGCCCTACGCCAATATATACCTGCTGGAGGAACATGACCATCTGTATATCGGGATCGTAAATGTGGAGGATGCCGAGGACACGGAGCGGCTGCGGAAGGGCTTGCAAACGATGGTCGATACGTTCCATTACGATTCAAGATATTGTTTTATTTATATCGGGCTTGGAGACCTACATGAAGGGATTCAAGGCATTACGAGGTCATACGCGGATGCGTTGAAGGCGCTGGAATCGGCGGATGGAAAGATGGATTTTCAAATAATTGATGCCACTGCTGTTTCTCATGGCTCTATGCATTATTCCTATTCATTCATGGATGAGAATGGGATTATTAACTGCTTGAAGGCAGGTGATATGTCTAATCTTCGGCTGAAGGTGGACAGTATCATCGGGAAAAATAAAGAGAAGGGCGTCCCCCGCCACTTGATCTCGGCACTCGTGTCTGAAATCTACAACACAGGCTGCCGCTTCCTCGCTGAACGGGGGATCAATCCGAGTGAACTGATGGAGCCGGGTAAGTTCGTTTCTTTAACGAACCATGAAGAACAGCTGAATGTGGTGCTTGCTTTTTTTGAGCTGATCATGGCTCGGTTTTCCTTACAGGAGCAGGACGGCTTCAGTGAGATCAGCTCGCTTATTATCGAATACATAGAAGGAAACTACCATCATGATTTGGGTCTGGAGAAAATCTCCGGTGAGATGGGCGTCTCCTCCAAATATATTTCGCATGTATTTAAAGAAAAAACAGGTGAGAATCTGATTGGGTACATCAGTAAGTATCGGATCGCCAAAGCTAAGGAAATGCTGGTGGAAACCGATTTGAATGTTAGCGAGATTTCGAATCGTGTCGGTATTTTCAGCCGTACGACGTTTATCCGTCTATTCAAAAAGTATGAGGGCACGACTCCAATGCTGTACCGGAATTTAAGCCGTAATAAATAAAGGATGGCAGATCCGTACACGATGGTACCGCTTTGTAGTAGAGCTCAAATACGAATATTGTTATCCGTATTTTGTAAATTATCACCTAATCTTAGTTTGATTTCATTGAGATCACGTTCCATCTGAGCTATGAAGGCAGTCATATCAGAGGCATGAACAAACAGATTCAGACCTTCTTGTCCCCATGCAATTTCTTGTTCCACGCCCCAGAAGTAATGAATGCCTGCCGCCACATGAGCTGCTCTTGCCTTGCGGATGATCGTGCTGACAGCCTCCTTAAATACAGGGTGGTCATATTGCTCCGGTATGTTCAGGCTGCATGACAAATCGTGGGGGCCGATCAATACGCCGTCCAATTGCGGAACCTGCAGGATGGCATCCAATGCCTCAAGTGCGGGTTCGCTCTCGATATTGACGATCAGTATGTTACCCGCATTGTACTGCTCCAGATAAGCGGCCAGCGGCTCCTCAGGCTCTTCGTTGCCTTGAACAATACGCGTTAATTTCTTGCCCTTGATCGGCCGGAGCTTGACCGCGCCCCGAAGCGCCTGTACCTGCTCTGCAGTTTCGATATAAGGGGCTACAATGCCTGCCGCTCCCGCATCCATGGCTTTACTTGCTTCATAAGGATCCGGGGAAGGAATGCGCACGATTGGTGCAAGTCCGAGTGCAGAGTAAGTCCGGCACATCCAGGAGAGCATGTCTCGATCGATCGACATATGCTCGGTATCGATAAAGACGAAATCCAAACCTAATTTCCGTACTTCAACCGGCCACCGGGGTGAGGTGGAAATAATCAGTGTGCCATAAACTCTTTGCCCGCTGCGAAGATGATTTTGCAATTGTACCTGATCCATGGAGGCTCCCTCGTTTCCTATAACTTCTCCTTACAATATTAGGTTATCGTATGCAGCTCCAATAAGAAACAGCCATTTTCGGAACAGCAGTTTCAATTTAGAAGAGAGACCGATTTGTTGTTATTTTCTACCTTGTTTCAATTTCGTCGTGACTATTCAGATGACAATTTGTGAAGAGACTTTACGGAGTTAGTTGTGGTATTCTAGAAGCAATGAAACCAATCCGAGGGGATTTACTAATGGAAGCTCATTATATTGGCGAATCCAAAAAAAGGTGTCAAGAAGCGGGATTACAAACCAATCAGCTCCCGTTTCCGAGAAATCGATTACATGTACATGAACTGCTGGAAAGAAAACATAAGTTCGCCGAAGCAATTTCAGTTATGGATTTTTTCAGTGACAAAACAACGAAGCTATTAGAAGGAACACCGATACTCATCACGCTGACTGATGATCTGGGATATATTATTAGCTTCTTTGGGAATGAGTCCATAAGAGAATCCGTGGCGCTATTGGGAATACAAGAGGGCATCCGGTTTATCGAAAGAGACATGGGGACCAATGTAGTGGACATGGCGCTGCAGCACAAAAAGCCCATCGAGCTTCTCGGCACGGACCATTATCATACTCACCTGCACACGACCGCCTGCTATTGTGTTCCTTTTGAGTTTACCGATATTGGTGGATTGACGGGTACGGTCAGCATGATGACATCGCTTGATTTTCATAGTAAATTTGCATTGCCATTATTAATTAATATGGTCGATTCCATGGAACGTGAACTGGCCCTGAGAAGGAAAAACAGGAATCAAAACATCTTGAATCATATGACGCTTAATACGGTTAACAATGGAATTATTATTGCAGATAAGTCCGGCATCATTATCGAGTTTAACCAGCTGATAGAAAAGGTTACGCAATGCAAGAGGGAAGATGTAATTGGAACCTCGGTGTTTTCATTTGACCTGTTTGCTCCATATATGCTCGGAGTATTAAACCACGGAGATCGAATAGAAAATAGGGAATGCACGCTCCCTGTTTCATCCAATAAACGCATGACCTGCTTGCTGGATGCTATCCCTATTGTAGATGACAATCAGGAAATTATTGGCGCCTACCTGCAAGTTCGCGATATAACGGATCGTACTATGCTTGAGCAGCAAGTTATTATGTACGAAAAATTTTCAGCGATAGGGAAGCTGGCTGCTGGAATTGCCCATGAAATCCGCAATCCACTTACCTCGGTGATGGGATTTATTCAGTTATTAAGAGAAAAGAAACCGAATGCGGATACCTCGGCACGTTATTTGGAAATCGTATTTAATGAATTACTTAATTTGAAAAAAATGGTATCCGATTTCGTACTTATGGCAAAACCGAGTTCTCCGGAAAAAAAGGAGCATGTGCTGCAAAAGGTCATTGAGGATACGGTTCAATTCATGACCAGTGAAGCTAATCTAAAAAATGCCATTCTTACAACAAATTTATGCTCTGCACTGATCCTGATATCGATAGATGCCAATCAAATTAAACAGGTGCTTATTAACCTCATTCAAAATGCTTTCGAAGCCATGCCCGAAGGGGGAGGCGAGGTCCAAATCAAGCTTACCCCCAATGTGGATGAACAATGTGTGGAAATAAGTATTAGCGATAATGGAGTAGGCATTTCGGAAAAGCAAATCAATGAAATATTTAATCCTTTTTTCACTACAAAGGAAAATGGTCTCGGATTGGGCTTGTCGATATGCTACAGAATTATCGAAAGTCATAATGGAAACATTCAAATTAAATCAAACGCAGAGCACGGCACTCAATTTATTGTTTCACTACCTTTAGCCAATGAAATTCCAATTGATCATTAATTTTTATGGGCATGATTACTATAATTAATCTTTCCGTTGACAAATGTTGGGTAAAGCCATTATGATAAACCTAATTACTTGAGAGGAGGCCGATGAATATGAATTCAATCCACATCCGATCCATACAATTACAGAAGAAAGTCCATTTCATCGGTCTTTACGGGACCAGTGATTTTAACTAGGTTTACTCATTACAATTAATGAAGCTTAGATAATGAAGGCGTAAGTAAAGCCATGGACGATACAGGTCTATGGTTTTTTTGTGTTATCCACGTTCCCAGTCCACAATTGAAAGGAATCATAAATTTATGAAAGAAAACTATTATCAGAAGGTCCAGCTGCCTGCCGGACAGGTGCATGTATATGCAGGACCCTCGCTGTTTCAAGCTCTCGATTATAAGGTGTTTGAAATGGCTAACAACAATCTGCAAATTCCAAATCAAGTGTATATGAGCTATACCCCCGATGTGCATGTAGGTGTTGGAACGTGTATCGGTACTACGGCTGTGTGGAATACCCATGATGGCTATGTGTCTCCGTCCATTGTCGGCAGTGATATTGGCTGTGGGATGCGCGTTCACTTAACGAATCTGCATAAGGACGAATTGAAAGAAGTAAAGCTGCGCAGAAAGCTGGTCAAGACGATTGAGAAGTATTTGCCTGTTGAAGATCATGCCCGCGGACATTTCTCGGATATTCGCCTGGAGCATGTGATCAAGAAGGGACTGCATGGTCTCCCGAAAAAATATATCCCGGATGGTTATACACCACGTAAGTCGACTTCGTTAACCCATGTGGAGCGCAGCAAGTTTTATTTTGACGAAAATGCGCTGAACCTGTTTCCTGATCGGGTATGGCATCGTGCACACAGCCAGCTCGGAACACTCGGGGGAGGTAATCATTTTGCAGAGATCCAGTACATCGAGATTGCCGAGGATAACCGGGAGGTAGCTGAAGCTTGGGGGTTATTCGATGGTCAGGTGATCCTTATGATTCACTCAGGTTCACGTTCGTGGGGAGGTTCGGTCAGTCAATATTGTGGCAGCCTTATGGCCAAGATGATGCGCGCTCAAGGGATAGGCACTGCTGATCCCCATCTATTATTCGGAGCACTTTCCGAGCCTGTAGCTCAAAGCTATGTAGATTTGATGTACTCTGCCCTCAACTATGCAGTTGTGAATCGGCATCTGATCGCGTATGCGATTAGGGAAGCGGGTAAGGATGTGTTCGGCTCCAAATTTGAAATGTCAACGCTGTACGATCTTATGCATAATTATGCATGGGAGGAAGAGCATGAAGGAAATTCTTATTTTGTCCATCGCAAAGGGGCTACCCGTTCTCTGCCACCGAATCATCCAGATAATCCTGAGCCGTATCGACTCACCGGACATCCTGCACTCATTCCAGGTTCGATGGGAACCTCCTCTTATATCATGGTGGGCTCTCCAGAGGGAAAAACGAATTTTCACTCGATCTGCCATGGGGCAGGCCGTATTCGTTCGCGCAGCGCTATGAAACGTTTAATTACCGTAGACGAATTCGCTTCGTCCATGCGTGTAGGAACCGAGGATGAAGTTGTCGTGAATCAAAAATCACTCGAATCGATCATAGATGAATCTCCACAAGCGTACAAGGATGTAGATCAAATTATTGAAAGCGTCGTCGGTGCAGGCCTGGCCCGCGTCGTTGCCCGTTGTAAGCCGATGGCGGCAGTTAAAGGGGCTAAGTAAGCATAAATGAATAGAAATGAGGACGTGATCACCATGTTAAATGAAAAGACAGCCGTAAGCTTGAGCAAGCTGCTTACCAAGCTGCTTCGACATACGCCAGAAGAGTTTGGAATTACTCTTGAGCAAAAGGATGGTTCTTGTAAACTGGACGAACTGCTTCGCATGCTTCATAAACAAGAGAAATGGGCGCATATTACAATCGAAGATATTCAGCAGATAGTAAGTCAATCGGATAAGCATACGAACGATGGAGGTAAGGAATTATGAAGTCAATGCTTATTGATATCGGTGTTAATTTATTGCATCGCTCATTCCATAAGGATCGGGATCAGGTTGTGGCACGAGCGGAAGCAGAGGGAGTATCGCCGCTTATTATCACGGGAACGTCGCTGAAAAATAGTGAGGAGGCCGCTCGATACGCGGGTAGATTTGCTGGAAAATTGTATACTACGGCCGGGATTCATCCCCATGATACGAAGCATTGCCAAGCTCATACGATGGAGAAGCTTCGTAAGCTGGCATTACTTCCTCAAGTAGTTGCTATTGGTGAATGTGGACTGGATTACAATAGAGATTTTTCACCACGGGATGTTCAGAAGCGATGGTTTGAGGAACAAATTCGTTTGGCCTGTGAGCTGCAGATGCCTCTTTTTTTACATGAGCGGGATGCTCATTATGAGTTTATGCAGACGCTTAAGCCGTATCTTCCTCGTTTGAATAAGGCTGTTGTTCATTGCTTTACAGGCTCGCTCCAGGAACTGCAGGTTTACTTGAATATGGGCTTCCATATTGGTATCACAGGATGGATCTGCGATGAGCGCAGAGGTAAGCACTTGGCAGAGATCGTTAAGCGAATCCCGCCGGATCGACTGATGATTGAGACGGATGCTCCTTTTCTTACCCCACGTGATTTGGCTGTTAAGCCGAGTGAGGGTCGCAACGAGCCGGCCTTTTTACCTCATATTTTGAGAAAGATTGCTTCATGTTGGGATCGGAGTATCGAGGAGACTGCGGAAGCTACCACGAAGGTAGCTAGGGAGTTTTATGGGTTATCCGTACATTAATGCCAGGTGAACATCGCTTCTAATTCATCTGTCGATATCTTGCTATTCTATTCATGCATACTACTGCCGGACTCAAGAATGGCTTATACTTGTATGGATGAGGTGAGGATATGGACCAAAAGTTATTTGACCTTGTATACAAATCCGTTGTTAATCGAGAATCGACCTACGATGGTGTCTATTATACGGCAGTAAGGACAACGAAGATCGTATGTCGACCCACTTGTCGGGCCAAAATCCCCCATGCAAGTAATGTGACGTTCTACCACTCGCTTGAAGGTGCGCTACAAGCAGGCTATCGGCCTTGCAAACGTTGTAAGCCCGAGGCGAATGGAGCACTTCGACCGGATGCAGTATTGGCTGTACAGGTGGATATGATTATTGAGACACAATACAAAGACAAACTGACTTTGCCGCTGCTGGCTGCTTCACTTGCTATAAGCCCTTATCATTTGCAGCGTGTATACAAGCAAGTGACAGGCTATTCACCTGCGGAAAAAACTGAGCGTGTTCGATTAACGCATGCACAAAAGCTTTTAGTAGAATCCAATGCCACCGTCGTGGAGATTGGAGCAGCTGTCGGCTACCGCAGCGCATCCCATTTCACTTCATGGTTTCGTCAGAGAACGGGCATGTCTCCCACGGCGTATCGGTATGAACAAATAGGAGGAGAAACATTTGATAGCGAATAGGAAATATCGACAAACCGTAATCGGTTTGAATCAATCATGGACACTTATCGCCAGTGAGCAAGGAATTAGCCAATTGTTGTTCCCTCCACACCTTGCTTCAATGGCCGGGTTGAAGAAAGATGTCACGGATGCTGAACAGCTGATCGAGGATCGCAGCCTTTTCGCACAATTCGGCATTATTGAACTGTTGGAGCAGTACTTTGAAGGGATACCGGTCAGCTTCGATAAAGTCCCTCTGGATGTAGATGGAACTCCGTTTCAACAAAGCGTATGGAGGGCCCTAAGCAGGATCCCTCATGGAGACACGTGGACGTATAAGCAGTTTGCCGAAACGATTGGCAAACCTTCAGCGATTCGAGCGGTTGGTACAGCGATTGGGCGCAATCCTTTGCCGATTGTTTTACCTTGTCATCGGGTCGTCGGTTCCAATGGTACATTAACAGGATTTAGAGGGGGACTCCAGATGAAGAAAGACATCCTTGCTTTGGAAGGGGTAACCCATATGGAGTTCTCTGGACATGAACGATTCCAGTTCTGAGCTGCCGCTGTGACATTACAGCAAATTAATATGAAAATAAAAAAGCAGACTCCTTTCATCTGGAAGGAGCTGCCTGTGCTTTTGGATGCTGTTAGAAATGATGCTTGTTTTACTGTTGAGCCTCGTCTTCTTTTTCTGCTGCGAAACTTTGAATGCTTTGTTTGCGTCGATTATTTTTTTCTTCTATACTTTGCTTCTCATTTGCTGAAATCTCGTCTGCATGTTCATCCAGGTAATCCTCTGATTCCTGAATATTAGCTGCAGTCTGATCGATATGTTTTTGCAAGTGCTCCGCATTATCTGCGCGATTATCCGGCTTAGCCAAATTAATCCCTCCATTTGAATTATTACTGCCCATGTATATTGACCTAAAATGCAGGATTCTATACACATCAATATCAAATTCAGATGGGAATAACCACATATCATCAACTTCACGACGAACTTGAATTTCGTAATCTTGCTGTTATACTCGATGATCCTTACATATCGAGTCATGTGGGGTATATTAGTAAGTGTAAAGAATTGTATACCGGGGGAGAGCTGCTTGGGAACTGTTATAACGAAATATTTTGATTATGGACAAGAAGAAATTGATTACCTGCAGCGTGTGGACCCGACACTTGGAGCAGCAATGGCGCGTATGGGCAAGGTTGAACGTGTCATCATTCCCGATCTGTTTGCGGCCCTCGTCCATGCAATTGTCGGTCAGCTCATATCGGCTAAAGCAGTCCACACGATTTGGGAAAGAATGCAGAATCAATTTGGAGAAATTACTCCGCACCATATGGCGATTCAGACTGCCGATAATATCCAAAAATGCGGGATGACGATGAAAAAGGCCGTTTGTATCCAGGACATCGCGCAAACGATTGCACAGGGAGCCTTCAATTTGGAAGAGCTGTATGACTTGCCGGATACAGAAGTCATCAAGAAGCTGACGGTGTTAAAGGGAATCGGTAAATGGACTGCCGAAATGCTGCTTATCAATAGTATGGAACGCCGTGACATTGTCAGCTGGGGCGATATTGCGATACGCCGTGGTATGATGAAATTGTATGGCTTGGATTCTTTGAACAAAGAGCAATTTGAGCAGTTCAGCCTTCGCTATTCGCCTCTGGGCTCAGTGGCTTCCATCTACTTGTGGGCAATTTCTTTTGAATAGACAGAGGAGGAGGGTTAAGATGGAGACGACAATTAAGGAACAATTAATTGAATTAGCTGATGAGAAGTACCAAAAGTTTACTGCGGCATTGATCCCGAATATTAATAATATTTTGGGCGTACGGCTCCCGGAGCTGCGCAAGCTGGCCAAAATGATAGCAAAGAGCGATTGGCGAACCTATTTGGAGCAGGCTGATAATGAATATTTTGAAGAAGTTATGCTGCAGGGAATGGTCATTGGCTATGTACAAACGGATAGTGTCGAATTCCTGCGTTATGTGGCTGATTTTGTGCCGAAAATTGATAATTGGTCCGTATGCGACAGCTTTTGTATAGGGCTAAAGTTCACTTTGACAAATAAAGAAACCATGTGGGAGTTTGTTCAGCCTTATTTAGTGTCGAAGCAGGATTACGATATACGCTTTGCTGTGGTGATGCTGCTGGACTATTATATTGAAGAAGAATATATCAGTAGAGTTCTAGAGCGGTTGGACAGCATCAAGCATGAGGGCTACTATGTGAAAATGGCGGTTGCCTGGGCCTTATCGATTTGTTATGTGTTGCTCCCTGAGCCGACAATGATCTATCTGAAAAGCAACTCTCTGGATAAAATGACGTACAACAAAGCGCTGCAAAAAATTACAGAGTCCTACCGGGTAGATCAGGAAACCAAAAGGTTGATTCGCAGCATGAAGCGTAAATAAAATAGCAGCGTAATCATAAGCTCGTTCCTATATATTAAGGCTCGAAGCCCTTTTGGCTTATATAAATCTGATCCTCGGGAAAAACCTGCTTCAATCGATCATAGACAATTTGATAGGCTGCTGGGCCATACCATTCCTCCATACCGATTTGTTCATACTTGGCCTGAATGCCTAAATTCCGTGTTCGTTTTCCGCCGCTGCCGTCTCCCATAAAATAATCGTCCAGACAAACGCGATCTACCAATGGCTTCAGCAGCTGTGGAAATGCTTCACTGCTCGGCAGCATGGGAGCGATAGTGGCTTGTGTCGGTACGCCCGCGTCAGCCAATAGCTGAAGCGTCTTTAATCGGGCGGCAATAGGCGGCGCATCAGGAGAAAAATATTTACGGATATCCTCCAAATCCGTTTCTATGGTCATACTGACACGGACCTTCTCGCCAAGACGCAGCAAAAGATCTATATCTCTACGAACCAAGGGACTCCGAGTCTGCACAAACACAAAGTCGGGTGGATCACTGACCATGACCTCCAATAAGGATCGGGTTATTTGTTCTTTATGCTCAATGGGCTGATAAGGATCCGTACTCGATGACATGAAGATGGTGACCGGTCCTTTGTTTTTGGCTCTTACCAGCTCTTTTTGAAAAACATCAGCTGCCCCTTGCTTGATATCAACCCAAGTTCCCCACTTCGCGCCGCGAAAGGTAGAGACCGGCATTTGCCGAACGTAGCAGTAAGAGCAGCCAAAGGTACAGCCTGTATAGGGATTGAGCGAATGGCTATAGCCTGCAAGAAAACCAGTCCCTTTGTTCAGCAGCGTTTTTGGATGTTTGTATAAGTATTCGGTTGTCATAAGCAACCTCCAAACCTTTTATTTGGCATCATGAAAAATGATCCCCAGACTGTATCTGGTTCCTGATTTAATCGTGCTAACCCCGTGCCGCAGCGTGGTTCTATAATAACCTCGTGTTCCTGATACCGGACGATGCTGGGTGGGGAAAATCAGTGCTTCTCCCTGCTCCAGCGTGATGACGTGACCTCGGCTCTGTGCCCTTGGACGCTGCTCTACCAGTAGAAACTCCCCGCCTGTATAATCTTGTTCTCTTTGATTCAGGGCAAATACGGCTTGAAAGGGAAAGTACACACTCCCATACAAATCCTGATGCAGACAATTGTATCCACCTGCTTCATATTTCAAAATCAATGGGGTTGAACGGGTCTGCCCCTCTGCATGGCATCGATCCAAAAATTCCGTTAGCGTTGCCGGATAAACAGCCGTATCACCGAGCAGACCAAGCCAGCGATTGGCTGTTAGTGCAAGCTGCGGGTACAAGCTCTCACGCAGCTGCTGCAGCAAAGTGGGGAGCGGGGCAACGTAATATTTGTATTCCCCGATCCCAAAACGGTACCTGGCCATATCAATGGTGCTGCGAAAGTGGTCCTGAATCTCGTAGGTGTCGATAATTTCCTGACATTCCGATTGATGTAACAGTGCGGGAAGCTTGACATATCCGTACTCATCCAACGATTGCTGGTGTGTTTGCCAATCCAGACCTGCTGCGCGTTTAGCGAGATCATCAGGCATGCTGTAAGCCTTCTTCAGCCCGCATACCATCCTGCTCCAATTGCAGCAGCCTCGTTTTCATGTCCATACCTCCACGATATCCGGTTAAAGCCCCGCCTTTACCGATTACGCGGTGACACGGAACGGTAATCAGCACGGGATTGGCGCCAATCGCAGCGCCGACTGCGCGGACTGCGGCAGGTCTTTGGATCTGCTGAGCAATATCCGAATACGATTTGGTTTGTCCGTAAGGAATACTGCAGAGCGCATCCCAGACAGCCATTTGAAATGGCGTACCACGATAATCGCGGGGCATCGCAAAGCTTTTGCGTGCTCCGTTCAAATATTCGATGAGCTCTTCTACATAAGGCAGCAGCCTCTCATCATCACGAATTAATGTGCTTCCCGGAAAACGAGCGTGGGCCCAAACCGATAATTCTTCAAAGGGATGATTCTGTGAGCCAACAAAACATAGACCTTCAGACGTAGCTGCAATGTGCATGCTCCAATCCTCATGTGTGATTATCGTCCAATAGAGTGGTGAATTCGTGCTGTTTGCCATTTTCAAATGCCTCCTTCATGTTATGTTGCTGCAATTGGCGGTAGCTTGCCGGAGTATGACCGGTTTTCTTTTTGAACAGTGTAATAAAGTACGGCGTATTGGACAGGCCGACGTCCACGCCGACTTCACCAACGGGCTTATTCGAAGAAATCAGCTTCTCCTTGGCTTGATTTATCCGCACTTGCTGGATGTATTCAACGGGCGTTATCCCCTTGACTTTCTTGAATGTTCGATGCATATGGTAGGGACTGCCGTGACAGATAACAGCCAAAATTTCCAGCGATAAGGCTTCAGCATAGTTTGTATCGATGTATTCGGTCACCAGAGCGACCCATTCGTCATCAGGCAAGCGCTGGCCGGTTGGTTTGCATCGTTTGCAGGGTCGAAATTTAGCGGACACCGCTTGCTGGGAAGTTCGAAAATAACCGACATTTTGTTTATTAGGTGGTCTGGACTTGCAGGAAGGCCGGCAAAAAATGCCTGTCGTTGTTACCGCGTAAAAAAATTGGCCGTCATAAGACGCATCGTTGGTAAGGATCGCTTGCCACATTTCCTCTGTTAATGCTTCCGGGTTGGACATCGTTACGGGATCGTTGCCGCTGCGGGAAGACAGCTCCGCATTCTGCTGTATAGGCTTCATCAAGTTGGTTCACCTCCATACACACAGTATAACCCCAAAAAGGAACGTTTGTACGTTTTACGGAATGTAACAGCAAGATAACGAAATTTATATAAAATTACATAGTTGGCTAGTTATTTGGTTAATTGAAAAAAATCGATGAGCAGCGTTTCACTGCTTTTTTCCAGCAGCATGGGAAATCGTCTTACCTTATCTGGTGCCAACTCTCTAACCTTGCTGTATACGGCGGCAGAAGCATAGGTGCGCTCTGAGTTCTCCAGGCACGCAAGCAGCTGTGCATGATCATGAATGCCAACAGCGTAGGGTGTAATGGAATGAAGTCCCGCTTCATGAACGCGCTTGGCCATCCATTGGCCTCCGGCTTTGCCAAGGCAAACAAAAGTAACAGGACTACCCTCTGCTAATCGTGCAATTTCGAGAAATGCAGAGGTTTCGACCTGGGCCCCAATGACACACAGCTTGACTTCCTTTCCAGTGAGCAGTCGTTTGACCTGATCGTGATGGTTGAGAGTCGTTACGACCATAGCCGAAAACTCCAGCGCATCCGTAAGAATGGTATCAGATGATTCGATATCCTCCAGAAAGATGGTTTTCACCTCGGCTCCTGTTACCCGTCTGATCTCATTGCTGTAAAAAGGATGGTCATGCTCCTTACACTCAACAAACAGGAGTCTCCTGGTTGTAGTCTGTTCCGGTACCTGCATTAATCCGTAAGCAAGGGAGGCCGTAAAAAACGCTTCAGTGTTGATCGATTTGAGCCGTATCTCTTCGATTGTCCGCTCAAGCAATTCATGCATGAGCATTCTGCTGCGCCGCAGCTCGTCTGTCTGTGGATTATCCAGCACAAGCGTGCCGCGGCCTTTGTGCATCGAAACGATTCCTTCCTCCTGGAGATGATGATAGACCCAATTAATCGTATTTCGATTGAGTCCAAGCTGAGCAGCGAGCACATTAGTCGAGGGCAGCAGCTCTCCGGGGGAAATATGACCGATGCCAATTAACCATTTGAGCTGTTCTTTTACCTGTATGTTCGCTTCCAACGCCACAGTCGGGTCGATTGTTAATTTTATAGGATAATCCACGTATACAACCCCGTTTCACCAAAATCCATTAATTTGACACTACACAACCGATCATTTTTTTTCAACCTCTTATTGACAATCTTATCATAAATCAAGTATTTTAGATACTAAAGTTACATAGTTAAATGGTTATTTGATAATTCGATGGAAGCTGAGGTTATGGAGATGGAAAGCTTACGGATTTTTTTGCGAAAAATGAAGGGGGAGGGCCATTCGCCACTTGTTATTCATATACGTAACGTCATAATGGGATTTGTCGGGGGGAGCTTGACGATAGCAGCTCTGGCATGGTTAACAGATATGAATGCTGGTCTTTGGATCATGGCACCCTTTGGTGCGAGCTGTGTTCTCGCATTCGGTCTGTGGGATTCACCATTGTCGCAGCCGAGAAATATTATCGGAGGACATCTTATCTCCACGGTGACAGGACTAACGGTCAACCAATTTTTGGGACACGGTGTTATGGCTATGGCATTGGGCGTTGGCTTGGCTATCAGTCTGATGATGCTTACACGAACCACACATCCTCCAGCGGGTGCTGATCCACTTGTGGTCATGATGAGTGGTAGCGCTTGGTCATTTATTGTCTCACCCGTGCTGGTCGGTTCGATTGTGATCGTCTTGATCGCGCTCATCGTGAATAACCTGAGCCGACAACGGGCCTATCCTAGATTCTGGTGGTAGAGCTGCTGCTTAATGAGAAGCCGCCACTTTTCCAGTTGGGCGCAGGACTGTTCATTTTGCTGGGGGTGTGGATATTCATACGCTATGGCAAGGAAACAAGTCGAGCATAAAGCTTGGGATCGAACATGCGCTGATGAAGAAATAACAGATAACTTCCGGTAAATTAATGCTGGAGGTTATTTGTGTGGTGTGAAATAAGAACTATTTTTTAGGGACTTACTGGAAAAGATCGTTGCCCACGCATATCGAAGCGATGAATAACAGGGTGGAAACAAAAAGCGCAATCGGTTACAGGCAGATGCTTACATAAAATGGTCAAAATAAAATAGGAAAAAGGTCCTTAATTTGGATAAACGATAGCAAAAGTTGAATGGTTGACAAAATTAAACAAAAAAAAATATGATAGGGCCTACGTGTTTAGACGGGCCGGAAATGGCTGCTATCATGGAAAACTATTCGGGTCGAAATATGAGGGTTGGAGGCAGCTGGTTTTGAGAAAAAAGTTAATGGTATTATCGATGTGTGTACTACTAGCCATTGTATTAAGCTCTTGCGGTGGCAAGCTCATGAAAGGTGTCAAAGAGGCAGCGGGTTCCATGAGCACAGCAAATGAGGTCAATGATACGGAAAAATATAATGCGTACATAGCTTTAAGCAACTATATAACCCAATGGCTGGATACTATGTTCACCAGTTATTTCAAAGAGTTTGGCGTGGACGAGGAAATCGTCATCAAGAAAAATTTTAATGGATTTAACACCTTTCCCGTTCTCAAAGGACACCAGGATGACTTGGATAAAGCAGTAAATTATGCCTCCCAAAAGCCTGCGTATCCAGCCACCGATGATTCCGTTAAAGCACTGGCTCCCAAAATGAAGCAATTGCTGGTAACGATGGATGAAGCGCAAAGCTACTATAAGGCCAAATCTTACTCTGACGATCAATTTGCCAAGGGCAAAGAATTGCATCGCCAAATCGTGGCGCAGTATGGTGAATTCACTAACCTGGCTGATACGTTTTTTGCTGAATTTGTTGTTATTACTGCTCAAAAGAAGCAGGAGGATTTAGAGGCGTTAAAGAAAGATGATCGATTAATTCAATACCATGCGATGAGTATTGTGTTAAAATCCCAAGAAATTCAAAAGGCATTTTATACAGCCGACATTGACGACGACAATATATTGGATCTGGATGTAAATGTATACGTAGAGAAATACAATCAGCTAACCGAACATATTAACAAATTCATGGAATTTTCCAAAGATCAGGACAGAATTAAAAAGGAAAAAATATCCGTTACACCTGTATTCACGCTTAACTTGGAGCAAGTCAAGGTCGCGGCTACGGATTTGAAGGAGATCCTCGAAAAGAAGGATACGACGATCAACAGCACGACCAAAGGTAAAGTGACCACCGGAGGCAAGAAGGTTCCATTGAAGGAATACAGCAAAAAGGTTTCCAATTTAACCAGTTCTTACAATACGATGATCGGTCTTCAAACGACAAAGTGAGGAAGCTATGCTTAGAAAAAGTGTTTTTATAATGATGATGGGTATATTGTTATGTGCTCTTTTGACTTCCTGCGGCAAGCTCAAAACGGTATTCAATGCTGCATCGAGCCTGCAATCAGAGGAGAGGCCGGAGATTGCCGAGAAATCGACCAAGCAGCCAGCAGTAACACTTGAACAGAAATATGCGGCGTATACGAATTTGGATATGTTTTTGACAGGTAAGCTGCAGGAATCATTGGATGCCTACACGGCAAAGTTTGGCGAGGCCGACGTATTCAAGGTTAAGAAAAATGATAACCTCTATATGGGCATCCTTGTGGATACGATGAATAAAAAGGAGCTGGACGAAAGCTTCGACTATGCCTCCAGGCAGCCTGCTATGGATGAAGTGGACCAGACTGTCAAGGAATTGAATCCGAGGTTCAAGGCGCTTATCGCGACCTTGGAAGAAGCCAACACCTATTATAAGTTAAAATCATACGTCGATGATGATTTTGTGAAGGGCAGAAGCTTACATCAAACGATCCATGAACAAACCGCTCAAATGCTGCCGCAGCTCGATCAGTTCATAACAGTATTTGAAGCCAAGCGAGCTCAGAAAATGCTAGGTGATCTGGAAAGCTTCAAGCAAAAGGATTATAGGATCCGATTGTATGCGTTAAGCTTTATGTTAAAAGCCGGGGAGATACAAGACGAGCTCAACCGTCAAGGCATCACTTCAAACAATATGAAGGCATTAAATGAAGGCCCCATTAAAGACAAATACAGCTTACTGATCGCAGATATGAATCAATTTCTGGAATATGTAAAGGATACGGAACGGATCAAGAAGGAGGGGCTGAATACCAACTTTGCCCCTGTCGAGGTATATAAATCCAGGATCATACAGCTTAAGGCGTCAGCTACCGACTTATTGGCTAGAGCCGAGGAAGCCAGGAATGACTTGAGCTCATCCAAAAGCAAATTTACGAAGCAAAATAAAGACGGAACACCGGAAAATTACAGTAAGAAGCTAAAAGAGGCATGGTCCGATTATATGAAGATTAAGTAAATAATCCGAGATTTACTGCCCAGAAGACTACCATAAAAGGCTTTAATACCGCGACTGCTTCTCCATAAGTGGGAGGCGGTCGTTGTCTTTTTTCAGTAATCTTGTAGAATAGAAGCATTGTAGAATAGAAGCAAGAATAAGGTCAATCCACAGCAGAGATAGGATGAAACAGTTATGGCCAAACAGGCAAAGGTCAGTCACTATACGCCTGTGCTGGAGGCATATGGTGAAGAAGCGGACGGGTATTTACGCGTTGTACTCAGCGATAACTGATTTCCATGCAGGGTGTATATTCAGAACCATAATACAATGAGAAGACATGCAGCGATGCATGTTTTTTGCCAATTAAAAAATAGATGCGATGATGAGGTTTCTACCATCCTGCTGCCACATTAGCCCTTTATATTGAAGTTGTAAGAAACAATTTCAAAAAAAGAGGAGCGAATTCAATGAAAAAATCAATGATTAGTATAGGAGTCGTCAGCTCACTGGCCTTGACGATTTTCTGTGGGGCCGTTGTAGTAGCCAAGGATAATGCCGATAATGCGTCTGCACCACCACCACCGCGGCCTTCCGCTCATCATCAATTAGGTGATGCTCCTCCTAACAATGAGGCTCTACAAGCCTATCAGCAGCAGCTTGCGGGCCAATCCGAAGCGATTCTGAAAACCGCAGCAGATTTGGCTATAAATACGGACGGCTTGGAATTAAAGGACATCGTAAAAGCTATCGGCGACAAGGATCGAGAGAAAGTTCACGAGCTTGGACTGACACCGCCTCCACGTCCCAAAGATAAAGGTCACGCATCCAACAAACCCAATAATAAACCGGCTGAGCCTGGCAAGGAGAAGCCAGCCCCGCGACCAGAGCGTGGTGAAGCACCAGGAACACAGGGTCCAGCAGACCCGGCTGGCGGAAATAAGCCAGCTCCTGTAGTCGATGGCAGCAATCCTGAACATGCCGCGAATTCAGTCGTTATATCAGGGGGATTTAGTACAGATCCACAGGACAAAGGTAGACCGGTTGTACTTATAGCTGCGGCTCTTGGGGTTCCTACAGAGGTGTTCAGAGAAGCATTCAGCGGCGTGACGCCTGCTGGATTGGATAGGGGTCCAACTGACGATGAAGCTCAACGAAACAAGGCAGCTTTGCTTAAAGTGTTGGCCCCCTATGGGATCACCAATGAGCGATTGGATGAGGTATCCAACTATTATCGCTATAACGGTAGAAATGGCGGAACCTGGCCAAAGACTCAAGCGACGGCTGTGGTTAATGTAACAGACGGTGTTGTGACCGGTGTGACGATTACGAATCCGGGATCAGGCTATTCTTCAAACCCAACGATCACCGTAATGGGACCGAATGGTAAAATAACGGCAACCGCTGCACTATCGTACACCAAAGATTTCACAACAAATGGAAGTATTTCAGCTATCAGCCTTCAATAGTTATGCAATAAGAAAGCTTGGATATGGAATAAGGCTCTTGCCATCATGGATGACATGAACCTTATTCCATAATACCAATAAGCTGCGATTTATAGCTCTTGCAAGCGGCCTTTTGTGTTAAAATATTCAAAGACAGAGTTGCTTCTCGACTCTCACGGTAGAAGGGGTCCTGCTATGAAAACCATCATGATTGTGGAGGATGAGCCCGCTATTTCTCGGGTGCTGTCAGCTTATATAAAAAAGGCAGGTTACGATTGTGTCGTCTGCAGTCGGGGCGATGAGGCAGTCGAACAGCTTGGAACCGTTCAGCCAGTTCTGATCTTACTGGATGTGATGCTGCCGGGAATGAACGGATGGGAGGTGCTTAGCGAGGTGCGAAGCCGTAACGCTTGTCCTGTCATTATGCTAACGGCCAGAGGAGACATAGGTGATCGTCTTGCCGGGTTGAACAGCGGAGCCGACGATTATATGACGAAGCCGTTTGAGCCGGAAGAAGTCGTAGCCAGAATCCACGCTGTGCTGCGCAGGCCTTCACATGCCTTGATTGCAGAGGATCAGAAGCATTACGGCAGTCTGAGAATCCATTTCAAGTCTCGAACTGTTTATTTGAATGGAGTCAGCTTGTCACTGACACCCAAGGACCTGGCGGTGCTGCTTTTTCTGGCGGAGCATCCGAACCAAATCTTTAGTCGTGAGCAGCTTATCGAACGGGTATGGGGGATGGACTACGAGGGAAGCGACCGCGCGGTGGATCACGCCATCAAACGTCTGCGTCAGGCGCTGCTTCATATGCCTCCGGAGGAAGGTGAAATTCGAACATTGCGGGGAACGGGGTACCAGTTTTATGCCAACCAGACAACCTAAACGAAGCACGCTGCTCCGATACTGGACGCTGCGTTATGTTCTGACTTTATTTATCGGCTTGCTCATCATCGGAGTCGCATCGGTTTTGTGGCTTCAGCATGAAGCTCTGACCAGTCGATTGGACAATATTCAGAGCTTTTCACAGCAGGCAGCGGATTATGTTACAAGCGATAACGGGCAAATTGTCATACCCGAGCAGTTCTATAAATGGATTGATCTGAACCAAAGAAAATACAAGCTTCCCGGACAATTTGGTTTAACCGTATTCAACCAAACCGGCAGTGTATTGTTCTATAAATCTGCACCCATCGAAGCGGGACCGCCCGCTCAAGAAGGCGGGAATCCGCCGCCCCCACCCCCCATGCCTAATACGGGACAATCGGCTGTACCCTCAAACACCCCGAACAATATGCCAGGAGCTTCTGGAGCTGATCCGGCTTTTCCATCTCCACCGCCGCTTGCAGACCGGGTCATTGTGAGCCATATCGGCAATCAATATACCATTGTTGCCCCTATCTATGGTTCGAATAAGGTTATCGGGTCGATCGCTATTTCTTACGCCAAGATAGAGCTAACCGATATTAGCCAGCAGTATGGATTGATCACCTCTCTGCTTCTCATATCAGGACTGCTCGGCTGGCTCATCCTTTATTTGCTGCTGCGTAAATTATCGCAGCCGATATATGCGGTTGTGAATGCGTTTAAACAAATCCAATCGGGTAATTACACGTTGATGCTGCAGGACAACGTCAAGGAACAGGAGATTCACGAGCTCCTGGTCTATTTCAATGCTATGGCTGCAAGGCTGGAGCAATTGGAGCATTTGCGCACCGAGCTGCTGGCTGGGGTAACTCATGAGCTGAGAACACCGGTTACCTCGATAAGAGGCTTATTGCGTGCAATTCAGGATCATGTCGTAACCGCAGACGAGGCGGACGAATTTCTGGATATTTCGCTACAAGAAACGCAGCGGCTGGAACGGATGGTATCGGATTTGCTGGATTTCAATGCTTTTGCATCCGGTCATGTACGCAATCAATCGGAAGCGATTGATCTGGGCAAGCTGTTGGGGGAAATCGTATATCAATGGAGCTTGATCCACCAAGAAGACGATCTGGAAATACGGTTCGATATATCCGATCGTGAGTTGATTTCCCTTGGTGATGCAGGACGTATTCAGCAAATTATTGTTAATCTGCTAAATAACAGCTGGCAAGCAGCCAAAGGGCATTGTATCATTTCGGTCTCCTTACATGAATATTCGAGCACGATGTATGAGGTTCAGGTAGCGGATAACGGTTCTGGCATCCCGGCCGACGAGCAAGTCAACATTTATGAACGGTACTACCGAGGATCTAACAAAAAGCTTGCCGTACGCGGTTTGGGCCTAGGGCTTACGATAAGCCAGATGCTGGCGAATGCGATGGACGGTAAGCTGATCCTCAAGGACAGCTCATCGCAGGGAACGACGTTTCAGCTTCTGCTTCCCCGGGCTTCAGAATAAATAAGGGGCTGTCTCCAGCTTGTTCTGAAGACAGCCCCTGCCATACAAGTAAGAGTTCAAAAAGTCGCCTTTCAGCACCTATATAATAGCTATTTGAGATGATTCAGGATTCTAAATAGGATTGCAGCCACCTCTGCCCTTGTTGCTTTGCCGTTAGGATTAATCATATTATCGCTGCCTTCAATAATCCCTGCTTTTACAAGCGAAGCAATACTCTCAACCGCATAATCGGCAATACTTGAAGCATCCTTAAAAGCTTTCAAATCATTGATCGTTCCTTTTGCAATTACATGTTGAGTCGTGTTTAAAGCTCTTGCAATCAGTACCATCAAATCTTGTCTGCTAATCGCCTCACTCGGAAGATATTTGTTGTCGTCAACCCCGTTTGTAATTCCGAGAGCTTTGGATATCCCCAGTGCTTCATAGAAATAATCATCTTTTTTGACATCATCAAAGTTGGAGGTAAACGCTGCTTTTAAACCCAATGCTCTTACCAGCATCGTCAGAATGTCGGCCCTCGAAATGTTTTTGCCTGGATCAAAGGTTTGATCTGAGGTTCCATTTACAATACCTTTGCTCGCTAATGCTTGGATGGCTTCCTGAGCCCATGAATAGCCGGTCAAATCTTTGAAAATAGGCTGTTGGCTTGCAGTTGATTCTGGCTGCTGCTCAGGCTGCTTGGTTTCATCTGCCGGGGTATCCGTTGGCGTTGTTACAACAGTAGTTCCGCTCGAACTGCTGCTGCCACTGCCACTGCTGCTATTGCTGCGATACCGCACGGTTACAACAGCTGTGCCCGCTGCCAGACTACCATCCTGTGCCGCTGCTGTAATAACGGCATTTCCTCTGTTAACGGCTGTGACAGTTCCGTCGTCGTTAACTGTAGCGACAGAGGCATCGCTGGTACTCCAGACTAACGCTTTAGAGCTTGTATCGTCAGGGGCTACGGTAGCCTTCAAGACAGCTGTTTGGCCGGCAAGCAGGTTAAGCTCGCTTGGTTCCAAGGAGACTTTCGCTGCCGCGATTTTAACTTCTACGATAGCGGTTGCCTTAATGCTGCCATCCTGTGTCTGTACCGTAATTATGGCATTTCCTTTGTTCACGGCTGTAACAGTTCCGTCATTAACCGTAGCGACAGTGGGATCGCTGGTACTCCATACCAAGGCTTTGGAGCTTGTGTCTTCGGGAGCTACCGCAGCCTTCAAGACAGCTGTTTGTCCTGCAAATAAGCTGAGCCCGCTTGGGTCCAAGGTGATGGTTGCTGCCGCAATTTTAACATCTACGGTGGCTGTTGCCTTCAAGCCGCCATCCAGTGTTTGCGCTGTAATAACGGCCGTTCCTTTGCCTGAAGCCGTTACGATTCCATTACTGACTGTAGCGACATTGGCATCACTGGTACTCCACAGTACGGTTTTGTTGCTTGCGTTGCTTGGAGCTACGGTAGCCTTCACTATGGCAGATTGGCCTTTCGCCAAGCTAATCGTATTGTTATCCAATGACACGCCAGTTGCTGCGACGGCTGAACTATCATTGTAGAAATACGCTTTTAGTGAAGGTTTAAATACGGGCAGCATCTCAGTTGTAATTCCTGCAGGCAATCGGGCTTCATCTACCGTGCCATTTAAATTATTACTAATATACGTGTTTAACTTATAATTTGCTTTTATTGCATTCAGGTCCCAATTAACAGGCAAGTCTACATAAGGCAATGTGGCATTTGATGCACCCTTCGCGTAAGTCAGGTAGGCTTTAATAGTGGAAGGCAGAATAGCCCTAATCGCACTATCCGAAGCGGTATTGATGTTGAAGGAGGCAGGGACAGCAATTTCACGGTCGATGCTCTCATACTCACGAACAAGCTTGTTAGCCGGATTTGTCCAATCGCCTTGCTTAATCCAGTCCTCGGTCAATCTGGAGAACACAATATTTTTGTATGAGGCTAAGGATTCTCCTGAAGCGTTACGATCGTCTCCTGTAAAAAAACGGCTGAACGTAACGAGGATATCTCCATTCTTACCTTGTGTCACCGCAGGATAATGATAGCTTCCTAAATTCGCTCTCGTATCGATAACCAGATGTCTTCTGTATTTCCAGGTTTTACCTTCATCATCAGATAGTGCTACAGCCAATGTGTTTCTGGTTGATTCCGTATCCACGTGCACAAACACCCAATTGCCGTTTTTCAGCTGAAGCAAATCGTGGCCAACGCCTGGGTCCTGCAGCTCGGCGACATCTTTGGCAATGGTCCAAGTGAACCCGCCGTCCTTGGATTCTGCATACAATACTCGATAAGGACGCGGACCATTATCTCTCATATAGGCAACCAAGGTTCCGTCCTTTCTTTGGGCCATCGTAGCCTGAATGTTGGCGACGCCTACAATCGGCTCGCTAAATTCCCAGTGAATTGAATTGTCCTCCAGCGGTTGAGCGGGATTATATTCCGTAATCGCCATGATGCTGGTCTCCATGGTGTCGGAGTATAACGGCAAGATCATGCGCACCTTGCCTCCATCAAGTGGAATCACATAAGGCTTATCCTTGGTTTGCCAGCCGATACGGCGGGCGAGAGGATAGCCTGAGCGGCCTTTCCAGATTGAATCGGCCACGGTTGGAGCATATAAGTATTTATTCGGGTCCCCACCCGCCAATTGCATAACTTCTGTTACAAGTGCATCGAACTCGGCGCCTTTTACCCTTTGGCTTACACCGGCTCCGCCTTGTTCGATCGGTTTAAAAATGTATGCTTTTTGCTCCACAAATTTTGCTTTTAACGTGTTAACGAACCCTTTTTGCAACCGGGGACTGATGTAATCATCGGGACTATCCGGATTAACTGCATCCCCAATATTCATCCCAATTTTGACATTAATCACTTCGGAAAAGGTCCATACCGGCTTCTTGTTACCGATTTGATCATATTCATAGCTTCCTTTTTCGGCGTATGCATATCGGGTTTGTGAGGTCGACCATTTGCCTGCGAGCACAGGGTACCAAAAGAACCACAGTCGATCTCCGGAGTCCATATAAACAACAGGATTAATATCGGCTATCCCTTGTGCATCCTCCACGACAAACGGAGTTTTCCACGTTTTCCCGCCATCCAATGATCGGGCTCCCATAATTCTTGTCGTTGTCGCATCCCGTTCACCGTTGCCTTGAAACCATACCGATAGCAACTCCCCATTCGGCAGCTCCACAATACTGGAGCCATGAACATGATCGCCGGTATCGCCATTATCTTTCACGGGGTCGAAAATGTTCGTAACGACCTCCTCAACCTTCAGAACGCCGGCATTAGCCGCATATACGGGAATACTTGTTACAGCCAGCATGAAACATACAACAAGTAGTGAACACAGCGTAATTCTTCTATTCATTGTCATTACCCCTTTGAAATTAACTTCACAGAAATGGGTCATAAGGTCCCAACGGATACGAGACATTTATAGATGGTTCCATAATTTCTGCTTACAACGGTAATCAGTGCCGTGCCTGTTTTCTTGGCGATGACGTTGCCTGTACTGTCTATTGTTGCAACAGAGGCATCATCTGAGCTCCATGATAGTCCACCATCTGTTTTAACATCACCATCTACAGTTAAAGTAAAGGACAATTGCTTCGAATTTCCGACGGCGGGAAGGTTCAGCTTATTATTGATGACAGGCTGCTGAGCCCCATAGGTAGCGTTGATGACGGAACCAAACAATTTCTCGATCTCAGGAGCTTCCGTTCTTGCGAAACCCATAACCTCAAACTTCGGAGAAGATGAGCTCAGTGAGTAGGTCATTAATGCATTGCCCAATTTATCGACTAACACTCCCGGATATTGATAGGTTTCATTCGTCGTAGGGTCAGATTCCATCAGGATGGACTTCCAGCTTTGTCCTTCATCCTTGGACAGCAGCAAGCTGTAGGTGCTTCTATGACCGCTTTGCTGAGCATCCCGTTTTGTTTCTTGATTGGTAGCTGCCAGCCAGTCACCATTCGGAAGCTTGGCCACTTCAAAGCCTCCGTCGTTTTTCAGATATGGATCTACTACAGGAACGCCCCAGGTGGCCCCGCCGTCCTTAGACTCGGAATACGTAGTATGCCAGGCGAGCCGTCCGTTTTTGCCATCCAGCTTACCACTTCTAAAATAGGCGCGAATATGATCATTCTTTAACTGAATCAACGATCCTTGAATGGTACCCGATCCCACGATAGCATCGCTTATTTGCCAGGTTTCTCCGCGATCATCCGTATACACAACAACGGAATTAGCGAGAGAATCGGAATATAAAGGAAGCATCAATCGGGTTTTATTATTGTATTGAATTTCAATAGGCTTGTTTTTGGTTTCCCAGCCAAGTCTGCTGTAGGTCGGATTCCAGGTGCTAATATCGTTATCTGCACCGGAAGCGCGTTCAATCGATTTTTGGATAATAGGTGGCTCGTATTTGGAGTAGGTGGCACCGGATACTGTATAAATGCCATTTTGCAGCGAGTTGATAATTTCTTGAGTTCTTCCTGTGTACACATCGTCATAAGGCTTATTCGTCTGTAAGTATTGAATATATTGCTCATATTTCCGTTTCATGGAGACGACAAAGCTGTCGGTCACATATCGTTTATCGCTAGAGTTGAACCATGAGGTAACCTCGACATATTTGGATGGATCCAGGTAAGTAGCTGCTGTAACCTGGCTCGGACTTAATGATTTGATTTCTGAGCCTTTGACCCTGTAAGTCCACTGTCCGTTGGAATAGGAGCCCTTGCCTGACATGGCATCCCCAACATTCATATAAATCGTCTGTGGATAATGCCACTTGGGATTTCCTCCCGAGCGGATCGTATACTCATAGCTGCCAATATCGGCATACATATATTTAGGCTGTGCAGATACCCATTGACCATTGAGCACGACGTTGTAAAATAGCCATAGTCTTGACTGCTGGTCCACATAGACGACAGGATTGATATCAGGAAAATCGTGAGTATCATACACATCGAAGGGAGGCGTCCAGGTCTTCCCGCCATCTTTGGACCTTGCTCCCATGATCTTGGTGGTATCACCATCTCTTTCACCGTCGCCACTAAAAAAAACCATAAACAAGGTGCCATCATGCAGCTCTACTATGGAGGAACCATGATTATGTTCGGCTGAAATGGGATTAGAAGCGGGAAAAATTTTCGTTCTGGTGATCCCCTGCAGGGGATCGTTTGGAGCAGCAGCTGCAATTGCAGACATCATCAGACTGAAAGCCATCATACAACATAGAAGGAGAGCAAAACGCTGTTTACATTTCATTGTGCTGCACTTCCTTTCATTCATTCAAGGTTTACTTAAGCCAATATGTATTGGATATTGCCGTGGACAAGCTGTTCCCAACCCCCTTCTATTCCCAATTTAATTCCGAAAGGCTTTTGCGAATGTGTATTCTTAATAAGCCCTGAAATCAACGGGATTCCGTTCCATTCAAAGCTTCTATTAAGTAAAAATCAAGTCGAGCAGAGGCTGCTAATACGTTTAGCTAATACGTTTTTTCAATAAATTTATTCTATTTTAAAAGCGCTTTCATGTCAATTTATTTTGCTCGATTTGATTCGACAAACTCTAACAATTAAACTGATTTTCCCTTGTTTAAATGGACCTTATGTTAAAGTTACTTATGGGCTATATGAGATTGCACCGCTGGTCCTGGGTGGGCCTGTTCGATGTGACTGTCTGGGCTAGCAGGTCCTATATTCGGCCCGATTACGAGCAAGTCAATTAGAATATGAGCTATAAACTCGATAAAAATAAAATTGTGCGAAACTGCTTGAAGGTTAATCTCATTTTTTGTCGAAGATTATAACGAGGGTTAAAATTATTCAGGACATGAAATATTGATCGATCATTATAGGAGTGGAACCCCATGCAGATAGCAGTTGTTACCGGAGGAGGACGCGGGATTGGTGCGGCCATTACAGAGAAGCTGGCTTCAGAAAACTTTTTTGTCATACTCATCGTCAACAAAAGTCTGGATCCGGCCAGAACCGTCGTGGACAACATCCGCTCTAATGGGGGACAGGCTGAGGTTATACAATGTGATGTTTCCAACGGCCAGGATATTAAAGAGACTATAGCTGCGATTGAGGATCAATGGGGTACACCTTCCATTCTTGTTAATAACGCGGGAGTAGGCGGACCTTACCATGCACTTGATCAAGTGAGTGAAGAAGAATGGGATTGGATTATGAACACCAATGTCAAAAGCATGTTTTTATTGTCCAAATATGTGCTGCCCCAGATGAAGGAGCGAGGATACGGGAGAATCATTAACTTATCATCGATCTTCGGTGTATGGGGTGGAGCCAATTCAGCCGTCTATTCTACCAGCAAACACGCCATTCTGGGCCTGACCAAATCGATAGCGGCTGAGTGGGGGCCTTATGGAATTACGTGCAACGCCATTAGCCCGGGATATGTCACAACGGAAATGGGCATTCAGGAGGATCAGGTGACCGATCATCTGGCTCGCGTACTGGAAAGATCGCCCGTGAAAGCAATAGTCGGTACGAAGGATATCGCCGATATGGTTTATTATTTGACTGGGCCTTCGGGATCGATGATTAATGGTGCTTCCTTTGTTATTGATGGGGGACTATCAGCTCATGCAGGTATTTAAGACTAAAGGAGCGAATTCAAAGGGGACTTGGTGAACTACCTCTAAAAGGAGATTTTCATGAAAACAAAAATTGCATTGGTAACGGGTGGATTACGGGGTATTGGCGAAGCCATTAGTACAGACTTAGCCCAAAATGGATTTATTACATATACAGCAAGCCGCGGTGGCGGTGTACCAACCCGTGACAATCAGTTTCATCTGGAGATGGATTTGCAAGAAGAGGAATCGATTCGTCAAGCCTTTAAGGTGATCGAAGAGAAACATGGCTCACTCGATGTGCTTGTCAACAATGCTGGAGTCATGATCAATAAACCTTTTGCTGAATTTGAGAAAAATGATTGGGAGCAAGTCTATCAAACGAACGTGTTTGGACCGATCTCCTGCATACAGAAATCATTTCCTCTAATGAAGGAAGGCGGAGGGAGAATTATCAATATCTCATCGATTATGACTAAAAGCCCTCTCCCGAACACATCCCTCTATACCTCATCCAAGCATGCTCTTAATGGTTTAGGGGAAGCGCTCGGAGAAGAATGGTACAAGGATCGGGTGATGACGACAAATTTGATTTTGGGAGCTACCTATACCGATTTATGGAAAAACGTTGAGGGGTTTTCACAAGCCGATATGCTGGGTACCGAGGATGTCGCTCGAATGGTTGCCTTTATTGCAAATACACCTTTACATATCCGAATCGACAGAATAGAAATGACTCCGCCTAAAGGTGTACTATAATACCCCGAGTTTAAACGATTCTTTGATGAGGTGGGACACATACATGATTTATTTAAGTAGAAAGATGCATTTCTCCGCTGCTCACTTCTATCGCGTCTCGACTTGGAGTGAAGAGGAAAATCAAAGAGTTTTTGGATTATGCAGCCATCAAAACGGCCATGGTCATAATTATGTTTTGGAAGTTATGATTAGAGGCAGCCTTGATCCCAAGTCTGGAATTGTTGTCAATATAACCGATATTGATACCGTTACTAAAAGGCTTATAGAAGAAGAGTTTGATGGTAGATTTCTAAACCATGAGCATCCCTATTTCCAAAACCATGTGCCGACTACGGAAAAAATTGTTGAATATTTATGGTATGCACTCGTAGATAAATTTCCGGATTGTGAATTATATAAATTGGTTTTGCATGAAAATCATTATTTATCAGCTGAGAAGGGGTTGGATTCCATGGTGTCTATGACTAGAAAATATCATTTTTGTGCTGCACATCGCCTTCATAGCGATTTGTTAAGTGATGAAGAAAATAAACGCATTTTTGGTAAATGCAATAATTTATATGGTCATGGTCACAACTATTATCTTGACGTTACCGTTAAGGGTGAACCTGATGCACACACAGGAATGGTTATGAACCTATCAGATTTGGATAACGTTGTAAACGATGTCATTATTCAAAAGTTTGACCATAAGCATCTTAATTTGGATGTTGAAGAGCTAAAAGATATGAATCCAACTTCCGATGTATTAGTCATGGTGATTAATCAGTTATTATCCGAACAGCTTCCTAACTTGTATAAGGTAGGATTATGGGAGACAGAGAAAAATTATTTTGAATGCTTCACGCATGAGAATTAATTGTTAAATCGGATGATTTGGGGAGATGGATTTGACACTAAAAAAGAAGCTGGCAGGCATATTTATTATTGTCGTAAGCGTCATCTTGATTTTGAACAACTTATTTCACTTCATTTCTACCAGGGAAAATTTGCAAAAGGACCAAGAGATGCAGATGGATCAGCTGGCCAAGCAAATCGGCATATCCATCGAGCAGGCTCAATTTGGGTCTCAGTATGTTGAAGATTTGATCGGTGATCAACTGCGTGTAGCTTCTTTAGCCGCGCAGAATGCGCTCAATCCGGATATCGATCAGGTAACGAATGAGGAGTTAAAGGTACTTTCCGAAAAGATAGGTGTTTCTTACATTACCCTACTAAAGCAGGAAGGCGATGATATCAAGGGCGTACGCTCCTCTGATCCTAAAGAACGTAATTTAAGCACCAAGGAGTGGGGGTATTGGTTTGATGCGTTCAAGGAACTGTTTGCTACCAAGAATGTAACGGTATCCCAGGGACAGAAGCTTCCCAATTATTGGTCAGGCCCTGTTAATATATCTGCCTCCAATCCGGATCATGTAGATAAATGGGGTTATTATTACGACGGGACTACCAACTATATCATCAGTCCCTATATGCGGGTTACGGAGATATTGAATGTCTCACAAATTCTTGGACCGGAATCGACCTTGGAAAAAATCATGAGCAATAACAACGCTATTTTGGAAATTACGGGCTTTAACCCTAAAGCTTTTGGTTCACCACCCGTATATACAGAAGTAAACGGACAAAAATACATTGATTTGGTCAATAGAGATATTCAATTTGGAAAATATACGTATAAGATTCCGACGGATGTTCAAACGGTAAAGACGGCTTTTGAAACTGGCAAAATGCAAAACGTCATCTCGGTCATTAACGGAAAAAAAGTATTCAAAACCTTTGTGCCGATTGCTACCCCGCTTGCAAGTCCCTACATTGTTGGAATTGTAACCGACTATCGGGTTATCGAGGACATTCTTGATAAAGAAATATTAAACAATATTATCATTTCTCTATTCTCTTTATTATTCGTATCGATTATCGGGTATCTTTTGGCGAGTTACATTGTCAAACCGATCAATCGCATTCTTCACAAGGTGAATGAAGTTGCCGAAGGGAATTTTGATGCAAGAATTGCCATCGATCGACATGATGAATTAGGTTTATTATCTGAGCGGGTTAATACGATGTCGATGAATCTGCAGACCAATACTCAAGAACTGGTTAATAAAAATAAAGAAATTGAATTCCATGCGAACTACGATTTCTTGACGGGTTTACCGAATCTGCGTTTATTTAGCGAGACGTTCCAGAACAGGATTGAAGCTGCTGCCAAACACGATTCATCCATAGCCGTATTATTTATTGATCTGGACCGATTTAAATGGATTAATGATACGTACGGCCATTCTGTAGGGGATTACTTTCTCAAGGAAACCTCCAATCGAATTACCCATACGCTAGAGGCTAATGAACTGGGCTCCCGCATAGGGGGAGATGAATTTGTTTTACTATTACTGGGCTACAGTCAGGAGGCGATTGCCGAGAAGGCCGAACAGATTTCAAATTTGCTGTCCCAACCTCTGCTCTATGAAGGCCAGGAAATATCGGTTACACCAAGCATTGGCATAAGCTTATTCCCTGAGAATGGGGATAGTGTGGAAACCTTAGTTAAACATGCCGATATTGCAATGTACCGTGCAAAAGAGCAAGGCCGCAACAATTATCAGTTTTATTCATGTGAAATGGAAGATGCCATAGTCAGAAGAGCCGTGTTGGAAAACGGGATCAGAAAGGCTCTGGAACGTAATGAGTTCATACTGTACTATCAGCCGCAAATTGATTTGGCAACCAAGAAAATCGTTGGGTTAGAGGCGCTGGTCAGATGGATTCACCCTGAGCACGGTCTCATTTCTCCTATCGAATTTATTCCTATTGCTGAAGAAACAGGTTTAATTGTCCCTATTGGCGAGTGGATTCTACAGACTGCCTGTGAACAAGCCAAGCAATGGCAAGGTCAAGGTTTTCCTAAATTAAGGATATCGGTGAATCTGTCAGCACGACAGGTCCAGCAAAAGAGCCTGGTAGACAAGATCAGCAGCATCCTTCAAACGTCAGGGCTGGAGCCTGAGCTGCTTGAGCTGGAAATTACAGAAAGTATCGCCATGTACAACGAGGAATATGTCATTAACAAGCTGCTTTCCTTGAAAAAGATAGGAATAAAAATAGCCATAGATGATTTTGGAACTGGCTATTCGTCCCTGAACTATTTAAACAAATTTCCGATTGATACCTTGAAGATAGACAGATCGTTTGTCAATCAAATAAAAAACACAACGGATAATCAGGAGATTATTACAACCATCATTGTCATGGCGAGGAACCTGAAGCTGAAGGTAATTGCAGAAGGAGTAGAAACCGTCGAGCAATTACGTTTCCTCGAAGACCAGCAATGCAACGAGGTACAAGGCTTTTACTTTAGCAAGCCGTTAAACGTTGAAGGTATACAAGCTTTACTTAAACATCCGACATGGGAGGAAAATAATTAAACGGTGTTTGGCATTTATCTGCCATGCAAAGCCTTCTTTCTGCGTATTTCTGTTGAAATGCGCAATAGAAGGTTCTTTATTTATTAAGCAAGGAGGAAGGCTATTATGCATGTAGTCCCAAAAGAGCTATCTTCCGAACGGGCTTTATTCCGGGGAGATAATCTGTACATCATGGAACAGTTAGTAAAGGATGGCTACAAAGGCAAGTTTGATTTAATTTATTTCGATGGACCTTTTAACTCTGGAATGATCTTTTCTATGCCAAACGATAAGCTTGGGGTCAACTTAATTAATCCATGGGACGAATTAGCAGGTGTGCGTCATTATTTGGATTCACAATTATTTATGAAGGATTATTTAAAACGAATCCAATTAGCGAGGGAATTGCTTAGTGAAACCGGTTTGTTTGTACTGCAAATTTACCAAAAAGAAGGCCATTACGTAAAAGTGATGCTGGATCAAGAGTTTGGCAGGCACAATTTCCTTACTGAGATTATCTGGAAAATGGAAAATAACCCACGACCTTTTCATTCACAGTTTGGCTTGTCCCATGAATGTCTGTTTGTTTATAGTCAAACGAATAACTATTTGAAAAAAGATGAACTTCTTGTGCCATCGGTGTGGGACGATATCGGTATTTACGAAACATTGGGTGAGGAAAATACGTTCTACCCATCGCAAAAACCGGAAAAGCTCATGGAAAGAATTATTGAAATGTCGACGAATGAACAGGCATTGATAGGTGATTTTTATTGTGGGAGCGGATCTTTTTTAATTGCTGCTGAGAAGCTGAACCGGAGATGGATAGCCAGCGATAACAGTCAGCTCGCCATCAAGGTAACGAAGGAAAGATTAGCTGGAATCGGGATTTCTGTTGAGGAGCATCTTGTGGTGGACCATTTTGACAATAGCTTACTCCTTGGCGATACCTACAATAAGCATTCCAATATTCCATTTTCCTTATTTGAACTCAAGGAATTACATACGGCCCTTGGTGATAAAGTTAAGAGCATCAACGCTATCAAATATTCCAACGATATTGATTTGTTCACGGACGCACCAATAACTTTCAATTATATGATGCCCTTTATTGATGATAAAGGCATTAGTGAACAAGAGGTCGTACTTGTGCCGCGGCCAAAGCCAAAACAAGGAAATGACGGTATTTACCTTGAGATAGAAGATCCGTATATGTGGATTCTGTACCAAATTCAGCATGTTGGATTCGATAAAAATACAAATCAATATTTGTTTGATTGGGACGCCTTGCAAGCGAAAATTCAACAATTGATTGATTCCATCGGTAACCAATGGATTGATGAAATTCAGCACGGTGCTGAGTATACGGTTATCAAGGATGTTTTTGGAAATTACTACAGCATATTAGCAGTGTGAACGCGTGCATTAGCAACGATCCCCTTGACCATGATACGATTAGCTTAGTGTGATTTGTAGAATCAAAAGGAGGTCTCTGCATCAATTTATTGTTGGAGATCTTCATTTTGCTCTACGGACGTTCTTTCAGAATCGGAGTTGCTATGTGTTTGTAGCTCCATTTGATGTTTTTTTCAGTGAACACGAAGATTACCAATTACCCGATCAAGTGACTCAACCCGATCTTTCGGTTGTTTGCTCCAAGGAGCAAATATCCAAGAAAGGTTGTCAGGGTGCGCCGACTTTGATCATCGAAGTGCTATCGCCATCCACCGCATTGAAGGACTTCAATGAGAAGTTTAACTTATATCAGAAATATGGTGTGCAAGAATATTGGATTATCGATTCTGGAAATCAAACGGTTCATGTGTACACGTTGCAGGATGGAAGTTACGCGATACGTAATTTGTATACAGAGCAGGATACCATCCAATCTTTAGTTTTTCAGGATTTGCAAGTACCTATGAACAGGCTATTCAGTTTGGAATAACAAGAACGACAAGCCGGCGAGATTAACTCTCGACCGGTTTTTATCTTATTTATGTTAAATTCCATTTTCAGAGCTGAATTTGTTAATATTGATTAGATCATAGTGCTGCCAGTTGGAACTTAGCTTTTTTCAATGGATGGGTACATGATAAGTTCAGAAAGGTCGAGAATGATACTGGCCTCCATAAGCATGTCTAAACCTATAAGTCCATTAATTGAAAGCTTCTCATGTAATGATCCTACGTCTAGCTTGAAGTTTTTAATTACAAAAGAACCTAACTGTACGGTATCGAACAACTTTCGGAAGCAGCTTTCTTCACCGCCAATACCAAATGCACTAATAATCTCGTCACCAGTTTCGAAGTATACACCGATATCAGCAACAACATCTGCGGAAAGCAAGGTATGAGATGCTCCCGTATCGATAACTAATTTGTCAATGGACAGTACTTGTCCTTTGTAATTTAAGGTAATAGAGGTTTGCAATAGTCCATCAACGAAATCAATTTTCATTGTGCATAACCCCTCGCAACCCTCGAAGTGAACGCAGTTCAATTTTCAGTTCTTTATTTGAAGTGTGAGAGACAATAATGCCATCCTTCGAATTAAGTAATTCTCGCGTTGCTTCCTTCGGATCCTGAATGGCTCGAATCAGAGCTACGTCATCTACAAACTTGGTGTTTCCTTCTGTATGGGATGTGAGTATTTGCAGCTTCACATATTGGTTGGGATAAATATTACGAACTTCTTCCCATTGCATGGCTGACATCTCCATTTCGGTTACATGCTCTTTAATTTATTGTATCAGAAAACGGTTAATATGGAAAAAGGATAAGAACCCCTGCCTGCCATGTTAGCACAACAACAACAAACTGGCGATGTCAACTCTCGACCGGTTTTTTTGATCCTATGATAAAAAAATCATTCACAGTAAAATCATTTAATCAGTTCATTCAGATATTCCTTATACTTTTTCATTGGAAAGCTTGAGAGCTTCCAGCAGCTTGAAGAATAAGCTGAGTACAATCGTAACTATGGTAGCCAGAGCCATACCTTTGAGCTCAAATTGTCCCCATTTCAGAGTCGCGCCACTAAGTCCGATAACAAGCACTACTGTTGTTAGTATGAGGTTGATCGGCTTGGAATAGTCGACCTTGGTTTCTACCAGCATCCGGATCCCCGAAGCAGCGATAACTCCAAATAACAGCAGTGAAACGCCACCCATTACAGGTGTAGGAATGGTCTGGACTAATGCCGAGATTTTACCGACGAAGGACAGGACTATGGCCAGTACCGCAGCCCCTCCGATAACCCAAACGGAATATACACGACTGATCGCCATAACGCCGATGTTTTCGCCATAAGTTGTATTAGGGGTAGAGCCAACTAGGGAGGATAACATCGTAGAAACACCGTTTCCAAGTAATGATTTACTGAGGCCGGGGTCCTTGGATAAATCTTTGTCAACCATGTTTCCGGTTACGATCAAGTGCCCAATATGCTCCGCGATCACGACCAGAGCCGCAGGAGCGATAATCAGGATGCTGGCTAAGTCGAACGTTGGGCTGTAGAAGGTAGGGAGTTTGAACCAATCAGCAGCCGCTACTATTTCTCTGATATGTACCAATCCAAGCACCGCAGCAAGCGCATATCCGGCGACAATGGCAATCAATATCGGAATGACCCTAAAGATGCCGCGGAATAAGACTGAACCCACAGTTCCTACTGCAAAAGTGAAAATCGATACCGTCACGGTGGTCCCGTCCGGCGTCCAGGCTGCAGGGGCACCGCTTGGCGCGATAAAACCAGCCATCCCAGCAGCTGTTGGAACCAGCTCCAGTCCGATAACGGCTACAATGGCACCCATGGCTGCAGGCGGAAACATGACGTCAATCCATCGAGTCCCGACAGCACGGATGAGTAATGCAACGATGGTAAAAATCAAACCGACAACCAGAAACCCGCCTAATGCCGAGCTATAGCCTTTAGAGCCCAATACAACAAAGACCGGGGACAGGAAGGCGAAGCTTGAGCCCAGGAAGGCAGGAATTTCTCCTTTGGTCATATAAATGTAAAGCAAAGTCCCGATCCCGTTCATCAACAGGATGGTGGCTGGGTCGACCTTAAACAGAATAGGTACGAGTACAGTGGAGCCAAACATAGCAAATAAATGCTGTAAACTTAGCGGAATACTTTCGACGAGCGGCGGGCGTTCATCAACTTGAATGATGCGTGACACAGTTTGACCTCCTTGTATTTAACTTCCCGAACGATATTTTAACATATTTCGATTTATAGGATACTCTTTTTTTCTACTATTTTCCCTATATATTCGGCAATAAAGCGATGGGAAATACTTCTGTACGGACTGGAAAAGCCAAAAAACATTAGCTATACTACGCTAATGTTTTTTGCTTTACGTAAGTTTCGTCAATTTACACATACTTATTTGGCCGCAATATTTGATTTATCTTACAAAAACTTTCTGTTGTGCTTCTTGCCGTCATAGCTGAACAGTACAGGCTTTGCCTCAACAATCGACTCCAGATGCACGGTTTTCCCCCACAGCTGTTGAATGTAAGGCATCGTCCTTTCCACATATTTCAGATCCAGCTCCATGCCCTCGTAAGCATGCTTTAAGTATAACTCCCCGTTGCGGTCATAATTTCCATCCTCGACTACGATGTAGGGGAAGCCGCCGTTAACACGGGAATAAATCAATTGATCGCGGATGCTTTCCCACGATTTATCGGTTATTTTCCACTCCGGCCCCTTTTTCTCGAATACGTACAGATCGAGCTCATCGACGAGCTTCTTGGTCATGTAGTTGCGGACGAACGAAATATCCGAGTCATATTCACGGACATCGAACATTTTTTGCCGTCCTTCACCGCCCTTGCGACCTAGACGATCCCGTTCCTCCTGTGTAGGCTGATCCCAGCGTTTCTCGATATCCTCGAACATTTTCAAGCCCAAATAATACGGATTCAAGCTGTGCTGTGAAGGAACCACGACGGATGAATTCAGCTTCGCATATTCAATGGTTTCTTCCACACTCAGATTCAGCTCCCGCAAAATCCGCTGATGCCAATACGAAGCCCAGCCTTCGTTCATAATTTTCGTTTCCAGCTGCGGCCAGAAGTACAACATTTCATCTCGAAGCATGGTCATGATGTCGCGCTGCCATGGAGCCATGTACGGCGCATGCTCTTCGATAAACAGTACCAGGTCCTTTTCAGGAGCGGGTGGGAACTTGGGCACCTCCGTGTTTCTTGATTCCTTCTCTCTTAGAGGCTGATCCAAATTCCACAAATCCTCATAGCCCAGCTTGCGGTCGCGGTTATCCGGGTCAGGGGATTGCTCCTTGTTCTTGCCTCCGCCATATCGTCCCGCCTCATAGGGCTTGGAAATAATCGGGTCGACATGCTCCTGAATAGCGAGCACGGCATCGATAAAACGCTCAACCTCATCGGTTCCATATTCGACCTCATACTGGCGGATACGCTCGGCGGTTGCAGACATGCTTTCAACCATGTTGCGGTTGGTTTTGGAGAATCTCATATTGTTCTTGAAAAAATCGCAGTGGGCCAGTACGTGCGCCACGATCAGCTTGTTCTGAATTAAAGAATTGCCATCCAGCAAGAAGGCATAACAAGGGTCGGAATTAATGACCAGTTCGTAAATTTTACTGAGTCCAAAATCGTACTGCATTTTCATTTTATTAAAGGTTTTTCCAAAGCTCCAATGGCTAAAGCGGGTCGGCATACCATAAGCGCCAAAGGTGTAGATGATGTCCGCGGGACAAATCTCATAGCGCATCGGGTAGAAATCCAGTCCGAAGCCCGTGGCAATCTCCGTAATTTCAGCAATAGCCGTCCGAAGCTCCTGCATATCCGTACCGTTCATTGCACAGCCCTCCCGGCGGAGGCATTAGGGAAAAAGGTGCGCAGCGCTTTATATACCTCATTTTTCTCTTTGATTACATAATGGACGAACTTCGGATTATGAATATTGCGATAGGCCGACATCAACGTACTGCTGCGGTTATATTGATTGACCTCTCCATAACCGAACAGGTTGCAGCGTGCTACAAGCTCGCCGATCAATCTTACGCAGCGGTCGTTGTCCGATGTCAGATTGTCGCCATCTGAAAAGTGGAACGGATATATATTGTAACGGGAAGGTGGGTATCGCCGATCTATCATATCCATCGCCAGCTGGTAAGCAGATGAGCAAATGGTTCCGCCGCTCTCGCCTTTGGTGAAAAATTCCTCTTCAGTTACCTCCTTGGCTTCAGTATGATGAGCAATAAATACAATCTCTACATGCTCATATTTGGTGCGCAAAAAGCGCGTCATCCAAAAAAAGAAGCTGCGCGCCATATATTTTTCAAAGGAGCCCATAGAACCGGACGTATCCATCATCGCAATAATCAGCGCGTTCGATTGCGGCGTCACCTTTTCATCCCACGTTTTAAAGCGTAGATCGTCGGGATTGATATGGTGAATGCCAGGGTCGCCCGCTGTTGCATTACGCCGCAAATTTTCGAGGATGGTCCGCTTCTTGTCGATATTGGACATGATCCCTTTTTTGCGGATATCGTTAAAAATCACTTCCTTGGAGGTGAGCACATCCTTTTCCTTCTGCTGTAGATTGGGAAGCTCCAGTTCATCAAAGAGCATCGATTGTAATTCTTCCATCTCCACTTCCGCATCATAATAGTCATCCCCAGGCTGATCGCCAGCACCCTCACCCTTGCCGGGTCCTTTCGCAGGAGTCGGGTCAACACCTAAGACGTCTCCGACCTGGCTATCTCCATCTCCCTGGCCGACATGCTTGCTCTTGTTGTAGTTATAACGAAGGCGATACTCGTCGAGACTGCGGATGGGTACTTTGATGATTTGCTTGCCATCGGACATAATGATGCTCTCATCGCTAACCAGGTCAGGCAGGTTCTGCTTGATGGCTTCACGTACTTTTTGTTGATGGCGGGTTTGATCCTGATAGCCTTTGCGATGCAGGGACCAATCCTCGCGGGATACGGTAAACAAGGACTCTGTCATGACGGACACCTCCTTAGCGTTTTGCAAGGCAAAACTTACTTCGTGAGCAATTACCGAGTTTTGTGAAGCGCAATTTACTTCGTAAGTCTGACCCTTATGCACAGAAAACTTTACAACGTCAGACAAGCATCGGATGAGTTTAAAAGAAAAAGAGAAACAGTGCCTGTTACTAAATATATTCAAGCAGGTGGGGGATATGTGATAGGGCAGAAGGATCATTTTAAGTTGTTGGATTAACTTTGGATGTTAGAGTAATGATGAATAGGCTTCACTCCTGCACACCAGCTGATTCGATGATTGATGCACGATAAACAGGATTATCTCGCAAATATCGGGGATGAATCCTGTTTTTTTGTGATGGATGAACTGAAAATGAACGGAATATGATGATTATTGAAGTGCTTGCTAATGATTATCGCTAGCTGGAGCCCTTGTGGAGCAAGGTTTAAAAGATGTAAGCCAAAGATTATATCATGTAATCGCTTCCTGTATTACAATAAAATGAGCAGAGAACTGCAAAGAAGCCAAGCAGTGAAAATTGCCATGAGGAGTTGTGAAGAGAATGAAAAAATTCGAGCTTGCGGTAATTCCAGGTGATGGTATAGGTAAGGAGGTTGTGCCGGCTGCGCTGGAGGTGCTTGACACTTTGGCTGACGTACATGGAGGCATTTCTTTTACTTATACAAGCTTCCCTTGGAGCTGCGATTATTATATGGAGCATGGTCAGATGATGCCGGATGATGGTTTGCAAACGTTACAGGGCTTCGAGGCGATCTTCCTTGGAGCGGTGGGTGATCCGACACGTGTGCCTGACCATATATCGCTGTGGGGACTCTTGATCAAAATTCGCCGCGAATTTGAGCAGGTCATTAATATACGCCCGGCCAAATACTTCCGCGGATTGGAGTCGCCGCTGCTTAAGCCTAATGAGTTTGACCTTCTGGTTGTGAGGGAAAACAGTGAGGGTGAATATAGTGAAATCGGCGGGCGCATCCATAAAGGAGAGGATGAGCTGGCCATCCAAAGCGCTGTTTTCTCCAGAAAAGGAACCGAAAGAGCGATGCGCTATGCATTTGAGCTGGCACAAAAGCGCAGAGGGCATGTAACCAGTGCCACGAAATCAAACGGAATCGTACATACGATGCCTTTTTGGGATGGTGTTTTTAAAGAGGTAAGTCGTGATTATCCGGATGTACAAACAACATCGACGCACATTGATGCGCTTGCGGCATTTTTTGTAACCAAGCCTCATGTATTTGATGTCGTTGTAGCCAGTAATCTGTTCGGAGATATCCTGACTGACATTGGCGCCGCGATTATGGGAAGCATCGGGATTGCCCCCGCCGCGAATATTAACCTCAACGGCAAGTATCCGTCGATGTTCGAGCCTGTCCATGGATCAGCACCGGATATTCAGGGTCAAAACTTGGCAAATCCGATTGGGCAGATTTGGACAGCTAAGCTGATGCTGGAGCACCTTGGGGAGCACGAGATGGCAGACAAGCTGTTGAAAGTGGTGGAGGATGTAACTGACTCCGGTATCAAAACCGGTGATATCGGCGGGGCTTCGACAACAACAGAGGTCACAGCCGAAATATGTAAAAGGCTCAAGCAATAAGTCGCTATGTAGAACTGTTAAGGGGGAGGCCTGCGGAAATGAGGGACATTTTCGTTATTGGGGACAGCATTTCGATTCAATATGGCCCTTATTTAAGTGAGCAATTGGCGGGCGATTGGGGATATGACCGCAAGCAAGGCGACGCCCAAGCATTGATCGATCTGGATCAACCGCTTGGCGCTAACGGCGGGGATAGCAGTATGGTATTGGCTTATTTGAAATCGGTAGAGGCCCTGGGTACGAAGTATGACATTCTGCTCTTGAACTGCGGACTTCACGATATCAAAACCAATCTTGTAACCGGCAGCAAGCAGATTTCACTCGAGCAATATCGCCACAATATATCCGACATTGTAGATAAGGCATGCAAGATGTCGAATTCCTTCGTCTGGATTCGGACAACCGATGTCATTGATCATATCCACAATGCCAAATCGCGAAATTTTCACCGGTTTCATGCAGATGTTCTGGACTATAATGCTGCTGCAGATGCGATTATGCAGGAGCGCGGGATTCCCATCCTTGATTTGTACGGTTTCAGCCGCAAGCTTGGGGAAGCAGCCTTCTGTGATCACGTGCATTATACAGATGAGGTCAGGAAGCTGCAGGCCGCCTTTATTACCGGTTACTTATATGCCAAATTTGCAGATGCTTAACAAAAATTTTAGGAGGAACAGATATGGTTAACACTTATCACGATTTATCTTATTTGCATTTGGACAGCTCCCTTACCCAGGCACAAAGTGATGTCAGCATTGCGGAATTGGAGGCAGCGGCGAATTCAACCGTACTGAATGTGGAAGGTATCAGCTCTCCATTGATCATAGAGTCCATGGAACTGTTGTTTAATAACGGCTTATACTTCCTGCGCACGAGATCAAAGGATGGCTCAGAAGGCGTAGCTGTGGCTAGCGAACGTGCAGCTTATCTGTACCCTTTGCTTAAGCAGCTGATCATTCCTTACTTTATAGGCAAGGATGCCAGAGATTTGGAAAAGCTTCTGGATGGCGTATACGTGTATCAAAGCAATTATAAGCTGTCCGGACTTGCTTTGTGGTGCTGCATTTCATGGGTAGAAGCGAGTCTGCTGGATATGATGGGCCGAATAGTCGGCAAGCCTATCGGGGATTTGCTTGGAGGCGTCATTCGCAACGAGATTCCTATTTATGTAGCAAGCGGTAACAGGGGCACAACGCCTGAAGAGGAAATTGAAGTGCTGCAGCAGAAGGTCGCGGAAACGGGAGCAAGAGCAGTTAAATTCAAGGTAGGGGGCCGGATGAGCAAAAACGCCGATTCCATTCAGGGACGCTCTGAATCGCTGATTTATTTAACGCGCAAAACGTTCGGAGACGATTTCACGATACATGCTGATGGTAATGGTTCCTATGATCCTCAAGTCGCAATCGAATATGGTAAAATACTGGAAGAAATTGGTGCCTTCTTTTATGAAGAGCCTTGCCCTTTTGAGCATCTTGAAGATACCAAGGAGGTCGCAGACGCGCTGCATATTCCTCTTGCTTTCGGTGAACAGGAAACAAGCATAAGACGGTTTCGCTGGATTATCGATAATGATGCCGCACAGGTGGTACAGCCGGATTTACAATATAACGGGGGATTTATCAGAAATACACGTGTTGCCAGAATGGCAGCTTTAAAGGGCATACCGGTTACACCTCACATTAGCGGTGGGTATGGGTACATTTATATGCTGCATTTTGCTTCGTACATTCCGAATATAGGGAAGTTTCAGGAAGACAAAGCGGGAGTTAAAGTGACTGATTATTTATTCACGCCGCACATGGAAGTGAAAGACGGTGTTTTTCGGGCACCTACAGCTCCCGGTCTTGGTATGGATGTTAAAGTCGTTGATAAAGTGCTTCGTAAAGCGCTTGTCGTTTAAATGAAACTATCAAGAAGCTCGTGCTTGACACGAACTTCACTTGCACCTCTTATGATAGGCATTGGCTAACACCCGAGTGGGTAACCAATACTAGCGTAGGAGGTTTTTTTAAGAGATAAGAATGTATAAGTTTTCAGCGAAGCTGAACGATTCTTATCTCGCAAGAAAAGCTACATGTAAAACACGAATGTATCTTCATCGAATAGGCTTCGATCAGAAGCTTTTCTTATCTCATACTTGCTTTACATCGTGATTTCTTATGATTATCGAGAGAATTGCTGATGATTGTTTCAGTATGCCAAAGCTTTCCGCATTGCTGTTTGCGGTCATTAGAGCAAATGGCTTTGAACTGATTGTATCCCGTTATGGAGTTCCGATGCTATGCTCAGACCAACAAAGAAAAGGATGTGAATACTGGCCTGATTAGCAAGGAGGACATATGGAAAATGCTCGGTTTATGGAACGTTCACCACCTGCCAGGAGAGAAGTAAGCCTGTACCCACATACGAATATAATGGAGGATGAGACATGTCAGAGAACGTAACCCATACAGCGGTTGTAGAAGATTGCTTTAATATGATGTTTGCAGCGGAACATATTTGTAATGCCTTCAAAGAAGCTGGCCGCAATCATATCCAGTTTTCACAATTCGGCAGTGTAACCCGTTCCGGGGATAAATTTACAGTTGCACTGTTGGACAAATATCGGACCAATTGGGACGCAAGAAAGAATGAGGACAATTTAGGCTACAAGCTGGCTTTTGTGTTGGGCTGGTTGTGCCATCGCGCAGCCGACCGCCAGATGAAGGTCGTATTTCGTGAAGCCGAGCCCGAATCCAGACAGTTTCCTACGGATTGCAGCATCTATCATGATGCATTTATTTTTCACAGATTATATGAAAATAATAACAATACGCCATTTCCGTATCAAAAGGCACATTTTGAGACCAACATGGAGAGTCTGAGGGGTTCGGACGCCATTGATGTCCATGCAGCAGCAGTTGATACCGGCCCATAATCGTCTGATGCCGATAGTTGTCCAGTCCTCTCAGGTTACGCTTATTTTTGACGATCCCAAATCTACAGAGGAATTCAGAACCTATATGTATGCCATGGCCAAAAAGGTTCAGGACGAGGTTGGAAATTATTTGTCACTACGGATCAGTATTGGAATCAGCCGATCGTATGCTGGACTTCATGACGCTAATCGAGCTTATAAGGAAGCCATGGATGCATTGAAATACCGGGTTTTGTTTGGGCAGCAGACGATTCTTCATATTGATGACGTCCAACCCGCCCAGAATGTAACTACCGAATATCCTAAAGAACTGGAAAGACAAATTTTTGATGCAATCAAGATGGCAGAAAGAGACAAAATCCAATGTTTGCTGGATTCCTTTTTTGAGGAAATATCCGGGCAATATCATAACTATAATGACTATCAAATTGCCGTTACGCGTTTTTTTGTCAATCTGATCAGGCTTTTACAGGAAAGCGGAGTATCGCATTTGGAGCTGCTTGGAGGCGACCCGCCCCTCATGGAGCAGCTGCATGCGCTCTCATCGGTTGAAGATGCACGCAATTGGTTCAAATCTCAAATGATCGAGCCTGTGGTCAATGTGTACGAGGATCAGCGCAGAACCAAATACCAAACCATCTCCCAGGAAGTGGTACAGATGATTCATGACCGATATGATACCGACATCAGCCTGGAAGCCTGCTCCAATATGCTTAATTACCATCCAAGCTACATCAGTAAGGTACTCAGGCAAGAGCTTGGGATCAGCTTTAGCGACTATTTGATGCAATATCGGTTGAATAAGGCGAAGGAAATGCTGGAAGATACGGAAATGAAAATATCTGAAATTGCCGAAAAGCTGAGATACAACAATTCACAGAACTTTATTCGCTCGTTCCGTAAGCTTGCAGGCATGACGCCCGGCACTTACCGGGCAGAGTTTATTGAACGACAGTATCGGGCTGGGCGGTCTTGAGGAGTAACATATGTTAAGTGTAAACACAAGTCGAGTCGCTCTGTTTGTGTTTTTTTCTTTCATATAGAGACAAACTAATGAAATCACAATGGCATCTAGAAATACTCCATATTGTTAATATTAAAAAGTCATTATAATTATGTATACGCTTTCAAAATTACGTTGGACATAAGAATGAATAAATGCTCCAAAATCGGAGGCTTAGTTACATAATGGCAAATTGATTTTAATTTTTATTTTATAGCGAAAAGATTTGGAGGTGAGATCACTAAGCAAGTGGGGTCAATAAGTGATTTATTGAGGTGCTAATACAATGGCTTCGAAAACGGTTATAAATAACTTCTATGAGGTGAATCGCTTATGTTAAAACGAAATTCAAAATCTATTACGGGTCTTATACTTGTCATTGCCCTCGTCTTTTCTATGTTTCCGACCCTACCGTCATCTGTAGCTCACGCAGCCGTAACCAATCTACTGCCCTCTACTTTAACATTAAACGGTAACATTAAGGCTAGCTCGCAAAATAGCACTAGAACAGCAGCAAATATCGGTAATATAATCACTTGGACACAAGGGGCTAATACAGTCTACTCGGCATCCGGTTCAAATTTATGGGTAGCCATCGACCTTGGTTCTTCAAGCGATATAGAAGGGTTTAACTTTCACACTACGGCTATCGATACAAATACCATAAACCGTAGTTCACAGTATGAAGTAAGTTATTCAAATGACATTTCACCTTCTTCCCCTTGGAATAAGCTTTCTACCACACCTTCCAATAGCGCGATAACATTTTCACCAACAGCTAACGGATGGACTAGCGCCGCAGTTGTACCTACAAATATTCTAACTGGCACTCTTGCCAATGGAACCTATAGCTGGAGCTCAGATCCTAGTATTAATAGTGGTTACTACACATCAAACTTAACTTTTACTACTCCAATAACAGCGCGCTATATTTTGATTAATTATACTTTAAAGCCTTCTGCTACCGGTCAACTGGGTATTGGTCTCCTGCAAATAATACCTCCCGTTACCCTTTCTTCTTCATCAGGAATCTTCTATAAAACATTGCAAAATACACTATCCACTCAAATTAATCTTGACACTGCTACAAGTTTTACAGGAATTACCAATGGTTTGTACACGCTTATGCAAGGAACAGATTATACTTTTGATGCAAACAGCAATGTCGTTACATTTTCAAATACCTATTTAAGCAGTCTTAATGGGAGCTATAATTTAAGCTTTAAATTTTCATCGTCATCCCTTCCCTATGCACTAACAGTAGCAGCAGCGGCCGATTCTTCCCTTTCATCTCAAGGTGCTATTTATATTCCTGCGTCGCCTTCTGTCATATCAACAACAATGTCCCTCAATAGCAACACTTTTACAAACATTAGTAAGGGTGCAACAATCTTGACTTCAGAGGATTATGTAAAATCAGGAGATACCGTTACCTTTAACCAAAGTTACTTAAACACACTTAGTATGGGAGTTCACTCTTTTTTCTTTAACTTTAATCAGGGGAATCCTCAAACCTATATGCTGACTATATCGGGCAAACCCCCAGTCGCCAACATTGATTATCGCTATTGGACTTTGCAGGAGCCACTCCCTGGTGGAGCAGGTCAAACATCGCAAGCATTACAAGCAGGTTATGCTGATCCATATTTCTACGTTGGGGCTGACGGAAGCCAAGTCTTTATGGACACCGCTGTGGGGGGGACTACATCCGGCTCAGCCCATCCTCGCAGTGAGCTAAGGGAATATGATCCTATAGCGGGAACAGATGCAGGGTGGTTGCCTGTAGGGGCTAACGCTATGACGAACACTGTTGCCGTTACCACTCTTGGAACTTCAAACGGTGTAGGTTGGACTACCATTGGGCAAGTGTTTGATACAGAAACAACAACCTTGTGCGAACTTGAATATGGATATGACCCAACTCGTCCCAATAGCAATATTCGCATACTGTATGAACCAAGTGGTATAAACTCGTTAGGGTACCAGTACCTTCCTATAAAAATCCCGTTAAATCAGTATTTCACATATAGAATGACCCTTAATGACCAAGTGCTATCAGTTTATCTAAACGGCGCCCTGATATTTAATGGACAAACAGCCAGCCCAAGCCAAGTTATACCGCCTAATCATCAATACTACTTTAAAGCTGGTAATTACGATCAAACTGCCACAAACGGTAATGTAAATTATGTTCCATACACCGTTGTTCAGTTTAAATCTATAAGCGTATATCACGCTCCAACAGTATCTAGCAACGCAGACCTGAGCTCATTGACGTTATCGAGCGGAACCCTAAATCCAGCATTTGCATCCGGTACGCCAGCTTATACTTCAAATGTGGCTAATGGCGTATCGAGCATTACCGTAACGTCAAGTGTATATGATAGTAACGCTATGGTGACTGTGAACGGAGCTCCAGTAATAAGCGGTCAAGCAAGCAGTGCTATTAACTTGAATGTGGGCAGTAACGTTATCCCAATCGTAGTGACAGCACTGAACGGAACAACGAAGACCTACAGTATTACAGTGAACCGTGCAGCCCCGAGCAGCAATGCAGACTTGAGCTATTTGACACTATCGAGCGGTACGCTCAGTCCAGCATTTGCATCCGGTACAACGACCTACGCTTCGACAGTAGCTAGCGGCGTATCGAGCATTACCGTAACGTCAAGCGTGTACGATAGTAATGCTACGATGACCGTGAACGGAACACCGGTAGTAAGCGGTCAAGCAAGCGGAGCGATTGGTCTGAATCTGGGAAGCAATATCATCACCATTGCAGTGACAGCGCAGAATGGCACAACGAAGACCTACAGTATTACAGTGAACCGTGCAGCAGCACCAAGCAGCAACGCAGACTTGAACTCTTTGACGCTATCGAGTGGAATCCTAAGCCCGGCATTTGTATCCGGTACAATGGAATACGCTTCGACAGTAGCTAGCGGCGTATCGAGCATTACCGTAACGGCAAGTGTGTACGATAGCAATGCTACGATGACCGTGAACGGAACTCCAATAATAAGCGGTCAAGCAAGCGGAGCGATTAGTCTGAATCTGGGAAGCAATACTATCACCATCGCAGTGACAGCGCAGAATGGCACAACGAAGACCTACAGTATTACAGTGAACCGTGCAGCAGCACCAAGCAGCAACACAGACTTGAACTCTTTGACGCTATCGAGTGGAATCCTGAGCCCGGCATTTGTATCCGGTACAACGGCTTATACTTCAAATGTGGCTAGCGGCGTATCGAGCATTACCGTAACGTCAAGTGTGTATGACAGCAATGCTACGATGACCGTGAACGGAACTCCAGTAATAAGCGGTCAAGCAAGCGGAGCAATTAGTCTGAATACGGGAAGCAATACCATCACCATCGTAGTGACAGCGCAGAATGGCACAACGAAGACCTACACAATCAATGTCTTACGTCTGCAATCAAACTCTTCTTCTAATAGTAGCAGCACGGGTTCCTCATCTGGAGGAGGAGCAGGGACTTCTCCAACGCAGGTTGGGCAAGCGACCCCAATTAACACAGAAGTTAAAACTGTTGGTGGAAAATCAGTAGCGCAGGCCAAAGTGGATGATAAAATTATCGATACGGCTTTGAAAGCTTCTGTTAACGGGAATATCATACTGGCCGCGGATTCAAATGTAAAAGCGGACCAGATCAATGTATCTTTCAACAGCGGCGCTTTGCAAAAAATCACGAAGGATGACAAAGCGAAATTGCTGACGGTTGAGACGCAGTTAGGAAATTATGAGCTGCCAGTCAAACAGATTAATCTTCAAGACCTCGCTGCGAAGCTCGGTGTATCTATTGAAAATGTGAATTTGGAAATTCATGTTTCCCTTAATGATTCCGCTGCAGACAAAGCAAAGGCATCGGGTCAAAGGGTTCTGGCAGTTGCCGATTTTACAGTTAAGGCTACTTCATCTGATGGAAAAAGCATAGAAGTTTCAATATTCTCTCAATATGTACGTCGTACCCTCAAAACGGAAGCAAGCTTAAATACGCGCAACTTGGCAGCAGTTCGTGTCCAAACGGACAACCAAGGTATTACCACTTACCAGCCTGTTCCGTTTACTGTAAATGGAAAAGAAATATCACTCTACAGTAGAACCAATAGTACTTATATGTTGTTAGAAAATAACACTACATTTGCTGATATTAAAAATCATTGGGCAAAAGACGAAATCGAGAGTATGACTAACAAGTTTATTGTGCAAGGTGTCACGAAGGATGAATTCCAGCCGGATCAAGCCGTTACTCGTGCTGAATTTGCAGCATTGATTGCCAGGACGATCGGTTTAACATCCGAAACCTCGTCCAAAATCAAATTTACCGATGTTCGTTCCAATGATTGGTTTGAGGGTCAAGCATACGCCGCGACGGAAGCCGGTATCGTAACCGGTTATGACGATCAAACCTTCCGTCCGAATCAACCCATCTCCCGTGAGGAAATGGCAGTCATGATTTATCGAGCCATGAAGTTTGCAGGATTCGATGATGCTGGTGCAGTACAGAAAGTAACATTTACGGATGACAATCTTTTCGAGAATTGGGCTAAGGAAGCCATCTCCGTAATGGCCGACAAGAAGATCGTGGAAGGTGTCGCTTCGAATAAATATGACCCGAAGGCAACGGCGGCTACACGCGCTCAAAGCGCAGTGATTTTGCAAAGAATGTTAGCCAAGCTTTCCTTCACTAACTAAAAATTGGTTGTAAAAAGCGCCTCTCTGTGTAGTTGTTGAACTTACCTTTGTGTAAGTCCGATACCTGCATGGGGAGGTGCATTTTGGCGTCGGAACACCATATTATTCGATATGCTTAATTTAACTTTATGTTTATAACATTGAAATACAATGCCCGGATTATTGTTGTAACCGCTGGACTCCGATATGCTTGTATTTCCATAGAGAATTCTTAAATATGAAGTATGAGGAGTAATGAGACTAATGAGGAAATCTAAACAGCTGTTGGCATTGATCATGGTATTCGTATTATTGGTATCTGTGTTTCACATTACAGCTTCTGCAGCAACCGACCTCCCACCTATGATTAGCGTCAAGAGTGATTGGCAGGGAACGATTATGGGGGATGTGGGTGGACAGGACAAGATTGTTGCCAGCAATTTCGGCATTACGGAAGAGAACGGCAAAGTAACGATGAAAAGCACAGGTGATAGAGGGAAAATTCAAGGCTCCGACAGTGGAGCAATTGAAGGGATTGCCTATTATTACAAGGAAATTCCTGCTAACACCAATTTTGAACTAACGGCCAAGGTCAATGTAGACAAATGGACGGCTAATGGTCAGGTAGCCTTCGGTATTATGCTGAGGAGCAATATATTGACGAATACCCACCAAGCCTCCTACACTGGAGATTATATGGCACTAGGCGCCTGGGAACAGAAAATGGAGGCCTTTTATAAGCAGGGAACCGTCAAAATTCCAACGAAAATGCTGTTTGATAAATCAATCGCACCCGCTGCAGGCAATGTGTATGATCTGAGCCTGAAAAGGTCTGGGAACGCTTACTTATTGAAAATCGGCAATCAGACGCAAGTTATTGATGATTTCACCGGAACAATTGCTTATGCAGGTTTATTTACAGCGCGGAATACGACAGTCACCTATAGTAACGTGAAATTAACTATAGACACAAGAACACCAAGCTCCTTGAAGCTGAATACGACATCCTTCAAAAATGATTATTTTGTCGGCGATAACCTGGATCTGGCTGGCTTACAGGCAACAGCTGTATATGCGGACCAGCATGAAGAAACACTGACGACCAACGATTATATTGTATCTGGCTTCGATAACACTAAGACGGGAACCCAAACCGTTACGATCCATTTTAATGGTAAAACAGCAGCGGTTACTGTGAATGTCAAACCGCTCGTTGTTACCGCTTTGGAGCTGCAATATTTGCCAGCCAAAATGGTTTATTATCTTGGAGACCTGTATGATCCTCAGGGATTATCGGTGATCGGACAATACAATAACGGAGCGAGTAAAGAAGAGCTGTCCAGCACCCAATACACCACCTCGATAGCTGGAGCAACTGTGAGTGGAGCTACGTATAAGCTGGATTCGGCTGGAAGCAAAACCGTTACGATCCGCTCCAGTGTGACTACAGCTACATATACGACATTTGATGTTGTCGTTAAACCTGCTCTGATTACCGGTTTGGAAATCAGACAAAATCCACAAAAAACAGTCTACTACATAGGGGAATCCTTCGTCCCTGATGGGATGACTGTATATGCTACCTATAGCGACAATTCGGTAGTCAAGCTGATGCGAAATGAATATAGTTTGTCTGCGCTGGACAGTACAAGTGCAGGTCCCAAGCAGGTGTGGCTCACCCATAAGACGGCTCAACCAGTACCGATCAACGTGACCGTCAAGCAAAAGGAGCTTGTTGGCATTCAAGTCACCCAATATCCAAAAACAACGTATACGGTAGGTCAGACTTTTGACAAAACAGGCTTGGTCGTATCCTCTGTTTTTGATAATACCTACAAAGAAACGTTAGCTGCGAGCCAATATACGGTAGATGCATCTGCTTTTAACTCCGCAGCAGCAGGAAGCTATGACATCCGAATCGTACCGGTGAATACGGGGCTAGCACCGATCATTCTTCCTACAACGGTCAGAGCCGTGACTGAATACCCATGGAAATCGACTGAATTCGGACAATCTTCATCCGTTGCAAACAACAAGGTAACGATCAAGGAAGACGGAACCATTCAGCTCGTGGCGCTGGAAGGCGGCGGTAAAGTAACCGGAGATCATGATGGTATTACGTATTATTATACGGAGCTGGATGCCAATCAGGACAATTTCAGCTTATCTGCTGATGTGAAGGTTGTGGCGTATGCCAAAGAACCGTATGACGGTCAAGAATCGTTCGGCATCATGGCGAGAGATGTTATTGGAACGCCTGGTGATTCCAGCGTCTTTGCTTCCAATATTGCAGCCATAGGCGGTTACAGTGGAGGCACAACCAAAGCGAACGGAACCCAATTATTCGTAAGAACCGGGGTAAGCTCACCGGATGGGGCTGGCAGCTTGGGCATTCAAAACACGATGCTCAAAGCAGAAAGGCCATCTGTTAGCAATACGTATCCTGCGGCAGACTACAAGCTGACGCTTGCCAAAACAAACAGCGGGTTTACAGGCAAATTGAACGCTGGGAATGAGGAAATATTTTTCGTGCCGGACATTTTAAAAGCGCAGGACCCTAATAAAATGTACGTAGGCTTTTACACAGCCCGTCTGGCAACGATAGAAGTCAGCAATAAACAATTAACGGTAACTGCGGCTCAAACAGATGCACCCAAAGTGGAGGCACCCAAGGCTGCCGTAACCCCATCGTTGGATGTGGTATCGTTATCGAGAACCTCCAAGACAGCTTACGCGCTGGGGTTAAAAGTGAATGTGAAGGGTACGATCACAGTTAAGCAGGGGCAATCTGTCATCGCATTGGATCAGGCTATCTCGGCCGACAAGGTTTTGACAGTGAATACGACGCTTAATGCCAACAGCTCTACAGGATTCAGTATCGCATTTATACCTGATGATACGCAGCTGCTGACCTCTTATGATAAAATGGTTAAAAACTATACGGTTGAGATGAAAACTTATGCAGATAACGGGGATATCTATGTATCGCCGACTGGAACAAGCAAAGGTACAGGTACCCTTAACAGTCCGCTTGATCTGGATACCGCAATTGATTTTGTTAAAGCCGGGCAAAAAATTATCGTGCAAGACGGTCGATACATACGTTCCTCCAAGCTCGATATTAAAAAGGGCAATGATGGAACAGCAGACGCCAAGAAATATCTGGTTGCGGCTGCGGGTACAAGACCGATCATTGATTTTGACAAAAAATCTGAAGGTGTTGTGCTGAGCGGCAATTACTGGCAGGTTCAAGGCATCGACTTTACCCGCACAGCAGGCAATACAAAAGGCTTTACTGTAGGCGGTAGCTACAACCTTGTTGACAACTGCAAATTTTATGATAACGGTGATACCGGACTGCAAATCAGCAGCACAGACGGCTCCAGTGATAAGACCACTTGGCCCTCCTACAATTTGATTCTTAATAGTGAATCGTATGATAATATCGATCCTTCCAATAATAATGCCGATGGCTTTGCGGCCAAGCTGACAGCAGGTGTCGGGAATGTATTTAGAGGGGATATCGCTCATAACAACATTGATGACGGTTGGGATTTATATACCAAAGCAGGCTCGGGTGCTATCGGTGCTGTCATTATCGAAGATAGTATCGCTTACAATAATGGCACTTTAACGAATGGTACGGTCGGTGCCGGAGACAAAAATGGCTTTAAGCTGGGCGGTGAAGGGATTCACGTTCCTCATATCATTCGAAACAGTTTGGCTTTTGGCAATGGCGCTTATGGCTTCGCCAGCAATAGTAATCCGGGTGTTCGGGCTGAGGGTGGCAACATCGCTTATAACAATGCCAAGGGCAACATGAATTTTACAACCTACAGCGGCATTACTACAGATTTCCGAATTAATGGATTCATTTCCTATCAAAAAGGGATAACGGCAAAAGACAGCTATCCATCGAGTCTGGCTTCAGACAGCAATTATATGTTTAACGGCTCGGTATCGGCTAATAAATCGGGTACAGCCCTTTCAGATGCCAACTTCGTCAGCCTGCAGCCAACCCTGCCTTACCAAAGAAATGCGGATGGCACGATCATTCGGGGCGACTTTCTGAAATTTAAGCTGCTGGCTCCAACGGGTCTTACCGCTGTATCAGGAAGAACAGAGGCAACGCTTACCTGGAATCGTGTTGCGAACGCAACTTCCTATACGATTAAACGCAGTATGGATAACGTAACCTTTTTGCAGATTGGTACTACTACGGAGCTGACTTATACGGACTCGGGCTTGCTTCCAGGGAAAAATTACTATTACACGGTGTCTGCTGACAATGATAAGGAAAGCGCCAGCTCTGCTTCAGTAGCTGTTTATACAATTCCCGGTAATTCAGGCTCCTCTTCAACGGGCAGCTCTGGGGGTGGAGCGGGATCAGACAGCGGCTCTGCTTCTGTACAAACGATTGTGAATGGCAGTGAGATTCGTGTGGCTCCACAGCAAGTAACCGTTGATGGAAAAGCGGCTGCACAGGTCACAATCGATTCGGTTGTATGGGGCAAAGCCGTAGAATCCCTAACCTCCAGTAATCCCAAGGTGACGGTTGAAGTCACAGGCTCGGAGCTTGTCAAGATCGTGCAAGTCACAGCCTCGTTAATCGCTGCCGCTGTTTCCAAGGCATCTGATGCGATTTTGTCGATCAAAGCAAGCGGCGTTACTTATGATCTTCCCTTAAAGGTGTTGGATGTTAACGAACTGGCACTTTCACTGGGTGTGGATGCTAAAGACCTAAAGCTGAACATTTCCGTAGAAAAAGTGAGTGGAGCGCTGGCAGACACTATCGCAGCTTATGCAACCAAGAATAGAATTACTTCGTTGGCTGGTGCTGTAGACTTTATGATTACAGCTGAGGCTAACGGTAAGACGGTAACGGTAAGTGATTTCGGTACCGTATATGTATCAAGATCGTTCGAGATATCTCATTCTGTGGATACGAAAAAAGCAGCAGGTGTGCTGTATAACCCGGTTACGGGCACGATGACGTTCGTACCTACGTTGTTTACAAGCAATGGAAGCAGCCTGATGGCAACGATCAAAAGACCTGGCAATAGCATATATACGGTGGTTCAGTCCAATAGAACCTTTGCCGATCTGAATGGTCATTGGGCACAGGCTGATATCGAACTGCTTGCTTCCAAACTGTTGATTAAGGGTGCGACCGATACAACCTTTGTTCCGCAAAAATCCATCACACGCGCTGAATTCGCAGCACTGCTGGTGCGAGCGGCAGGTTTGAACGAAGAGCAGACAGCGTTAGCTGAACAAGCTGCGGCCAAATTCCCCGATGTCCAAGCAACCGATTGGTATGCAGGTGCAGTAGGAGCCGCTTCGAAAGCAGTTCTTGTTGATGGATTGGAGAATGGAAGCTTTCAGCCTAATGCGACGATTACCCGTGAGCAAATGGCTGTGATGATTGCACGTGCGATCCAACTGTCAGGCAAGAAGTACGATACGGATGCCAAAAAGCTTGCAGCATTCGAAGATAACCTTGCCATATCTTCGTGGGCCAAGGACGCAGCTGCAGGAGCACTGAATGCCGGTATTGTGAATGGGACAACAGTACGGACATTTGCGCCTGACAGCAAAGCTACCCGAGCTGAAGCAGCAGTTATGCTGAAGCGTTTCTTGTTATTTGCCGAATTTATGAATGAATAGTCAAGGGATGAACAAGGTGCGGATTTATTGAGCCCATCATGTTGAACATTGAAAAGCCTGCTCGTGCCACACTTAGGTGGCTTGAGCAGGCTTTTGTTTAATATCATCCTCACAAAGATGATGAGTGAACCTTGATTCGGTTGCGTCCCTCACGTTTGGCTGCGTATAAAGCATCATCTGCCTCGCGAATAAGCTGATTTAACGGGATATCAGGTAGAAGCGCAGTTAATCCAAAGCTGGCTGTAAGCGGGATAGGGGCTCCATCATACTGTACAGGCGATTCTTCAATGGTGGAACGTAGAGCTTCGGCAAGCTCTACAGCCACAGGTTGTGTGGTCCACGGCAGCCACAGGATAAATTCCTCTCCACCGTAACGGCCAAATAAATCATTCGACCGAAGCTGTTTCTGACATAATTTCACTACGTGCTGTAGGGCAATATCTCCTGCTTCATGTCCATAATTATCGTTGACATGTTTGAAGTGGTCAATATCGAACAAGAGGAGCGCAGCTGGCGCTTGCTGCCGATTCATCTGCTGCAGCTGTTGTTCGCAAGCATGTATGAATTGAGAACGATTATATATTCCCGTTAAACCATCAATGGCGGCCAGCTTTTGCAATCTTTGCAGCAGCTGAATACGTTCGGTAATATCGATCAGGGATACAATAACACCCACATGATGTTCAGCGGTATTTTCCAGAATTGGAGAAATGCGAACCTGGTAGTGAACGATCAGGCCGTCAATATGGAATTCTGTATCGTATTCGGTAATAAGCCTGGAGGGTTCTGCTGTCATTTGTTTAACCGATAAACCGGGAATCAAGCCATCCGCTGAGGTGCCGATGATCGCAGGGGTCAATAAGGGAATGACCTTGACAGCTGCCTGATTAAAACGGACAATGCGTCCTTCTTCATCCAGCACCAGAATCCCGTCGCGCATGCTCTCAAACACAGCTTGAATCGCTATCGGTGTAAGTGAAAACATCCGGAATGAGAAGATGGCAATCCCGATGAGTAAACAGGTCAAGCTCATGGATGCTGGCGTAACATTGATGCCGTAGGGAACAATATCGGTATAATACAGCGATGCACTTAATAATGGTATCGTGAAGGTAATCGCCATAGCGGCAATCTGCTTCCTGAAAATGAGTGAAGCTTTTTTCCATTGCAGAAACAGGATTACGATACATATCACAAAACAGGTACAGGAATAGGCGGCATCGAAGAAAAACCAAGGTCCCAAATGGACGTCACTGACTGGAAAAGGGCCATGTGTATATAATTCTATCGAACTGAAATAAAATCCATGCATGTCATTGCTAAGCTGAAGGATCAAGGTTAAGGATGGAATGACAAATAAAGCCCATAGCCTCGATCTTTTCAACTGTCTGCCCAGATGCGTATATTCAATCGTGATGAGTAGACATAAAGGTAGTAGGAACGGAACAAACAAATATTCCAGCTTGATCCAGTACATCATTTGGTGAAGAGAATCACTAGCCAGCTCGCCTGCATATGCAAAGGCATACAGCGAGCAAAACCCGCATAACAGCAAATAAGCTCGTGAGAGCGGCGTTTTACTAATTTTTTTGATGATATAGAGGGTGAGCAGCAGATTGAGCATAGCCGAAAAAATCGTGATTGTGATATAACCTGTTGCTGCTGTTGTCATGCCTGCTGGGTTCCTCCTCACATGCATTAGACTTTCTCATGATTGTAAAGTATCGCTTAGATTAACCATACTACATAATGATACAGGTTGTCATCGGTGAATTATTCCCATGTCGTCATACTTTCACCATGTTCGTTCCAGCTAAAACAAGCGATGATAGATTCACAAGGCAAGCATCATGAACCTGAGGCATACGGAAGACAGAGGAGGCATTAGCAATGGATCATAAAATCATCGCACATGGCAATAATCACTACGAGGTTGAGCTGGGACATGGGAATCTGCATGTTTATGCGAACCCGGAAATTTTCCAATCGTTCGAATCGAGAGTCTACGAAATGGCCGATAACAATTTGAGAATTCCAAGAAACGTCTATATGGGCTATACGCCTGATGCACATGTGGGTGTTGGGACCTGCATCGGAACGACAGCCGTGTGGAATATGAAGGATGGTATCGTATCTCCGTCAATTGTTGGTGTCGATATCGGCTGCGGCATGCGGGTGCATACGACGTCACTGCGTCGCAGCGATATTCAGGATAAAGCGGTTCGTAGAGCGCTGATCACAGCTATCGAGAAGTATGTACCAACGAACGAAAGAACCAATTCGCATTATGCCGATATCGATATCATGAATGTTGTACAGTATGGCTTGAAGGGATTGCCTGCATCCTATGTACCTAATGAGCGCTGGTTAACGCATGTGGAGGAGTCGGCTTTTCAGTACGATCATGCTTTCCTCGAACATCTGCCACCCAAAATTCGTAAAAACGCCCAAGGTCAATTAGGGTCACTTGGCAGCGGGAATCATTTTATTGAAATTCAGTATCTGGAAGTGGATGAAAAGCATCGGGAGCTTGCAGCGAAGTGGGGACTGTTCGATGGGCAGGTTGTGGTCATGATCCATTCCGGTTCCCGTGCATGGGGCGCTATGGTTGGGCGCGAGTATAACAAAGTGCTCAAGGAGTCCATGCGTCTTTGGGGTGTGAGCAATCCTGATCCCAATCTGATCTACGCGCCTATTGCGAGCCAGGAGGGACAAACCTATCTGAACTTAATGTATTCTTCATTGAACTTTGCTGTCAGCAACAGACATATGATTGCATTCGGGATACAGGAGGCTTTCAGGGAGGTATTCGGCTCTGGTATGGAGACGCCGGTGCTGTATGATCTGATGCATAACTATGCGCTTAAAGAATTTCATCGCGGTCAGTCTATGCTCGTTCACCGGAAAGGGGCAACGCGGGCGCTGCCACCCAAGCATTTTCTGAACACGCCAGCCTACAAAGAAACAGGTCATCCGGCCTTGATTCCGGGCTCAATGGGGACCTCGTCTTATATTATGGTTGGCAGAGAGGAAGGTTTGAAAAATTTTTATTCGATCTGCCACGGAGCGGGGAGAACCAGGTCACGGAGAGCTACCAAGGAAATGGTCACCGTGGATCAATTTGAGCAATCCTTGAAGGTTGGTTCTGAGGATGAGGTCATGGTGAACCATCGTTCCTTGGAGACGATTCTGGACGAATGTCCGCAAGCCTATAAGGATGTGGATCAAATCATTGATAGTGTCGTGGGTGCGTCACTGGCAGATGTGGTGGCCAAATGCAAGCCCATGGCTGCGATTAAAGGAATTTGAGAATGCTCCAGAAGTCATGTATCACTCAAGAAAAGCTAGAGTGGGTTTTCACCTGATCGACGCTGAATGAATCTCTGACCTGCTGGACGTAATTGTTAGCAGGCTTTTATTCTTGGTCCGCATAACGATCCAAAGCCTTCACAGTAGTTTCGTACATTCGCTGCTGGAGGACTGGATCACCGACGATGCGGACACGTTTGCCAAGAAAGCGAAGCTTGGACAGCATATAATCGGTCTCATTTTTGGCAAAGGTCACCTGAATCGTATACAGGTCGAGTTCGGCGTCATAATCGACCTCCTTTTCAAAGCAGGAAAAGGCATACAGGATGCGTGACAGCTCGCGGTTATATTCCCTCAGCACCTGAATGGAGGTGCTTGCTTGATGCTGCTCAAGAGCGGCGTGAATGTCTGCGCCATACTGCGCGACCTCATGATCAGGCAGAGCTTCTTCGGCTACAGCCAAGATTTTGTGCAGCCGTGTGCTCATCATGGTTTTGCGTCTCTGATGGTACCAGAGCAGATACCATTCCTTTTTGACCATAGAATATTCCAGCTTATAAGGAAACCCGAGTTCATCGAGTTTGGTCCGTCCGCCTTTCACTTGATAGCTGATGCAAATGCCTTGCTGATTCATAATCGCCCGACGCAAGGGGCGCAGGTACGCATGGTAAACCTGCCGCTCTGTGCTGCGGGCTTTTTCCATGAAAGCCTCTGTTAGGTCCATCATGCTCTCTGGCTCGAGGAGCTGCTGCAGCTTTTCAAGTGTTGCAGCCGTGAATGCTTCCTCCGCTGCGGGATGCTGGAGCATGGTTTTTAGCCAGCTGCGCTCATGGGAGGTGATCATGAAGGTGCCTGAATCCTCCAGGCGGGAAATAATCTGATAGTTAAAAATCTTTTCAAACAGATTCAGGTTCATAGTAAGACTGGATCTCCTTCCATTCGGCTATCAGCTCTTGCCGCAACCGCTTCGGCTCCAGAACCTCGCAACTGGAACCGAAACTCCGCAGCCACGGCTTGATCTCCTGCGTACCGTTGACGGTTATTTCATATATAAAAGATTCCTCGTTCTCTTCGCTAATGTGTCCCCACTGTCCTTGCAGCAGCACACGTTCCATGACGAAATTCGTCCGCAAATGAACCGGATTGAAAAATCGCACACGAACTGTAACCGGATGACCGGTATCGATTAACCAGCTGTTTTGAATTTTATGCTCCAGCTCTAGCTTTTTACTTTCATAAAATGCCTCGGTAACAGACTCGCCCTCGATAATCTGGGTCATTCCCTCGATTCGATATTTTCTGATACCATGCCGTGCATGATGAGACAGCAGGTACCAGCGTCCATATTGATGATCGTACACCACTTTTATGGGAAGCGTCAGCTCCTGATGGCCTTCCGCTTCGCGTTCGAACAAGGGGTTTGTATTTTGCGAAGCATAGCTTTGCGGGTTTTTCGGCGAAAAATACAAAAATTGCACTTTACGGCGGCTGCGGATCGCATCGAGCAGCACAAACAAATGTGCCTCATCCAAAATACGGGAGTAATAATGATATTTATACAGAAAAGGCTCCAATAGCAGCTTCTCCGACTGGCTGTACTGGAGACTCTTCTTCAGATTGTCTCGCAGCAGGTAGCCTTGCACGGAAGGAAGCTGAGTATTGGCCATAATATCTACAAAATCATACAGATCCAGCAGCTCATCCTGCGATAAATCCCGGACCAGGTCATGGTTAATGCGGTAACGATACGGGCGCGGTCCTGGTTCTTTGGCGATTACGCCAACTTCTTCGAGATATTTGAGATCGGAGCGGACTGTTTTTTCATCGGGCAAAGCAAGCTCGGTGGGCATTGCGCTGCAGCAGGCATCCAGCAGTTCCATGGCGGTCAGCGACTTCTTACGAAGGGTGGCCAACAGCAGAGAGATCCGCTTGGATTCGGTTTCTTTAAGCGATTTGGCGCGAAATAGAAACAGCAGCATCGGGTCTGTGGAATCCAAATAGCTGTAGCGGATCATATCGGCGAGTTCTTTACCCTGGTCCTCAGGCAGCTGGCGATAGATCGAGCCGACAATTTCTTTTAATCGTTTGATCGTTTTGTCAAAGGTATGAACAGAAATGCCAAGTCGATCGGCAAATTGCTGTCGACTGTATGCGCCGCCAGTCAGGACAAGCATACGTAAAAACTGGATTTCTTTATCGAAGCTTTCCTTGGCCATGTGAATACCTCAATTCTGATTGATCTCTTTCGTGCAGAAATACCGTTATGGAACCGCATTGTTATTGTAACAGCAGATGGTATTGAAGAAAATGGGAAGTTTGTAGCAAGTCGTAATACTTTCACCATGTTCCTGCACCTGAAAATGAGCCATGATAAGAGAGGTTGATGCACGGGTGACTTACCCAGGCAGGGATGTCGAGCATCCCGCAGTGCCCGCACACCTTGGGTGCAGGTATGCTGTAACGTTAATACCGGTGTCAATCTCCGATGTGTCAAGGGTTCGAATCCCTTATTGCCTGTATGGCAATTAGCTCAGTGGTAGAGCACTCGACTTTTAATCGAGCGATATTGAAAATGCTGAACAAGGCCTTGGACAGGAAGCTTCAGTGGGCACTTGTGCTCACACTGCAAGCAGGCTCTGTAGTCGGTGGATACCGAAGCGGGCGAATCGCCGATCAGACTGTGGATGAAGTTAAATGGCTTACGGGCTGAAGTTAAGCCGGTGGCGTTTCACCGAGGCTGCAGACTGAAAGCTGATGCAACCGATTCTTAAGCCAGACTCCGCTTTCGCTTCAGGAGGCTTCCTTATTAAAAGGCCAAACCCAAAGAAAGTTAAGGAGAATGTCCTATGTTTAAAAAAGTGTTCATTCAAACCGGTGAACGGGGCTTGCTGTTTCGCCAGGGCAATTACGTCAAGCATCTGCAGCCGGGAACGTATCGATTTGGTCCATTTTCCGAGGATTCCATTATCATCATGGATGTGGCAAAGCCTTTTTATGTGCCTAATAAGGATGTTCAACTGTTCATTCAGGATGAGCAGCTGTTTAAGGAGCTGACCGTCATTGACGTTCAGGATTATGAATATATGCTGCATTATGAGGATGGGAAGTTTGTCTCGCTGTTGACGGCTGGCTTGTATGTGTTCTGGAATGTGCTGAAGCGCCATACCTGTGTGCGTATCGATACCCGGGAGCCAGAGATGGATGCTGCGGTGGAGCGTTCGATTTTGCCGAAGCTGACCGGATATTACCAGACGATTGAAGTTGCAGGGCATGAGGCAGGCGTACTGTATTACAATCATGTGATGCAAAGGGAGCTGCGTCCCGGCAAGTATTACTTTTGGAAGGGTCCTGTTCACGTTGCAGGTAAAACATTGGACTTGCGGCAGCAGCAGCTGGATATGACCGGTCAGGAAATTATGACAGAGGATAAGGTTACACTTCGTCTGAACTTTGTTTGCCAGTATAAAATTGTAAACCCGCTGAAATCGCTTGAGATCAAATCGTTCGAGGAGCAGATTTATATATTGCTGCAGCTGATCTTGCGCGAATATGTGGGTACGCTTAAGCTGGATGACTTGTTGAAAATGAAGCAGGAAATCGCCATCTTCGTACTATCTGCTCTGAATCGGAGAAGTCAAGATTACGGGGTGCAGTTTCTGTCAGCAGGGCTGAAGGATATTATTTTGCCTGGAGATATCAAGGATATTCTCAATACGGTCCTGTTGGCTGAGAAGAAGGCGCAGGCTAATATTGTTACCCGTCGTGAAGAAACGGCCTCCACGCGCAGCCTGCTCAATACAGCCAAGCTGATGGATGAGAATCAGACGCTCTATCGTTTGAAGGAGCTGGAGTTTCTGGAAAAAATCTGTGAGAAAATCGGAACGATTTCACTCACGGGCGGCGGCAATTTACTGGAGCAGCTGAACTCCTTGCTCAGCATAAAGGAATCCAAGCATTAAACCACAAGACGAGAGATGGTCGTTTTGTGGTTTTTTATTGTCCAGCGAAATGAGTCATGCAGCCACTTATTCATCTAATTGCTGCTGACTATTCAATGTCAGGTTTTATTTGCTATAATAGAGCAATTCCGTCTGGCAGGCGATAATATTCACCAGAGCGGTGATCGTGATTAGAGGGTGGATGTATGATGGAAATTGGTTGGTTTGAGCTTGAAATTTTAATGAAGCTGGGCATATCGGCTATTTTGGGCATGGTTATTGGTGTCGAACGGGAGATTCGCAACAAGCCATTGGGCTTGAAAACCTCGTTGGTTATTTGCCTAAGCAGCTGCTTGTTAACGATTGTTTCTATTGAGTCAGCGAACAAATATGCGATAGCCGGACTTCACGTCATGGACCCGATGCGTTTGGCTGCTCAGGTTGTGAGCGGGATTGGTTTCCTGGGAGCCGGTGTTATTCTTCGAAAATCAAACGACGTCATCGTTGGCTTGACGACTGCAGCTATGATTTGGGGAGCCAGCGGCTTGGGGATAGCTGTAGGGGCCGGTTTTTATATTGAGGCCATATTTGGCATGCTGCTCATCCTGGCGAGCGTTGTGGCCGTTCCGTTTTTTATTAAAAAGATAGGGCCCAAAAATTTGACCTTAAAAGAGCTTCGTATCAAGCTTGTTGTACAGCATGAAGGTGACTTGACCAGTATTATCAAGCTGATTATCGCTAAGCACTATAAGATGAACAATATTCATATCAAAGAATTGAGCGCCGAGCAGCAGGAATTGAATTTTATTCTTCTTGTGGAAAAGAAATTTGCCTCGGAGGTTTATTATGAAATGAAAAGCTTGCCTTATATTGAAACGGTAGAGGTTGAAACGTTGTAAGCGACTGCCCCTTTTGCGATCCATGCAAAAGGGGTTTTTGCTGTGCTGTGCTGTCAGGCATGCTGATTGGAGCACAAGAGACCCTCTTGCCGAACGGAAGAGGGTCGTTTATAATTCAATTAAAGTAAACTGTTAACAGTTATCAAATAATGTTGCATTTACAAAAGCAGATTTTGTCGGCCGCTCCTTTGTTGCTTCTTTTCTATCAGGATATGCCGACCGCCTGCGTGGCCAATACCTCAAGAGAGGCCTTGATGATTCCATTCGTTGCTTTGAAGCCTAATTTGTAAGCGCATACTTTAGGGTTTGCCGATTAGGATGGAGTTCATGTCGGTGAGCCACTCGTTAAGAGACTGGATGCGGTAATCCCAAGGAGGACAGTGCCGATGATCACATGGAATTTTGAAAAGCAGGTTGTTGTCATTACGGGTGGGACAAGTGGTTTAGGATACGCTTTAACTGAATGCTTCATTCAAAGCGGAGCCAAGGTATACAGCTGTGGAATCAATGATGACAATCTGTTACAGGCCAGAGAAAAGCTGTCGCAGACCTACAAGCGCGACAGCTTCGATGTTTCTTCAGTTGACGTCAGAGACACGACCAGGCTGAAGGAATGGCTGCAGATGATTGAACGTGAGGCGCAGAGAATCGATGTACTGATCAATGCAGCCGGAGTATGCTCTGCAGTAGCGGCAGTCGATGTGGACAATGAGCTATGGGATCTAGTGATGGATGTCAATGTAAAAGGGACCTTTTTCGCCTGCCAGGCTGCCGCGGAGTATATGAAAAAGCGGGGTTATGGCCGTATTGTTAATGTCAGCTCGATCAGCGCGTATAACGGTGGAACGCTGGTCAGCCCGCCGTACGGAGCCTCCAAGGCTGGAGTAGTGGCTTTGACCAAGTCCTTTGCTGCTTTGTATTCCCGCTATGGAATTAGTGTGAATGCCGTTTCTCCCGGGCCGTTCAAGACCGATATGATTGCTGATTTTACTCAGCAGGGTGTGGCAGGCATGATTTCCAAAACACCGGATGGCCGACTCGGTGAAATAGCGGATGTGGTGCAAAGCATATTATTTTTAAGTGATGTATCAGCCAGTCACATTACTGGAGCTACATTGGATATCAACGGCGGCTTATACATGAGGTGATTAGATTGCCTAAGAACGGCTCGGTACTCCTCAGCAAGGAGTTGGCCCGAGTGTGGGAATAGATGAAGAGGCAGTCAACAAATATCGTTTCTGTTAAGCGATTAGCAACAGCTTTCCGTAGGAGTGAGTAACATGATGATTCATAAGGAAGCTTTATCGGAAAAGGTTGCCAGCTATTTGCGAACCCGAATATTGCTAGGTGAATATCCAAAGGGATTTCATCTTAGTGAAGCACAGTTATCGAAAGAGTTTTCTGTAAGCAGGGGGCCCATTCGAGAGGCGATCCACCTGCTTGAGAACGAAGGGTTGACTGAAACTCCCGGAAACGGCCGAACGTTGGTAAAGGGATATGGCAAGCAGGATGTAAAGGATTTATTTCAGCTTCGATGTATGCTGGAAGCTTTGGCGATTCGCAGCTTGATTAAACAGGGAAACCATCATGATTTATCCGTTGTGCAGAAAGTCCAGCAAGCAATGGAAGCAAGCACTTCCAAATCAGATACGATTCGACTGGATATCGAATATCATTATCAAATCGTGAAAGCCGCAAGCAACCGTACGCTGCTCAATATGTGGCTGATGATCAAAGGCTTGACGAGTGCTTTAATAGAAATGACGACGGGGACCTACGGGGATATCAGCTTTGTTGTGCATAGCCATGCGGAAATAACGAAATCGCTACTAGCGGGTAAGGCGGATGAGGCTATCCAGCTGCTGGAGAGCCATTTGGAGATAGGTCAACAAATGATTATCAGTTATTTGGAGAGTCAGTCCCGTGAGCCGGTCTAATATACGTTTAACCGATTTCAATTATTAACTACCCTACAAACTGGAGGAAATACAATTGGAGCAGACCCAAATTCCTGAGAAAATGAAAGCACTGGTCGTCTATGGAATAGGTGACTACAGGCTTGAAACGGTTGATGTGCCTACAGCGGGCGAAGGGGAGATTGTGATCAAGGTAGAGGCCTGCGGCATTTGTGCCAGCGATGTCAAAACCTTTCTCGGTGCACCCAAAATTTGGGGTGGTGACGGCAATCCGTCTTATATTCAAACCCCAGCAATACCAGGCCATGAATTTGTCGGCCATATCGTAAGTATGGGGCCAGGTGTAAAGGGTGATTTTCAAGTAGGAGATCGGGTCATTTCCGAGCAGATTGTGCCCTGCTGGGACTGCCGATATTGTAATACGGGCAAATACTGGATGTGCCAAAGGCACGACATTTATGGCTTTCAAACCCATGTCAATGGCGCCATGGCTGAATATATGAAATTTCCGAAGCAAGCGATCAATTATACGATTCCGAAGGAAATCCCGATTGAAAAAGCAGTCCTTATAGAGCCGTATGCCTGCTCCAAGCATTGCGTTGATCGGGCGAATATCGGTAATGAAGATATTGTGGTGCTGGCAGGAACAGGAACCCTGGGACTTGGCATGATCGGGGCAATTAAGCTGAGAAACCCCAAAAAGCTCGTTGTTCTCGATATGAAGGATGATCGATTGGAGCTGGCCAAAGCGTTTGGCGCTGATATCACGATCAATCCATCCAAAGAAAATGTAAAAGAAATAATCATGAGTATGACGGACGGTTATGGCTGTGATATTTATATTGAGGCTACAGGGCATCCGGCCAGCGTCAAGCAGGGACTGGAAATCGTGCGCAAGCTGGGAACCTTCGTAGAGTTTAGCGTGTTCAAGGATCTCGTAACAGTCGATTGGAGCATTATAGGGGATTCCAAGGAATTGAATATTTACGGCGCCCACTTAAGCCCTTATTGCTATGAGTCGGTTATTGAATGGATTGGCAATGGAAAGCTGCCTACGGACGGGGTGGTCACGCACAAGCTCAGTCTGGAGCAGTGGCGGGAAGGCTTTGAAATGATGGAGAAGGGCGATCCGTGCATAAAAGCAATTTTGATCCCTTAGGAGGAGCAAAGGCAGTTTGAAGATCGCTATTTAATTGAGGATATACCAAAAGCAGTCCCAGACCGAAATTCGGTAGAGGGGCTGCTTTTGGTATGATTTGTATATAAATTTGACATTGCAATCCTGTATAATAAAATAGGTTTAGCACTCTTTTACTTCAAGTGGACCTGCATATGTTATTATTATTTTGAACGTCATACACATTGCAGCTTCTTAAGGAAGCTCGGTAAACGCTTACGATGCAAGCTTCCTAAAGGAAGCTTAAGCAATGCTTACGAAGCAAGCTTCCTTTAGGAAGCTTAGGCAAATGCTTACGATGCAAGCTTCCTAAAGGAAGCTTTAAGGAGGGAAAACGAACATGAAGGTTTTGTTTATTGGAGGTACGGGATTAATCAGCCAGGCCGTTTCGAAGCTGACCGTGGAAAAAGGTTTCGATTTATATCTGTTAAACCGCGGGCAGCGGAATGATTTTGTCCCGGAAGGTGCTCATGTGATCAAGGCAGATATTCGGGATGCAGCAGCCACGGCGGAGGCGTTAAAGCCATTTGAGTTTGATGTTGTTGTAGACTGGATTGCGTTTACTCCCGAGCATGTTCAAGTTGATGTAGAGCTGTTCAAAGGAAAAACATCCCAATACATATTTATCAGCTCGGCCTCGGCTTATCAGAAGCCTGCCACCCAGTACCTGGTGACGGAATCGACACCGCTTGCCAATCCATTCTGGCAGTATTCTCGGGATAAAATTGCTTGTGAGGAATTGCTGATGAATGCATATCGCAATGAGAGTTTCCCGATGACAATTGTACGTCCGTCTTATACATATGGAGATACGATGATTCCGTCCGCATTGAACAGCTGGAGCCACCCATGGTCTCTCGTGGACCGGATGCGCAAAGGCAAAAAAATCGTCGTACACGGAGATGGAACATCTCTTTGGACGATGACGCATAACACGGATTTTGCCAAAGGCTTTGTTGGATTATTAGGCAATCCTAAAGCAATCGGACATGCCTTCCATATTACCTCCGACGAGGTGCTGGATTGGAATCAAATCACTAGAGCCATCGGGGCAGCAGCAGGAGTTAAGCCGGATATTGCGAATATTTCCTCTGAATTTATAACGGCATTCTCGCCTGATAGTGTCGGTGGTCTGCTGGGTGATAAAGCAGTAAGCAGTGTATTTGATAACAGTAAAATCAAACGGTTCGTTCCTGGTTTTGTGGCAACGGTTCCTTTTCATGAGGGGATCAAACGGACGGTAGAATGGTTCGAAGGACACCCGGAGAAATGCACCGTGGACACAGCCTGGAATGAACTGATGGATCGGATTGTCGAGGCCCACGAGGCAGGACGGCAGCGAGCCAACAGCTAGTCATCGGCTTGAAATTTTGCATACCAAGAATGCAGTCGGTCTCCCAGAGAGACAGGCTGCATTTTTGGTTTACTGCCTAAACCGCCAACAGCCCCACCTTCAGCGCATCGAGCAGCTTCTCAACAGCAGAGCTGAATAACGACCCCTCCTGCTTTTTCAAAATGCCCGTTACCAGTCCTGAGTCCAGATCCTGAATGTTCTTGAGTACGGTTCCAGCAGGCGGGGGAAGAACGGTAATCAGCGGTACGACGGCGACCCCGAAATTAGCCTGCACATAATACTTGAGCGCGGCCATATTCCCTATCTCCATCCCAGTGTAAGGACTGCCACCCTTTTCGAGCAAGCAGCTTTCCAGCTTTTTGCGATAGGGGCAGACGGAGGTCGTGATTAACAAGGTTTCATTTTGAAGATCGTGAAGATAGATATGTTCCTTACCGGCGAGGCTGTGATTTTCGGGTATGAGCAGTCCAAGCTCCTCTATGAACAAAGGCTCGAAGGTGCTGCTAAGACCGCTTTCGGGAGTTGTGCAAATAGCCAAATCGATTTCATCATCAGCGAGCATCTGGCTCAGAACCGTGGTGTTCCCGATCTGGATGCTGATCTGTACCTTGGGATACTGCTGCAGGAACGGACCCAATATTTGCGGGAGCCGATAGCTGGCTGTTGGCTCCATGGCGCCGAAACGGATCACACCGGTCTCACCCTTAATAAACTCGTTCATCGTATTACTCAGAAAAGCATAATCCTTGAGCAGCAAATCCGATTTTTCATGAAACAACCGCCCGGCTTCTGTCAATCGAAGCTTTTTACCACGTTCCAGCAGCTTGACGCCAAGATCCATCTCCAGTTTTTGAATATGCATAGTGATTGTGGATTGGCCATACTGCAGTTCATCCGCTGCTCGTTGAAAGCTGCCCAGCTTGACAATGGTTTGAAATGTTTTAATGGTACGCAAGTCCATGTCGGGTTTCTCCTTTACGGATACTTCAAAATTAGTGAATGAACAGTTCTTTTTTTTCAATTGTACAAAATCATAATTGTTCTGTATATATATCTAAAGAATATATTTAATTAAACCAACAGGAATACTTTAATATCAACTTAGGCTTTATCGTAGTTCATAAAAAGTGAATAAAAGCATCAGATATTTCGATTTTACAATAAAAAGAGGATGAGGTATGATTTGTATAAATTAATAGTAATTCAATCGGAATAGTTATTATTTAAATGCAAAACAAAATTGGGAGGTATTCAAATGACGAAACACAAGAAATTAAAGCTGGGTGCAATGATTCATGGAGTTGGAGGTGGATGGGCGGATTGGCGGCATCCCGATGCGCTTTCGGACGCCAGTGTAAATTTCGGCTTTTATAAGGAGCAGGCACAGATTGCTGAGGCAGGTAAATTCGATTTTGCCTTTATTGCGGATAGTGTATCAATTAATGAAAAATCAAGTCCGCATTATATCAATCGTTTTGAACCGTTGACGATTTTGTCCGCTTTGGCGGCAGTCACAGATCATATCGGGCTGGTTGCCACATTAACCGCAAGCTACAGTGAGCCATTCACGGTAGCCAGACAGTTCGCCTCTCTGGATCATATCAGCCATGGAAGGGCAGGTTGGAATGTCGTCACCTCCTGGCTGTCGGGAAGTGCGGATAATTACAGTAAAACCGAGCATCCTTCTCATGAAACACGCTATCGGCTGGCCAAAGAGCATTTGGAGGTTGTACAGGGCTTGTGGGATTCGTGGGAGGATGACGCGTTCGTTCGCAATAAAGAAACCGGCGAATTTTTCGATAAAAGCAAGCTGCACACCCTCAATCACAAGGGAGAGTTTTTCTCTGTAAAGGGTCCGCTCAATATTGCCCGCTCGAAGCAGGGACAACCGGTTATTTTCCAGGCGGGAACGTCTGATGACGGAAGAAACTTTGCTGCCCAAAAGGCGGATGCCATTTTTGCAGGACACGAAAATATTGAAGAAGCCAAGGCATACTACAAGGATTTGAAACGTAGAGTCGTTGCTTTTGGACGGTCTGCGGATGATGTTTCGATTTTACCGGGGATCGGTCCTATTGTCGGTCGCACGGAGGAAGAGGCGGAACGCAAATTCCAGCAGAAGCTGAATCTTGTTAACATCGAAGATGCGATAATTTCACTGGGACGACCCTTTAACGATCACGATTTCTCGGTATATCCGCTGGATGAGCCGTTTCCGGATTTGGGCGACTTGGGCAACAACAGCCAGCAGGGCGGCTCGCAAAAAATTAAACGAATTGCCAAAGAAGGAAATTTGACGCTGCGTCAGGTTGCGCTCAGGCTGGCAACGCCAAGATCGACCTTTGTCGGGACGCCTGAAAAGGTAGCGGATACGATCCAGCAGTGGATTGAGGAGGAAGCATCTGACGGTTTCATTGTCAGCTCGGCTATTCCCAGCGGCTTGAAGGATTTTGTAGAGCTGGTCGTGCCGATTTTGCAGGAACGTGGATTGTACCGCTCTGAATATGATCAGGACACGCTGCGCGGGAATTTGGGACTTGAGGTTCCGGTTAACCGCAATACGAAGGCCAAAGCCGGCATATCGGTTTAACTTGTTGCTGCTCATAAAGTCAATCCAACCTGGAGGTTATCTATATGGCAAATCAGAGAAAGTTGAAATTGGGTGCCCAGCTGCATGGAGCAGGCGCCAGCTGGTGGGATTGGAGGCATCCCGAAGCGTCCAGCGACGGCAGTATTAATTTTGAATTTTACAAGCAGCAGGCCAAACAGGCGGAAGCGGGCAAATTCGATTTTCTGTTTGTTGCCGATAGTGTCTACATTACGGAAAATTCCAGTCCGCATTACCTGAATCGCTTCGAGCCCTTGACGATTCTGTCTGCGCTCGCTGCGGTTACGGACAAAATCGGAGTTGTAGGCACCTTAACGGTCAGCTACAGTGAGCCGTTTACGGTAGCTCGGCAGTTTGCTTCGTTGGACCATATCAGCCACGGCCGGGCCGGCTGGAATATTGTGACCTCCTGGCTGGAGGGAAGCGCCAGCAACTACAGTAAAGAGAAGCACCTGGATCATGATGTCCGCTACAGGCTCGCTGAGGAATATTTGGAGGTTGTGAAGGGCTTGTGGGATTCGTGGGAGGATGACGCATTTGTGCGGAATAAGGAAACCGGCGAATTTTTTGATAAAAGCAAGCTGCATACCTTGAATCATAAAGGTGAGTTCTTCTCGGTGAAGGGTCCGCTTAACATATCCAGATCGAAGCAGGGCCAACCCCCGATTCTGCAGGCCGGAACCTCGGAGGACGGAAGAAATTTTGCAGCGAAAAATGCAGATATCGTATACGCGGGTCATCAATCCTTTGAAGAAACACAGCAGTATTATAAGGATCTAAAAAAACGTGCGATTGCCTTTGGGAGATCGGCTGACGATATTTCGATTATTCCGAACATACGACCGATTATCGGACGTACCCGGGAGGAAGCAGAGCAAAAGTACCAGATCTATGCGAATCTGGTGACGATAGAGAATGCATTAATAGCGCTCGGACGACCGTTTAACGATCATGATTTTTCGGTTTATCCACTCGACGAGCCATTCCCAGATCTGGGAGAGCACGGTGCCAACAGCCAACAGGGCAGCTCTGAACGGATCAAAAGAACAGCCAAGGAGCAGAATCTGACACTGCGCCAGACCGCGCTGCTGTTCTCGACTCCGAGAGGCGAATTTATCGGAACACCGGAGCAGGTGGCGGATTCGATCCAGAAATGGTTCGAGGAAGGAGCAGCGGATGGTTTTATAGTAGGGACAGGGACAACAGGTGCCTTGAAGGACTTTGTTGAGCTGGTAATACCCATTTTGCAGGAGCGTGGGCTGTTCCGCACGGAATATGAGCATGATACCCTGCGCGGTCATCTGGGTCTGCAGGTTCCTGTGAATCGTTACAGTAAAGTGAGTGTGACCCCATAATCATGAATGCAAGCTTTCTATAAAAACTTTTAGGAGGTACACATATGGCTCATTCAAGAAAAATAAGACTTGGCGCAACGATAACTGGTGTAGGCACTTCCAAGCATGGCTGGAAGCATCCTGATCTGAATGGAGATGAAAGTGTCAGCTTTGCGCATTTTAAGAAAATCGCGCAAAAGGCTGAAGCCGGCAAATTCGATTTCGTGTTTATTGTCGATAGTCCCTATATTACCGAAGGCTCGGCACCACACTACCTGAATCGGCTTGAACCGCTGACGGTGTTATCAGCGCTTGCCGCAGTGACTTCACAGATCGGATTGGTGGGCACACTGACTGCCTCCTTTACAGAGCCATTTACGGTAGCCCGGCAGTTCGCTTCATTGGACCATATCAGTCAGGGCCGTGCTGGTTGGAACGTGGTTACGACCGGACTGGAGGGCGCAGCCCAAAATTACAGCAAAACCGAGCACTTCGATCATGAGGTTCGCTATAAAAGGGCAGAGGAGCATCTTGAGGTCGTCAGAGGCTTGTGGGATTCATGGGAAGATGACGCTTTTGTGCGCAATAAGGAAACGGGCGAATTTTTTGATAAAAGCAAGCTGCACACCTTGAACCATAAGGGCGAGTTCTTCTCAGTCAAGGGCCCGCTTAACATTGCTCGCTCCAGGCAGGGACAGCCGGTTATTTTTCAGGCTGGTGGTTCAAGCACAGGACGGGATTTAGCCGCCAAAAGCGCGGATGCGATTTTTACAGGCCATGAAAATATCGAAGAAGCGAAGGCCTTTTATGCGGATATCAAGCAGAGAGCTGCGGCATTAGGGCGAGCCTCCGAGGAAATTCTTGTATTTCCTGGCATAGGACCGGTTATTGGGTGGACGCAGGAGGAAGCTGAAAGTAAATTTCAGGAAATTATCGGCCGTGTCAATCTGGAGGATGCGTTGATACAGCTTGGGCGTCCATTCACATACCACGATTTCACACAGTATCCGCTGGATGAACCCTTTCCGGAGCTTGGCGATCTCGGCAGCAACAGCTACCGCAGTGCAACGGACCGGATTAAACGAATTGCGAAAGAAGAGAAGCTGACACTTCGCCAGACGGCACTGCGGTTCGCAACGCCAAGAAGCAGCTTTGTTGGCACACCGGATAAGGTAGCTGATACGGTGCAGCGCTGGTTCGAGGAGGGCGCTGCAGACGGCTTTATTATTAGTTCTGCGCTTCCAAGCAGCTTGCAGGATTTTGTAGAGCTGGTTGTGCCGATCCTGCAGGAACGGGGACTGTTCCGCGATGACTACGATGGAGACACGCTGCGCAACCATCTTGGTTTGTCATTTCCGGTTAACCGCAACCTTATACAGAAAGTCACTGTGTAGACGATAGTCCATAGGCTAATGCATTTATACCGGAGGGAATTTATGAACAAACAGAACAAATCGCTACTTCAGCTCACCGCATTTATACTCAGCATGTCTATTCTGATATCGGCCTGCAGCAATTCGGATGCCGGCAAAGGCAGCCAGGCAGCGGCAGAGCCCGGGAAGGTAACACCTGGCGGTGAGCTCGTATGGGCATTGGCAGGAACGGTATCCAATGACAGCCTGGATGCACATAAAGCTGGCTTTGCCCCGACTACACGCGTCATGAGGTCTTTGTATGACAGTCTGGTTGTGGAGTTGCCCGATCATTCGATCCAACCATGGCTGGCTGAATCGTGGCAAATCTCCGAGGATAAGAAAAGCTACACCTTCAAGCTTCGCAAGGATGTGAAGTTTCACGATGGCACACCGTTTAATGCGGAAGCCGTCAAGTTTAATTTTGATCGCATCAAGGATCCAGCTACAAAAGCGTCGATATCCATTAATGAAATCGGACCTTATGTATCAACCGATGTCATCGATGAGTTTACGGCCAAAATTAATTTCGCTACGCCGTATGCGCCGTTTCTGATAAATGCCGCCAAAGTTGACCTGGGATTTGTATCTCCGGCAGCCGTTAAAAAATTTGGAGACAAATATCCGCAAAATCCGGTTGGCACCGGACCGTTCAAGCTATCGGTACTTACCCCAAGCTCGCAGGTCGAGTTGGTCAAAAACCCGGATTATAACTGGGGTCCAGCGAACGCCAAACATCAAGGTCCGGCTTATTTGGACAAAATCACCATCAAATATGTGGAGGAAGAGTCGACACGGGTTAGCGTTCTGCAAAGCAAGCAAGCACAAGCGGCTGACATCATCCCTCCGCAAAATCTGGTCGCCTTGAAAGCTGACAAAAATTTCAACGTCCTGGAAACGGAATTGATTCAAGCGAATCACCAGTTGTATTTTAACCAGACGAGGGAGCCGTGGAACAATCTGAAGGTGAGAGAGGCCGTACGCTCGGCGCTTGATCTGGATTCTGCCATCAAGACGATTTATCTGGGAACCTCCAAGCAGGCATGGTCCCCACTGTCGCCCCAAACCTTCGGTTATGATGCGTCGTTGGAGAAATCATGGAAGTATGACCTGAAAAGCGCTAACGAAACGTTGGAATCCTTAGGCTGGATTAAAGGTGCTGATGGCTATCGCGTCAAAGACGGCAAGAAGCTGATCATTGAATTCCTTGATACGCAGGGCAATCGCGAGAAGCGATTGGATTTGCTAGCCATCCTGACCCAACAGCTGAAGCTTGCAGGAATCGAGCTCAAGCTGATCTCGCTTCCGTCAGGAACGTATTCGGAGCGCAGTCTGAAGAACGATTACGATTTGCTGGCCGGAAGTCAGTTTTCAGGAGATCCGAATGTGCTACGGCAGCTGTATTCGACCAAGGGGCCGTCCGGTAAAAATAATTCAACAAGAACGAATGACCCTCAGCTGGAGCAGCTGCTGGAGGATGGTTTGTTGGAGAATGATACGTCCAAACGGATAGACATTTACAAAAAGGTACAGCAGCACATCATTAAAAATGTCTACTCGATCCCAACCTATGTGTTCCAGTATTCTTTTGCAACCGTAAAGGAAGTCCAAGGGATTACCTTTGATTCTCCGGCATGGCCTGTGTTCTATGATGCGTGGATTCAAAAATAAATCAGTGAAGGTGAAGCGGATATGGCAGGTTATATTGTAAGAAGGTTACTCGTGTCGATTCCCGTCATTCTGGGAACGTTGACACTGGTTTTCCTGATCATCCACTGGCTTCCGGGAGACCCGGCGGTGATGCTTGCCGGAGACGATGCCGCACCTGATCGTATCGAATTTTTGAGACAGCAGCTGGGACTGGACCGTCCGCTATGGCAGCAGTATTTATCGTATATATGGAGCAGTGTCCAGGGAGATTTTGGAACCTCGTTCGCCAACAGCCAGCCGGTGCTGAACCGATTGATTGCACAGATGCCGGCAACGCTGTCGCTGGCTGTGCTGAGCACGCTGTTCGCTGCTGTATTTGGAGTTGTGCTCGGCACCCTGTCTGCTGTATATAAGAATCGTTTCATGGATTATGTGATTCGCTTGGTAAGCCTGCTTGGCGTGTCCATGCCCTCATTCTGGGTAGCGATTTTGCTGATATTGATATTTTCGGTACATTTTCAATTATTGCCTGCGATTGGGAATGGCAGCTTTAAGCAGTTGATTCTTCCGGCGATAGCATTAGGCATTTCAGGTGCAGGGACACTGATCCGTATGGTTCGCAACAGTGTGCTGGAGGTTATCGGCGAACAGTTTGTGCTCACCCTCAGAGCCAAAGGGCTTTCCGAAAAGGTGGTTCTTTACCAGCATGTGCTGCGAAATGCGCTGCTGCCTGCACTGACGATACTCGGTATTATCGTCGGCAATATGCTTTCTGGAGCTGTAGTCACTGAAACCGTCTTTTCCAGGCAAGGCTTAGGTAAAATGGTCGTTGATGCCATCAACCAGAAGGACATACCGGTCATTCAGGCAGCTGTATTGATTACGGCAGTCATTACGATTCTCGTCAATTTGCTGGTTGATATTTCGTATTCCTATGTGGATCCCCGGGTGCGCAAATCGCGCAGTTAGCCGAGGGAGACGCCACGATAACGGATGCTCTCGAAATCAGAAAATAAGGGAGGAGTTATTTCATGCTTATGAACTCGGTTACGACTGAAGCTCTGGCTCCGAATAGAATCAAGCAGCAGCCACCGATTTCTTTGTACAGGAAGGTTTCGTTCAGCAACCTGCTTCTAGGTTTCTCCATATTCATTCTAGCTGTGCTGGTCATATTCGCGATTGTTCCGCAGTGGGTTGCACCTTATTCGCCCACGGACATGCTGACGGACGAATTATTGAAGGCGCCCAGCCTTTCTCACATATTGGGTACTGATCAATTCGGCAGGGATGTGTGGTCACTGATCATTTATGGAAGCAGGCAGTCGCTGATGATCGGAGTCATTTCCGTTCTGATCGGCGGTTTGATAGGTACCGCCATAGGACTGGTTGCGGGTTATTTCGGCGGTGTTGTCGATTCGGTATTCATGCGTATCAACGATGTGATGATGACGATTCCCGGTATTTTGTTTGCGATCGTGATTGCGGTCGTGTTGGGTCCGAGTTTTTTTAACGTGATTCTGGCCATCAGTATCGCTTCCATTCCGAATAAAGCCAGAGTCGTGCGAAGCCAGGTGATTACCATTCGTAATCGGCCCTTCATTGATGCGGCACGGTCGATTGGAACGTCTCATTTGGAGATCATGTTCCGGCACATCTTACCGAACTGCTTTTCACCTCTGCTCGTGATGATGACGATTGGCGTAGGCAGCTCCATTCTGGTCGGAACGGGCTTAAGCTTTCTGGGACTGGGCGTCATCAAGGAAATTCCCGATTGGGGCTATATGCTTTCACAGGGAAGAAGCTATATGACAGTAGCCTGGTGGATTGCTACCTTTCCGGGCTTGGCCATTACCATATTAGTCGTTGTCGTCAACATGATCGGAGATGACCTTCGCGACCGGATGGATCCGAAGAAAGGCAGGGCATAGCACATGAAACAGCTTCTTGAACTTCATCAGCTCTCGGTCGATTTTCAGACATCCAAAGGCTCGCTAAATGCGATTAACAAGGTCGATCTGCAAATCGGCAGCGGAGAAATTGTTTGCCTTGTCGGAGAATCGGGGAGCGGTAAAACGATTACCTCTTTATCGATTATGCGTCTGATTGATTATGACAACGGAAGAATCTCCGGCGGTAATATTGAGTTTAACGGTCGCAGCCTGATCGGTCTGTCACAGAAAGAAATCAGTGAGCTTCGTGGCAAAAAAATCGCGATGATTTTTCAGGAGCCGATGTCTGCGCTTGACCCTGTATTCAGCATCGGCTTTCAAATTATCGAGGTGATTCTCCGCCATGAGACGATCAGTAAGGCTGCGGCCGAGGAAAAAGCGACTCAACTGCTGCGCAGGGTAGGAATTCCGGAGCCGGAAATCCGCATGAAGCAGTATCCGTACGAGCTGTCAGGCGGGATGCGTCAGCGCGCCATGATTGCCATGGCTTTGGCCTGCGGACCGGAGCTGCTGATTGCCGATGAACCGACAACCGCTCTGGATGTAACGATACAGGCGCAAATTCTGAATTTGCTGCGCGAGCTGAAAGACGAATTTAACATGTCCATCCTGCTGATCACCCATGACCTTGGGATTGCCGCCGAAATGGCGGACCGTATTGTGGTCATGTATGCCGGGAAGGTGGTTGAGCAGGCTTCCGTTCACCAGCTGTTCGAAAGCCCGTCCCATCCGTATACGCAGGGACTGCTGCAGTCGATTGTCGCTATGGATAACGACCGGAATACACGGCTGTATACGATTCGCGGCTCGATTCCGAGCTTGTCCGAGCTGCCCTCCGGCTGCCGGTTTCACCCCCGCTGCCCCTACGCGACGGATCGCTGCCTCGCAGAGGAGCCGCCGCTTTTGAAGGTCAACGGTCGTGAGGTTGCCTGCTGGCATGCCGAAAGATTGGATAACATGGCGGCTGAGGTTTACTGGGATTCAACCGTTAAGGGTGAGCTTGCCATAGGCAGAGATCGGAATGCGGCTGCGCTTGCAGCCTCTGGAGAGCATACGCCAGCACTGCTGGAGGTCAAACAGATCAAAAAATATTTTCCCATCAACGGGGGCATGTTTCAGCGGGACCGTGGAGCGATCCGTGCTGTGGATGACGTATCCTTTCAAATTAATCGAGGTGAGACATTCGGACTTGTCGGCGAGTCCGGCTGCGGCAAAACGACGCTGGGCCGGGTTTTGATTCAACTGGAGAAGGCAACGGGCGGCAGCGTGCTGTTTCAGGGCAAGGATTTGGTTGGCCTGAGAGGCAAGGAGCTGAAGCAAACACGGCGTGATATGCAGGTTGTGTTCCAGGACCCTTTCGGATCGATCAATCCGCGCTGGAAGGTCGGCGATATTATCGGCGAACCTCTCTGGGTGCATGATTCCTTAAAGGGCGCAGCCAAGAGGCAGAAGGTTGAGGAAGTCATGCAGCTTGTGGGCTTAAGTCCGAGCTGGTATGACCGGCATCCGCATGAATTTTCCGGCGGGCAGCGCCAGCGTATTGGTATAGCGAGAGCGATTGCGCTTAATCCAAAATTTATTTTGGCGGATGAGGCAGTCTCGGCGCTCGATGTTTCGGTTCAGTCTCAAGTGATCAATCTGATGCAGGAGCTGCAGGGGCGTCTGAATCTGACCTATTTGTTTATTGCGCACGGACTTAATATCGTTCGTCATATTTCCGACCGGATCGGGGTGATGTATCTCGGCAAGCTTGTCGAGATTGCGCCTACAGATGAGTTGTTCAAGCAGCCAGCCCATCATTACACAAAAGCACTGCTGTCAGCGATACCAATTGCGGACCCCAACCGCACAAGAGTATTTGTACCGCTTGAGGGTGAGATGCCTTCACCGGCGAACCCGCCTTCCGGCTGCCGGTTTCATACCCGCTGCCCGGCTGCGACATCGCGCTGCAAAGAACTGGTGCCCGAGTTGAGGACGGTCGGACAGGGGCATTGGGTCGCTTGCCATTATCCGGTATAGACCTTTAGTGCGGTACGTAAGCTATTCAACAGATCGAAGTAAGGAAGGGGTATATGATGACCCGATTTATATCCATACAAATTGCAATTGAAATGGTAAAAAATGGGATTATATTGGCGATCAGCGGCAATATGGAAATGTCTCCAATGGCGCTGATCCGCGAGCTCATTCGTGCTGGCAGGCACGACCTGTCCGTGATCTGCGTTGGCGCGGCAGCGATTAATGCCGACTTGCTGATCGGAGCGGGTGTCGCACGAAGCCTCGAATTTTCACAGGTTTCTCTGGGGGAATTCGGCTTCGCACCGCATTTTCGCCGCCGATTCGAGGACGGCTCCCTGTCAGGCTGCGAGCACGCCTGCCCCTCGCTGGCTTCAGCTGTACAGGCGGGGGCGATGGGCATTCCTTTTATCCCTGTAAGGGGATTGATCGGAACGGATTATATGCGTATCCGGCCTGATTTCCATATCATGAGCAATCCTTATGACGAGCAGGAGCAGATCACTATTGTCCCTGCGATCCGTCCGGATATCGCTTTGTTTCACGCCTATCTAGCGGATACGGAAGGGAATGTTATCGCCCATCCTTCGCAAAATAACCGGATATTAGCTCAGGCGTCCAGGCAGACGATTGTTTCCGTTGAAGAGATCGTATCGCCAGAGGAGCTGCGACGTGCGGAAGGTTCGATAATTCCATCGGCATTTATAACGGCGATTGTGCACACCCCATATGGGGCATACCCCACCAGCTGTCCTGGCAGGTATGAGATTGATAGTGAGCATGTGCGCACATATGTGGAAGCGTCTCGTTCGGAAGCTGGCTTTGCCGAATATGTGAAGCGTTACATATTCGATCCACACCATCATGACGATGATCGTAATGCCGTATCCCTTCGGGAGGTAAGACGATGAATGCACGCTGCTACACGCAGGATGAGCTATTGATTTGTAATCTTGCTCGTGAATTAAGGGATCACGAGACGATAGGTGTCGGGAATAACTCCCCTGTACCAGCCGCTGCTGCTTTACTGGCCCAAGCGCTCCATGCCCCCAATGCGACAGTGTACATTCTCGGACAGCCGGATTGGCCCTTTGAGGGCACACACGAATTTTTCAATTTGATGCAGCGCGGCGGGATTGATGTATTTTTTTTGAGCGGCGCACAAATTGATTCCTATGGCAATATCAATCTCCATGTCATCGGGAATTACAGCGCTCCTAAGGTTCGACTGCCTGGAGGTGCCGGGTCAGCGGTTGTTTATTTTATGTGTAAGCGCATATTCTTGTTCAAAACCGATCATAACGTCAAGGGCTTTCCTGAAAAGCTGGATTTTGTCACCTCGACTGCAAGCTCGGAGCCTTACGTCAATCGGAACAATCAATTGGAGGGTGTATTCACACCGCTAGGCATTATGAGGCCGTCGGCCCAAGAGGGCGGGAGGTTGCAGCTTTCCTATACGGCGCCTGGTATTGAGCCCCGTTATGTTCAGACGCAAACCGGATTTGAGCTTGGAATCACTAGCGTGCCGATACCAGAAACAGCGGAACCAACTGCAGAAGAGCTTGAACAGCTGCGAGGGGCCGTAAATTTGCAGCTGAAGCGGATTTACCCTGAATTTGCGCGAAGTGCTCTTGGCAAATAAATTGATTTCTAATGGAGGATGGTTTATGAGCAGCATCTATGATTGGAAGCAGTTGGAATACGAGATCGGCAGTGTGCTGGAATCCAAAAGGGAATATCGCGATATCATCGAGGGGGTTCGGCCTTTACTGCAAAAGTTGTTGACCCATGAAGAATTGATTCCGACAGCATACCAGGAGCCTTTGCCAAATAAATATGCCCAGTATTTACTGTACAAGCCCGATAACGAAGCGTTCTCCGTCATTGCCTTCATCTGGGGGGCGGGTCAGACGGCGCCGGTTCATGACCATCTGGTTTGGGGGCTGGTAGGCTTGTACCGCGGATCGGTAATCGAAAAAAGATTTAAGCGTGAGGATCACGGTGTCTCAGCCGAGCCCCGTTATTCGATTCGTGAGGTTTCCGAGGTAAAAGCAGACAAAGGAGACATCACATTCGTGTATCCGCCGGATTATGATATACATGGTGTTTCCAACCCTTTTGATGAAATTGCAATTACGGTTCACATTTATGGAACAGATATAGGGAAGCAGGAACGCCATATTCATGATGTGCAAACCGGTACTTACCGGGATGTCGTCACCAAACATGACAATCCGGCTCCGATCTACAGCTGAAAGCTAAATTCGACAAAGGGGTGACCTACATGCCGCAGCTAACGAAAGGACCTCTTTCGGGCATTAAAGTATTGGAATTCGGGCAGATTGCGGCAGGGCCTTTTGCCGGAATGTTATTTGCCGATATGGGCGCGGACGTAGTCAAAGTGGAACGGCCGGATATCGGAGACAGTATGAGGGAATGGCCGCCTTTTTTTGAAAATGACGAGGGTGAAGCCTACAGCTCCAATTTTAGCTCTCTGAATCGCAATAAACGTAGTATCGTGATCGATTTTAAATCGCCAGAGCAGCTGTCAAATCTTCGAAAGCTGTGCGCCAAAGCGGACGTGATCGTTGAAAATTTCCGACCTGGCGTATTGGGCAAATTTGGACTGGATTACAGTTCCTTGTCACAGTCCAATCCGAAGCTGGTGTACTGTTCGATCTCGGGCTACGGACAGGAAGGTGCTTACTCGCAAAAGGGTGCTTTCGATGTGACGATCCAGGCGATCAGCGGCCTGATGAGTGTGACGGGAGAGGAGCATGGGGAGCCGGTAAAATGCGGCGTACCCGTAGCTGATTTTGCCGCTGGCTTGTACGGCGCCTATTCGGTTGTCGCCGCGATCCTGCAGGCGGAGCGGAGCGGGCAGGGCGCCTACATCGATTGCTCGATGCTGGCAAGCGTGCTCGGCATATCTGCTTTGCAGACGAGCGAATATTATGGCAATCAGGTAGCGCCCATACGTCTGGGCAGCGCCCATCCCCGCAACGCACCTTATCAAGGCTATCAAGGCAGCGACAAGCCTTTTGTCATTGCTGCCGGCAATGATAAGCTGTGGCGGGAGGTGTGTGAAGCGACAGCTTTGTCGGCGCTCGCCGATGACCCGAGGTTCATCAGTCAAGCCCTGCGGGCACGTAATCAAAAGGAGCTTGCTGCCATCCTACAGCCGGTTTTCAGTACCCGAACGGCAGAAGCGTGGCTGGTCGAGTTTGACCGCAGAGGCGTACCGTGCGCTCCAATCAATAATTTTGCCGACATCTTGAACGACAAGGCAGTTGCCGATTCGGGTCTGCTGCATGAGCTTCAGCTGCCCAATAACACAACGACCAAGACGGTGGGCTATCCCGTTAAGCTGTCTGGCTATCAATTTCAGGTTTACCGCAAGCCTCCTCTTAAGGGAGAGCATAATGACCAATTATTCGAGGAGTGGGGAGTATAACGATGAGCGAGATCACAATACGTTCTATTCATGATTTCCGGGCAACCTCTGCCTTGATTCAACAAACGATTGAGGGCTTGTCTGAAGGTCAGCTGGAGTGGAAGCCGGCAGCGGACAAGTGGAGCATCAAGGAGGTAGCGGCTCATCTCGTGGACGCGAGTCTGGTGCATTCCATACGCATACGCAAGATCGTGGCCGAAGGCTCCGCGCAGCTGCCACTGTTTCTGCTCTATGATCAGGATGCTTGGGTGGCCGATTCCAGAGCCAATGAAACCTCCATCGCAGACATATTAAGCGCTTTTCAGGCAATTTTACATTATAATGCGTTGTTTTATGAGCGATTGACAGAGGAAGACTGGAGTAAAAAAGGATTGAACGGAGAAAAGGAAATTACGATCTCGGATTTGTTTCAGGGCTTCATTAACCATGTGAATATACATGTAAGACAAATTAATCGAAACAAAGCAGCGTGGTCTGTACAATAGCCCATACCGAGGATTTTAGCAGCTATAGCGAAATAACCCTTCAACGTCATGATTAGTGGGAGGGTTATTTTGTCCGTTTGCAATTCGCGTTATATTTGATTGTAATGATTCATGATCGAATTGATTTTGCCAAGCTCTTTTTCCATGGCTGCGAGCTGCTCCTGTGGAATGGCAGTGAAAATATGCTCACCCCGAGCTGTGAACTGCTCTCTGATTTCTGTCAGCTGACGGATGCCTTGTTCAGTCAGACGCACATTAATAATACGCCGATCCTCCACGGAACGAATACGCTCAATCCAGCCTTGTGATTCGAGCTTGTCGACCAAACTGGTAGCTGCGCCTACGGTAATAGACAAAAAACCGGCAATATCGTTCATTTTAAGTGATGGAACATGCTCCAGTTTGAAAATAAGGCAGACGGAGGAATACGAAATACCGCTCTCTATGCTCATAAGCTGAATCATTTGCTTAACTTGACGATTTAATTCCATTAAAGACTTCCATAGGGACGATACGGTTGTCGGCTCTATGGCTGTATCCTTGCTGTTGTCGGAAATTGTGCTCATCAGACTCCCCCTTACTTCCAGTTTAGTAGCTGTTATACTTACTATAATAGCACAAACCTGAGCTAAATAGTTCATTTGGCTCTGTGAGAAGGGTACCCGAGTCATATTAGGTTAAGTAACCGACAGCCAAGGCCGATCCTGATGCCAGCGTACATCAACAGGCGTTTCAAAAAAAGTAGATAGATTCGCACCAGTTACCACATCGCGAGTTTTGCCCTGCATAAAAGCTTCTCCACGGCGGATTAACAAGCTATGACTGAAAAGAGGCAGTATTTCTTCCGTATGATGGGTGACATAGAGGAGATGAGGGGCATCAGGCTGCGCAGCCAGCTCTGTGATGCTATTAAGCAGCATCTCTCTTGATATGAAGTCCAGTCCGTTGCATGCCTCGTCCAAAATCAATAAAGCCGGCGTGGCCATTAATGCCCTGGCTATGAGCAGCTTTTGCTTTTCACCTTGCGAGCAGGTTTGATAAGTCCGGTCTACCAGATGGCTGCAGCCCAACCGCTTCATCAAGTCTAAGGCCTTTTCATAATCCTCCTCAGTCGGATTTTCATATAAACCGATGGAGGCGTACTTACCGCTAATTACAACATATTGCGTACGATCCGAACCATACAGCTTCTCTTGCAAGGAAGAGCTTACCCAGCCTATCGTTTTGCGCAGCTCGCGGACATCCACATCGCCAAATTGATGCCCTAATACTTGAATACTTCCCGAGGTAGGCCACATGTAGCCATTTAACAGATTAAGCAGCGTAGTTTTACCAGAGCCGTTCAAACCAAGAATCGCCCAATTCTCGCCTTGATTGACCTGCCAATTGATATGATGAAGCACCGTCTTTTGATCTTTTCGATAGCTAACCTCGTTCATTTCAATAATCCTGTTCATAAGCTGAAAGACCCTCCCACATAACCGTTATTCGAAAAATTATATCTCAGGTTTTATCTTTTATACAAGTGATATTACTGCGAATAGGACATGGTCCTACAATTTTTTGGAATAAGCAGGAATTAAGGAGGATTATGTCGAATTCACATTTTTGAAGCATCAGCAGAGCCTAAGGGGGAGTTTGAGTGAAATATTCAATCAGTCAGTCTGTAAAAATTGTTGATATGAGCGACGAAATTATGGCAGAGGTATTATTTGACCATGGTGATTTTGAGCTGTCTGCGCTTGCTGTAGGCTCTTCCGTGATTACCAATGAATTGGGATTAAGACAGTTTGATGTTGTCTATGATAGAAGAGAGGGTAAGAAACAACGCATTCGCATCGTCGATATTGAAATTGATTTGATTACTCAACCTGCCACAACTCGCGTATATCTCGAACCAAGAACATTAATTATTGGCCAGCATGATGTTGGCGAGGTGTAAATCTATTATTACGTGGAGGCTTATGGAATGAATGCTCGTTTTGTGATTATTGGCTGTATTTGCGCCTTGTTGTCTGTTTTATTTGGTGCTTTTGGTGCACATTCACTGAAGGATGCATTACCTCCTAACATGCTTGCTAATTTTCAGACCGGTGTCCAGTATCAGATGTACCATGGGCTTGGATTAATCCTAATCGGATTCGCATCGGCCTACATTCCGAATAACAGCAGTCTGAATAAGGCAGGCTGGTCGATGCTGATCGGAATTATATTGTTTTCGGGAAGTCTGTACGTACTCAGCATGACAGGAGTTACGATGCTTGGAATCATTACGCCGTTCGGCGGCGTAGCTTTTTTATTGGGATGGTTGTTGTTCATTATCGCAGCAAGAAAAAGCATCAAGAAATAGGCTGAGCTTGGGGTACTATCTGTAATTATCTGCAGAGGGGGTCTATGATGATTAAGGCTGCCGACTCCAATACGGTTCCTGCAAAGCTGTACGTTATATTCGCTTCCAATTTTCTGTATGCCTTGGCAGTGGCTTTGCAGTTCCCTTACCCTTTTGTTGTGGGATTGAGTGCAGTTACATTCGTTTATCTTGGCCTTTTGATATATCGTCCCGGTTGGTTGGTCAGCAGCAAGCAGGTCGGTAGTGGTACCAGGCATGATTCGATGGAAAGCTGGCTCAAGGATAATCAATCCGTTTTTGAATCGTTGTTCGAGCACAATCCTAACATTGTATTTTTGATGGACTGCCATGGTTTGATCATGAAAGCAAACGGGAATACGGAACAAATTTTGGGTTATTTGAAAGATGATATCCACAATCGTTCCTTTCAATCACTGCTCTCCGAGGAATCCGTCCAACACTCTTTAGATGCTGTTCAATACGCTTGTGAAGGCACCCCGCAAACTTTCAAAACAGCTGTACAGCATAAGTATGGCTATCGGGTTGATCTGGATGCTACGGCAGCTCCCATTAAGCAAGGTCAGGATATTACTGGCATTATCGTCATTGGTCAGGATATTACCGCCAACAAGCGGACAGAAGAACGAATTCGCCATATGGCTTATTATGACGATATGACAGGACTTCCGAATCGCAGCCTTTTTGTCAACCAATTGAATGAAGTGATTTACAGGACGTATCCGGATCATGGATTTCTGGCTGTATGTTTAATTGATATTGACCGCTTTAAGGTGGTTAACGTTTGCTTTGGCCATGATTATGGGGATATGCTGCTGCTCCAGCTTGCGGAAAGGTTCAGTCGGTGTATTACACCCAAAGACTTTTTGGCGCGAACTCAGGGTGATGAATTTGCCTTGTTTTTCACGGGACGTTCGGATGCTGACTCGGTGACGGAGCTGGTTGAGCAGGTGATGGCAGTTCTGGAGGAGCCCTTTACGTTAGATGCCTTCCAATTACATATTACGGCAAGTATCGGTATTGCCCTGTTGTCTGACGAAGAGCTGGAAGCGGAAACTTTGATCAAATATGCGGATATTGCTTTAACCGATGCCAAGAATAAGGGAAAGCAGACCTATCAAATCTTTAATACAGAAATGAAATCCGATTCGTTACAGCGGCTAACCCTTGAAAATGATTTACGGCGAGCATTAAGTAACAATGAGCTGATGCTGTATTATCAACCGCAAATGGATATTAAAACGGGTGATATTGTCGGCTTTGAAGCTTTAATTCGTTGGCTTCATCCTGTCAGAGGGCTGGTTCCCCCTAATGAGTTTATTCCCTATGCCGAAGAGAGCGGGCTAATCGTGCCCATAGGTGAATGGGTCATACAGGAGGCATGCCGTCAAAATAAGCAGTGGCAGGACGAAGGATTTCCGTTTGTACCTGTATCTGTGAATCTGTCAACCCGGCAGTTTCTCCAGCATAACCTGCGTGATCAAATATCGGAAGTTTTACGCCGGACCGGTTTGGCTGCATCGTATTTGGAGCTGGAAATTACCGAAAGCAGTACGATGGATGTTGAGCTTGCGATTGATGTGTTGCTGGAGCTGAAGGCTTTGGGTGTGAAAATCAGTATCGATGATTTTGGTACGGGCTATAGCTCATTATCGTATTTGAAAAGATTCCCGATCGATAAGCTGAAGATCGACCAATCCTTTGTACGTGACATTATGACCGATCCTAATGATGCAGCTATTGTTGCTTCGATTATATCCATGACGCGGCATATGAACCTTAGGGTTATCGCCGAAGGGGTTGAAACGGAGGATCAGTTGGTGTTTCTGCGCAACAACCATTGCAATGAAATACAGGGATATTGGTTCAGTCCTCCGGTCAGCACGGTAAAGGTGGAGGAGCTGATGCTGCGTTTTCAGCAGGTAGCAGCCCATCAGGATGAGGAGTCAGGTGAATAAAAAAGCCTTTAACGTTGGAGATTCGTATCCCCGTTAAAGGCTTTTCTCATGAGCTTACTGCAAAATCGTCAATTTCATTGATTTTGAACAAATAAACCTGCTTCTCGTCAACATGATATACAGAGACCATACCTCCGGGCGCATCCACATTTAGAATACGACAGGGCAGGCTCAGCTTGATGCCTTTGGCTTTGACAACAGTAAGACGAACCAGGGAGTTGCGTTCCTTAAAGCTCTGGAATTGATCCCAGATGGGTTGATGCGGATCCTCCGGCTTGATGGGACTGGCGCTATCCTTCTTCTTCATGTTTGGTGCGTCTGCAGCTTTATCCAAAGGTTTGGTTGTAGTTGTTATATCTGGTTTTTCCCCGGAATGAGTGTCTGCTAGTTGTTTGCTGATGGTCTCCCGCATGATAGCCTCAATGGTTTTGCCTAAATGAATTCCCTCTTTGACCAAATAATCTTGAACTTCGGATGTATTTAACAAGTGGAGTAGCTTTTCCAGAGCATGGCCATTGGATTCGCTTTCAATCAGGATATCTACATTGAATAGAAATCTGCGTTTGTCTATTTGATTCTGCTTAATATCCATGCGGACTCCTCCATTTGAACGATACCTAACTTAACTATATCACTTTTTCTAGTACAAAAGTAGCCCATACTTTTACGAGTTCATGTCCAAACCGTTTTCTATTTTTCCGATTAGCCCATAACTTTCATCAGCCCTGTTCATATAATGAAGGGTAAGTCTGAGAAAAGGAGGTGCGTATATGATCCAGATGCATCCTGTTGCAATAGATGGTTTCACAGCCTTGGCGATTGAGGTTAAGCTGCCCAAAACGACGCTGATTGTGGTGACAACTGATCGTGGATACATTATGTGTGGTGCCCTAGATGTCGGACTGCTGAACGAAAGATTGAAAGATCGCCACATTCTCGCAGCCAGAGCAACGGGAGTCAAGACGGTCGAGGAACTGCTGGAGGCTCCGCTGGAATCCGTCACTTATGAGGCAGAACGTTTGGGCATTGTGCCTGGGATGAAGGGTAAGGATGCGATTGGGTTAATGCGTTAATAGAATCGGAATACTAGGATAACCCGAAAAAGCGAAAACAGCAACAGTAGCATTCGTTCAGATTAGAAATTGCAGGGCATATATAACGAAAAAAGCCTGATTTCTCAAGCTTTCTTCAAAATAAATCGTGTTAAATTTCACCAAATCCGGCAGCTAGCATTGCAAATCTGATGCGATATCGTTCCCGGATTACTCAGACTTCAATTACAACCATCTGATGGCATTCCAGCTTAGGCACCGTATAGGATACATCAGTCCCCGCTTCATTCACCGCAAATGGAAGAGGCTCCATTTGCGGTGCCAGGTAAACCTGCTTGGCTTGCTTATCCAGCTTCAGCGTCACCAGGGTATCGTATATAGGCACAATGTCCTCTATCACCTCTATACCATTGCCGCGCTTGACGGGAGATGCGTACAGGATATGATTAATGTAGCGATGCTGGGCCGGCTGCTCCATCAAGGTGACGATCCCCTGCGCAGGAAGATTGGTGCTCAAGGTTTTATCCGGGAGCAGATGGTTCAGCGCGAAAAGCACGCATTCCTTCAAAGCGAGACTGCCTTTGGTAGCATAATCGCTGAATACGTTCCATGCCAAATAAATCCCGTTTCTGCTCTCGACCATGCCAGGGCCGTCATGCTGCTGGGCGCTTGGCGTATGCTGATGGGAGCAGAAGGTAAACACCTCGCGGTTAAAATAAGGATTTTCCCGCCTGCCCAGCTCTTGCCCATCGGTTAAGCTCACGCGTTGTCCATCTGCGTAGAAGATAAAAGCGGCATTCGAGAGGTTAGTCAGCTCAAAGCTTGGGCGGAAATAATCCGGTTTATACGAATGGGGTCCTTCCCAGACAACACCCAGATCAATAGCAAATGCATCACCAGTCTCGTTCAGTCCAGAACGTCCGGTTGCCAGAATTTTGCCGCCTTGCGCCAAGTAGGCATTCAGCTTGGTCTGCAGCTCGGAACCGACCAAGATGTCGTCTGGCAGAATCAGTACTTTATAGCGTGTATAATCACTGTCCAAATCGACAACATCAAATAAAATTTTCCCTTCCAGCAGCATGCGTATGGCCCCGGCATCTGCTGATCCTGAGCGATCCTCACGTTTTTCTTCCTTGGAAGCACCGATAGCTTCAACAGACAGCAGGGCAACATCGGCAATCGCCTGCACATCGCTGCACCAGGCTTCTTTGTGCTCAATTTCACGATATGCCGCGCCAATTAGAGCATAGGTAGCCGGGTCCATCAGGCCTTCCGGATGAAGCTGATCGCCGATGGAGCAGCGTGCGCCATTGGCAATACTAAGGGCGGTTTCATAACGAAGCGCGTTGGGATGCTTATACCCGCCGAACTCGCCCCAGGTTGTATGGAATTTTCCGGTCATACCGAGATAATCCATGCCAAGGCCTTGAGCATAACGCGCGGAAAGCGGGAAATGATCGTAGCCCCAGCCTCCGGTAGGCAATGATTCCAGCTCCAAATGGGTGTTCATGGCGGACAAGTCTCTGCGTCCACGACGAATGTGGCCTCCATTGTGAAAAACAGGCAAGCCTGGCTTGATGGCGTCAATCGCTTCGCGAATGCGTCGGGTGTAATTGGCATAGACACGCTCCCCTAAGGCGATGACCGCGGCGGAGTCGCGCGGATCCTGTCCTTCATCACGAAGTGTACGAACACAGTTGTGACAGTAGCATTTACGAACGCCAACAATATCGAGGAAGATGCCGTCCCCCTCATACTTGCGGACAACCTCCTCTACTTGGCGTACGAGTACGTCCAGATAAGGAGAATTCATACAAAATTGGTGGTAGCCTGGCTTCATGAAGCCGTCCAGCCAATTGGTGTTGTCGTTAATATCGCGGATCAGCCATTCGGGATGGCGTCGAGCCAGTTTTTCATCCAGCCCTGCGGAAACATAGATAGGGGTTTTGACATCAATCTCATGGGCTGCTTCAATCATGGCGCCTAACAGATCAAAATCCAGATGCGGGTGCCTTTCATTCTCCTCAGTAGGATGATAGGCCCAGCCATGATGACATTTGGAAAAAATTGTAATGGAGTCCACATGTCCTTGGGTCAGCATGTCCTGAAATTGCTGCTTGGAAAATTGCTTGCCGATATGGGGAATCGCCTCTGAGGTGTGGAAATCCAAATGTACCTGACGAAAACGCATGAATGACACTCTCCTTCTAGGGTAGATTGATCATGATTACGGATACAATGAAGACTACCTTACTAATATAAAGCCGACGAAGGAATGGGAATAGGCGAGTTGGCGACTTTTTATAGCACATTTTCGACTGACATTGTTTGTGAATGAGTATTTTTTACGATACACTGAATATACAAAGACTTGGCTGGATGGAATACCAAGCTGGGCTTTCGGTACGAGCTTTGCTACGCAAAAGTCTAAGGAGTGTCAAGATGGATATCGTCCAGTTACCTATTCCACCGCTTCCGCAGTTTCTAACCATTGGCCATTCGGTTTGGAAACCGGGAATGCAGCATTTTGAACGATGCTTTGAGGTCTACGATATGCTGATAGTATGCAGTGGTGCCTTATACATGATGGAGGATAGTATCCCTTATGAGATTCAGAGCGGGGAAATGCTGCTGATGGAGCCGGGGCGGACACATTGCGGGTATATGCCGTGCATAGAGGATACCTCGATTTATTGGGTTCATTTCAAGCACGAGCGTCCGGTGGCAAGAATGGCCGAGAAGCAAATACCTTGGTCAACTCTGGTAAGCAGAGGAACCGATAGTGACCTGATCCCCTCAGAGCAGTCATTGTTTCTACCCAAATATGGAAAGATCGATATCCGGCCGCTCCTGCCGACGCTTGAGGATATGCTGCGTTTGCGCAGCAGTCTCACCTTAGAGCATGCTGTTGATGTGCAGGTAGCCTTGGGCAGGCTGCTGTCCCAGGTACAGGCCGGCTTGAGAGCGAGCCGCCGCTCGACAAGATCCCATGTCATTGCCGAGCAGTTCAAGCTGTATATACGTGAGCACAGCAACGAGCCTTTCGAGGCACAGCGGGTTGCGGATCAGCTTCATTTTGACTTCGATTATGCTGCCCGCTGCCTGAAGCAGCATACGGGCATGAGTCCTCTGCAATATCATCATCTGATGAGGATGGAGGAGGCCAAGCGGCTGCTTGTCCACAGCAGCATGCCTGTTCAGGAAATCGCGGCGCAGGTAGGTATTCATGATTACAACTACTTCATTCGCTTGTTCCGTAAGACGGTCGGGATAACCCCTGGACTCTTTCGTAAATCATCGCAAAGCTATATATAGTCCATGAATCATCTGCTCGAATATCCGTTTTATATAGCACATTATCGTTGATCATGATGATATGTGGAATTGTTATGGTAACAGGATATACTTTTAACAGGAAGTTGTCAGAATTCCCCCACTTCTAAAGCTTCTAAATTGGCGAGATGAATGGCAATGGTCTTCCTTCATTGACTATTCCATCCTAAAACGCTAGAATAGTAGTATTCAGTCGTATTACAAAAAAGGTTGTGTTATCAATGGAATTAGACTCTAATAACCACTCAGTATTCTCGCTTCATTATCATCTTATTCTAGTCGTAAAGTATCGCAGAAAAGTAATAGGTGATGAAATATCGAATAGGCTGAAAGAGATATTCGAGTATATTCAGCCCAATTACAATATCACGCTGCAAGAATGGAATCATGACAAGGATCATGTTCACGTTCTTATGAAGGCTCATCCCAATACCGACATTTCCAAATTCCTGAATGCTTATAAAAGTGCTTCCTCTCGACTTATCAAGAAAGAATTCCCCATTATTCGTGAACAACTGTGGAAGGAATATTTTTGGTCGAGAAGCTATTGCCTTATCACTACGGGTGGTGCGCCTATTGATGTAATCAAAAAGTATATTGAAACTCAAGGCCAGAAAGGTGTGAAAACTTGCTAAAAGCCTACAAATACCGCATCTATCCCAACCATGAGCAACAACAATATCTAGCGAACGTATTCGGCTCTGTCCGATTCATCTTCAATAAGATGCTTGCTGATAAGATCGAACACTATAAGCAAACGAAAAAGATGCTTAATACGACACCTGCTTCATACAAGAAAGAATTCCCGTGGCTGAAAGAAGTGGATAGCCTTGCATTAGCAAACGCTGGGCTCAACCTAAATAAAGCCTATAAGAATTTTTTTCGTGATAAGAACGTAGGCTTCCCAACATTCAAAAGCAAGAAGAGGAACAACAATAGCTTCACAACGAACAATCAGAACGGAACGATAGCCATTGAAAATGGAACTATCAAAATTCCCAAGCTGAAGACAAGAATCAGAATCAAGCTACATCGTCAAATCACGGGTCTAATCAAATCATGCACCCTATCCCAAACACCATCAGGAAAATACTTTGCTTCCGTGCTGTTTGAAACAGAGCGAACACCTATGCCGAATACAGAAAACAGGATAGGCGTTGATCTAGGACTGAAAGACTTTGCGATAACTTCGGAAGGTGAAGTTATCGCTAATCCTAAACATCTTCGTAAATCTGAAAAACGATTAGCCAAGTTGCAAAAGGAGTTGGCGAAAAAGAAGAAAGGGAGCCATAACCGATATAAAGCAAGGTTGAAGGTTGCCAAGCTTCATGAAAAAATATCTAATCAGCGTAAAGACTTCTTACACAAAACGTCAACCAAAATGATACGCGATAACCAAGTGATCGTTATGGAAGACTTGCGTGTAAAGAACATGATGCAGAATCACAAATTAGCTAAAGCCATATCAGAAGTATCTTGGAGTTTGTTTCGATCGATGCTCGAATATAAGGCTAACTGGTACGGCAGAAAATTGATTATTGCACCAAAAAACTTTGCAAGTAGCCAATTGTGTTCCTGCTGTGGTTACAAAAACGCAGAAGTGAAAAACCTTGCCGTACGTGAATGGACTTGTCCTGAATGTCGTACACAACACGACAGAGATATAAATGCGGCTGTAAATCTTTTGAAATTAGCAATGTAAATTGCACGTATCGGGTTAGGAACTAGCCTATAAGCTTGGGTAAACTTGGAGCAGTAGCTCTATTGACCAAGAAGCACCCACCTCATAGGTGGTGTGTAGTTCACTAATGATTTCAACGAATGCAGACATTTTGTATGGAGAAAAGAGGCGTATGGGTTGGATATTCAAAAAATATCTTCACGTAAAATATATGAAGTGATAGCGGATCAAATCAAGGAGCAAATTGTCAGCGGACAGTTGAAGCCGGGAGAAAAGCTTCCTTCTGCAAAGGAGCTTTCGGAAAGATTTCAGGTAGGCAGATCTACACTGCGTGAAGCGTTAAGCGCTTTAAAGGCAATGGGACTTGTTGAAATTCACCAAGGTGAAGGCAGCTATGTACGAAGCATAGAATCACAGGATGTAGACTTGCCTGTATTTGATGCGCTGCTGATGAATCGGGAGACGGTCATTGAGCTGATTGAGGCGCGCAAGGCACTGGAAATATCCAATGCTGCACTGGCCGCAGAGAAACGAAATGCAGAGGATATCGCCAAGTTGGAAGACATTATTCGCAATATGGAAAATTTCCTTGGCAATGAACAGGAGGGGGAGCGCTCTGACCTGTTGTTTCATTTGACATTGGCACAAGCGGCGCATAATTCAATCATGGCACGGATGATCGATTCAATATCTACGCAAATGCAGACGGCTATCAGAGAAACGAGACGGCTTCAGATGTATGCCAACAAAACCGTATCGAAGCAGCTGTGGGAGGAGCATAAAGCGATATTTGAAGCGATTCGTGACCAGGAGCCTGCAGCTGCCCAGGAAGCGATGCGCAAGCATTTGTTCCATGTCGAACAGGTTTTGCTGAAATTTTTGAAAAAATAAGATCTTGTCTAGCCATATATAGATGGCAATATTCATATACATAGGATCATAGAGCAATTGAACGAAATTGGCAGGTATTGGGGAGCTAAGTTAAATATTTAGGCTTTTAGTCCAAAAAACGGAATTATCTGAATATTTACAATAATCTAATAATATATTAATATGAATTTAACAAAAGAACAGCAGCACACACAATAAGCACCCCAAATCACTACAGCAAGCCATCAAACTTCCAGCTTACATTCGTTTACAAGTTTCGGTACAGAGGTTACAACCTCTGGTTACTGAAAGCAATCATACAAATGATGTTGTAATGATACTGTATGGAGAGGGGATAGTCCAATGACGTAGGTAAGCGAAGCATGCTTAATCTGAAGCCATCCGAGCATGCGGGGACCCAGTGACATAACAAGCTATTATCCAATGGCCAATCGAATGGTTACGAGCTTAATCAAAGCCGTTAACAAGTTTCAGTTCAGGGTGCTTGAAGTTAACCTTGGTGCTGAAAGTAAAATAAAAGCAAAGGATCTGAAGGGAGAGGGGATAGTCCAATGACGTAGGTAAGCGAAGCATGCTCATTTCCGAAGCATTCAGAGCATGTGGGGACCTCAACCTGAAACCGAATGACCGAAACCGAGCAATAGCAACAAAAATTTAAAACCTTAATAAATTTGATCTGATGATGTTCATTCTGAAGATGTTCTGATGATGTAAGGTAAATGAATGGAGCTTAAGAAAAAAGTGAATAGAAATACCACATAAAGGTCCCTGTTTATTGGAAAATAGACAGGGGCGTTTATTATTTGTGCATGGATAATCGATTACATAGAGTACCCTTGCAAGGACGCCGATGCCGAGCAGCGGTTTTTTGCTGTTTTTTATAAAAAGGCTTTCAAAAATTCAACATATCTGATAACCTGATAAGTATAAGAGTGATGGTTAATTTAGAGAAGGTAGGTATCCAGATGCGAGTCTCCTTGTTTATTACTTGTTTGGCGGACCAGCTGTATCCCGAGGTTGGTGAAAGTGTCGTAAGGCTGTTAACCCGTTACGGGTGTGAGGTTGACTTTCCAGAGCAGCAAACCTGCTGTGGGCAGCCGGCTTTTAACAGCGGCTATCAGGATGAGGCAAGAGAAGTTGCACGCGGGCTGATCCGCGCTTTTGAGCATAGTGACTATGTGGTATCCCCTTCCGGCTCCTGTACCGGGATGGTTCACCACTATTATCCGCAGTTATTTGCCAATGAGCCTGAATGGCTGTTGAAGGCTGAGCAGCTGGTGGAAAAGACGTATGAATTTTCGCAATTTTTGGTAGGCGTACTTGGTGTAACGGATCTAGGCGCACAATTTGACAAGAAGGTCACTTACCATCCTTCCTGCCATGCGATGCGGTTGTTGGGTGTTAAGGAGGAGCCGGGCGCTTTATTATCGAAGGTTCAGGGGCTTGAGCTGATCGAGCTTCCGAAAAAGGAGGATTGCTGTGGCTTTGGCGGTACCTTTGCCGTCAAAATGGCGGATATGTCCGAGGCAATGGTATGCGAAAAGGCAGGAAATGTATGCTCGACCAGTGCAGAAGTGCTGGTAGGAACGGATATGGGCTGCCTGATGAATATCGGTGGGGCTTTGAATAAAGATAATAAGCCGATTCGTGTGATGCATTTGGCGCAGCTGCTTGAGGAAGGAGTGAAGCGTAATGAGTCAGGTAGAAACTAGGCAGCTCATCGGAAGCGGTTTAAAGCAGCGGACGGAAGAAGCATTGGCTGACGATTTTTTGCGGAAGGCGGTTGCGTTCACAACGGATAAGCTGAAGACCGGAAAGCTGAAGGCGACAGATGATTTTGGCGATTGGGAGCAGTGGCGTGAGCGTGGACGATTGATTCGTACCCATGTTATTGATAATCTGGATTATTATTTGACCCAGTTCACGGATAATGTATCCAAAGCGGGCGGGCATGTGTACTTTTGCCGGACTGCCGATGAGGCCGTAAAAACCTTTATGGAACTTGCCGAGAAACGGAAGGCAAAGCTGGTTGCCAAAGGCAAATCGATGGTGTCCGAGGAAATTCATCTGAATCACCATTTGGAGGATCATGGGATCGAAGCGATCGAGACGGATCTAGGCGAATATATTTTGCAGCTTGCCAAAGAAACGCCATCGCATCTGATTATTCCTGCGATTCATAAGAACAAGCAGCAGATTGCCGACCTGTTCAACGAGGAGTCCGGGGAAAGCTTTCCTCCGGAAACGAGGGTTCTTGCCGATTTTGCCAGACAAAAGCTGCGTAATTATTTTCTGGAGGCCGATATTGGCTTGACAGGCTGTAACTTCGGTGTAGCTGAATCCGGCTCGATCACGCTTGTATCCAATGAAGGAAATGGTCGAATGGTCAGCACGATACCGAAGTCGCATGTAGTCATTATGGGAATGGAGCGGCTGGTTCCTACTTTTGATGATCTGGAGGTAGTACTGAATCTGCTGGCGAGAAGCGCTACGGGACAGAAGCTGACAACCTATACCTCCATGATTACAGGGCCGCGGCGTGAAGGCGAGCTGGATGGGCCTGAAGAGCTCCATCTGATTATATTGGATAATGGACGTTCCGAGCAGCTTGGCGATCCCGTGTTCCAAGAGGTTCTGAACTGTATCCGCTGCGCGGCCTGTCTGAATGTTTGCCCTGTGTATCGGCATGTTGGTGGCCATACCTATGGCAGCGTGTACAGTGGACCTATCGGAGCTGTATTGACTCCGCTGCTGCAGCAGGATATGAAGGAAGCCGGTGAGCTGGCCTATGCTTCAAGCTTATGCGGAGCTTGCTATGAGGCATGCCCAGTGAAAATTCCGCTGCATGATATGCTCGTACAGCTGCGTAATCGCAAGGTGAAGATGGGGCTGACCCCGTTTGCCGAGCGTACTGCTTTTAAGACATTTCAAACTGTGTTTGGCAACGTCAAGCTGTACAAGGTAGCGATGAATTCCGCTTACTATTTGCAGAAGCCGTTTATTAGCAAAGGCTTTATCAAGAAAGGTCCGGGACCGATGTCGGGCTGGACGCAGTCTCGCTTCTTTCCTATGAAGCCCAAGGAGTCGTTTCGGGATAAGTGGAATAAGCTGCAGCAGGAAATGAAGTCCTCTGCGGGAAGCGCTGCTGCTCCTATTGCGGCATCTACGGCAGACTCGAAGAACAGAGGTGAGCATCATGACCATTAAGCCTGGACAGATTCGTGGCCGCGATTCTTTTATCGCGAATATTTCTTCAAGATTGGGGCGAAAGTCGCCTGATGCCGTGGCACCGGAGCATCCTTACAGAGGAGCGCCTGCATTTTATAAAGAAATTGAACGGACAACCGAGGAGAAAATTCAGCTTTTTACCGATAACTGGACAGCTTTGACAGGCAAGGTACTTGTCGTGGAAGCGGCGGAGGCAGAAGAGAAGCTCGGGATATGGCTGCAGCAGATCGTGGAGGAGCTGCAGGTTAAACGGGTTTCGCGCTGGCAGCATGCCGGTTTGATCGGGCTGAATGTGGACGGTGCGCTGTCCGCTGCGGGAGTCGAGGTAGTCCCCTGGACTCTCGGATCGAGTGCGGTGGATGGAGGCAGCACACCAAGTGCGGATACTTCGAGCTTCAACGGCACCGTTGGGCCCGATTCGACAATTTCTGCGGAACAAGCCGATGTGCAGCCGATTGAAGCCGACTCTGTGGATCCAAGCAAGCTTGAAGCGACGGCGGATTCCGGTCCTGTTGAGCTGTCTTCGGTACATACCGACAAGCAAGGAGCAGCTCCTTCGAACTGGCAGCAGCGCAGTCGGCTGCTGCAGCGGACAGAGCGATGCGAGATGGGCATCATATGGCCTGATTATGCGGTAGCCAACACGAGTACGCTTGTACTGCAATGCTCGCCTGAGCATGGTCGTTCCGTAAGCCTGCTGACCGATATATTATTCGCTGTTTTTCGTGCTGATCAGCTTGTAACACGAATGGGTGAAGCTTTTCAGCAGGTTACGAATGGCAAGCTTGATGCCAGTCAATATGCTTCCTCTCTTAATCTGATTACAGGTCCGAGCCGCAGCGCGGATATCGAGAATGATCTGACAATCGGTATTCATGGGCCTGGCAAGGTATATGCAGTTATTATCAAGTAAACCAAATATATCATTATGGCTCCAATAAATTGAATATAAGGGTGAGAAGCAGTGTCGGTTTGTGTCGAAACCGATGGTGCTTGTCGCTCTTTTTTTTCGTATAAATGCTTCACAGGTTATTCATATTCGCCAAATCCTTACATTTTTCTTAAAATAGTAGTTCAAATGATATGCTTGTAGAAGTATAATAGAAGTAATGATTTTTTATGCGAAATGCTTACATCTTGCAGGTGTATGAGTAAATGACAAAATGTGTCTACATAAGGGGTGAAATCATGTCAGGTGAATTAATATTGCTAGTAGAGGATGATCGGGAAATCAGCAGCTTGATTGAGCTCTACCTTCGTAAGCAAGGATTCAACGTGGTTATTGCCGAGGCGGGAGAAGAAGCCCTCGATCAATTTGAGCACAGCACACCCGCATTGATTCTGCTGGATATTAATTTGGATGGTATGAATGGGTTTACCGTGTGCAAGGAAATCCGCGAGGTTTCCAACGTTCCAATTGTATTCATTAGCTGTAATAAGGATTCCGACGATATTGTGGAGGGCTTGAAGCTGGGTGCTGATGACTACATTACAAAGCCATTCGACCCCGAGGTCATGGTAGCGAGGGTACAGGCCAATCTTAGGAGAGCACCGATTTTTCGCAGGGGGACGACTCCGGTTAAGAAGGACGAGCAGAGAATTCTTTCTTTTGATGGATTGACTGTGGATCTGGTTAATTTCCAGGTGCATGTTAATGGTATTCATGTTCCACTTTCTGCGAAGGAAGTGCAGCTGCTTATATTTTTGGCGCGACAGCCGGATCAAGTATTTTCATTGGATGAGCTTTATCAAAATATTTGGGGAGCAGAGAGCATATCCGATACTCGTACCGTGATGGTTCATATTAGCAGTCTGCGCAAAAAACTGGAAACTCCTGTTGCTCAGTTCAAGTATATTCATAACATTAGGGGGATCGGTTATAAATTTAATTCATATCTGCCCAAATCTTAAAATAGAGGTGTAGACAAACCATGAACCATAAATTATTGGAGCTGCAAACCTTATTGCGCGAGAATAGTCTATTAATCACCTTTTCAGGTAAATTCACTCAAAGCATAATAGAAGAGCTTGGTGAGGCGGTTAAGAAATACTTGGAGACTGAGAAACGCCCGCAAAATGCGATTTTCGACTTGTTCTCGATTTTTATTGAGCAGACACAAAATATAAAAAATTATTGTTCGTTGATGCAGGATTCTGATTTTGGTGAACGTATCTCGGAATCTTGTATTGTAACCATAGGCAAAACCGAGACTGGCAATTATGTTTGCTCCGGCAATCAGATTCAAAATTGTGATACTGCGAAGCTGATCAAGGCATTAGACGAGATTAACCTGCTCGATAAGGAAGAATTAAAAAAGATGTACAAGATGAAACGCAAGCAGGATATTTCATCGCTGGAAGGTCCGGGAGCTGGATTAGGTTTAATCGATATTGCCAGAAAGGTTAAGCAGCCATTGGAATATACGATCACCGAACTCGACTCGCAATTTTCCTTTTTTACATTAAAAGCAACTGTATAGAAAGTAGGTGAATAGATGTTAGACGTATTGCGTATTGAAGCTACAAGAAGCACACCGGAGATTTTTTTCAATCCGACCAATCATAAGCTATCTGTTCGCGGACAATCCTATCCTGAAAATTCGTTTAAATTTTACGAGCCTATTCTACAATGGGTTGAACAATATTTACTAACTCTCGGTGGCGAAAAGGTTGAGATCGAATTTTGCCTGCCTTACATCAATACAAGCAGCTCGAAGTGTATCATGATGCTGTTAGAAAAGTTCAATAAAGCGTTTCATGAAGGCAAGGCTTTGAATTTGAACTGGTTTTGCAGTGAGGATAATGAAAGTGAAATCGAATGTGCGGAGGAATTTAAGGAAGATCTGGAGCTGCCATTTCAAATCATTGCACAGAAAGAGGTTTGAATCCGGCAATGGATCAAGAAAATCTGTTTGGAAATGAATGGCAAATATTGGAGTCGTCCCGTCAAGTTATGGAGGATGCAGCCTACGCAGGCAACGAGCTGCTGCCTGAATTCACCAAGCTGGTGAATGATTATGAGCGCCTCATCAAGCTGACGACCAAAATATTCAAAATCAGCGACATCCAGGGTAAAAACATCAAGCAGCACGAGGATGAAATGCGCCAAATGAATCATGATCTGCAGCATCTGGAAAAATCGCGTCGTAAGCTGATGAGTGATATTTCACATGAGCTCGGTACACCGATGACCTCTGTTCAAGGTTATGTCAAAGCGATGCTGGATGGCGTGATTGAACCCGGTGAGCCGCATTTACGGATGATTTATAACAAGGTGCTGCTCGTAAATGACCTGGTTGATGACTTGTTTGAGCTGTCCAAGCTTGAAGCAAGCAAAGCTATTTTCCAATTTTCCGAATACCCGCTGGACCAGGTGCTGGATTTGCTACGGGGGAGATTTGAGCTTGAAGCGGCGGACCGCGGCTATCAGTTTAGTGTCGAGGATTTTCAAGAAAATATCCCGCAGGCTGGATATGTCTCGATTTCGATAGATTTGAAACGATTTGAGCAGGTTATGAATAACTTTGTAAATAATGCGTTTCGTTATACGGCCCCCGGAGGGATGATCAAAATCCACGGAGAGGTTCATATTGAGGAGCATGAGGTGCTAGCCAATGGACTTCCCTGTCAGGTTACCTTCAAGGTAAGCGATTCAGGAGAGGGAATTGATGAGGAGGCACTGCCGTACGTTTTTGATCGTTTTTATCGTGCTATTAAAGCCAAATCGAGCACGACTCCGGGAACCGGGCTTGGACTGGCCATTGCCAAGGAAATCGTTCAACAGCATAAAGGGCAGATCGGCGTTAACAGTGTGAAAAATCACGGCTGCACGTTTTATTTTACATTACCGGGAACGATTATTCTGAATCAGGCTTGGGAGATATAATCATGAGCGCAAAAGATCAAAACCTGATGAAAGTTATCCTAATCGCGAGCATCATTATTGTGCTTTCTATTGTAATTGCTGGCACAAGCGTATACATTATTGCAGAAAAAGAAGTGGTCAACAAGCTGAAAAGCAAGGATTTGGTGCGGATTGCCGAGTCGGTCGCTTCCAAGGTCGATGGCCGCCTTCAACGAGCTAAAGAGTCATCGCTCATGTTGGCTAAGGACCCTGAGCTGATCAATTGGCTGGCTGATGGTGAGAAGGACGAGAAGCTGCGAGGTCATGTTATTGAAAAGCTTAACAACCTGGCTACCGGTTTTGACTACAGCAACGGTTTTATAGCAAGTAAGAAAACGGGTAACTATTGGATAGAAAATGGACAGGCGAGTAAGGTGTTGTCAGAAGGCAATGCCGCTGACCAATGGTTTTATAAAACAGTCGCCTCCAAACAGCAGGTTACACTTAATTTGGATTATAACGAAGTGCGGCAGGATACCTTTGTGTTTGTGAATGTACTTGTGGGTAAAGCAGATGCGCCCGTTGGAGTAGCAGGTATTGGATTAAGCCTGAAGGAGCTGGCAACCAATTTTGCCGACTACAAGTACGGTGCCAAAAGTAATATGTGGCTGATCGACAACAGCGGCAAAATTTACTTGTCAGATGATATCAGCAAAGTGGGGACAATGGTGTCCACTCTTGTTCCTGAACAGCTCGCTCAACAAATGCTCGGACAATTAAATCAAGCTGACTCCAATGGTCAGCAACCCGTAGTCCTTGATTATATGGATAATGAAGGACAGAAGATGGATTTGATCAGCTTTCCACTCAAATCGACAGATTGGAAGCTGCTGTTTCAAATGCGACGGAGTGATTCGGTTTCGTTTCTTGATACGATCAAAATTAATACAGGTATTGCGTCACTGCTGTGCATCCTGGCTATGATCTTCATGTTTTATTTCGTTACACGCAACCTGGCCAACCCCTACAAGAGGGCTCTGGAGCTTAATCGCAAGCTGGAGCAGGCAGTTCAGGAGCGCACGAAGCAGATATCCGAGCAGAAGCAGAAGCTTACTGACAGTATTGATTATGCCAAGCGAATTCAGGATTCCATACTGCCTTCACGTGAGGAAATCGAGGGTGTGCTGCAGGATCATTTTGTATTGTGGGAGCCCCGTGACGTTGTAGGCGGTGATTTTTATTGGATGAAGCAGACCAATGACGGCTACTTACTGGCAATTGGTGATTGCACGGGTCATGGTGTTCCAGGCGCCTTGATGACGATGATTTCCATCTCCATCCTTAATCGTATTGCTGAGACGGCAGAGTCTATGGACCCGGCATCTATTTTGCAATCTATGAACCGATTGATTAAAGAAACGCTGCACCGTGAGCATGGAGATTTGATGTCGGATGATGGTCTTGATATTGGGCTTTGTTTCGTCAAAGGGGATCATCTAACATTTGCCGGCGCCAAAACCTCCCTGTATATGAAGAACGATCAGGAATTGACGGTGATCAAGGGTGATCGCAAAAGCATAGGCTCCGTCAGAACGAATAACCAATTCAACTTCGCGAATGCCGAACTTACGGTAAGCACAGGTGCTTCCTTTTATATGACTACAGATGGTTATCTGGATCAGAACGGCGGCGTCAAGAATGTATCGTTCGGCAAGCAAAAGCTGATGGAAATGATCGAGCAATTCCATGGTAAACCATTGGGCGAGCAGGAAGCTTTGTTCCGCAGCCGTCTGATGGATTATATGGGCGATGAGCCGCAGCGGGATGATATTACGATATTAGGCTTCAAAATTTCCTGAAAAAAAGCTTTCAATTCATACAATCTACTGATTCGGGATCGTCCTCTATTAGAGGGCGGTCTTTTTCTTTTCCGTATGAATGGAAGGAAGAAAAATGTTTGGGCAATAATCCATTGACAGACGAAATGGCTGGTGTTAGGATTAAAATGTAGATTATACAAAACTATGGTTTATTATACAAAACCACATTCGTTATTCATCTTGGGAGGGAATATGGACAAAAAGTATTGGGTACCGGCTTTGGACAAAGCTAATGATATCCTGCTGGCCATTTCCGGGCAGCCCTCCAAGCTGAAGCTGATTGATCTCTCGAAGCAGCTTGGCATTAACAAAAGCTCGATGTTTTCGTTACTAAATACGATGGAGCAGTTGGAATGGGTAGTTCGGGATGCAGAGGGAACTTATTCTCTGGGGTCCAAGCTCGGGTTTATCGGAAACGCTTTTTTCAAGCAATTCAGTTTAATAGAACGGTTTCGTAAGGAAGCGTCGATCACGAAGCATACGATTCAGGAAACGATTCAACTAGCCAGACTGGAAGGGCATGAGGTGCTGTATCTGGCCAAGGAGGAAATGCCTTCCCCGGTTCGATTAGCTTCCGAGCCTGGTATGAAGCTGCCTGCTCATGTGACGGCACTTGGCAAAGCCCTGCTGGCTGATCTGGAGACGACGGTCATTGAAAGTCTGTTCCCGGATGAGTCGCTGCAGCCTTGCCCGACACCACACACGCTTAAAAATCGCAGTGACTTGATTACGCAGCTGGAGCTTTCCCGTGAGCATGGTGTTGCATTTGATCTGCAGGAAGCAGTAATGGGTTTTTGCTGTGTGGCGGCACCGGTTAGAGATACGCAGGGGCAGGTCATAGCGGCGATCAGCTGCTCGATGTTTCAGCATGAATGGGAGCAAAAGCGGGAGCTGGCGCAGCGTGAAATTTGTGCCTTGGCTGCGAGGCTTTCACATAGTTCTGTTTAATATTCATGGAAATTCAATATCCATCGAAAGGAATGATAATGAGTGAGATTAGACAATAAAATCGTTTTGATTACGGGTGCTGGATCAGGTATCGGCAAAAGCTCGGCGCTGCTGTTCGCCAAAGAAGGCGCTACAGTCATTGTGAATGACCTGGTTGAAAAAGGCGGTCTTGAAACCGTGGAAGAAATTCATCAGGCTGGAGGCAAGGCACTTTTTATCCAGGCAGACACCACGGTTCCAGAATCGGTAAAAGCGATGGTGGATCAGGCTATCGACACCTACGGTCGTATTGATGTCTTGTTTAATAATGCAGGGGTAAGCGGTATCGGGGCCATTCATGAGGTAGAACCGGAGGATTGGGATCGTGTTATCAGGATCAACATTCGCGGTGTGTTTTTGCCGTGTAAATATGTGCTGCCGTATATGATGGATCGCCGTGAAGGCTCAATCATTAATATGTCCTCCTGCATAGCCGAAATCGGCCTGGGCCGTCGCGCATCCTATTCAGCAACCAAAGGCGCTGTATTGTCGCTCACCAAATCGATGCAGGTTGATTACGCACCCTACCAGATTCGCGTTAATGCACTGCTCCCGGGCACGATTCTGACACCTTTTGTGGAAAATTATTTGCGTACTTCCTATGACGACCCGGAGGAAGCGATCAATTCTCTCAAGAAACGCCAGCTTAGCGGTGACTTGGGCAGACCTGAGGATGTGGCCAAGGCAGCATTGTTCCTGGCTTCGGATGACTCCCGCTTTATGATGGGCTCCCCGCTGTATATTGATGGCGGCGTTGTTTTTGGTAAAAATGCTTAAGCTTTAATACGGCTAAATCTAACAATATATGATGGAGGAATGAAACTTATGAAACTGCTTACTTTTATTGAAGAGGGTCAACAAAAGCTGGGTGTAAAGACTGAACAAGGGATCGTACATATTACATCTGCCCTTGAGGAGATTCCGGCACTGGAAGGTCAAGTCGTCCCGCAAACGGTACATGAAGTAATTGATGGTGGTGCAGATGCACTAGCAGCTCTTGCTGCCTATGTGGATCAAGTACTATCAGCTGCTGATCGTGGTCCAAGCGCTCATGTGCTGGTTGAGTCTGAGCTGACATTGGGACCGTGTGTGACCCATCCGAATAAAATCATCTGCGTAGGCTTGAACTATCGGAAGCATGCCGAAGAAACCAATGCGCCGATTCCGCAATATCCAATTCTTTTTAACAAATTCAATAATACGCTAACGGGCCATGGTGCTGATGTATCACTTGCGGAAAGAGTGACTAGCAAGGTGGACTATGAGTGTGAATTGGTTATTGTCATCGGAACCAAAGCCAAGTATGTAACCAAGGAAGATGCACTAAGCCATGTGTTCGGTTACTGCAACGTGAATGATCTGTCCGCTCGTGATTTGCAGCTGCGTACTCAGCAATGGCTGCTTGGCAAAAGCCTGGATGGTTTTAGTCCGCTCGGGCCTTACCTGGTGACAGCTGATGAGGTTGGCGACCCTAACAATCTGGGCATTCGTACACTTGTTAACGGTGAGCAGCGCCAAAACTCCAATACGTCGGATATGATCTTCCATTGTGATGAAATCGTCAGCTATATTTCTCAGCATATGACGCTGGTACCGGGAGATATTATTTTGACTGGAACTCCTGAGGGTGTCGTATTGGGCTTGCCTGAGGACAAACAGGTTTATTTGAAAGACGGCGATGTCGTGACAATTGAAGTGGAAAAACTGGGTACATTAACGAACCGGATGGTAGCCGAACAACGGTAATGTCACAATACGGGTAGACGGGATGCTTACGTAGTCTGTTTTTTACGAAAAATTCCGGTTCATGCTTACGATCCCAGCTTCTTAAGGAAGCTATCAGGAGGTTATCAATTACAATGGCAGGACATCAAATTGAAGCAGGGGCAGACGCACTGGTCATGGATCCAAGGGATCATGTTGCTACAGCGATCAAGGATTTGGAGCAGGGGAGCAAGGTTGCTTATCGTGTACAGGATGCGGTTCATGAGCTTGTGCTGGTGGATGCGATTCAATTCGGTCATAAGCTGGCGATCTTGGACATTGCCGAAGGTACCGACATTCGTAAATACGGCGAAGTGATCGGCAGAACGACGACCGCTATTCGTGCGGGCGAGCACGTTCATGTCCATAATGTGGAAGGTATTCGTGGACGCGGCGATCAAGCGCCTAAGGCTTAATAATATAGCAGGTGAGCTTCTGCTTGGCAGACTCAAAGGAGGAATTTGTAATGGAGCATATGATGGGCTATAGAAGACCGGACGGAACCGTAGGTATCCGCAATCATTTATTAATCATTCCCACTGTGATTTGTGCCAATCAGGTGTGCAGCCGTATTATGCAAATGGTACCGGAAACGATAGCGATTCCGCATCAGCATGGCTGCAGCCAGATCGGTGCGGATAAGGACCGGACTTTCGATATGCTGGCAGGTACAGGCAAAAATCCGAATGTTGGCGGCGTCATCATCATCAGCTTGGGCTGTGAGGTGATCGATCCTACGCAGCTGGCAGATTCAATTCGTGCGACGGGTAAGCTGGTTGAGGTATTTGATATTCAGTCTGTCGGCGGTTCTGTTAAAGCGATTCAGCACGGTGTTGAGCTGGCGAAGAAGATGAAGCAGCAGCTGGATGCGATGGTGTCGGAACCGATTCCTTTCAGCGAGCTGATCATTGGCGTCAAATGCGGCGGTTCTGACGCAACCTCGGGTCTTGCTTCCAATCCTGCATTAGGTGCAGCAGCGGATTCTCTGATCCAGGTTGGCGGGGGTGTCGTAATTGGAGAAACTACGGAAATTATCGGGGCTGAGCACGTTCTGGCTTCCCGCTGTGCCACACCCGAAACCTCCGACATGCTGTACACCATCGTCAACCGTTTTGAAAAAGAAGTGGAGCGAATGGGCGCAGATATGCGCGGTGGCAACCCAAGCCCGGGCAACATTGCAGGAGGCTTAACGACCATTGAGGAGAAGTCCCTGGGCTGTATCAGCAAATGCGGTACGGCACCTATTAAGGGGATTATCGAATATGCCGAGACGATTCCGAAGCATGGGCTGTATTTTATGGATTCTCCGGGTAATGACATTGAATGCGTATCCGGTATGGCTGCAGGTGGAGCCCATCTCGTATGCTTTACAACCGGACGCGGTACACCCACCGGCTCTGCGGTTGTACCTGTTATCAAAATTACCGGAAACACACGGATGTTCGAGCGGATGAGTGACAATATGGATGTTAATGTCGGTGACATGCTGGCAGGGACACTAAGTCTGGAAGATGCCGGAGAAATGATTTGGGAAGAAATTAAAGCGGTAGCGAACGGCAAGCTGACGAAGGCTGAAATTCTCGGTCATACCGAATTCAGTATCAACCGTATCGGACCGAGCTTATAAGGGAGGCCTATATAAATGGGAAGATTAGCAAATAAGGTTGCCCTGGTAACGGGCGGCAGCCGTGGAATCGGTGAAGCCGTGGCACTGCGGTTGGCTGAAGAGGGCGCTCATGTAGCTGTCAACTATACGTCAGATCGTTCACGTTCACTTGCAGAAAAGGTAAAAGAACAAATTCAGGCATTAGGCGTCAAATCGATGATCGTACAGGCGGATGTTGGTGATAGCAAGCAGGTGGAGTCGATGTTCGAGCAGGTTCGTGAGGAGCTGGGCGATATTGAAATTCTGGTCAATAATGCTGGAATAGCACCGTTTGAACCGTTTATGAAGCTGACTGAAGAGACTTGGGATCGGACCTATGCGACGAACGTCAAATCGATTTTCCTCTGTTCCCAGCTTGCAGCCAAGACGATGGTGGAAAAGCGTTACGGTAAAATTATTAATGTGCTTTCCACGGCGAGTCTCGTGGTAACAAGTCCGGTGATTCCTCATTATCAATCGTCCAAGGCAGCCGCACATATGTTAACCAAAGGGATGGCTATCGAGCTCGGCAAGTACAACATTAATGTAAATGCAGTCGGACCAAGCACTGTGGATACCGATATGTGTACGGACTTTTTGGCGGACCCGCAAATTCGTGCCAAAGAGATTGAGGCTAATCCGATGAAGCGGCTGGGCACATCCCGGCAAATCGGAGATGCTGTCGTATTCCTCGCTTCCGATGAAGCGATGCAGATTAATGGTCATCTGTTAATGGTTGATGGCGGATTAACAGTAAAAGCGGCTCAACCGGAAGATCATATGGAGCATTAGGGTTGACAGTTGTATCCATATACAAATCATACGAAATAAAAGCTCTTCGGTTGCTCCCGAAGAGCTTTTTTTCATATAGATAGATGATGATGAGGCCTATGTGATAGCTATGGACTACTATGCCGCTATCTTTGATCGGTTTTCATAGTTGCATCAAAACCCATTATGCTCCCTACATCTTGCAAAGAGACCCTATGGCGTCCAATTTCATCAGCTCATTAACTTTCTTGACTCTAAGTAAAGGACCTGAATAAACTTTTTTGTGTTTTGCCGGATTATGCTGAGAGAAGAAGTTTCATCATTTTCCAGTGCCTTCATTTTTTTTCGGATATCACTCAGGTCAAAAAACTTTGTCGAGTATTGCTCGAATTTCGGATTCGAATAATCGATCAATCCAAGGGATGATAAGTGGGTTAGCGCTTGATTCACTGCTCGCCGCACCCGTTGCTCGGCCGCTTTGATCTCTTTATTCAAGTCGATCGTCGAAGCGGAGGGGCCTAATTTTTTCAAGGCAATTTGATGGTATATTTCATGAAGCTGCGGAAAGCCCTGTTCCTGTGAGTGATCGGCCTCATAACGGTATAAATAATCGAGCATCTCCAGCAAGTCTTTGCTGCCGGCTTCCCCTATCAGTCCGAGATCTGATAACATATAGTTTCCGCATGTAATGATATTTTTTTCAATGGAAGAAGGATCCTTCTCCGTTAATTCGCCGCTGAAGCCGACAGCACGGAGAGATTTTTGAATATTTCGTAAGGATTGGTGGATGAGCAGTAATTCAGTAACCTTTCTAATAACGGAAATAACTTCCAAACGGTTTATGGGCTTGGTGATATAATATTCAATTCCGCAGGCATACGCCTTGACTATCATTTCCTTCGACTCCACTTGAGAAATCATAATGATTTTTCCTTCAAAGCTCCCGGATAGTTTGCGAACGGTCTCTATGCCGTCACGAATGGGCATTAGTAAATCGATAAGCATGATGTCTACTTGCTGGAGTTCGAGCAAAGTGATGTCAACATGCGCCCCGTCTGGAGCTTCGCCTACCACACTTCCTAAATCCCCATCCTCGATAATTTGTTCCAGCATGGAACGGATAGCCGGATCGTCATCGACAATAAAAAAACGCATCGCGCTACTCTTCCTTTCCTATTTGGCCAATCGGCAATGTGATGGTAAAAACAGTACCTGCGCCTTCGGTGTTGTCTTGGACTTGAACGTTTCCGAGCAAACGCTCTGTTTCCTGCTTCACATAAACCAAACCGATTCCCGTTGACGGATTGCCAGCTTTATCGAATTTGGTCGTATAGCCGGGCATGAAGATTTTCTCTCGATTCTTCGGCGTAATACCTAAGCCATTATCGGCGACACTGAATACAATAACATCTTTTTCTCGTTTAACGCATATTCGGATCATGCCCTGTTCCTCAAACGCTTCTACGGCGTTGGCAACCAAGTTATTGAACAAAGACAAAGCTGTATACACATGACATAAAGGTAAGATCCCCTCGGTTTGCAGTGTGAATTCGATCTTCTTGCCAAGCGACTGGGCATATTTCTGATTGGAGCGCATAACGATATCGGCCAATTCTTCGACCGGCATATAATCGCTTTCATGCGAAATCAGGCTGGATAAACCCGCATATATCCGCTGATTGTCCTTTTTGATCTCATGAACCTCACCGGCTATCCGGAGAGCTTTTTGTGCTAAATCTTCATGAAAAACATGCTGTGCTTCATTCAAAGATTGATACAGCTCGTAGCTGTCACGAGTGATATTTTCTGCGTTGTGCAGCGTTTTCTTCAATTGAATGGTTTCCTCGTAAAGCTCAGAAATAAGCATGAGCATCTTCTCGTTTTCTTTACGCTTCTGCTCCTCAGCCGCTTTCGACTGCCTCAACTTGACCAAATTGAAAAAACCAAGAACAAAAAAACTCCGAAAAAAAGCAATGAGAATAATCTGATTCCAGGTTGCGAAAGTCGTTGTTTGCTCTGTCGAATAACGCAGCAAAAGCTCTACCAACGTCGCGGCAATTTCACAAGCCACACCAAATGCGCCAACAAGAAGTGGTCGGTTATGGCGAAGGTTCATTCGAGCTGCCGCGAAGGCAATCGCATAGGTCAAATAGTAAAAGAACACCGGATAATGATGCTGAAAAGCAGCTCCCCAGTTCCAATACGGCTCGAGTACCCAATCAAGTCCCATGCGAAAAATCGTAACCGAGCTGCCAACAAGTAATCCGGAAATAAGCGGTGAGGGAGAACGGAGCCAGAGTAGGAATAGAAAAAAGGCAGGGGTGCCCAAACTTACTCGAAAATCAGTTTGAAACGGGTAAAAATTTAATTCGCCAGCGATCGGAACCGAAATGACCATTAGTGTTAATAGAAGCCATTTTTCTTTCAAGGCGGTTTTCCAGCCTCCTTTTCTTAACAGCTTAACAGACATTCGACATCATAGGTATGATTCCTCCATAGATACTCCTTTTTCTTCAGTATTCCAAAAACAAGATGAATAATTCGACGAAGGGTGAAACAAAAAAAATTGCTCAACATGTAGATTCATATAGATTGATGTAGATTCCCCATACAATAAACTCATTAACACAAAAGAAAGCGCTTTATATTTTACGAAAAAGGGGAATTATTATGAAAAAATTCGGTTTGGCTTTTCAAATCTTATTTGGATTACTATTAGGGGTTATTATTGGGGCCATTTTTTACGGTAACCCAACCATCGAAAGTTATTTGAAACCAGCTGGAGACATTTTCATTCGTTTGATTAAAATGATTGTCGTTCCCATAGTCGTTTCCTCTCTTATTGTCGGAGTAGCAGGAGTAGGGGATATTAAAAAGCTTGGAAGACTTGGAGGGAAAACTCTTCTATATTTTGAAATCGTCACCACAATTGCTATTATTTTTGGCTTGGTTATAGCGAATATCTTTCAGCCTGGAGCCGGAATCAATATGGCTGGTCTAGCTAAGTCAGATATTACGAAATATGTCGAAACAATGAAAAATGTGACCAGTCACAGCTTTGCCGATACATTTGTTAATATCGTTCCGAAAAACATTTTTGAATCATTAGTAGCCGGTGACATGCTTGCCATCATTTTTTTCTCAGTATTGTTTGGGTTGGGCGTTGCTGCGATTGGCGAAAAAGGAAAGCCGGTTTTATCTTTTTTCCAGGGTGTTGCCGAATCGATGTTCTGGGTGACGAACCAAATTATGAAATTTGCACCGATCGGTGTATTCGGGTTGATTGGCGTAACCGTATCCAAATTCGGTGTCGGTTCTTTGATTCCTTTGGGAAAATTGGTGCTTGCCGTGTATATCGGTATGTTCCTGTTTGTAGTTATCGTGTTTGGTTTGATTGCTAAGCTTTGCGGTACCAGCCTTATGGCAATTGTTCGCATATTAAAAGATGAACTCATTCTGGCTTTCTCTACAGCAAGCTCCGAAACGGCACTTCCCAAGATGATGGAAAAAATGGAGAAGTTCGGCGTACCGAAGGCAATCACGTCATTTGTCGTCCCTACGGGATATTCGTTTAATTTGGACGGGTCCACGTTATATCAAGCGATAGCCGCATTATTTATTGCACAAATGTATGGGATCCATATGTCGATTAGCTCTCAAATCATGTTGATGCTTGTCTTGATGCTTACTTCAAAGGGAATTGCTGGTGTTCCAGGTGCTTCGTTTGTCGTCTTGCTTGCCACGCTTGGATCTGTCGGGATTCCGCTTGAAGGTCTAGCTTTTATCGCTGGTATTGATCGTATTCTGGATATGGCCCGGACAGTCGTCAATGTCATCGGCAATTCTATGGCCGCGGTGGTCATGGCTAAATGGGAAGGCCAGTACGACAAAAACAAAGGAAAGAAATATTTAGAGTCCGTCAAGCAGGCTGCGTAAGAAAATAACGAGGGGGAATCAATCATGACAACAGCTGAGCAAAGGGTAGAAAAAGATTTTCTTGGCTCTAAGGAAGTGCCGTCCGACGCCTATTATGGCATTCAAACACTGCGCGCAGTAGAAAATTTCCCAATAACCGGCTACCGTATTCACGAAGAATTGATACGTGCGATGGCAACCGTTAAACATGCGGCGGCTGCAGCGAACATGGAAATTAGGCAGTTGAATCCGCAGATTGGGCAGGCAGTTGTGCAAGCGGCACAGGAAATTATGGATGGTAAATGGCATGATCAATTTATCGTCGATCCGATACAAGGCGGAGCAGGTACGTCAATCAACATGAATACCAATGAGGTCATCGCCAACCGGGCGATTGAGATTCTCGGGGGAATCAAAGGCGATTATTTTAAAGTAAGTCCCAATTCGCATGTGAATATGGCTCAATCGACCAATGATGCTTTTCCGACGGCGATTCATATTGCCACACTTTCTTTAATTGAGAAGCTGCTAGTGACGATGGAGGAGATGCTCACAGCATTTCGTAAAAAAGCCGTGCAATTCGATGGGATTATCAAAATGGGGCGGACGCATCTACAGGATGGCGTGCCGATCCGACTCGGGCAGGAATTCGAGGCCTACAGCAGAGTACTCGAGCGGGATATCAAGCGGATAAAACAAACTCGCGGCCATCTGTACGAAGTCAATATGGGTGCAACAGCCGTTGGAACCGGACTGAATGCCGATCCCCGCTACATTAAGCGGGTTGTGGATTTGCTTGCTGAGCTCAGCGGGCTGCCGCTTACCAATGCTGATCACCTGGTGGATGCAACTCAAAATACAGATGCCTATACCGAAGTGTCAGCCGCATTGAAAGTTTGCATGATCAACATGTCTAAGATTGCCAACGACTTACGAATGCTCGCCTCCGGACCGCGTGCTGGGCTCGGGGAGCTGAATCTGCCTGCACGGCAACCCGGTTCGTCCATCATGCCAGGCAAGGTCAATCCGGTCATGGCTGAGGTCGTCAATCAGGTAGCGTTCCAGGTCATCGGGAATGACCATACGATTTGTCTTGCCTCCGAAGCAGGGCAGCTTGAGCTTAATGTGATGGAGCCTGTACTCGTATTCAATTTGCTTCAGTCGCTCAGTATGATGAATCAAGCCTTTAAAGTATTCCGTGTGCATTGTTTGGAAGAAATCGAAGCGAACGTAGAGCGCTGCAAAGAGTATGTGGAGAAAAGTGTTGGGGTCATTACCGCGCTCAACCCGCATCTGGGCTATGAAGTCGTAGCAAGGATCGCGCGTGAAGCGATTCTAACGGGGCGTCCGGTTCGGGAGCTATGCCTTCTATATAATGTCTTAACGGAAGAGGAGCTACAAATTATTCTCGATCCATATGAAATGACGAACCCAGGCATCGCAGGAGCGGAGCTATTGGGCAAGTACTAAAGAGGAGCATGCAGAAAAGGTCGTAGTGAACGGTATCGGTGCTGCGGGCCTCGCTTGCTCTAAGATGCTGCTCGCCGCCGGCGTGCTCTCTTAGCGTAGATTAGGCGTGACTACTTATGACTCGGACTGCAAAGAGCAGCAATGTTTGGATAACACAATGAAGGGAATTGATGAGTATGGAAGCCAAGTTGCAGCAGTTGAAAATAGATAGGGTCAGTAATAATTTGCCCGTATCCCAGCTGGTCGAAATTGCATTAGAACGGAAGGAAGGGGTTCTTGCTTCCTCAGGAGCCTTACAAGTAAACACAGGAAAATATACCGGACGTTCCCCAAAAGATAAGTTCATTGTCCAAGAACTTTCCGTAATGGATCATATAGATTGGGGGGCTGTGAATCAACCCATCTCACAGCTTCAGTTCGAGCGGCTCTACCAAAAGGCGCAAGACTATATGTCGGATAAGGATTTGTTTGTATTTGACGGCTATGCCGGGGCGGATTCGGAGTATCGGTTACCCATTCGCATCGTGAATGAATATGCCTGGCATAATTTATTTGTCCGGCAGCTTTTTGTTCGTCCGACACAGGAAGAATTGCAAACCCATAGTGCGGAGTTCACCGTGATCGCACTGCCGGGCTTAAAAGCTGATCCGGAAGTGGACGGCACGCGCTCTGAAACATTTATCTGTCTTTCCTTTGAAAGGAAATTGGTTCTCATCGGAGGGACCGAGTATGCAGGAGAGATGAAAAAATCGATTTTTAGCGTTCTGAATTATTTACTCCCTTTCCGGGACGTTTTTCCGATGCATTGTTCAGCTAATGTGGGCGAGAAAGACGATGTTGCTTTATTCTTCGGGTTATCCGGAACAGGAAAAACGACGCTTTCCGCTGATACAAACCGCCGTTTGATTGGGGACGATGAGCATGGTTGGACCGATCAAGGGGTCTATAACTTTGAAGGCGGATGTTATGCCAAGTGTGCCAATCTATCCGAAGAAAAGGAACCTCAAATTTGGCAGGCTATTCGTTATGGTTCGGTTTTAGAAAATGTCGTTCTGGAACCAGAGACAGGCAGAGCGGATTATAACGATACTCGGACGACAGAAAATACGCGAGCCGCTTATCCAATCGATGTAATTCCTGGTGCAGTCATCCCAGGGAAGGCGGGTCATCCGAACGTCATCATTTTATTAACAGCTGATGCTTTCGGCGTGCTGCCTCCTATTTCGAAGCTGACGAAGGAACAGGCGATGTATCACTTTTTGTCAGGGTATACTTCGAAGTTGTCAGGTACCGAAAGAGGAGTAACGGAACCGGAGGCGACATTTTCCACTTGCTTTGGGGCACCTTTCCTTCCGCTCCATCCAACTGTGTACGCAAGGCTATTGGGTGATAAAATTGAAGAGCACCAAGTTAAAGCGTATTTGGTTAATACTGGGTGGTCCGGCGGTCCCTACGGTGTAGGAAAGAGGATGAACTTAACTTTCACCCGTGCGATGGTCACCGCTGCTTTAAACGGAAGTATCGAGCAAGCAACGTTTACAGCCGATCCGATCTTTGGTGTGCTCTGTCCCGATTTCGTAGAGGGTGTTCCAAGCAATGTTCTTGTTCCCCGTCATACTTGGCAGGATCAAGAGGCGTATAAGAAGGCCGCTTTGGATTTGGCTGAACGGTTTACTCGCAATTTTGAGAAATTTTCCAATATGGAAAAAGAAATTATTACTGCCGGTCCAAAATTCCAATTCTAAATTGAATCTATATAGCGACCGCCTTTCCTACACTCTCTCCATAGCGTTTGAACTAATTTTATAAACGTGGTAGACTTTTTCCTGAGGTCGCCTCTTTCAAATCAAATTCTGTGGTGGAATTGATTTTACCGAAAGAGCGTCCTTTTTTCAATTTTTAGCTTCCTGATTTTAGTTAATCAACAGGCGTGCTATGTGATGTCTTTATGGCAGAACCGCTCTTAGGGCTAAAAGAAGCGACAGACAGCAATGAAAGATGTCCTCGCCAACGCACCCACGTATGGGTTTAGATAAGGACCAAGCCACAACCTGGAATCAAACTTCTTGAGCGTTCGACAAGATTTGATGAATTTCGTCAAGAAAGCTAATCAATTTCTAATAGTTACCTCAAACTTTTTGAAACATTTTCACGTATAGTAAGTGTATAGCTTAAGTGGAGGTGTTCTTATGAGAGACATTCAATTATTACACAAAGGAAAAGTTTATCATGGACGCATAGGATATGATCAACCAGATATGATGGAAGTTGAAACCTTAAAGCCTGTAGAATTTGCAAGAGGAGATAAAGTGTTATGCTTTGATTTCCAAAGACGCCAACTGACAAAGGTTTTATATGCATCCTCAACAAAGCTGATTCTGGCGACAGCAGAATCGGAATTGTTTAACATAGGAAAACGGCCAGAGAAAGCGTATGAAGACTTTATGAATGACGATATGGAACCGATAAAAAGCTTTAAATTGAACACCTATGCGACACTCAACGATGATTTTAAAATTACTGCTGTTCGGATTTCGGATGTAAGCCAAATCGGAATTGGCCTGGAGGTCAACGATTTTTCGATCAAGCTGAACCATGTGTACGATACCAGAATATTTTGCGACGATGAATGCATCATGCCCAAAATTATCGTACGTTACGCCCACATTCTGGAGAAAACGATTCGTTACGGAGCTGAGATTCACAAGATCTCACCGAGTGATTTGAATAAATTTCAATATTATGTGGCAACTCAGCAATTTAAACAGTTAATGCACGCTTAACACTTTTATAACATTTTAACAAACGCTGGGGGTTGATCCCGGCGTTTTTTGTTGCATTATGTTTGAATGATGAAGCTGAGAAAAGTATTGCCGCATCATATAACACGTGTTATATTGAGTGTGAGGTGTTCATCATGACGGGTAAAAGAGTAACCAGCTTTGATGTAGCCAAACGTGCCGGGGTATCCCGAAGTGTTGTTTCGGCTGTGTTAAATGGAACCCGGGGAATTGGGGTTGGTGAGGAAAAGCGAAAGGCTGTATTGGAAGCGATTCGTGAGCTGAATTATCAGGTCGATGCACAGGCAAGAGGGATGAAGACCGGTCTTAGCCGCTGTCTGGCTGCGTATGGCAATGTGACGAATTTGCTTTTCTTGCAGGTGCTGGAGGGGATGCAGGCCGCTTGTGAAGGTCAAGGTTACCATGTACTGCTGTATCCGTTCGGACCGTCGGAGCACCAGAAGCTGGAGGGATTGCTCGATTTGTATCTGCAGCGGCGGATAGATGGCATTGTCGCTCTGGACCGCCCGCATCAGGTAAGTGAATCCTGGGTGGAATTGGTGAACAGCCACAAGCTGCCTTATATATCTGTAGAAGGTTATCCCGAGCATGACCAGATTACTTCGGTTTTAATGGATTATAGGGAAAGTATTCACCGTGCGCTTGATTTTATATGGGAACGAACGGGGCTGGCCCCTGTATATCTCGAGATGTACCATGAGCATATTCAGCTTGGCAGCGGGGATCGTCAGCGGCGGCAAGCCTACGAGCAATGGATGACGGACAAGCAATTGGAGCCCTGCACGCTTTCGGCGGCAGACGGTCCATGGGAGCATAGGCGTGAATTTTGGACAGAGTGGGTTTCTGAACGCAGCAAGCCATCAGCCGTATTGACTAACTGGTCAAGAGGGGCCGTGTATGTATGCCGTGCCGCGCAGCTGCTTGGAATTGAGGTTGGCCGCGACATTCATGTGATGGCAGCCGACAATACGGAGCGGATCAATCAGCATATGTACCCGACGATTACGTCCGTAGAGGTTCCTTATGTAGAGATGGGCCGTCTGGCCGCGGAACGAATACTGGAAACGATCGACGGTCGCAGAGCGTATACAGATCATAGTGATATGATGGTGTCCTCACAGCTAATAGTTAGAGATAGTGTCGGCAGCTAATTTTTTTTGAATTTTAATAACACGTGTTATATCCAATACAAGGAGTGATCTTAATGTTTTATGTTTGGGAAAAATTGAACGCCCGCGTGGTTGAGCTTGATGAATTTCGTTACAGAGATCGATTATCGATCCCAGCTTTTCAAAGCCTGGAGGATCCTGAGGGTGAAATTGGCGGACGCCCCGTATTACCTTTAACGCAGTCTCCAGATACGAAGGAAATGTCCTTGGGCGAGTATTGGCAGGGACGTGACCGTTATCTGTGGCTGGCAGCAGATGTGGTGGTGCCGAAGGACTGGCAGGGCAAGAAGGTGCTGGGTCGGTTTGATTTTGGTAAAACAGGAGGAAGCTCAGGCTTTGAGTCGCTGCTGTATGTGAATGGTCAACCTTATCAAGGTGTTGACTCCAATCATCAGGAGGTTTTTTTCGAAGAGGCGGCGGGTGCGACCTTAGGGCTGTGCTTCAGATTGTGGAGCGGCTTGGGCGGCTATAATTCCAAGGCGATTATGGAGCATCAATTGAAGCGTGCCGAGCTGTGCTGGCTGGATGAGGCGGCAGATGATTTGTATTACACAGCCCGCGCAGCACTCAGTGTCGCCAAAGTGATTCATGAGCATTCACCGGAACGGCAGACCTTGCTGTCTGCGGTTGATCAGGCTTTTTTGTTAGTCGATTGGTCCCGACCAGGCTCGGATGATTTTTACGCATCGGTAAGCGCCGCGGCGCAGCTGCTGAGGGCAACGGTCAAGGAGCTTCCGAAGCATCATGCGGTAACGGTACGCTGCATCGGGCATACGCACATAGATGTGGCTTGGCTGTGGCGGCTTAAGCATACGCGGGAGAAAGCAGTGCGTTCTTTTTCCACGGTTCTGCGTTTGATGGAAAAGTTCCCGGATTATGTGTTTCTACAGACTATGCCTCAGCTGTATGATTATATCAAAACCGACTATCCGGAAGTGTACGAGCAAATCAAGGAGAGAGTCAGAGAAGGACGCTGGGAGGCTGGCGGCGGCATGTGGCTGGAAGCGGATTGCAACCTGACGTCTGGGGAGTCCTTGGTCAGACAGCTGCTCTATGGTACGCGGTTTCTTCGTGAGGAATTTGGTGCGGAATGCACTTATTTGTGGCTGCCGGATGTATTTGGCTATAGCTGGGCGCTGCCGCAGATTTTGCGAAAATCAGGGATCGATACCTTCATGACGACCAAAATTAGCTGGAATCAATATAACCGTATGCCGCATGATACATTTCAATGGCGGGGGATTGATGGCACTGAGGTATTGACGCATTTTATAACGACACCGGACCCTGATGCAGGTGACGGCGGCTGGCTGTATACGTATAACGGAGAGGTAACAGCCAGATCAGTTAATGGGATTTGGGAAACGTATCGTGACAAGGCTGTCAATCAGGAGCTGCTGTTAGCGTATGGATATGGAGACGGTGGTGGTGGCGTTAATAGAGAAATGCTGGAGCTGCGCCGCAGGCTTGCTGAATTGCCAGGTATTCCGCAAGTAACCACAGGGCGTGTCGATGATTATTTCGCTGAGCTGCACCAAACGATTGCAGAAACGAAGGAGTATGTGCATACGTGGGATGGCGAGCTGTATCTGGAGCTGCATCGTGGAACTTATACGAGCCAGGCATATAACAAGCTGATGAATCGTAAGCTGGAATTGCTTGCTCGCGAAGCAGAATGGCTGGCTGTTATGGGCAGCTTAATCCAGGGAAATTGGAATCCTTATGCAAAGGAAAAAATCGACGAGGCCTGGAAAATCGTGCTTCGGAATCAGTTCCACGATATTATACCGGGCTCTTCGATTAAAGAGGTTTATGAGGATTCGACGTTAGAATATGCAGAAGCAGAAAAGCTGCTGCAGCTTGCATGCAACCAAGCTGATGAAGCACTAATTGCCACGTCTGATGCCACTAACTCAGCCAATACAGCAAGTACATCGCAAGGTTCGGAAGACAAAGCTGTATACACGGTATGGAACAGCGCAGGCTGGGAAAGAAAAGGTCTGGTGCAGGTGAGGTACGATGGTTTCCTGGCTGCTAACCGCCATGTGGAATGGACGGATGCGCAGGGTCATGCGCTCATTGCACAGCAGGATGCTGCCGGGTGGTGGGTGCAGTTGAACGGAATCGCCTCCATGGGTTATTCGACGATTTACGCTGTATCCGGTAATCTTGTTAGCAGTCAGCCTGTCACGGATTCGTATTCAAAAGCATTCTCCTCATTGCCTAATGGGATTGAAACGCCTCATTATGTACTGACTTGGAATGAACAAGGGCAGTTGACTTCAATTTGGGACAAAATGGCACAGCGTGAAGTGCTGGCTGAGGGCTTCAGCGGCAACGTGCTGCAGGTGTTTGAGGATAAACCGAAAAGCAGACATGAGGCTTGGGATATCGATATTTATTACCAGGAGAAAAAGGAAGAAATTACTCATTTAACTTCAGCTGTCATTAGTGAAATCGGACCGCTTCGTGCTGTTGTGACCTTTAATTGGACTTACAAGGATTCTTCCATCGTGCAGCAAATGGTGCTTTATCGTGATTCACGCCGAATTGATTTTGTGAATGAAATCGATTGGCATGAGCAGCGCAAGCTGTTAAAAGCTGCATTCCCGGTTGAGGTACGCTCGACGGAAGCAACCTTTGATATTCAATATGGGAATGTGAAACGGCCAACACATTGGAACACTAGCTGGGATTATGCACGCTTTGAGGTTGTTGGGCACCAATGGGCCGATTTATCTGAGCGCGGTTACGGAGTGAGTCTGCTCAACGATTGCAAATACGGCTACGATATTAAGGACAATGTGATGCGGCTGACACTGATCAAATCGGCATTGATTCCCGATGATCAGGCAGACCAAGGGCACCATGCTTTCACTTACTCCTTGCTGCCGCACGCGGGAGATTGGATTGAAGGCGAAACGGCTGTTGAGGCTTGGGATTTGAATGCCCCACTGTCGAGCAAGCCGGGTGCTTCTGATGCACCTGCATCATTATTCAGGTTGACAGGCGGGTATGTGCATATAGATGCTGTGAAAAAATCCGAGGACGATGGTCGCGTTGTACTGCGCTTCCACGAGTTCGGGGGACAGCGAGGGACAATTGAATTGAACAGTGATTACACAATTCGCAATTGGCAGGAAAGCGACTTGATGGAGCGGCCGATTGGTGAATCTTCGAACACCTCCGTTATTCGTCTGGCTATTAAACCTTATGAGATCAAGACACTGCTGATTGATGTTGTCAAAGGCTAACTCTAACTCTAGATCGACATATAAGCAGCACTGCAACGACAGCCTGACTTCCAATTCGCTTGGACGTCAGGCTTTTTTTGGGGGGCTTTGAACTATACATAATCATTTAAATCGTTCCGTCTGCTGCAAATTCCCGTTGGTAGATAGAGCCTATTGTCTCCAATAGGTTACGGCCATGCTCGCCGAACTTCAACTCGGTGACCTTTCCTTGTACAAGAAAGACGCCAGACGGATGGTTGGTTTCACCCAAAGCAGCTTCGTACAGAAGCGAAGCTCCTTTACTCGGGTGTGGAAAAAATAGCTGCATAATCGGTTTAATATAAAATGGCAATCCTGGATTTTTACCTTTTCGGATCGTGTTATTGCCACCTGGATCCACACTAAGAATCTTGATTCCCTCATTGGTGATCAAAGGAGCGATCTCCTGCGTCCACAGGGAAAGCGCGAGCTTGGAAGCTGCATATGGACCGAATAACTTTTTAAATACGGTAGGATGCTCCAGTGTGTCGGGATCAAAATGCTTGAAATATTTAAAAGCATGGGTAGAGGTGTTCACGATGGTTTTCAAATGTCCCCGCTGAACAAGCTCCTTCAACTCCATATAAATAATATAGGGCACTACAGTCTGCAGCTCGTAATGCATCTCACGTCCCTGTTTGGAAAAGCTAAGCTCCGGGAAGCTGCCGCCTGCGTTATTGAACAACAGATCGATCTTCACCTCGGCAGCTTTGATCTGGCGTAGAGCATGCTTCAAATTGTTGAAATCGGTAAGGTCAGCCTTGACAATCCTGAGCTGCCCTGCGTCAAGGCATTTCTGAATCAGTGTGTCTTCCTCGGGGAAGCCCGAGCGGATCAGTGCAATGACCTGCCAGCCTTCTGCCAGCATTTTGCGGGTTAGTTCGAGCCCGATTCCGCTGCTTGCACCTGTAATAAGAGCAGTTTGATCTTGTCCCCTTGTCTTCATTATGATGACCTCCATCGTTTAGTTTCGATTCAGGTTTCGATTCGATGGATTCAGTGTATAACTTGGAGTCGACTCCAAGTCAAGCGTGGTAAAAGACATATTCAGAGAAGCCTACGTTACTTCGGAGGAAAAGCCATGCGAATAACTGTACCTGCGCCATAGGCGCTTTGTACCTCGATAGTACCACCGTGCGCCAGTACCAGCTGTTTGGCAATGGCCAGACCGAGTCCGGTTCCTTGATCGTTTTCTTCCGTATTCGTTCCCCGGAAATACCGTTCAAACAGCAGCTCGGCAGTCGCTTCGTCCATGCCTTGTCCATTGTCGCTGACCAGGATGACGAAGCCTTGATCGTCCTGCGTGGAAAGCGAAATACGGACGGCCGTGCCGGGAGGATTGTGCAGAACTGCGTTGGCTACGATATTATCGATGATCCGGTTAAACCATCCGGGATCAATCGGATAGGACAGCTCCTGATCCATTCTGGTTAAGGTAACGTTGGCAGCCGACAAACGCGGGTCCTGCAGCAGCCGTATGATGGCTCGCTCGATGAATGCATTCATCTCAACTCTTTCCAAGGAAAGCGGCTGAGCTTCATTTTTCAACCGGTATGTAATGCTCAAATCTCCGATCATCGCGTCCATATAGGACGCTTTCTCCTTTATAATAGCTGCGAATTCGCGCACCTCTTCACGCGTCCATTCATAGTCGTCAGTCTCCAGCAAGTGTGCGTATCCGAAAATCGAGGACAGCGGTGTTTTCAAATCATGGGTCACTCCGGCAATCCATTCCTCCCGTGTTTTCTCCAGTCTAATCCGCACGTCATCATTGCGTTTAAGCGTATCGGACAATCGGGAAAGGGAAGTGAAAATCTCTGTAAACAACCGATACCGTCTTTTGAGCTTCTGATTCTTGTGAATGCTTCGCGGTCGGCCTTTACGATCGGTCGGCTCGTTATAATCATCATTTGCCAGATGCTGCAGCCAATCCATCATATGCAGAATCGGCGTACCGAATCGATGGGCATACACAAAGGCAAGAATGATAAAAACAAGCAGCACAACGGCAAGTAAACCGGCAAATCCGAATATCATCACAGATTGTATGGAGCCGAATAAACCATTGTATGAGCTGGCGGGTAATGGTCTATGAACAACCCACGTTTGTGCTGTACGCTCGTCGAAAAAGGAAGACAATTTGGCAGCATACCGATCCGCATATTCCGAACGCAATATAAAATCCTGCACACTATATGAGGAAGGTGCCCCTTCTGACTTGCCCAATGAGGCAAGCTCCTTCATGTCGCCATCCAGCAGTTGCAGCCAGCCTCCGCTTTCCCTGATTTCGTGTTCCAGACTATTCGGCAGCTGGATCGTGCGATCTGTTATCAGCGCGGATTCAGCAGCCTTTTGCGCGAGTAAGTGGCCTGTGTCCTGGATTCCGTACAGCAGTGTGTAATCAACGCCGCCTTTGGATTCGATCCAAATATACAGCGAATACGGAAAAGGTCGCTTGCGTGACCAGATGGCCGCCAACTCGCCACCATTATAATGGTTCGGTACATCGACCGGAGTAAAATGCGACGATGTAACGTTGCCGCGTTCATCTAAGGTTTGCAGCCAGCCGCCACTTTCCTTCACTTCGGCAAGCAGCTTGGGGTCAAATGTAATTTGCCCACTCTTGATTTCCAATGAATCTACAAGCAGCTGCAAGCCTGAGCTGGTGAAGCTGCGATTCATATCGAGCTGGCTCATTCTTATAAGCATAAAGAACAGGGCCACGGCCATAAGCGCCAAGGCAATAAAGCCGACGATCGCGAATTGGCTGACGAACTGGGTGATCAGCCGTATGGTAATGCTGCGTATTGAGTCAGGTCTCGCATGGAGTATGTTTTTTTGTTTATCGCTCACGCGTGTCACCTCTGCGTACCAGCTTGTAGCCGAGACCGCGTACGGTCAGCAAATACTCTGGCTTGGCAGGATAACGTTCGATCCGCTCACGAATCCGGTGAATATGGACCATCACGGTATTGTCATCGCTTAGACTATCCTGGCCCCATACACGTTCGTACAGCGTTTTTTTGCTGAACATGCGGTTCGGATGCTTACACAAAAAAAGCAGCAGCTGAAATACCTGGGCAGGGCAATCTACCGGTATACCCTCAACCCTGAGCTCACCGGCACCTTCATCTACCTCAAAGCGTCCAAAATGATGAACCACCGATACGGGATAGTTCGGAGTGGCTTGCCGCTGGTAACGCCGCAAATGTGCTTTAATCCTGGCAACGACCTCAAGAGGATTGAAAGGCTTGACGATATAATCGTCGCCTCCGACAGCAAATCCGGTCAGTTTATCAAAATCGGTCGTCCGTGCCGTAATAAAAAAAATCGGGGCATCCGTCGTTGCGCGAATAAACGGACAGATGTCAAATCCGCTTTGACCAGGCAGCATCACATCAAGCAGAATAAAATCATAGGTCTTGCTTCGGCATGCTGCTATCGCCCCTTCAGCTGACGATTCCGTATCGATATGGGTAAAGCCTTCTTTGGTTAGTACCGTTTGGAGCATTCGCAAAATGGCTGGCTCGTCATCGACAAGCAGCAGCTTGGCGTCATTCATTGTTCTATCGCTCCTAGCTGTGAGTATTTGAACCCTTGGAATAGGTTTGTATTAAATAAAAGCCTCAAGTTTTATTGTATCATCGATTTCTTACGTACAGACAAACGAAATCTTAACGGAGCCTTAACGAAATGGCTTCAGAGGCTTTGTAACAGGCATAGTCATTCCTCTTCTACATGCAGCTGGTTAGCCATAGACAGCTTCAATTGTGCGCTCAGGACCTTACAAAAGTAAGGTAAACGTAAGACAAGGTTTCGTTTCAGGAAAGCTGGATGCCTTAAAATAACAGGAGAAGGCGAAAAGAACGCAAAGATATGAAGGAGCGGGTAAAGGGTGAAAAAATGGATGTGGATCGTCATTATTGTTGTCGTACTCATTATTGGGATAGCGGGATGGATCATTGGGATCCTCGTGTGGGCGGGTAAGCCAAATGCCGATTACGTATGGGAATTTGTCAAAAAACATCCGGAGCAAGCTTCCGTCACCCTCGTCAGCAATGGTGTGATCGTGGCGCAAACTGAGCCTGATCGGCCGATGCCGCTAGCCAGCACAGTCAAAATCATCGTCGCGATCGAATACGCGAAGCAGGCTGCAGCGGGAACGGTTAAGCCGGATGAACCGGTATTGCTGCAAAAGCTGGAGTCGTATTATTTGCCGGATTTGGACGGGGGTGCGCATCCTTCCTGGCTTAGTGATATGGAACGCAGGCAGAGGGTGAGTGAAGGGGCTGTGACCCTAGAAGAAGTAGCTAAGGGAATGATCATGTTTAGCTCAAATGCAAATACAGAGTACTTGATGGATAAGCTTGGCTTGGTGAACATTAACCGGAATATCGGTGAGCTGGGCATGAAAAGCCACGAGCCTCTGTATCCGTTTGTCTCGAGCTTACTCATTCCCTATGAGCTGATGCAAACCTATCCTGGATTGGAACAAAAGGATGCGCTGGCCAAGGCCATAACGGAGCTGACAGACATGCCAATGGAGGTTTTTCGTGTAAAAGCCGCGGATATTCATGAGAAGCTGAGGCAAGACGACGATGGCGCTTATAAGCGACAAGCCAACATCAAGGACTGGTACAATGAGAAGCTGGATCGTATGAACTCGGATAAGCTAATTGCGGCATCGACTGCTGATTACGCCAGCTTGCTAGCCAAAATGAACGGCAAAACCTATTTCGCTCCAGCTGTACAGCAGAATCTGGATATCATTATGGAGGGACTTATGGAAAGTCCGGCAAACCGTTCGATGTTTGAACATGCGGGTCGCAAGGGCGGATCGACTGCATTTGTACTTACAGATGCGATGTACGCCACCGACAAAGAGGGCAACCGGACGGAGCTTGCGATCTTCTTCAACAATCTGGACGAAATACAGGCGATGAAGCTGGGCGCCAGCTTGAATGCTTTCGAAGTGGAGCTGCTTAGGAACACCGATTTCCGCGTCAAAGCTGCTGCAGGTATGGACAGCAGACAAAGACCATTGCATAAATAATTGGGAAATGGATTACGTATGACACTTGACTTGGAGTTGACTCCAAGTTATATAATCGAATTAATTGAAGATAGAAGTGGGTGAAAAGGTTGAGCGAGGCACATGTATTCACGATCAAAGAAGCTGCGGAGCAGACCGAATTATCAGAAGATACGATTCGCTACTACGAGAAAATCGGCCTGCTTCCGCGAGCAGAACGTAAGGAAAACCGACATCGTATTTATCATCCTGAGGATATTGCTACGATGAAGCTCATCATATGTCTCAAAAAAACGGGAATGTCGCTGGACGAGATGAAGCCTTTTTTGAATTTATCGTATGACGATGATCTCACTGAATTTCCTGAGCTGTATGCCAAGATTCAGAGCCATAAGGAAAAAATCTACAATCAAATGGCTTCCTTGCAGCAGATTATTGATTTTATTGATTCCTTCGAATCGAGATTTAACAAAACGGGAAGCTCGGCTGTGCCAGCTTGCTCGATCTCAAGCGAACATGCACGAAAGCCGATGTTTCAGAAGTGATTTGTTAAATAAACAAGTGCTGATCCCGAATTCAATAAGGGGTCAACACTTGTTTGGTTAATTAGGGACGGGTCAAGCTTAATTCACTAGCTGCTATTGCCGCAGTTGTTTGACGAGCCGCTTGGCAGGACCGTTAGGGGTCGTGATCGTTTCATACACGTTAATCGTTAAATCATTTTCAAATTGCTCGGTTTTGATGCTGCTGAAGGTGATTTTTTGGTTTCCGGTTATAAGCTTCTGAGTTCCTGTGAAGCTGGCTGTTTGCGACCCCAGAGAACGTCCCAGCCCATCGACCAGCTCGAATTCAAGCTGTGAAAAATTAGGATCAACGATAACCTGCTCCTGACGGTTTACGTTTAAGTCCATTTTCAATACATAGTTGTAGGCGTTGGAGCTGTATAAGGTTGTTATGGCATAAGCGTCAAAGCTAAGCTGAAACGGATACAAGCTAATGGTTTTGTCAATCGATTCATTTTGTACGACTACCTGATACGTACCGACAGACAGCTTGCTCGCAGCCGTGGATTTAGGATCAAATACGTTCAGTGCGAGTTGGGTGCCCATTTCGGTGGTAGGCAGCATGTAAGAATAGGATACGACATAGCTTGTGTTCGGCATGATTTGACTGACGGCTGCTGATTGTCTGACTCCGGCAAAAGCAAGTCCTTGTGCATTAATGAGCTCGGTTCCAAGTGTTGGCAGTGCAAGGGGGCTGCCTCCATTGTTCGTAAGCTTGTATTTGGCAATAGCGGTCCGATAGCCAAAATCACTGTTTTCATGGATATGAAGCTCCATTAGGGATACGCCGATATTCGTGTCCAGCCAGCCATTAGAAGCAAAGCTCATAGGTGTCCCTATTTCATAGGGCTTGGCCTGAATCGCAGCATTATTCGCATATTCCACACGACTCAAGTCAAACAGCATAACAGGACGTTTAACCGTAGTATTGCTGCGGTTTGGTGTGTTGGAGCTTGCATTGCCTGTATTGTTGGAAGTGCTTGTACCTGAATTCGTATTCCCGCCAGTACCGCTATTGGCTGCCGATTCGTTACCCGTTGTGCTGCTGCCGGAATTTACAGCTGCTCCGGAATTACTGGATGTATTCGCATTTCCACTGCCCGAGCCGCTGCCATTATTATTATTTGATGTATTATTGTTTGAATTGTTATTGTTAGTATTCGTGTTGCTTACCGCAGTGGCGTTCTCAAATAATACAAGATTAACAGTTCGAGGCTCGATACCATCGGGCAGCAGGATCGAATATTGGACGGTTGCAATCTGACCTGGAGACAGGAAGCCGTTCCGTAGTGACTGCTCCTGGCTTGCCTCCATCGTTCCTGTACCAAACTGATAGGACCCGGTTAATGCGGGGAGCGCTGCAGCGGCATTACTATCATTACGGATTTTAATTGTTGTTTGTAAAAGAACGCCTTCGGTTTGTTTGACTGCTATCACTTTGTCTGCCACGATCATAAGGCTGTTGTCAGTACCGAACAGGGAATAGGGCTGTTCTTTGCCAACAGGCACTTTGATTTCGGTTTCGGTTATGGGCAATGCTCCAAGTACATGCTCCTCCGCTTCGTTGACGTAAAAAGCATCCATACGTGTGCTATTCATTACAAAATTGTCGGGCACCGGGGTGCGGATCATAAGCTTGGTTAGTTTACCAGGCAGTAGAGATTGCGGGCTGCCTTCAATAAAGGAGCTGCTGTATTTCAATGAATCAGAAGCGTATAAACGAAACTGCAAGCTGTTAGGCAGGCTTAATATCGCCCTATCTCCATTTTGAGCAAATAATTCGGTATAGATGTAGCTATTGCCATTTTCGTTAATTCTGTAGCTACGCCCGAGACGCATAGCCACTTGAACCCCCTTCGAATAAGACGCATCCAGCTCGTTCATGGGAATCAGAATTTGCTTGGATGCATCATATACGGAAGTGACTGTCTTAGAGACCGATAGATCGCCAATGCTTCTCATAAAAGTAGGCTGACTGTCATCCCACGCAAACAAATTGATAGTAAGCTCATCAGGGCGTTCTCCCGCTGCCATTTCTGAGTAAAAACGGAACTCCTGATCCTTTCCTGACTTCACGCGAGCATTTTGCTTGCTTGTCAATTGGGCAGGAAACAGATTGCCTTGTCCATCCACTATACGAACTCCATAGCTATTAAAATCTATATCGCTGTCGCTGCCATTGTGCATGTTCAATGAAAATTGTATGGAGCTTGAAGTGTTCCCGGAAGTAAAAGCGGCGCTTTCCAGAGTGAAATAAGCATCCGTGGCGACAAATACACCTTCTTTCCCGGCTATAGCCGATGGTGTGACAGCTAACAAGCTGCTCGTACAAACCGCTGCTGCTACGAGCCATTTTTTTGCAGGTAAAGACCATCTTTCATTGCGTTTCATGTGGTTTCCTCCTAAGAGCTTTCCGTAGGAAAGCTATCTTCGTAAGCGTAACTGAGCATTCCGCAGGAAAGCTTTCTTCGTAATTGGTACTGTCCTAATCGGTCCTCAGTGCATCGATGGGACGCAGCTTGGAGGCTTTATTGGCAGGGTAGAGCCCGAATATTATACCTACAGCAACTGAGAATAAAAAGGCATACAGGCTAACCTCAAAGGAAAGCTGCGTGGTCTGCTTCGGATTGATCATCGGCCAAGCGATGGCAATTCCGCTCCCCAGCAGCAGGCCAATAATTCCGCCCAGACCGCTGATCACCGTGGCTTCAATTAAAAACTGGAGCAGTATATTTCTGCGTTTCGCTCCAATTGATTTACGGATTCCGATTTCCCGTGTTCGTTCACTAACCGTCACCAGCATAATGTTCATAATTCCGATACCGCCAACGAGCAATGAAATACAAGCAACACTAATCAGTTGATTATTCAAGGTGCTGGATGCCGCTACGCGGGCGTTCATCAATTCATCCTGATTCACTAGCTGAAATCCAGTTTCGCTTTTGAATTTATAGCTCAAATACTGCTTCATCGTATTTTGCGCGGCGGACAACTCTTCTTTGGTAGGCGCCTCCAAATAAGTGGTACGAATATTCCCAAGCTTAAAGGCGCGTCGTGCCGTTTCCAAAGGGACAAAGACGGAATTATCCAATGAAACTCCACTCATGTTGGAGCCCTTGGTTTTTAAGGTTCCAACTATTGTAAACACGATGCCATCGATATTGACATCCTCGCCGATCGGGTCCAGAGTTCCAAAGTAATATTGGGCCACAGTACTGCCCAGTACAGCTACTGGATTGCGAAACTCCATGTCCGCCTCAAGAATAAAACGACCTGAGGCCAGTTCCCCTTTCATCAGTGGCAGATAGCGGTCATTGGTGCCAACTACCGTATATTTTTCCTGGATACGATCGTATTTAATGTTGGAATTGCTTTTGACCATGGTCGGTGCGATGGTTTCGATCTCGGGCAGCTGCTCAAGCGACATCAGCTCGTCATAATCAAGCTGTGTGGCGCGGCCGTTGCCCAGCGTATTGACAACGATCAGATTGGTGCCGAGGCTTTCATATTGTTTTTCAATTTGAGCGCTTGCTCCTTGCCCGATGGCTACCAGAGTGACAACGGAGCTGACCCCGATAATAACACCCAGCATGGTCAGGACAGTCCGCATCGGATTTGCGGTTACTGTACGAAGGGCCATATACAATAATTCCAACGGATTCATATCTGCACCTCAGAAGGATTAGTTATTGCAGTTGGGGAATCACTCAGCGATTGTTCGCCAGGCAGCGGCAAAAGTCGTTCATCCTTGACGATCGCTCCATCCCGAATGGAAATAACTCTTCTGGCATGCTCAGCGATATGGTTGTCATGTGTTATCAGCACAATCGTATTACCCTGTTTGTTTAACTCTATGACGAGTTCCAGAACCTCATTGCCTATCTTGGTGTCGAGTGCGCCTGTTGGTTCATCCGCCAACAGCAGGGAGGGAGAGCCTGATAACGCCCGGGCGATGGCAACCCGCTGCTGCTGGCCCCCGGATAGCTCACTTGGCTTGTGATGACCACGCGCACCCATCCCGAGCAATTCGAGCATGCGCATTGCTTTTTCCCGCCGTTCTTTTTTGCCGAGACCTGAATAGATCAGAGGCAGCTCGACATTTTCCAAAGCATTCAGCCGGGGCAGCAGATTGAATTGTTGAAAAATAAAGCCGATTTTTTTGTTCCGCAGCTCTGCCAGCTGATTATCGCTCATATTTTCGGTAGCTACGCCATCAAGTAGATAGCTGCCTGAAGTCGGGATATCCAGCAACCCGATCGTATTCATAAGCGTTGATTTACCGGAGCCACTGGGGCCGATTATAGCAACAAAATCGCCTTTGGCCACAGACAGCGAGAGGTCGTTTAAGATGTGCAGCTTCTCTGCGCCGCGTTCATACACCTTGGTAATATTGCGTAGTTCGATCATGGAATGCATTCCGGGAAATACCTCCTTATGTACCATTTATCGATTGTTTCCGCCCGTTCTTTGGTTGCCGCCACCTGTGCCGCCAGCACCCGCACCACCAGGGCCAGCAGGAAATCCGCCAGCACCTGCACCACCTGCACCGCCTTGAAATTGTTGACGGAGACGGTCGATATCGGCCTGACTGGCATTTTGTGTTCTTTGACGTGAGGCTGCCACAACCTGATCGCCCTCGTTCAAGCCCTCTGTAACTTCTATATCCGTTTTGCTGCGGATTCCGATTTTAACCTCATGGCGTTCTTCCTTGGTGCCATCCGCTTTTAGCAGGGTAACGTATCGCTTTCCTTGCTGTTGTTGAAGTGCTTCGATAGGCAGCAGGACAATATTCTTTTTATCCTGAATAATTATTTCGGCTGTAGCCGTCATTCCGTATCGCAGCTCACTCGTATTTTTGACAGATAACACCGCATCGAAAAAGGTAACCCCATTCGTGGTCGTGCCTACGGTGGATACTTGATTGACCTCGCCTTCAAACACCTTGTTGGAGATCGAATCTACGCGGACCGCGGCCTTCATGCCTGCTTTGACATTGGGCAAGTCCAATTCATCGACTTGAATCGGCAGCTGCATATAATCAAGACTGGCAACAGCTCCGAGCAGCGTATTTACTTCAATCTTGGAGCCGACTGGATAGCTGGCCAGCACATTGCTTTTCTTATTGGCAAAATCGGTAGAAAACACGCCGTCAAAAGGAGCACGTATCGTCAGCTGCTTTACTTTTTCCTGCAGGTCGTTGATCGTATTTTTTTGCCGTTCTATCGTAGACTGCTTGCTCACAATATCATTTTGCAGGGTATCGTTGAATAATGAGGCAATCACATCGCCTTGTTTGACATAGCTGCCTGTTTTCACCTTCAATTCTTTAATGACACCGCTTGCGCTCGTGAGAATCGTTTCTATCGAATTGTAATCCAGAACGCCCTTATCGGACGATTCCACAAGCCGGCCATTCAGCTGTAAGCTGCCCTTGACCTTCATTCCCGCTGCTAACGTGCCGTCATTGGTTACCTTGATGTCAACTTCAAGCAATTTACCGCCGTTGGCATCAGCCTTGGGTTGAGTCCCGATAGCTTCGACCTTAGCGGTTTTCGTCAAATTAAATCCGTCAACGGTAAGATCAATGAGATCGCCTTTTTTGAGCTGAACCGCATTTTCCAGTACAAAAGACAGCTTCGTCACGAACGAAGTGGAATCGGACAAAGTAGCAAATCGGCTTGTTTTGCCGACATTGGAGCCTACGTCCAAATTGCTGCTCAAGCTCAAGGCGCCGCTAATCGGCGCGATGATCTGTAAATGATGTTGCTGGTTTTGCAATTCGCTCAAATCCTTTTGCAGCTGCACAAGGGTGGATTCCGCCTCCTGCAGGCTGATCTCCTGAGAGGGCACCGATATTTCTAGCAAAACATCCCCCTTGCTGACAGCCTGATTGCGGGTCAGATTCATCGTTTTGATCGTACCATCGGCAGTAGCTATAATATTCTGCATATCTCTGGCCTCGAATTGAGAAGTGCCGGATACAACAGATCGGATGGTCCCTTTTTTGATCGTGAGAACTTTTTCTTGTGGATTGGCAGTCGGGGATTTGGGCTGAGAGGAAACATACCAATAGGCTCCAGCACCGCATAGTACCAATAGGCTGGCTACGATGATCCCTATTTTATTGCGAGATTTCATTCAAGCTTCTCCTTTCAAGCGACTTGGCAGAACACTACCGATTTTCTCATATTGTAGCAACGGGATGTGAATGAAGTGTGAAAAAATGTGAAAGCCATACGTAGAAAATAAAAAGCAGCAGCTGCGTGGATCGCAGCTGCTGCCTAAAGTTGGTATGTTGTCAGCACAGATTAAAGTATTGGACTGACGATGCTTCATTTAGCTCCCATGAAAATTAAATGTATGGTTCAAGTTTTAGATACTTGTTCCCTGGAACTTCTCCAGAAATAAATGTCAATATTTCAAGACCAGAGTCATCGATTCCGAGAAATCTTGGTGCTCCCTCATAGCCTTGTTTTTCCAAATGTTTGAGTAGTTCATGAACATTCCGACTCCAATAACCTGTAGGTTACAACTCATTGCTTATAGAGAACAATTATAACTAAACTCCCGTTCGAATAAGGCAACAGACATTACCACAATCTTTTGATAGACCTCTGCATAGGAAAATTCAAGCACTTGAGAAAGAGAACAAAGAATTACGAGAAGAAATGAAAAACGCCTATGCTCAGTTGTATGAAAAAGCTCCACAACTGGATCTTGCGTGTCATTAATATATGTGTTATATATGTAATATAACAAACAATATTAAAAAGGCGGGTGGTTCGATATGGAACGGCTAAGACATGTCAAAATCGCACATGGTTTTCCTAAAGACACGCAGCAACTGCCATAAGGAGGGATATTCTTGTTCATAGAGCTCGATCTGCAATCGGAAACGCCGATTTACGCACAGTTGGTTGACCAAATCGTCGAAGGGATCGCCTCCGGCGCCTTGCGGCCGGGGGATCCGCTTCCGTCGATCCGGAGCTTGGCGGAGGACTTGGGGATCAATCTCCATACCGTCAACAAAGCCTACAATTTGCTCAAGCAGGAGGGCTTACTTCAAGTACACCGAAAGAAGGGTGTTATCGTTCAGCCCGACGGGATGCCCGGAGTGACGGAGGCGTTTGAGGAGAAGCTCCGGCGGCAGTTGCGGTCTCTTGCAGCTGCAGCTGCGGTACGAGGCATGGCGGAAGAGGCATTCGCACAGGAGAGCAGGTCGGTGTACCGAGATATGATTACGAATCGCGGAGGGGAACAACTTTGACACAAGAAACGATGATCATGATATCCAGCAGTTATTTGATGATTGCTCTGATGCTCAGCTTACAGGTCTATATTGGCTTGCGGACTCTGCTGTTCGGCATCGTGCTGCCGACGGAGGCCCTGCAGGATACGGCAGTCCGAGCCATTCGCCGGAATTACGCCTTGCTCACCGGCGGCTTTGCGGCCGTAATCGGAGGAGCTTGCTTCTTATGGACGCGTCATCAACCGGCATGGAGTATGCTAGGTTGGACGACAGCCATTTTGCTTTTAATAATTGTATCATGCTTCACTATTTGGATCAGTCGGATGTCCGCGCAACGCTTGAAGGCGGCCAGAGGCTGGCAGGCTGTCGTGCAGACGAAGCGCGCAGCGAGCCTCGTAGTCGGCCAAACGCATGGCTCGGTGTTGAGCTCTTGGTGGTATTCGGCAAATGTCGCCGTGATGGCACTATGCATCTTCTTTGCTATTGCGAGGTGGGACGCGATTCCACAATGGTTGCATCTCGGAAATCTTTACTCTTACAAATCCGTATGGACCGTGTTCATGCTGAACATCGTGCAAGCGCTGAATATCGCGTTTTTCATTGGCGTTAATCTGATGATCAGCCGTGCCAGGACGTCGCTGGATCCTCAGGACCGGGAAGGTTCGTTGCAAAAACAGTTGAGGTACAAGAAAATCTATTCGATTCTGACTTGGTCCGCTTCGCTCCTAATGGTTGTATTCCTAGGGGTGGCGCAAGCCATAGCGTTGTACGGTTGGAAGGGAAATCTGCTCTTCCACTCCGGCATGTCGCTCTGGGCAGCGCTCTTCTTGGCACTCATCGGCGTCTTGCTATACCTGCGAATCAAAGGTATTGATCAGATAAGGGACGTTCCGTCGCTGGAGGAAAGGCACTGGAGGTGGCTCGGCAGCATTTATGTGAACACTGAAGACCCGGCGTTGATCGTTCCGCACATTCACGGTTTCGGCTGGACGATCAATATGGCCAATCCGCTCGGTAGGATCATAGCCGCTGCAATGATAGCCATTCTGGTAATCGTCATTCTCGTATTTGTCTATTTTAGATAAATGAAACAATCTTCGGAAGGAGAGTTCGAATGATAAAAAGTCGATGGATAATAAGAGCTGTGCTATCCTCGTGTCTGCTGCTAACCTCATGGGACGACAACGCAGCACTGGCAGAGATGCAGAACATAGCAGTGACATTGAATACATCTGAGGTGATCGAGTCAAGCTCTGTACCGTTAATCTTGCACTTGCCTTCGAACGAGCCTGTGATCACCTACGAAGTAACCAGGAAAGCTGCAAAGGAGAAGGCAGAGCTCCTAACGAAAGCTTACGGCACGAACAGCGTGCAGTACGCCATTATCGATCATGGTCACATCGTCGTATCCGGACAATCCGGCAAGAACGATGAGCAGGGACAGAAGCCGCTTACGAAAGACACGATGTACGGGATCGGTTCGACGAGTAAAATGTTTACCACGGTTGCCGTCATGCAACTGGTCGACCAAGGGCAAATCGATCTCGATACGCCGGTCGTCCAGTATATCCCTGAGTTTACGATGAAGGATGAACGCTACAAGCAGATTACGCCGCGCATGCTGCTGAATCATTCTTCCGGTCTGAACGGATCGTCGCTGACGAACGCCTTTTTATTCGAAGATAACGATACTTATGCCTACGATACACTGCTGAAGCAACTGGCCGGTCAGACCTTGAAGGCGAACCCGGGCGCTTATTCGGTTTACTGCAATGACGGATTTACGCTGGCCCAGATTCTGGTTGAGCGAATCAGCGGCATGGACTTTACCTCATATATCCATCGATATATTACGGAGCCTCTAGGTATGGCCAATACGAAGACGCCGCTCGATTCTCTGAACACAGCGAAGATGGCTGGACTCTATTATCGTACCTATACAGGACAACTTCCCAACGAGACGTCCAACGTGATCGCAGCGGGAGGCATTTATTCCACGGCGGAAGATATGGCTCGTTTCTCGCAAATTTTTACGGGGGAAGCGGAAGAAGTCTTGTCCGGTAAGTCGGCTGCGGCCATGGCGCAAGACGAGTTCAAGACGTCTTTGTGGCCTGACGATGCGGACAACTCCTTCGAATACGGTCTCGGCTGGGACAGCGTCAATCTGTATCCCTTTGGCGAATACGGGATGAAGGCGCTGACCAAAGGCGGGGACACGCTTCTCTATCACGCATCGCTCGTTGTGCTTCCCGAACAGGACATGGCGGCAGCTGTTGTCACTTCAGGCGGGAGCGGCACGATCGACCGGCTTCTGGCGAACGAAATCCTGCTTCAGGCGCTGATGGAGAAAGGGACGATTGCCGAATTCAAGCCTGAGAAGTCATACGGCGCACCGGAAAAGGCTGATATGCCGGAGTCCGTGCTGCAGTATTCGGGAATCTATGGCGCGACAAATACAACGATAAGCATAGATATTACCGAAGGCGGCGTCATGTCCATCACTTCGGAGCAGACGCCCGATAATCCGGCCCAGATCTTCGAGTATTCAGCGGACGGCACGTTCCAGAGTGCGGATGGGAATATGAAGATCAGCTTCGTGACAGAAGAGAACGGCCGTACCTATTTATGGATTCGTCAATACGCTTCGTTGCCGGGTCTTGGACAGATAGCTATGTCAGTGTACAATGCCGAGAGGCTCCAGCCCCAAGATCTTCCGACAGAGATAACAGAAGCATGGGTCAAGCGCGATGGAAAGAAGTATTATCTGCTGAATGAGAAATATACGTCGCTCGTTTATTTGGTGTTGCCGTCCGTCCAAATGAATGTGTCGAAACAATTGCCGGGGTACGTGTTGGATAAGCGAATAACAGGTCCGAATACGGCCGTCTCCGAATTGCAAATTCCGGGATTGAACGGGCGGGATCTCTTAGGCTATACGTTCTTTTCACAGGACGGCGTTGAGTACCTGGATCTGGGTGGAAGCATCTTAGTGAACGAGGACGCTTTGAAGTCGATGTCCGTCGCTAAGAAGTCAATCGTTACGATTCCGTCGAGCGGATACGCCCAGTGGTATACGATAAAAGACAAAGACGGGGGCAAGACCGTTAAAGTGAGCATGTCCTCGAACGCCTCCTTCGCCGTTTATAATGAGAAGGGTATATGTATCTACTTCAGTGTCATCGGAGGCAAGGATAAGGTCGAACTGCCCGCGGGAGGATCGATTGTTTTCGCCGGGGATGCCGGCACGAATTTCGAGATTTCCGCGCAGTAACGTCGCAATAGGCATTTCATAACTGGACAAAAAACAGTCCTGCGTATAAGAAAAAGATTCCTCAAGAAAAGTTTGGATGAATTTCAGCTAATAACATCCATAACAAGTGCCTTGATTCATTCCAATAGGTGAACATTCAACTAACGAGGAAGGACAGTTAAACATAAAGGGCTCCACATATTAGTCATGTATAATATGTAGAACCCTTTATGTTATTTGATCTTCTTAAGTTTAGGTTTTGATAGTATTAAGTCTAGAACTTTATTTTATTCTGACAATAGTTGCTATTCAAAAAGCTTTTTTAGATTCTCATGATAGGGGGCGCGGATTACACCTTTTTCGGTAATAATCGCAGTTACATATTCATTCGGTGTGATATCAAAGGCAGGATTGAACACCTTAACACCCTTCGGTGCGGTGCGTTTGCCAAAGCCTTGTGTAATTTCGTCCTCATGACGCTCTTCAATCGGAATGTCAGCCCCATTGGCCGTGTTCAGATCAATCGTGGACATCGGGCATGCTACATAAAAAGGAATCCCGTGAGCTTTGGCTAGAACAGCCACACTGTAGGTGCCGATCTTGTTGGCTACGTCGCCATTGGCCGCGACACGGTCTGTGCCGACAATGACTGCTTGTACCCAGCCTTTACTCATGACGACTCCAGCCATGTTGTCGCAGATGAGGGTTACATCAATGCCTGCCTGTTGCAGCTCGAACGCGGTCAGACGCGCTCCTTGCAGCACAGGACGGGTTTCATCGGCAAACACCTTGAGATGGATGCCGCGCTCCTGGGCCAGGTACATCGGCGCAAGTGCCGTGCCGTAACGGGCTGTCGCCAGACCGCCGGCATTGCAATGCGTGAGCACGCCCATTCCGTCCTCAAACAAATCTAAAGCGTGCACGCCGATAAGCCGGCACGTTTCCTCGTCCTCGCTCTGGATCAGCTTCGCTTCATCCAGCAGCGACTGCTTCATCGCTTCCGGCTCGCCGCCAGCCGAAGCAAGCTCCGTGGCACGCTGCTTCATCCGCTCCAGCGCCCAGAACAAGTTAACCGCCGTCGGGCGCGACGTCGCCAAATAATCACACTGCTTGACCGTTTCGGCAAGCAGCAGCTCCAGGCTGCCGCTTGTGTCCCGCGCGCCGAGATAAACCCCGTACGCTGCTGCGATCCCGATTGCGGGCGCGCCGCGTACCGCCAACTGCTTGATCGCATCCCACACCTGCTCGGATGTTGTCAGCTCCAAGTACACGATTTCATCCGGCAGCTGACGTTGATCCAACAAATCCAAACTATTGGTCGCCGAGTTCCAGCGGACCGACTGCAGCCAATCGGCTGCCTTATTCTTTTCTTCCTGCTGTTCTTGTATGCTCATCCCAGATGCTCCTTTCTATTTCTGTTCAATCGCTTCGGCCGCAATCTCCAAAAGGTCGTTAATTGATTGAGCTTGACGGTTATGTTTGATGAGGGCCGTTCCGATGCGAAGCGCAATGCGTCGTGCGCGATCCTTGGCGGCTTCGTCCTCAAGCTTGTTAATGTCGGCAACCTGGGCAAGACCGTGTACGCGGCGGACCATTTTGCATCCGGTATAACCGATCGCATCACGAAGCACCTGCTCCAGATACCATTCTTGATAATTTTCGTCCGCAAATACGTGGTCTACGCCATACAGAGACCAGATCGAGCGAAACTCACCACTGAACGTATGCCAAATATCACGGATCGTTCCAAGCAAATAACCGCGGTAATCATCACGTGACAGTTGATCCCGGCTCCAGCCCTCCTGTGCGGCATAATTCAATAGCAGGTTGGCAAATACCGCGCCGATATCAAAGCCCATAGGACCATAATAAGCGAACTCGGGATCAATAACCTTGGTAGAATCCTCCGTAATAAATATACTGCCAGTGTGCAAGTCCCCGTGAAGCAGTGCTTGAGCCTTGGTCAGAAAGCCGCTGCGCAGAATAGCAACCTCGAGCAGCAGCTCCTTATCAACCCACAGAGCCTCGACTTCGCTGCGGATAGACGGAGGAATATCGTTCGTATCAGCATCGCGATAAGGATCATCGAAGATCAGATCCTCCGTGATTTTGCAAAGCTCGGGATTAATGAATTGCTTGACGCGCAGCTTTTTTTCCTGCTGATTCATGCCAAGATCTGACGTATAAAATAACGTGTGGGCTATGAAACGTCCAATATGCTGCGCAAACAACGGATAGCGATTGCCATCCATCAACCCTTTACGCATAATAACATGATCACTTAAATCCTGCATGACTGTTAAGGCCAAATCTTTATCATACGTATACACATGCGGCACCAGATCGGGGCATAAGGATTCTTGTATCTGTAAAGCTTCACTTTCAATTCGCGCCCGGTCCAGCGTGAGCGGCCATGATTCCCCAACAACCTTGGCATAGGGCAACGCCTGCTTCAAAATAATACTTTTACCTGTCGAAGCCTCAGAAATATGAAATACGAGATTCAAATTCCCGTCCCCGATTTCATGACTGGAAAGCTCACTTCCAGCAGTGAATAAGTCAGGTATGGTACGAGCGTAGGCTACTGCTTCCGCTTCTGTCAAAGCGTGATATGTAGTCATAGTTTGATATTCCTCCTTCGAGTTGGGTATTCTTATAATCTCGTAAGCATATGCTTATAAAATTTCATGGAAAAATGCATCAAGTATGCTCTTCATCCGATAAGACTGTCAACCTATAGTATAGCAAAATGAGACTTCGCTTGGAATAGCAGATCATGGGTTAAGCTTGAAATAGAACGCCATTTACAAAAAATACATCTGGAGATAATATACCGATGACGCTCAGGATCTATATTATTCCTATACGATCCATTCGGGAGGGTTTCATAGGATGAAGCTGCTTGTAAAGTTATTGTCTATAGTGTTCGCTGTAGGTATTATACTGACGCTCGGAATGCAGGCTCAAGGGGAGCCGATTCTTGCAAATCCTTATAAAGCTAATCATCAGCAGTACGAACGCTTTCAAAAGCCCGTGCTTGTTGTCAATAACGAGCCCAACCGGACGGCTCAAGCAGATCGGTAAATGATGGAACCCCACAATATGAAAAGGGAGGGCTTAGGCCCTCCCTTTCCTTTGCCATTCTGCATCAATCAGCCTTAGAATTGCCTGCCGCGACCCCGATGCTCCACAAGATCGATGGCACCCAATACCATATGAGCCAATCCGAAGCCTGCCACAGCTGCTGCTGCCATGGGGTATTTGCCCCTTAATGCAACACCTGAAGCCGTCACCGCTGTACCCAAAACAGTAGGAATTAGTCCTTCTCTCATGATGGTTCCTCCTTGTAATTTTGAGTGGATGTTCGAATGCATCTATAGGTTGGGGTAAAATCGATAAATGTATGTTTGCCAAATAGTTGCATTGTCAGGCTAATCAATCTTATAATGGAGTATTGTGAATTACAGCTGGCTTCATCATTTCTTTTGAAAGGAGGCGAAAGCAATGGCGGAAAGCAGGCTGCAGCCGGTCGCATTAAAGGAGTGGGCCGTAGCTATAGAAGCACTACGAGCAGGAAGGCAAATTCTGATCATGCGAAAAGGTGGGATTCATGAGGAAACACGGGACTTTCATATTGAAAGCGAGAGCTTCTATTTGTATCCGACCTATGAGCATCAAAAGAAACAATGGATCAAACCGGATCATCAATATCAGCTGGATCTAACTTTGGAGGGCTGGAGCACTGAGGATACGGAGGTTGAGGTTCAGTGTTACGCAGAGCTGATAGAGGATATACTAATAGAAGATCAGGAGCAATTGAACAAGCTGAGCGAGCTGCATCTATGGACAGATACATTTGCTGAGGAAAGATTAAAGTGGAAGCGCACCAAGCCGCTCCATGTGATGCTTCTTCGTGTGTATGAGCTGGATGAGCCGATCAAGCTGCCGATTATTCCTTCATACATAGGCTGCAAATCATGGATTCAATTGGATAGCAGCACGATCCATACCGCATCCCGTAAGCCTGTGCTTTCAGATGATATGTTCGATAGAGCTGTTATTCAAATCAAGAATGCATTAAAAGGGTAATGATAGTAGATGGCCCAAAAAGCTGTTTTCATGAGGCATGTTTTGTATATAATTTGCAAACAGTTATCTCAAACCATTGAGAATCAATGATAATCAGTTTATAATGATTATTAGATAAGAATAATCACTCTAAATATAGACTTTAAATATGGAGGAAACAAGATCATGGCACAAACAACGGAATTCACTATAGACGGTTTGAAAGCTACTGTCGAAGGCAAGGAAATTTTGAAGGGCTTGAACCTTACCATGAAGGGCGGAGAAATCCATGCAATCATGGGGCCCAATGGAACAGGTAAAAGTACACTTGCTTCCACTATCATGGGTCATCCCAAATATGAAGTTACCGAAGGCGCGATCACGCTCAATGGCGAAGATGTTCTCGAAATGGCCGTTGACGAAAGAGCCCGTGCAGGTATTTTCCTTGCTATGCAGTATCCAAGTGAAATTACCGGTGTCACGAATGCCGATTTCCTGCGCAGTGCAATTAATGCCCGCCGTGAAGAAGGTAGCGAAATTTCCTTGATCCGCTTTATCCGACAAATGGAAAGCAAAATGAAAGAGCTTGAAATGAATCCGGAGTTTATGCACCGCTATTTAAACGAAGGCTTTTCAGGTGGAGAAAAGAAGCGTAATGAAATTTTGCAAATGCTGCTTCTTGAGCCAAGTGTTGTAATTTTGGATGAAATCGACTCTGGTTTGGATATAGATGCCCTTCGGATTGTTGCAGCAGGTGTGAACGCGATGCGTTCCGAAGACCGCAGCTTTTTGATTATTACCCATTACCAACGTTTGCTTAACTATGTAAAACCGGATTTTGTACATGTTATGATGCAAGGACGTATAGTGAAATCGGGCGGACCTGAACTGGCAGAACGTCTTGAGAATGATGGCTACGACTGGATTAAGGAAGAGCTGGGCATTGACGATGAGACAGTTGGCGGACAGGAAGAAGAATTTAAAATCCCCATGAACACTTCAGGTCCAAAATACTAAGCGATAATCGTACAGGAGGAATAAATATGACTACACAAGCCATTCTTCCCATCGATCGTCAAGCCATCGTGCAGCTGTCACAATCGAGACAAGAGCCTGAGTGGATGACCAATCTGCGTTCAGAAGCGTTGGAATTGGCCGGATCGTTGGAATTACCCGTGCTTGAAAAAACAAGAATTGACCGTTGGAACCTTCGTTCTTTCGGTACCCATAAAGTAGAAGCAGAAATCACCTCAACAGATCAGCTGCCTGAATTCACTAAAGCGCTGCTGCAGGATGATAGTGCTCAGGCAAGCTTGATCGTTCAAAGAAATTCCAGCATCGTGTTTCAAAATATTTCTGAGGAGCTAACCAAGCAGGGCGTGATCTTCTCAAGCCTCGAGGCAGCATTAACGAACCATCCAGAGCTGGTTAAGCAGTATTTCATGAGCGTGGTCAGCAAGGATGAGAACAAGCTGACAGCTCTTCATACAGCACTATGGAGCGGTGGCGTGTTCTTGTATGTACCTAAGAACGTAAGAGTCGAGCTGCCGCTGCAGGCCCTGTTCCTGACTGATGACGCTGAAGCTTGCTTCTCACCGCATGTGCTCATCATTGCAGAGCAGCATTCCTATGTTACGTATGTCGATAACTTTGCTTCGCATGGCGATTTAAACCATCTTGTTCAAAACGGTGTTGTTGAGGTTATCCTGAAAACTGGAGCGGTTGTCAACTATGCTTCGGTTCACAACTTTGATGAATCGGTTACGGATCTTTCCTACCGGAGAGCTGCTGTTGAGCAGGATGCCACGATGAACTGGGTAATCGGCGAGATGAATTACGGCAACGTCATGTCGGATACGACATCACTCTTGAAGGGCAACGGCTCAACCTCCGATGCCAAAATCATTTGTGTCGGCACCAACGAACAGAAGCTGAATGTAACCACCCGTGCCGTTCACTTTGGCAAAAACTCGAGCAGCGACATGATTACCCGTGCCGTTATGCGTGATGCAGCTACAGCGATTATTAACGGGATTACGAAGATAGAAAAGGGCGCGACAGGCGCCAATGGACAGCAAACCGAAAAAGTGCTCATGCTGAGTCCTAAAGCACGCGGCGATGCAAATCCGATCCTGCTCATCGATGAGGATGATGTGAAGGCCGGACATGCTGCCAGCGTAGGTCAAGTAAATCCGGAGCAGATTCATTATTTGATGTCCCGCGGGATTACACGTGAAGAAGCACAACGTCTCGTTATTTATGGCTTCCTTGCACCTGTTGTGTCTATCATCCCAATGAAAAACATCCAGGAACAGCTGCAGCGCTTCGTTGAAAGGAAGCTGGGACAATGAATTCCAAAGAGATCCGTCAACTATTTCCCATCCTCCATCAGGAAGTAAACGGTCATCCTCTGGTATACCTGGATTCGGCTGCGACCTCACAAAAGCCGGTGTCTGTTATTGAGGCGATCAAGCGTTATTACGAATTTGATAACTCCAATGTGCATCGCGGTGTTCATACGCTGGGTTCGAGAGCTACAGACGCTTATGAGGGTGCACGTGAAAAGGTAGCCAAATTCATCAATGCCGGCTCTACGGAAGAAGTTATTTTTACCCGCGGCACAACAACGGCTTTGAATATGGTCGCATCTGGTTATGCACGTGTGATTTGTCAGGAGGGGGATGAGATTGTCATCACCCCAATGGAGCATCATAGTAATCTGATTCCATGGCAGCAGGTGGCCAAAGCAACCGGTGCCGTGTTGAAATATATTCCTCTTCAGGAGGATGGTTCGATTCTTTTGCAGGACGTGGAGGCTACGATTACGGAGCGTACCAAAATCGTATCGGTTACCTACGTTTCCAACGTGCTTGGTGTTGTGAATCCTGTTAAAGCCATTGCGGAAATCGCGCATCGTCATGGTGCGAAGATGGTCGTTGATGGCGCACAAAGTACACCACATTTGAAGGTTGACGTGCAGGACCTTGATTGTGACTTTTACGCTTTATCAGGGCACAAAATGTGCGGTCCAACTGGCATTGGTGCCCTGTATGGCAAGAAGACACTGCTTGAGCATATGGAGCCTATCGAGTTTGGCGGCGAAATGATTGACCATGTGGATCTATATGATTCAACCTGGAAGGAGCTCCCTTGGAAGTTCGAGGGAGGCACTCCTGTCATTGCGGGAGCTGTAGGCCTTGGCGCCGCAATTGATTTTCTGGAGAGTATCGGGCTGGATGAGATTGAACGTCATGAAAGGCAGCTGACTGCTTATGCTGTTGAGCGCTTGAGTGGGATTGAGGATTTGAAGATTTATGGACCGCTTACGGATCGAGCCGGTTTGGTTACTTTTAATTTAGGTGATGTACATCCCCATGATGTGGCAACCGTACTGGATACGGATGGGATTGCTATTCGTGCAGGTCACCACTGCTGCCAGCCTTTAATGCGCTGGCTGCAAGTATCATCAACGGCTCGGGCGAGCTTTTACCTTTATAATACGGAAGAGGATGTTGACCGTCTGGTTGCTTCGCTTCTAAAAACAAAGGAGTACTTCGGCCATGCAATTGGATGATTTGTACCGTAGAGTCATTATGGATCATTATAAAACTCCTCGTAACCGCGGCACCTTTGAAGATGAAGCTGTCACCATTGATTTGAACAATCCAACCTGCGGCGATAAGATTCAGCTTCAGATGCAGATTGATAATGGCAAGGTGAAGGCTGCCAAGTTCGTTGGTGAAGGCTGCTCCATCAGCCTTTCCTCCGCTTCGATGATGACGGATGCTGTTAAAGGCAAAACAATCGAAGAGGCATTGGAGATGGCTGACAAATTCTCCTCACTCATGAAGGGCGAGCCCGTAGAATTTGAATACGAGGATATTGAGGCCCTCTCAGGAGTGAACAAATTTCCAGCACGCATCAAGTGCGCAACGTTATCATGGAACGCCTTGCGTAAAGGAATTGAACAATCGCAACGACAGGAATAAAGTTGAATATTATAGAACTACGAACGACATTTTAAAGGAGGTTTACCTATTATGGCCAAGCAAATGCCCGAAATGGAAGCTTATCAATATGGATTTCGTGACGAACACGAATCCATCTTCAAAAGCGGCAAAGGCTTAACACGTGAAATCATTATGGAAATTTCCGCAATGAAACAAGAACCGGACTGGATGCTTGATTTCCGGTTAAAATCCTTTGAGCAGTTTTTGAAAATGCCTATGCCGCGCTGGGGCGGTAACATGGACGATCTGGATTTTGAAGACATTCAGTACTATGTTAGGCCTTCAGAGAAGCAAGGGAAGACATGGGAAGAGGTACCTACAGAAATCAAGGAAACCTTTGACAAGCTTGGAATTCCTGAGGCTGAGCAAAAGTTTCTTGCCGGTGTATCCGCGCAATATGAATCTGAGGTCGTCTATCACAGTATGCAAAAGGATCTTGAGGATAAGGGTGTTATCTTCACGGATACCGATACAGCGCTTCGCGAATTTCCGGAAATTTTCAGAGAGCATTTTGGTACGATTATTCCTCCAAGCGACAACAAATTCGCAGCACTGAACAGTGCGGTATGGTCAGGCGGAAGTTTTATCTATGTACCTAAAGGCGTGAAGGTGGATACTCCGCTTCAAGCTTACTTCCGTATCAACTCCGAGAACATGGGGCAGTTTGAGCGTACATTGATCATTACGGACGAAGACAGCTTTGTTCACTATGTGGAAGGCTGTACAGCTCCAATCTACAGCACAAATTCCTTGCACAGCGCGGTTGTTGAGATCATTTGTAAGAAAAACTCGCGTGCCCGTTATACGACGATTCAAAACTGGGCTCCTAACATTTATAATCTGGTAACCAAACGTGCTGTTGCTGAAGAAAATGCAACGATGGAATGGGTAGATGGCAATATCGGCTCCAAGCTGACCATGAAGTACCCGGCTGTTGTACTCAAAGGCCGCGGCGCTAAAGGTATGGTGCTATCGATTGCTGTAGCAGGACGCGGACAGCATCAGGATGCAGGCGCGAAGATGACTCACCTGGCACCTGATACAACCTCTACGATTGTATCCAAATCGATCAGCAAGCACGGCGGTAAAGTAACTTACCGTGGTCTGGCATCGTTTGGACGCAACTCCCAAGGCTCCAAGGCTAACATCAAATGTGATACATTGATCATGGATAAGGAATCCACTTCGGATACAATTCCATACAATGAAATCATGAACGATAATATTACGCTGGAGCATGAAGCAACGGTATCCAAGGTATCCGAAGATCAATTATTCTATCTGATGAGCCGCGGATTAACAGAAGCCGAAGCTACACAAATGATCGTCATGGGCTTTATCGAACCGTTTACCAAAGAACTGCCAATGGAATACGCAGTTGAAATGAATCGTTTGATCAAATTCGAAATGGAAGGCAGTATCGGGTAAGTTTAAATCAGATACCGGCTTACTATTCAGCTATAGCAAGGCATCGTTTCTCTTCGGAGGCGCGGTGCCTTTTTTGCTTTTTAACAAAAATGCATAAGAGAGCTTTAAAATTCTCATGCTAAGCAAGTAGATGAAGCAAATCAAGCGATCCAGTTGTTTATATGATGAGAAAGAGGAGTAGCCTACCATGAAGCTTCCAGTCAAATACGGGATCGTCAGTGTATTGGCGGTATGTTTAACCACTGCAGGCAGTGGATGCAATCCCAATCAAGTTCAGCAGCAATCAGTTGCGGGCTCGCAGTTGAAAACGTTCAGTAAAGGAGGGATAGGTGGTGTTAACACGCTGAGTTCTGTCGAATCGGCGCGTCTACCTATTTACATTTATGATGGGATCTCTTATGTAACAGGTAACGACTTGGCTCGAGCCTTGCAGCTTCATAGCAAATGGGAGGCCGATAGGAATATATACCAGCTTGGAGATTTTGATGCGGCTTATGAGTTGAAGATTGGTTCTGACGATGTGCGGGTGGATGAAGGGACCATTCGGCTAGCGCAGCCGCCTATTTTGCGCAATTCGATGGTTTATGTGCCTGTCTCAGCGCTTTCTCCCTTGTTTGCATCATATACGAATTTTGTCGTTACAGACGAAGAAGTCAAGCTTGATCTATCGTCAGGCACCCCTTCTCAACCCATTAATGGACCTGAGGATACGAGCACGGGTGGAGAAGCTGATTTTATGGACGATCCGAATGACCCTTTTAAGGGAGAAGGTCCAGCCGCGGGTCATGCAGAGCAGTCAGTAGCTTCATTTGCCAATAACAACAGCAATGCAGCAGCTCCTGCTGGTGGGGCGTCCGCACCTACACATTCAGCGATTCCCGCTGCCAAGCTTAAAAATGTTGATGTCAATCAATTAATTTCGAAAGCCCAGAGCTACATAGGTGTTAAATATTTGTTTGGAGCCCCACCCTATCCGGAGTCAAGCAGATTTGATTGCTCTACGTTTACTCGCTACATTTATGGTCGTTATGGCATATCCTTGGGGAGAACAGCACGAGCACAGGCCACGGAAGGAACCAGTGTCAGCAGAAAGCAGCTTCGTAAAGGCGACTTGCTGTTTTTCTATGTGCCAGGCCGGTTTCGAACCAATAAAACGGTGGGCCATGTAGCTATTTATATGGGTAATAATCGTATCGTTCATTCTTCGCCTGAACCGGAAAATGGTGTTCAAATCACGAACATCAATAAGCCATATTGGAAAGAAACCTTTCTGGAAGCCAAGCGATTTGTTTATTAACTATGGATTCGGTGGGCTCTAGAACAACGCGCTGATTTCTTTTAACCGCAGCATGAAAAAGAGCCTTTCTCTAGAGAAAGGCTCAGTTAAGCGACGCTTTTACAGGATACTCTGCATTTTACGAATATAGGACTATACATATACTTCTTCGATTATCAGTTCAGGATGGTCGGTCAAATTTACAAAATGATCATCCACTTGCACCAAGGGTTTAAACATATCCGAGGGATGTGTCAGAACAATGTAACCGGTCTCACCGGATGACAGCAGGACACGCTTGCCAATAAAATTAGGGATCATATTGCGAATAAATACCTGAGTAATTTTGGGATCAAGCTTGCCAAAGCTTAGTCTATGAAGCTCTCTCAATACGAACAATAGATCGCGTTTTTTCTGGTATACACGGGAAGATATCATCGCACTGTATATATCGGCAACGGCAACGATTTTGGAGAGCGGGAGAATGGCAGATTCCTTAATTCCATGCGGATAACCACTTCCGTCGAATCGCTCATGATGCTGCAGGGCAGCCTGTGCTAAAGCTTCACTCATGTTGGAGTCTTTGATAAGCTGGTAACCGATCGTAGGATGCTTCTTGATCTCTTCGAATTCTTCATCCGTCAAACGTCCCGGTTTGGTTAGAATGGCTTTATCAATCCGGCATTTGCCTATATCATGCAAATAACCGGCTTTTCCAGCGATTAAAGCCCTCTCATTAGTTTGTCCAAGCCATTTGGCAATATAATAAGAAATCATACCGACCTGGACGCTGTGCTGGTATGTATAATCATCCTGGTTATTTAAGGTAAGAAGCAGCGAAACGACATCCCTCTCACGAACAAACTCGTTTGAAAGCGGAGCAAAGCTATCGTTAACCTGGGATTCGTCCAGCCTTCCGCTTTTTTCAACCTGCTCAAATAAATCCTTAATACCGTCAACAGCCTCCTCGTAAGCCTTTGCATGCTTGGAGACTTCCTTTTCTGGCAATATAACTTCTTCTTCATGTTCAGCTGAATTGTCGAATCGGATCATCAGGTCGACATAATCAATGTGATGCAAGTTAAGCTTACTGATATCTGAAGAATTCAAAACGGTATGGGCAGAAACGACTAGGAGCCCGTTTTTATTAAAAATATCAGAACCAGTGCGATCTCCAACCTGTAAATCCATAACCGAAACTCTCAAGAAGATCACCTCAACTAAAGTATGAAAAAATGGTAGAATAAATCCAGTTTTATGCATTTATCCTATCAAAATCATCTAGTACTTGACAATAAGCATAACGAACCATATACCTCCATAAATAGTCAAGACTAAATTAAATTATACGAAAGTTTCGGTGCAATTAGGTTTACATTCCTACATAACGACTATACAAGCTTTTGGCTTGAATTGGATCATCAGTACCTTGTATTAGGACACGTCCATCTGGAAACAAGACAAGGGTCAATACCTCATTAATATGGAATTTAAGCAGAAAAGGATTGAGTTCAACGGTGCCCAGCTGACCCCACTTGGCTGCCCATTCCTTCAGATCAAAGGCTCCTGCATGCAGCGGTTGAATTTGTATGGAGTTGCGTCCACATAAGGTTTGAATGGTGTCTTCTCCGAGGTCCTGCTCCAAATATTCGTAACGCTCCTGCCCACAGGCAGGGCAATCTGTTTTACGGGCTTTGCTGACGTCTACAGCGGCATGCTGGTTGTGCCATAAGTCCCAATGTACCATTTTACGGTTAAGCTGTTCATGGGCTCCCACAAGCAGCTTCAAGGCTTCTGTAGATTGATGGGAAGCAACAGTGTGGATAATGGGGCCGATCACGCCTGCTGTATCACAGGTTTCGGCAGTGCCTTGAGCTGGCGATTGGCCAAACATACAGCGGAGACAAGGCGTAGATCCTGGGATTATCGTTAATGAAACGCCACGGGAGCTAACCGCCCCCCCATAAATCCACGGAATACGATGCTTGACACTGACATCATTGACAAGAAAGCGTACGCTGAAGTTATCGGTTCCATCTAATATAAGATCGACATCAGACAATAAATCCTCGGCATTGATTGCATTCAGGTCACTGACGATCGGCTCCAGCGTAATATCGGAATTGGCCTGCTGAAGGCGTTTGGCTGCAGCCACGGCTTTAGGCTCCGAGGCAGCTGCATCTGCTTCGTCGTACAGCATCTGGCGCTGCAAATTGCTCTCTTCCACAAAATCCCGGTCTATTAATCGCAGAAAGCCAACTCCTGCTCTTGCCATATGATTAGCCAATACCGTACCTAACGCGCCCATGCCAACAATAGCGACACGTGCTGCTCCAAGCTTGGCTTGACCTGCTATACCTATAGGTGCGAATAGAAGCTGTCGGGAATATCGACCGGAAGTAGTCGGTGTACCGTCGGCTTCGGGATGCAGATTTGTATTATTCATGAAGTGATTCAACTCCCTAACAATTCAAAATGGATAAATGATTTAATGTGCCTCCCGTGGATTCCAAGGGCCCTGCTGATGGCCCTTCCACTCGGAGCCATCCTCCCATATTTCCTTTTTCCAGATAGGAACGACCTGCTTCAATCGTTCTATCGCGTACCGGTTGGCTTCATAGGCGGCATCTCGATGCGGAGCGGAGACAGCGATAACAACGCTGATTTCACCAATATCAACCGTTCCAAGACGATGCGTAATGGCACATAGTGCCCCATCAAAATGATTATGGATGTACTCAACGATTTCCTGCATCGTCTTGACTGCCATCGGTTCATAAGCTTCATATTCAAGCCTTGTCGTCCGTTTGCCATGCGTCCATTCCCGTGTTGTTCCAATGAAAGTGAGTGCTGCCCCATGGTTCGGATGCAGCACTTGGTCGGTTACTTTTTGAATGGAAATCGCTTCACGCGTCAGCTCTACATACTTGGGCTGGCCTCCGGATACAGGCGGAATAATCGCAATTTCATCACTTTCATGGATGATCTGATGATCATCCGCATAGCTTTGGTTAACAGCTATGAAGGCTTGTGACAATAAAGTGGATGCCTGAGGGAACTGTGCTTGTAAATGCTCCTTCAGCCGAACGGGAGTGAGTGGAATCGATGGGTCCCATTCGAGATGGAGAAGTGGTCCTTGCATCCGTTCGGCCAAGCCGGCAAAAACCCGGATATTTAATTTCATCATGAATCGCTCCATAGTTATATGTATTGAAGATCAAGGTTTTGTGAATTTTATTTTGAGTAGATCATGTTTAGGCTGAGTTTGTTGATGTTTCTCTCCAGCATACCATATTCTATAGGGATAGTGGTATAATAGGCATTATCCGTTTTATTACAGGTGCAGCCAAACGATGGAGGAAGCTCATGAAAATTCGTGTATATGATGAAGTGCTCGGTCATGCGGAATTCACTGTCCAGGAAATGGCAGCTTTGGCTCCGCGGCTGGTTTCTTTGGAGGAACGTGTTCCCGGTGTGCAAGGTCAGGCCTTTGAGCTGAAGGAATGGCACACTGCATGGTGCGACCAGCAGCAGCATCGTGCTGATCGTGAGCCATCCCAAATGACCGTAGAGGGCGTGGATGAGTTTCAGGCGGTGATCCCCTGGAAAGAGCTGAATGATGCTGTATTTTTGTTTGAACAAAAGGGTGAGCCTCTTGGTAAAGGGTATCCGATCCGCTTATACGTTCCCAATGGAAGCAGTGAATGTCTGAATGTGAAAAGTGTTGTGCAGATCCGGTTCCAATACTCGGACGACTTATCGCAGGAAGCAACCTACGGGTTCAAAAATCTAGTTACACCGGATGAGCTTAAATTCCGCAAATAAGCCATAACATACATATAGGAGGTGGCCGTTATGGCTTCACGAATGCTGCGGTTGAGAATTCTTCACTCCAACGATATTCACAGCCATTTTGAACAAATGCCGTCTATTGCGGCTGCCTTTAAGGAGCTGCGCGAATCAGCAGGTGAAGAGCATACGCTTACGCTGGATGTGGGCGATCATATCGATCGTGTTCGCATCGAAACGGAAGGAAGCGCGGGCTCGGCCAATCTGGCCATCATGAACGAGACGGGCTATGATGCGGTCACGATCGGCAATAATGAAGGACTGACCTTGTCGCAGGATACCTTGAACCTGCTGTATGGCTCCGAGGCGCGTTTTACCGTACTGTGCAGCAATTTATTGGAGGCGACGAGCGGTCAAATACCCAGGTGGGGTAAAGCCTACCATATTATAGAGAAAGCCGGGATTAAGGTAGGGCTGATTGGTGTGACGGCTTATTTCCCGGATTTTTATCAATTACTGGGCTGGGATATTAAAGAGCCCTTGTCTATTACGTCTGAGCTGGTGCGTGAGCTGCGTCCACAGGTTGATCTGATAGTTGTGCTGTCTCATCTGGGGCTGCGTAATGATCAGCGAATGGCTGATGAGATTCAGGGCATCGATCTGATCCTGGGCGGACATACCCACCATCTGCTGGAGGAGCCTCTTCATATAGGAGAAACCTATGTGTGCGCTGCTGGAAAGTTTGGGCAATATTTTGGCGTAGTGGATATTGATATCGATGCTGATACCCGACAAAAGGTGAATGTGAGCGTTTCGATTCATGAAGCTTCCAGCTATCCGGCTGATGCGCATATTGCGAAGCTGATTGATCAATACCGATCAAGCTCAGAGCAGGTGCTTTCGCGGCAGGTTGCTTATCTGGAGCAGCCGTTGAGTGCGGAATGGTACGAAGAGGCGCCTTTGGGCAATTTGCTGGCTGCGGGCATACGGCGCTGGACTCATGCCGATATTGCTATCGTCAATGCAGGACAGCTGCTGGGTGGCCTTGATAGGGGGACCGTTTCTATGGGACGCTTGCTGCAAATTTGTCCTTCTCCCATAAATCCATGCCGAATGCTGTTGACCGGTGATCGGATTTGGAAGGCTCTGGAGGAGTCGAGGATTCCAGAATTCATGGAAAAACCGCTATATGGGTTCGGTTTTCGCGGCAAGGTGCTCGGTATGCTCAATGTAGATGGGATGCAGGTCGAATATGACGCGTCAGCGCCTGCTTATGCCAAAATCAAACGTGTATGGATCGGCAGTGAGCAGTTGGTCAGGGAAAAGGAGTATGTAGTGGGGACGCTTGATATGTTCACCTTTGGAATCGGTTTTCTTTCATTATCGGAGGGTAAGCAGATTGAGTATATATTGCCTAACTTTATTCGGGATGTCATCCGCGAGGAGCTTCAGGAAACGGGAGCGGTTCAAGCCAGCTTGATCAAGCGTTGGAAGCAAGCTGATGCTACGGGTTTGAATAAAAGTCCTTAAGCTCCTCCTCTGAGCAAAAGCTGCAGCTTGAAATGACATTGGTTTGTCGAAGTCGAATGTGGAGAAGATTCAGCTTACTGATTAACACACTATGGGCCTGTTCATCCAGCGAAAATTGAATGCCATATTCGAACAGCTGCGGCTGGAAAATGGATTTTCTTGTGAGGGTACCAAGGATTTTCATTTGTTTGTCAAATAGGGAAAATCTGAATTCGAGCAGCAAATCGATATTCAGCGGGAGGTCGAGCTTGGAATGGATGCGCAACCCACCTGCACTAATGTCCACGACGATAATTTGAGCATACTTCGTATCGACCATGACTTGATTGATGCCAATGATTTTTAACTGGGCGGAAAGGGGGATTTGCAGGGAAAGTCGGAAGTATTCTCTATGATTAGTGACGGCCATCCTTCATCCACCTTTAATTCATATAATCGTTGCAGCTATTTGTTAAACGGCCTTACCCCGGCAAAAAGCCAGGGCAGGGCTGATGGACAAGGATGTAATTCCTCGTTTAAGATTTCATTTCCTATTTCATCGTAAAGAAGTAAATTGCGAATATAGCGGCAACAGCAAAACGATAGTAGGCAAAATAAGACAGACTTGTATTTTGCACAAGCTTGATGAACGTCATGACAGCAAGCAAGGCAACAATGAAGGAAACGATGAATCCAACAATGAAATAACCGATAAGATCAGCGGTAAACAAGTGGTACGATTTGATTACAACCAAACCGGAAGCAGCGAACATGAGCGGTATTGCCAATATGAATGTGAAGTCAGCAGATGCGCTGCGGCTTACACCGTTCATCATACCTCCGGCAATGGTTGCGCCTGAACGGGAGAAGCCTGGAAACACAACGGCCAAAATTTGGTACAGTCCAATGAAAAATGCTTGCTTATAGGTAATGTCGTCAAGGTCCTTCGCTTTGGAGCCGTATTTGGCAGCTCGTCTTTCCCCGATAATAAGCAAAATCCCACCGATCACCAAGCTGATCATGACGGTTTTTGGAGAAAATAAGTATTTATCCACAATTTTGTTAAGCAGCAGCCCCATAATACCTGCAGGCAAAATTCCGATCAAAATATGGATGAGGTTCAGACTGCTCTTTCCTGTGCGTACCGGATTTTTTTTCAGGCCAAACAATCTAAGCAGCCTTTTCCAATACAAAACAACGACGGCCATAATAGCTCCGAGCTGAATAACGACCTCAAATATTTTCATCATCGTGTCTTCCTCGGGAATTCCGAGCAGCGATTGCACAAGAATCATGTGTCCGGTAGAAGATACAGGCAAAAATTCGGTCAGACCTTCTACGATACCCATCAAAATTGAAACCCAGTAATTTAAACTTAGCATAAGAGCCTCCCACATATTTTGTGCAAACCTATTCTATTTTAGCTTGTTATGGCATGTCCGACAATAGCGATTTACGGGAATACCCATACATATGCAGTAAGGTTCAGGAAAATACCTGATTTCAATAGGCTAATTGTCATATAGCAAACAGCTTTCTAGTTGAAAAGTTTCACAAATGATCCGACTTTTCGTCAGACTTCTGCGTATTACGCCTTATTTTTTGAAAAAAGCCTGATTTTGGTGTCGGATTTTGCAAAAGTGTATTGCTCTTTTATACGGAATCTATTACATTTAGGCTTAGAACATATTAACTTCCTAGTAGAAAGAAGACGTGGTTTGTCCTATGCGTTTGCTGCCTATCCATATAGTTCGACCTGGGATGAAGCTCGGTAAAAAGATCTACAACGAAGAAGGACTTGTCCTTCTTGCAGAAGGAGTCGAATTAACGCAGACGCTGATCAATCGGCTTGGCAAGTACGGTGTTGATTTTATTTATATTGCTGATCCAAGAACGGCTGATATCATCATTCCGCAATTGCTGAGCGAGGAGACCAGATTCAAGGCTATTACTGAGATCCGGACCTCGTTTCGCAGATTGATGGATAATTCTATAAAAAATAAAACAGCGGGGTACAACCAGCTGGGTAAAAACTTTGGTGAAGTGATGAATCTGATTATAGATGATCTCAGCAGCCATAAGGACGCCATGATTATGCTCACCAACATGAGTGTGATGGACGATTATTTGTTTCAGCATTCCCTGCATGTCTGTATCTACGCCACATTGCTGGGCATGGCCTACGGTTATAACCGAAATGATCTGATGACACTGGGTCTCGGTTCACTGCTGCATGATATCGGTAAGACGCAGATTCCGTACGAGATTCTTCGTAAAAATGCCCAATTGACGGATTATGAATTCGATTGTATGAAAAGACATACCGAGTACGGCTTCAAGCTGCTTAAGGATGAGCCGAATATTCCGTTGCTGTCCGCACACTGCGCGTTTCAGCATCATGAGCGCCTGAACGGAAGCGGGTACCCGCGGGGTATTGAAGGTACAGAGATCCATGATTATGCCAAGTGGATCGGACTGGTGGATTCCTATGACGCGATGACTACTCACAGAGTATATCGGAGAGCGATGCTGCCGCATCAAGCGATGGAGATCATTTTTACCGGAACCGAAACCTTGTATGAAAAGAAAAAAATTGAGCTCTTTCGTGATAAAATAGCGATATATCCGCTCGGGATTAATGTGACCCTGAATACAGGCGAAATGGGAACGGTTGTTGGCTTGAACAACATTTTTCCACAGCGGCCTATTGTAAGAGTGCTTCAATCCCCTGGAGGCGAAGAGATATATGCACCATTTGATGTGGATTTGTCCAAAAAATTATCGATCATGATCACCGGAGTCAATGATATCGCATAGTTATCATGGACAAGAGCAGCCCAAAACCAGCCTTTCTGGTTTTGGGCTGCTCTTGTTCCAGATGGCTTGATAGCTGCCATAGAGGAGCTGGGATGCTCCTTGAGCTGAAGTCAGGTTTCATTTTCATCCGTCATAAGCTACAATAGGTTGTAAAATACGTCAAGAGTCAGGTGAACTTTATCATGAACCAGAAGCTAAGTTCCATGCTGCCGGCGATGTCTCCCGAGAATGATCCTTGGGACCCGATTCGATCGCTGCAACGGCACGGAAAACATATATTAACGAGTATCGAATTAACCGTAACGAATTTGTGTAACATGAGATGTGAGCATTGTGCAGTTGGGGATGCCCTAACAATGACTGAAGGTGCGCGAATTCCTGTTGCCCAAGTGCTGAAGCGGCTGGATCAGGTCGAGCACCTCGAAACGATTTCCATTACCGGGGGGGAACCGAGCTATCACGAGCAAACGGTTCGCGATTATATCGTCCCCATTCTTAAATATGCCCGTGAACGTGGGATTCGGTCGCAGATCAATTCGAATTTGACGCTGCCGATTTCCCGCTACGAGATGGTGGCGCCTTATCTGGATGTGATGCATATTTCCTTTAATTATACTTCAGCGGCAGACTTTCATAGAGTCGGCTTCGTTCATACGGGCCGATCGGTTTCCGATAAGGCAACAGGCAAGCTGTATGAGCTGATGATTGAAAATACAAGGAAGCTTAGCAGCGGCGGGATGTTCATTTCGGCTGAATCAATGATCAATTATTTGACATTGGATAAGTTAAGTGATATTCACCAACTTATTGTCGAGATGGGCTGCAAGCGGCACGAGGTGCATCCGATGTATCCGAGTGCTTTTGCCGCCAGCCTGCCAAGGCTCTCATTGGATCAATACAGCAAGGCGATACATAAGCTGCTGGACGGCCGCGATCGCAGCCTGTGGATGTTATTCGGTACGCTGCCCTATTACGCTTGCAATACAAGTGAAGCCGATCAGCAGCTGCTGCGCAGACTAAGAGAAGAGCCGAATGTAACAGTCCGTAATGATCCTGATGGACGCAACCGATTGAATGTGAACTTGTTCACAGGAGATGTTTTTGTCACAGACTTTTCTGATGTGCCTTCTTTGGGTAATATACATAGAGATAAGCTGCAGGAGGTGTTTGAGCGATGGGAAGCTCATCCCCTTCATGCTTCAATGAACTGCCATTGTCCAGCGGTGAGCTGCTGCGGGCCGAATCTTCTGGTTGTCGATTCTTACTATAAGGATGTCGATTTTACCAAACGAGCAGCTATTGTATAGGAGGATATTCACTAAATCCCCTAAGGAGTCAGGGTAGTTAATTTGTGGAAAAGGAGTTTGAAGTCTTTGTCACATACAAGCTTTGATTGGGGATCCATTGCACTTAATATTTTCCTGGTTTTGCTGCTGGTGGTGCTGAACGGATTTTTTGTAGCTGCAGAGTTTGCTTTGGTCAAAGTACGTGAAACAAGGCTCCAACAGCTGTACAATGAGGGCGTGATTAAGGCCAAATATGCGCTCACAGTTACGAAAAAGCTGGATGTCTATTTATCGGCAACACAGCTTGGTATTACACTCGCTTCACTCGGTCTTGGATGGATTGGTGAACCGGCTGTTACCCATTTGATCGTGGACCCGCTGTTTGCTTTGCTTCACTGGAACAGTGCCTGGTATTCCTCGGTATTGTCTGTGTTTATTGGCTTTGCTGTCATTACTTTTTTACATATCGTGCTTGGAGAACTGGCGCCCAAATCGCTCGCGATTCAAAGGTCGGAAGGGACTGCGCTCTGGACTTCTGCTCCGCTCCTGCTGTTTCACAAAATATTTTTCCCGGCAATTTGGGTGTTGAACGGCGCGGCGAATCGTTTGCTCAGCTTGATTGGGATTAAACCGGCGACTGAGCATGACGCTGCGCATACCGAGGAAGAAATTCGCATACTAATGAATCAAAGCGCTAGAAGTGGACACATCGATAAGGACGAGTTCGCGCTGTTTGATAATATCTTTGAATTCTCGGATCGTGTAGCGAGAGAAATTATGCTGCCGCGCACGGATATGGACTGTTTATTTGCCGAGGTGCCATTCGAGGAAAATTTGAAGGTGGTATACAGAACGAAGCATACCCGTTATCCCGTAGCGAGTGAGGATAAGGACAATATTATCGGCTTTGTTCATATTACCGATCTGCTGACTGCCGATCCTGACGAGGAGCGCCAGCTGCAGGATTACATAAGGCCAGTATTGATGGTGGCGGAATCGATGGAAATCAGCCACGTGCTGAAGCTGATGCAGCGTAAGCATTCCCAGCTTGCGATAGTCGTTGATGAGTATGGTGGTACAGCGGGTATTTTGACTGCAGAGGACATTTTGGAAGAAATCGTCGGCGAAATTCATGATGAATTTGATGAGAACGAGGTCCCCAGTGTGGAAAAAAGGGGCAGCGGCTACTCCGTAGATGGACGGGTCCTGCTTGAGGATCTGGATGATCTGTTGGGTCTGGGTATCGAGGATGACGAGGTGGATTCGATTGGCGGTTGGCTGTTTACGAGGCTGGATGGCGTTGTCGCCAAAGGGAAGAAGCTGGAGTACGAAAATTTTGTTTTCGAAATTACGGAGGTCAGAAGGCTTAGAATTATGAGAGTGATGATCTATAAGAAAGCCGAACTAGCGAAACCAGTCATTCAAGAAACTGAATGAGGGGGAAGCCCGTTTCATGTCATTAAGGATGATCCTGTTTGCAATATTGGGTGTGCTGCTGCTGTATGGAATGTTTACAATTGGATTTCCTTTTATGCTGGCTCTGCTCGTTGCAATCTTGTTGGAACATCCGATTCAATGGTTGATGAAGCTGACGCGGATGAGCCGGGAATGGGCGGCTGGTGTCATTTGCAGCTTGTTTACGGCTGGAGTGCTGGGCTTCTTTTATTTACTCGGGTTCAAGATGGTATCGGAGCTGATACAGTTCTGGCGAAATGCACCTGAATATTTAAATGAAGCCCAGCTGTTTTTTGATATGACCTCTGAGAAAACTCAAATTTTTTATACAACGCTGCCTGTCGGTTTGGCTGCACAGCTGGAAGCCTGGATAGAGACTGTAATTAATACGATATCGGAAAATCTGAAGGAGATTATTACGGCCATATCGGTTTATTTTCTGGACATTGCGCGGACGATACCTAATTTGTTTATATTTTCAGCCGTATTTGTCATCGGACTTTATCTGATCTCCTTGAGCTTGCCTGCCTTGTATCAGTCGTTCGTGGACATCTTTGAAGGTAAATCACAGCCCAAAATCATAAGTGTTCTGTATGATCTGAGAAAAGCGCTGTTCGGGTTTATTTTCGCTCAATTGCTGATCAGCTTCCTTACCTATTTTGTAACATTGATCGGACTGCTCTTCTTACGAACAGAATACCCGCTGGCGATCGCTTTGTTGATTGTGGCGGTAGATGTCCTGCCGGTTCTTGGAACGAGCGTGGTACTTGTCCCTTGGGCGTTATACAGTATCTTGTCCGGGAATGTGTCGCTGGGTATCGGTTTGCTGATATTGCTGGTCGTGATCATGCTGTTTCGCAGGCTGGTTGAACCCAAAATTATCGGAAACGCGGTCGGTATTAACGCATTGGCAACCTTGATCAGTATGTACATCGGCTTTAAGCTGGTAGGTGTGATTGGACTTATTCTCGGGCCATCCCTCATCATTGTGTATATGGCGCTTCGTCGAGTCGGTGTAATGAAGCTAAGTATTAAATTATAAAATCCATAATAAGAGCAACCCAAACGGCGATCCCACGTATCGTCGTTTTTTGTTTTTGATTAAGCACTCATAATGGACAGGAAACGGTTATATACATAGGAATAAGGAGTTCACACCACTAGAACCCGGGAAGGAGGTATGATCATGCATCAGGAAAAGGCCTGGTTTCCCTATGTAGGTCCCTGTGATCCGTGTCCGCCTATACGAGTGAAAACTTTTTCAACACCACCACAATTATATATCCAATTTCAACCGATGAATTTACCCCAGTTTAGTCCACAGGAAGCGTTAAGGCATGGCACATTATGGCCTGCACTCTTTAGTCCTTATGAGTCTAAATGCTAGTGAAGCTGCGCGTAGAGCCGCTGTATAAAAGCACCGCAAACTTGGGTGAAGACCCATTTGCTGAGCAAAACTTTGAAGGAGCTGCAGGCTATGGAACATACAATGCCGGAGCAATTCTATACAATGCTGTTGGAGCTTCAAGAGGTTGACTTTGTGTTGGTGGAGCTCACTTTATATTTGGATACGCATCCGCGGGATACCCAGGCCATACAACAGTATAACCAATTTGCGCAAAAGAGAATGCATCTTGCAGGGCGTTTTGAACAACATTTCGGCCCACTCAAAAGCTTTGGTCAAAGCTTTACACGACAGCCTTGGCAGTGGATCGATACGCCATGGCCTTGGCAGGTTTAATCGGCTTATATGACGAGAGGGGCGACTCAGCCATGTGGGTTTATGAGAAAAAGCTGCAGTATCCGGTACGGGTCAGTAAATGCGATCCCCGGATGGCCAGGCTGCTGCTGGAGCAGTATGGAGGTGCGGATGGTGAGCTTGCCGCCGCGCTGCGCTACATGAATCAGCGTTATGCAATTCCGGATAAAATCATCGGTCTTCTGACAGATATATCTACGGAGGAATTTGCGCACCTGGAAATGATTGCCACAATGGTTTATAAGCTCACGAAAGACTTGAGTATCGAACAGCTCAAGGTTGCCGGGCTTGATGACTACTACGTCAGCCATGACCGGGCTTTATTTTATACGAATGCTTCAGGAGTGCCTTGGACGGCAGCCTATATTCAGGCGAAAGGTGATCCTATCGCCGATCTCTATGAGGATATTGCAGCGGAAGAAAAGGCGAGAGCTACCTACCAATGGTTAATTGATATGACGGACGATGTGGATCTGCAGGACGGTCTGAAATTTTTGCGGGAGCGGGAAGTGGTTCATTCCTTACGGTTTCGTGAGGCTGTGGAAATCTTAAAGTCGGAGCAGGGGGCGAAGAAGTTTTTTTGACATATGGTCTTTGTGATAGTAAGTTTCAAGCAGCAGTCAATCCCGTTGGTCAACGTGGAATCGACTGTTGTTTTTTTATTTGGCAAGGCAGACACACAGGAAACTTTACGTAAATTTAATCTGTACTTGCCTTTCTTTTTACAATAGGTCGTTATACTTAGCATGTTGTATGCTCGTAAAGGTATAAAATTAGGAGGGACATCTGTGTATCGACTGAAAGCTGTATCAACCCCCACTTCATGGTTACATCGTAGACTGCATATGGTGTGGTGCTTGATATTGGTTTGTTGTGTACTGAGCTTTACCAACACACAAACCGTACAAGCGCATGCATATAGTGCAAGCTACACGACTTTACAATTTACAAAAGCTCAAACCGAAATGACCTATGTAATTGATGAATTGTCGGTTATCGAGTTAACTGAAGGCGACGATAACAAAAACGGAATGCTGGATGCTGAAGAATTTAAAGCGGTACAAAGCCGGATTGAATCGGTTATTAAGGAGAATGTAATTTTAAAAATAAATGGCGAGCCGCAGACGTGGCTGCGTGTGAATCAAATTACCCTTAATCGTCTAGGTGAAGCAACACAGCTCGTTCTTAGTGTCACCTTTCCAGCTGTATCTGCCTCACAGGCAATCACATTGACGGATCATTTATACGAAAATGACCCAAAAACCAATTATGTCAATCTGTTAACTATTAATTATGGAGCTCAAAAGAGCACTTCGGCGTTGTCAGGCAAAAATCGAATGTGGTCCATGATGTTATCTGAGAGTGCGTACGCGGGCTTGTCATCAGATAACCCCAAGACACAGGAGGCTTCACAGGCTGAGACGGACCCGCAGTCACAAAATACGGCGATGAACGAAACCGATATGACCACAGGGTGGCTATCGTTTTTTAAGCTTGGCATCAATCACATTCTTACAGGCTATGACCATTTATTGTTTTTGCTTGCGCTTCTAATTGCCAGACAAAGCTTCAAAAAATTTGCCGGAGTCATAACCGCCTTTACGATAGCCCATAGCCTGACCTTGACGTTATCGGTTGTAGGCTGGCTTCATGTATCGCCTCAAATTGTCGAGCCTGCGATTGCATTCAGTATATGTTATGTCGCTCTGGAAAATATTTTCCGCAAAGATGTGAACAACCGTTGGATCTTGACCTTCCTGTTCGGTTTGATTCATGGAATGGGCTTCGCTGACATTCTCCAGGAGATGAATATACCTACAAGCGAGCTGGCAATCGATTTGGCCAGTTTTAACATTGGAATCGAAGTCGTACAGCTATTAATAGTCGTTATATGTTTACCTTTGCTTGCCCAATTACAACAATGGAACCATTCCAGAAGAGCAGTTATCGCTGTATCTTCGCTTGCCTTTATATTAGGCGGATTCTGGTTGGCAGAAAGAATATTAACATAGAAGAAGGCGAAATCTTGCGAAGCACAACTACGCATAAGGGTAAGGTTATACCATCGAACAGCAATCTGCTGGTCATTGTCTGTCTGATTATTGTGTTGATTTTGTATCTGTTCACTGGTCAGGATTTTGGAGCTGTATTAAGCAATCCCAAGCTGCAGGTTTTTAAAATGATGCTGATTAGCATTATTATCGAGGCCCTGCCGTTTATTTTAATAGGAGTGTTTGTTTCAGCCATTCTGCAGGTATTTGTATCGGAACAGACCATCAGGCGATTAATTCCGAGAAATCCGTTTCTGGGTATCCTGACCGCAGGCGTATTGGGAATTATTTTTCCTATATGTGAGTGCGGCATGGTCCCAGCGATCCGTAATTTAATTAAAAAAGGGATGCCCTTGTACGTAGCCTCCACATTTATATTGGTAGGACCGATATTGAACCCCATCGTTTTTTTATCAACCTTAACGGCATTCCGCAGCCAACCGGTAGTAGCCTATAGCCGCATGGGAGTAGCGGTTGTCGTAGCGCTCATCGTAGGCCTTATTATTTATCGGTTTGTCAATCCGAATCAATTGAAGGAATCGCTGCCGATCAAAAGCGGACAAGACCGGGAATCCGGAAATAAGGAGCATGCAGCGCAGCGCCATTTCGATGACGGCCACAACCATAACCATGATCATAGCCATAATCATAATCACGACCATGATCATAGTCATAGTCCGTCTGCAGGAAACAAGCTTATGGAGGTTATGAGTCACACCGTGAGTGAATTTTTTGAGATGGGCAAATACCTGGTGTTCGGTTCCATGCTGGTTGGGCTGCTGCAGGTCTTTATTTCACAAAACGGCTTAGCATCGATGGGGAATAATATGGTTAGCTCCAGCTTAATCATGATGGGGCTTGGTTTTATTTTATCGCTTTGTTCAACAGCAGACGCTTTCGTTGCACAATCTTTTCAAACGACATTTTCGAATAGCTCCCTGGTCGGCTTTATGGTGTTTGGCCCCATGTTGAATTTAAAAGGGCTTCTTATGATGCTGGCGGTTTTTAAAACAAGGTTCGTCGTACTGCTCGGTTCTCTAGTATTTGTATTTGTTTTTGCCAGCACATTGGCGCTGCATTGGATGTTCAATTAAGTTAATTCCATTAAGCCAAGTAAGGAAGGTTCATATATGCGTATAAAAATCAGCTCTGCCAGTGTTCATCATTTCATGAGAGCAGCGATTTTAACCGGATTCGCAGTATATACCGCGTTCTTGTTATTGTCGGGTGATATTCTTCAATTTATCGTTCCGCAAATTGTTATATATGTGAAATTAGCAGATATAGTGCTCTTTATTACAGCGGGTTTTCAATTTTATATCGCTTTTCTTTCCTTGAAGCAGCAAGTGATTCCTTGTGCATGCGGTCACGATCATCAGGCCACGGGCCATTCACATGACCATGCTTTCGGGCATCACCATACCCATGAAATGGATGCGCCCTTATGGAAAAGTGTAGTTATTTACGGGTTGTTTATTATACCGCTTGTGCTAGGAGCGTGCTTGCCCAATAAAGCGATTGCGAGCTCTCTGGTTGATAAAAAAGGGATGAATTTGGGCGGTTATACGGCTCGCGGCAATCAGGCAGGAGGAGAGCTGGTTGAGCTGGGAGGCAACGAAGATCCGGCATTGAAGCAATTATTTAAAGCTAATGTATATGATCGGGATTATGCAAGGCTGGGAATGGTGGTGTACAAGCAGCCTTTAATTGAGATGAAGGATGAGTGGTTTATTGAGAAGCTGCATGCTTTAAACTCCTTTGCAGACAATTTCCAGGACAAAGAGATCCAAATCAAAGGATTTGTATATAGGGAAGCAGGCTTGCAAGGCAATCAGTTCATTGTAGGCAGAATGGGTATGACACATTGTATAGCAGATATATCTCCTTATGGAATTATAGCGGAAGCGACGGATTCCAGTGCTTTTAAGAACGATTCATGGGTGACGGTTACTGGAAAAATAGCGAAAACCGTGTACAACGGACAAACTGTAATCAAAATTAGAGTGGAAAAAGTGGAGCCGGCAGCAGAGCCAAGTGTTCCGTACGTTTATCCCGATTGGAATTTTGCTTCAAAACTATAACGTTCGCATAACGAATAAAGAGGTGTTTTGTTTTGCTGCTTAGCGTTGGAAGTTTATTTATCGTGCTTCTTATTACCGGATATTTCATTTTTCGCATACATCGCTACAAGGGATTCATCAAGAGTCCAATCGGAAAGCTGAGCCTCATGGTGATGGTTGCCGTCTCCAGCGGATTTATCGGTATTCTGTCCGTTCAAACCTTGGAATACCAGATCATTCCCAGCATCATCATGAGTGGTTTATTTGCCATTCTGGCTGGATTTCTTGCAGGTCAACCCTTCTGTAAGCTGGACAGGATCAATGCCATATTGTCCGGAATAATAGGGGTTATCCTGGGTATAGCTACAGGCAGAATGATTTTTATCTCCAGCGATGCCATTATGATTACGGATTTGGGTTATATCGTTTGCAGCTATTTGCTGTTGAGTGTGTTTGATCGCCAAATAAATAAGGTGCAGCCGAAGGAGGCTGTCTCTACCCGAACAGCTCGTTCCTCTTCTTACTTCCCAACCCTTCTTCTCGCTTCGGCAGTTTTCGTTATGCTCGCTGTCGTCACATTGAACACCAATACAATTGCGCTTGGACAAATAGGACAAAAAGAAACACAACTTACCGCAATGGATGAAGAGAATGATCTTCAAATAGCAACGATTGAGGTGACCGCTTCCGGCTTCAATCCAAAAAATACCGAATTTAAGGCGAATACGATGATCAAGGTGATTTTTAATGTGAATTCAAACACAAGCAGCGGCTTGAAGCTGGTTTCCAAGGATTTAAAGATCGATACCCTATTAAAAAACGGTAAAAATGCATTTCTCTTGGATGACCCCCAACCAGGGAAATATGAGTTTATGTTGGGCTCGGGAGAATTCAAAGGCAGTTTTACAGTAGCCCCAAAAAGTAAGTGAAATGGATAAGAAATCCAGGCCACATGCTGCCTGAATACTTTTGATAGCTTCGAAGCTTGCCAACTTTGCTATAGCTTCCAAAGCCTGTCAGATCGTAACGGAATAATAAAAAATCTTAACACTGCCGGAACATTCTTTTTACAAAAGGCTGTTATATTGGTCGAGGCAGACATGTACAACACTTCTTAGAAAGGAACAAGCAGCAGCTCTGGCGATAGGACAATTGATAATAGTAGGGGGAAAATCGTATCGTAAAGTTGATATAACGGATGAATGAATATTTAAGTCACAATGTTTGCCGATGATATTAGGATATTGAACCATTATTTACCAATAAATGGATATGTGTATATCCATGTTTTTCTGTTTTTTAATGCTAATGGAGGTGCAAAGAGTGTCACGTTTTATTAACAAAAATAAAAGATGGTATAGCCTTGCGTTGATTATTCTGATGATGGTAACGACGATTTTTCCGAATGCTCTTGTTCAGAAGGCGCATGCTGCAACAGAGATTGTGGCGGGGTGGACCTTTTCAGCAGCAGCTACGAGCCCTGTAGCAATCCCTGCAACAAGTGGTACGGACGCTAACTTGTCCAATGGGATATTTTCAATAAGCGGTAATCGCAGTCTAAGTTATACGGCTTCAAACGCTACAGTATATACCAGTGGCTGGCAAGTAGCAGGAGGCTATTGGCAGGCGCAAATCAGCACAAAAGGATACTCACAACTAACTCTTTCCTCTAAGCATTACGGTACTTCAACAGGTCCAAAAGATTTTAAGATTCAATACAGTACAGATGGCACTACATTTACGGATGTTAAAGATGGGTCATTTGTGCATACTGCAAATCTTGCACTTGGTCCAGACAATCTTGCATTACCGAGTGCAGTGGATGATAAGACAAATGTCTATATTCGATGGGTTAATTATACAACGGAACCTATTAGCAGCGGTACAGCAACTGCGAGTGGAGGTAACAGCAGAATTGCTGACATTGTCATTAATGGTGTGAAATTAGGCCAGAGCCAAAGCGTCGCCCCTGATGCGAATAAAATCATTTTTGATACGTTGACACACGTTTCGAGTGTTAGCGGGGCTGTTTATGGCGGAGCTGGCGTTAAGGTGTACTTCGCCGATAACTCGGTGGCAGGTACGGGCACAGCGGACATTAACGGTGCTTTCAATATTACAATTAATAATCCCAATTCAGAGCGTAAGGTGTATATCACTTCTCTGGAAAGCGGGAAAACCGAAAGCAATAAGGTTTCTGTTGATTTTGGGGCTATTCCCAAAACGACAAACCCGGATGTAAGTAAAATTACGTTTAATGATGATTTTACAACGATTAAAGGTGTTGCAGGAGCCGTATATGGCCTTGCTGCGGTTAAAGCCTATTTACCGGATAATACACCTGCAGGAACAACGACTGCCCAAAATGATGGTTCATTCAACATGACAATCAGCAACGCTGCTCACAACACATCGGCATTAGTGACAGCGACGGCAAGCGGCAGAGATGAAAGCGACAAAGTGAGCGTATCCATTCCCAAAACGGCGAAGCCGGATGCCAGTAAGATCACATTTACGAATTCCACATCGGTGATTGGTACTGCTGGAGCGGCTGCGAATAATGCACCAATCTCTGTATATTGGGACGATAATTCAGTGGCAGGTACAGCAACTGCGACTGCCAACGGTTCGTTTAGTCTAACCGTCTCTAACCCTGGGAGCAAAACTTCCGTATTCGTAGCAGCCAAAGAAACTGGCAAGCTAGAGAGCGATAAAGCGACAATTAATTTATCCTTTCCTGGTGCAACTTATTCACCTGGAGACGTTGTATTGAGTCAGCTTTACGTTAACGGCGGCAATAGCGGAGCTTTCTACAAAACGAAGTTTTTTGAGCTGTACAATACGACAAATCAGGATATTAATTTCAACAATGAATGGGCCCTCATTTATACCTCGGCAACAGGAACCAGCTTTGGTGCAGGAACGAAGCTGACCGGTACGATCAAGGCTCATGGCTACTATCTCGTAGCGGGCAACACGGGTGCTACCGGCGCGGCTCTTCCTGTAAATGTGGATCAAACGACCACGATTAATCCCAGCGGTTCTGCGGGAGGCATACTTACCCTTGCTAATGCAGTAAACGGGTTAAGCAGCCAGGATGACCCCAAAGCTATTGATATAGTAGCTTACGGTAATGGGTCTACAACCAGCTTTGCAACGAAAACGGATCATTGGGGCTCTCCTTTCTTTAGCTCTGGTGTCGGAGGCGGGGTGCTGCTGCGTAAAACCAATACTGGTTCCGATCCGAGAATTGCATTTGGCATGGGCAATGGATGGTTTACGAAAGACCCATCCAAAGATTTTGTGATGAACGCCCCATCCAGTCCTTCCAAGCCTGATGAAGTCGTCATCCACAACTCGAAGTTTATGCTTTCTCCGGACTCAAGTAAAATAACGTTTGCCCAAGCTGGCGGAACAGCTTCTGTCACAGGAGCAGCCAACGCTGTTCCATCATCAGCTACAGTTAAAGCATACTTGTACAATGGTGGTACTGTTTCCTACGTTCAACAAGCAACTGCGTCTGCCAATGGGTCATTTACACTGAGCTTTTCTGATCCTGGCAGCAGTCAGTCGGTATATGTGACTCATACGGATTCATCTGAACTGATATCTATGGAAAGCAATTATGCCCGAGTCAATGTAACGGGCTATCCAAGTGGAATTACCCCTATTGATCAACTACGAGCGAATGATGCAAATGGTTTTCCTATCAATCTGGGATATACCGCCACCATAGAAGGTGTTGCCACTTCGAACAACAATGCCCTTGGCAACGAAAAGACCAATTTCTATATGCAGGACGCCACTGGCGGTATTAACATTGTTGACGGCAAAGCCCCTACGGCTGCAATCCAGGCTGGTAACAAATTCAAAATTGATGGGCGAGTAGTTTTTACGGCCGGGACGACTCGATTTGTTCCGACAACTATTACTTATGTGGGCCCGGATCAGACGCCTGCTCCTCAAGCAATCGAATTGAAGTCGTTGAGCAGCTATGCGACAGCGGAACCGCTGGAGGGCAAACTGGTCAAGATCTCAGGAACAGTGACGAACATACCTGCTTCTGGCCCGGATTATGACATATCCATCTCTGATGATGCAGGAAATTTATCTATTATACGTATATTGGGAACTTCCGGTATTGATGTAAGTAAAGGAGCGATAGAGCAAGGCGATAGTTATACTTTTATGGGTATCGTCGGTCAATCCAAAAGTGTATCTCCTTTTACAAGCGGATATTATGTGCTTCCACGGTCGGCTGCCGATATAAAAGGAGAATTGCAGTTTACTCATACACCATTAACCAAAGCTTATATCGGAATCGATGTTTCCTTTACTGCTGCAGCTAAAAATGCAGATTCTGTCACACTTTATTACAAAGGGACAACTGATCCGACTTTTAGTCCGATTATTATGAGCTCGGCAGACGGAATAAATTACAATGGTAAAATACCGCAAGCAAGTGTGCCTGACAATAAATTGCTGTATTACATCGAAGCCAAGGGGAACGGAAAGACCCTGTCTTCCGGGGACGTTAACGCTCCAATCAGCATCGATGTTGTGGAGGACAAGGATGGTCCTGAGTATTCCAATGCATCACCTGCTAATGGTGATAGTATAGATACGGGACACCCTATCATTTCTGTAACATTAGATGACCCTAACGGTGTTAATACTGCATCAGTCAGTATGAAAATCGATGGAAATGATTTTACTTCCAAAGCGGTTATTTCGGAAAGAATGATCAAGTTAACTTTGACCGCTGATGAAGATTTGGCAGTAGGGATTCATACTGTCGTTGTATCAGCTAAAGATAAACTTGGTAATTTATCGACGTATTCATGGAGCTTTGAAGTCCTGCAAAGATTTACCGGAGGAAATCATTACCGGGGTACGACCCATAACCATACCAATATTTCACATGACGCTGATGGAGCGCCAGAAGATGCCTTAAAAGCTGCAGAAAAATATCAATATGACTGGTTTGCTTTTTCCGATCACTCCCACGATATTGATTCCAGTCTTGTCGGAAAAGATTCTGTTGATCACAACGGAATGAAAGAACGCACAGGCGGATCGAATTGGCAGTTAACTAAGGACTTGGCAAATCGCTACACGAAAAACGGGAGTTTTGTAGTTTTTCCGGCATTCGAAATGACATCAACTACGTGGGGTCATTCCAATGTGTTCGGAACTAACAATTTTATCGATCGAGTAGAAGAAGGCGGAACGTATCAGGATTTGAAAAATTATTACAGCTGGGTTTTGACCTATGACAATATCGTAGCCCAATTTAATCATCCGGCGATGTCGGCCAATGCCTTTGCAAACTTTATTCCCTACGATAAAAAAGTAGATAAGCTGTTTACGATGCTTGAAGTAGGTAACGGTTCAGGCAAATACTCGTATGCGAATGCTCAGGATAAATTTTTCAATGCGCTTGATTTAGGCTGGCATGTGGCTCCGACTTATGGCGAGGACAATCATGATGCGACCTGGGGACAAACCAAAAATCGTACTGTGATCGTAGCAAACGACCTTAGTCAGGAATCGCTGCTCGATGCCATGAAAAAGATGCGTGTTTACATGACCGAAGATCCAAATTTCAAGCTGGATGTTTTGGCAAATGGCTATTATATGGGTTCGACGGTGGACAGTAAATCGTTAGACTTTAATATTACCGGCAGTGACCCTGTATGGGAGTCTTCTGCAGATCCTAAATACAGTTATTTAAAAACAGCGACTAACGATAATATTTCGAAGGTTGAACTGATCACAAATGGTGGAAGAGTCGTAGATAGCTATACACCAACTTCCGACTCCACAGCTTTTAATTGGAAACCAAGCTTTACCGTACTGGGCGGTCAGCAATGGTTTGTAGTGAAAGTTACACAAAAGGATGGAGATCGTATTTATTCTGCACCCATCTGGTCTGTAGCCCAGGATTTAGCTGTACAAGTAAGTAATGTAGATGCGGTTGATGGAGCCTTTATCGGGGGAGTTCCTGCCGACATTAAAGCGGGAATCAGCAATCAAGGAAGCATCAACGTTAGCAATTTGGTTGCTCATTTTTATTACGACAGTATTGATTCCCAGCATTTCATTGGAGATGCAACGATAGACTCGCTTCCGGCCAATACTTCCGGCTCTGCAAGCGTAAAATGGTCAAATCCGATCGCTGGGGACCATAAGGTTATCATTGTGCTTGAGGCCAAGGACGGTCATGATCTCGGAAACAATAAATTTGAACAACAGTTTACGATTAAAGCACCTCTTGGCAAGATTATCATGATTGATGCTACTCATCAAAATGAGAACACTACATTAGATGCGGGTACTTATAAGGATAATCTAAAATTATTTACAGTTATGATGAGAAAACAGGGGTATACGGTACTTGAAAATACGGCACCGATTTCGGATCAAGTATTAAGCAATGTTAACGTATTGATGGTTACACACCCTGCTTCTGCCTACACAACGAATGAAATTACAGCAATCAATAAGTACATGACTAATGGCGGATCGTTATTGCTGACTGAAAAAAGTAATTTCGGCGGATCGAATCAAAATTCAAACAGCTTGTTAACTGGAATCGGGTCCAGCATTCAAGTGAATAATGATGGGGTATTTGATGAGTCCAAGGAAGGAAACTTTTGGAGCACACCTTTAACTTCCAATTTTTCCGTGCGATTGCATCCAACACCAGTAAAAAATTATATAACGGATTTTGTTCCAACCATAGAATATTACAGCGGAGCCAGTCTCGCTCGTAATGGTGGGGCAGGAAATAAAGTTTCACTTACGGACAGCAGTTCGGTAACGGTTCTTGTAAGAGGTAATGAAACCACATTCCAGGATACACCAAGTGTAAAAGCTGACGCTGTGCCTTACAGTGTATTCACTTCTAACGGGAAAAATGGTCCGGCTCTGGATTCAATAACAGGTGGTTCTAATATTCCATTAATCGCCTCAGAAACGATCGGTAATAGCCGGGTTATCGTTACTGGTATGAATGTTTTCAATGATAAGCAAATGGATCAAACGTATAATCCGAAGGGTAACGATCCTTTCGCGCTTAACGCGATCAATTGGTTAGCACACCTGGAACCCAAAGTTAGCCCTATCGGCGAGGCTCGCATTAAGGCTGAGGGTACCGATGCTGTTATTGAGGGAAAAGTAACGACAACAGCATTTTATGACTCTGTTTATGTTCAGGATGAAACAGGCGGTATAATGGCATTTAACGAAGTGCCTGCTGGAAGCCTGCAAATCGGAGATACGGTTCGGATCTACGGACACATCAAAGTGTTCGAAAATAACACAGAGTTAGAATTCGGAAAGTTTGTTGATAGTGTTGTTAAACTCAATACATCGCCTGGAGTTCCAATTGCACCTAAAGCCGTCAGCACGCAAGAGGCTTATGCTGAGGTAAATCAAGGTCAACTTGTTAAGGTGACAGGTAGGGTTACAGCAATACCGGACGATAACTCTTATGTAATTAACGATGGTTCGGGAGAAGCATTGGTCTTTGCAGACGGATATGTAATCAATCAATCCGGTCCTATTCCTAAGCTTAAAATTGGCGATACACTTGAAGCGGTTGGACTAACCGGTAAATATGCAGAAGGCAAACGAATTCGAGTGAGAGATACGAAGGAGTTAAAAGGCTCAGCACAGTCTGCGCCAACAGCAGCAGAGGTAGCAGCAGAAATTACAGTGGTGGCAGCACCAGCGAAGGATGCTACAAGCCTAACGCTGCCAAGTGTGAAGAGCGGCTACACAATTGCGATTAAAACATCAAGTAACGAGGCGGTGATCGCGAAGAATGGTGTGATTGCACCGCAAGACACAGATACGAGCATAAATCTCGTATTTACCGTAACGAGAATATCGGACGGCTCTACAGCGGATACGGTTAGCATGACGGTAATCGTGCCGTCAAAAACGCCAACTCTGCCACCAGTGCCAACAGCAGCAGAGGTAGCAGCAGAAATTACAGCGGTGGCAGCACCAGCGAAGGATGCAACAAGCCTAACGCTGCCAAGTGTGCCGAGGGGCTACACAATTGCGATTAAAACATCGAGTAACGAGGCGGTGATCGCGAAGAATGGTGTGATTGCACCGCAAGACGCAGATACGAGCGTAAATCTCGTATTCACCGTAACGAGAATATCGGACGGATCTACAGCGGATACGGCTAGCATCTCCGTTATGGTCTCGGGCCAGGCTAAAGTTAATGTTAACTTGAAATCCCTTGAATTAAGCGGATTGACATTTAATTTCTCTGCTGATACAACGGACTATATGCTGAGTGTAGGTAATAACACAAGCAGTATATTTGTAACGGCAGCCGCAGTTGATTCGAGCGCTTCACTGGAAATTAACGGTGAAACGGCGAGCAGTCAACGAATCCTTTTGTCAGAGGGGTTAAATACAATCACGGTTCAAGTAACGGCAAAAGACGGAACAACTCAAAAAATATACACATTGAAAATAAATAGAGCTGCTGTCCAAACCGTAACTGAGACGCCGGTACAAGTATCAACTGAACCAGTGAGTTTAACGGTTCCAACTGGGGTGACTAATGCCAGGATACAAGTGGCTCCTCTTACAACAGGAGATACTAAACAAGCAACTCTGCCTTTAGTTGAGGCGAAGGCAACAACCTCAATAGGCGAGGTACAGGTATCGATCCCTTCTGGGGTCAAGATTACTGCTCCTGCAGCTTGGGATGGAACCATTAAACTGCCCGAGCTTCAAGAGAATAGTAGTGTTGCGGTAACCAACGGAAATGTAAATGCAGTCATTGAGGTTGGAGTACCGGATCTAACATTAACCTTTGATAAAGCTGTAAGGCTGCTTGTACCTAACCAAGCGGGAAAATCAGCCGGCTTTGTAAGAGGTGGAGTCTTTGCAACGATTACGAACACTGTCACTGCAGATACACAAGATGCGGCTGACTCGCAGATTTCAGCAGATGGTGAGGCGAGGATCGATGTAGGCAGCGATATGATTATTTGGACTAAGCATTTCACCAAATTCGTCAGCTATACGGTTGCCAGCACTACACCGAGCATTCCATCTAGAAGTAACTCCAATAGTGGCAGTAATTCGGCTGCTAACTGGGGTATGATCTCTGCATCTGTTGGCGGAACGGTTACCATCAATGGAGTTAAGATCGTAATTCCAGCCAATGCTCTCAATACTGATTTTAAAGTGAGCGTTGATAAATTAACGAATACTACAGAACTAAATTCGGATGCGTCTATTCAATTGCTAAGCGACATCTTTGAGATTAAGAAAGACAAAGCTGATGAATTCACACGGCTAGTGTCGATTACCTTACCGTTCGATAAGACGAAGTATGATCCTGCGAAGTCACAATTATCGCTATACGGGTTCGATGAAGCAGCGCGAAAATGGATTTCATTGGCTAACCCTCAAGTGGATATCGAGAATGCAGTCGTAACCGGTTCAGTAAATCGTTTTAGCAAGCTTGCCGTTTTCTCAAGCAATATTCAAGATGCTCTCACACCGATAACAGTACCTGAACCAACACCTGTTCGTGTAGAGCTGACTGATATTAAGGGTCACTGGGCAGAAAACAGTATTCGAGAGCTGATTACAGCTGGAGCCATTGACGGATATCCTAATGGAACCTTCGGTCCTGAGAACAACATCACCCGTGCTGAATTTGCTGTTGTCATGGTGAAGGCATTCGGACTCAAGGGAATGAGCGGGAAGAAGTTTGAGGACACCGCTAACCATTGGGCTAGCAAGTCGATAGAAACGGCTGCGGCCAACGGCATCATTTCGGGTATTAGTGAAGTATCCTTCAGACCGGATGATTTGATCACACGTGAGCAAATGGCTGCGATGATTGTGCGTGCGGCTATGCTGCCAGCGTCGACAACTGGAGTCACATTTACGGACAGCTCCGAAATTTCCGTGTGGGCCCAAAGGGAAGTGTCTGCAGCCGCAGCAAGCGGTTTGGTCAATGGATACCAAAACGGAACCTTTAAGCCACAAGGAAATGCAACACGTGCGGAAGCAGCAACTGTCATTTTAAAAGCAATAAAAAAATAATCGATTTCAATGAAGAACAACTAACAACAATGTCTATGCCTGTGAGCTTGTACGTCCCTTAATGGAACTGCAGTTCATAGGTATAGACTTTTGTATGAGTCTTGATACGCTCATTTGGTATTTAATTGACAAGCACTCAAAATCATGATTGTATAGAACGTGGACTATTCATTCAGGAGGGATTGCGCTTGTTACCAACTTTACAGAAGCCCGAAGCAATGATTTTTGATTTGGACGGTACTTTATTTCAAACCGAAACACTTTTGCTGCCTGCGTATCATGCTACTTTCGAGCAAATGAGGACAGAAGGAATTTATAGTGGTGAAACGCCGCCAGAGAGTGCTATTCTGGGCAGTCTGGGAATGCTGCTTGAACATATTTGGCAGCGCGTTATGCCAGATGTAGAGGTACAGGTACATAGACGTGCTGACGAATTACTGTTAGATTACCAGATGAAAGGCTTGGAAAATGGAGAGGGCTCTTTATATGGGGACGTTGCTGACACATTGGCAGCTCTGCATGCCCAAGGAATTCGTTTATTTATTGCGAGCAATGGATTAGAAGGCTACGTTAAAGGGGTTATGGAGTTTAAAGGGTTAACTCCTATCTTCGAAGGCTTGTACAGTGCGGGTGAATTTCAGACAAGATCCAAAGTGGATCTTGTGAAGCAGCTGCTGACAACCTATGACGTTAAATCGGCATGGATGGTTGGCGATCGTTCTTCCGACGTAGAAGCAGGTAAAGAAAACGGCTTGACCGTAATTGGCTGTGATTATGCGGGATTCCGCGATAAAGGTGAATTGGCAGGCGCCGATGTTCGTATTGCCAAATTTTCGGATATATTAGAACTGATTGAGAAGTAAGCTTCATATCAGACAAGTACAACAACCAACCGTGAGCAGACTTTGCTGCTGATACGGTTGGTTGTTTGTTGTTCATCCAGTTGTGTGTGATTTATCAATATCAACCAGCGGTTTGCTTTTATTTTTGTTTTTACTTTTATTTTGAAGCAGCCAGAGTGCGTACTCTAACGGCCGTGTAATCGCTTTGCGATAAGTCTCACGTTCCCCGATTCGATAAAAAACTTCACGCGAAGGCTTGGGATTGACCTCTAGCAGCCAAACCTTTCCCTTGGGATCAATGGCCAAATCGATTCCGATCTCACACTGCTTCCCGAACTTGCGCTCCAAAAAGTGAGCGATGTCGATACCCAGCTTATTAGCCTCCTGCTGAATCGAAGCTACCTTTTCCTTATTGCCAAAACGCCGCATCAGCAGCTTTTCCATCGCAATGGCCGTACCTCCTCCATGCAGATTGGAGGTGACCGAGTGCATCGGTCCGATCCTTCCAGCACAGCCGGTAACCTGCCACTCGCCCCTGCCGTCCTTTTGAATAAGCATCCTGAAATCGTGAACACGGCCATCCTTGAGGGTGAGTGAAATTCCCTGCTGTACAATGTAACGGCCCTTAAGGCGCCAGCTGCTTAATTTGGTTGAAATTTGCGATTCGCTAATTTTTTGCTGAGGAATGATACGTCGCTGTTCATCCCTTCCCTGCATCAAAAATGTCGAATCCGATATTCGCTGCAGCCGAACGATGCCCCGTCCTCCGGTGCCATTTCTGGGCTTCAAATAGATGCGCTGATGCTGCTTAAGCAGACGGATCATTTCTTTATGATCGTTATAACGGACAGTTGCTGGCAAATGGTCAGCTATAACGGAATCCTCTGATAAGGCTTGATGCATAGACCATTTATTGGCTAATGGACTGCTTAGATAATGAAGCTTTTTATGCACAGTGCGGAATCTGGAAATTTTGTGGAAATTATGAACACCGTGATAACGACAGCGATCATAGATCAGCTCGGGAATGAGTGCCCACTTGCGCTGCCATTTGCCGGAGGCCACGTCGTAGACCAGAGCTTTGATTTTTTGTTTGTTTTTATCTACATCATCGGGTGTAAATACAAGTATTTGGATGCCAAGCTTCTGTCCGTAAGTGCTAAGCTTACGAAAATAGGACAGTTCTTCCAGCCTCTGCTCTGACAAGTACATAGCTAGTATGCCTAAACGGTACGGAGTCATGTTTCGTCACCTGCTCACCTTGCTTTTTTGGACATGGTGGTAACTGTCTTTTTCTTCGTCTTTTTGGATAAGTGAATGCAGTAGTTAATTAAATTGTCCAATGATTGTTTGCGAATATGCGGCTCATCAAATTTCATGGGTTTTGAGTTTGCTTCAAAAAACCAGATTTGACCCGTTGTATCTACCCCCAGATCGAGTGACATTTCACCAAGGGTGCTGCCGCTAGCTTTCCCAATTTGTTTGGCTATCAATAAGGAGGCTGATCGGGCCCGCTGCAATATCTTTTTGCTCTCTGCCGCACCAAAGCCAGCGCTGAGCAATTTGGCAGGATCATCGATGGAACCTCCTCGCGGCACATGGGTGGTAATGCTCTGCTTACCAGCCAGCCGTGCACCAATGCCCGTAACAGTCCAGGCGCCTTTGCTATTTTTTTGCACAAGCACCCGAAGATCGAACGGACGCTGCTTATAGAGCGATAACGAGATGGCCTGCTGCATAATATAATCCTGAGTGACCATCATTTGATTAATTTGCGTCCACAGCTGCGAGACATTCGTATAGCGGGAAATATGACTTCTTGTTTTGTCTTGTACGCTAAGCTGATATTTTTGTGCCCGGGTTGTCTTTTCGATGATCCGACTAACCTTCATAATGCCCTTGCCCGCTTTACCGCGGACCGGCTTTAAGTAAAGGCTCGAATGCTTATGCAGCAGCTTTTCCAGATCATCGCTTGTCGTCAGCTTTTGGGTGGTAGGGATATAAGGACCGGTTTCTTTGGACTTATTCAGCCATTCAAAAAGCGTCCATTTATTGAAAAAAGAAGGGTTGAAAAAATGGATGCTTCGGTGGCGCAAGCAGCTCTGGAGAATAGATTGCACCTCGGGAAGCTGCTCAAACTTACGGTAAGGAATACGATTGTAAATAACATGAGGAAGAGGAAGAAGCTCCTTTTTCCAGGACTTGGTTTTAAAATTGTATGAATAGCCTGTGGCCTGATTAGCTGTAAGCTTGAAGTTGGCGGTCGTCATCACATACACATGGACTCCCTTTGCCTCTCCGGCAGCGATCAAGTCGATATAATTTTCTTTATTTCCCCTAAAAATTCTCGTGTCATCGGAATGAGTGAGAATGGCCAAGGTAGGTCGTCGTGATTTTTGGTGTAGGAGAGGTTCCACTCATGATTCCCTCCTTGAGCGAAATCGGCTTAGGTACAGACAGTAGTCGAACACGTGTTTGAGCGCTGCCTTACCTTCTCCTTTGAGTGCGGGATGCTTGAAAATAGAACGACCGGGCTTGGAGTTGGCTTCGAACATCCAAATTTGCTCGTTTTGATCAATACCAAGATCAAAGCCAAGCTCACCGAGCGTGTGTTTATCGTTGCGTTCAAGCGCTTCGGCCAACTTGATTGCAGTTTCTTTGGCATTATTTAATACCTGCTCAGCACGTGAACCGAATATTTGCCTTAGAACCTGATCAGGAGTCATTAATTGACCTCCTGAGCGCACATGGGTGGTCACACTGCCTTTACCTGCCTTCTTGGCTCCAATGCCCGCAACGACCCACTCGTTGTTAATGTTTTTGGTTAAATGGAAGCGGAAATCTATCGGACAATTATCAATTTCGATCAGACGGATACCTTGCTGAGCCACGTAATGATTCAGTCTGGCATTACTGCGATTGAGCATGGACATTAAGGAATCAAACCGGCTGAAGCGAAGCAGCACATTTTTGCCATTGCTGCGATAGCGGGCATAATATCCTCGTTTGGGGTTATAGGTTACCCGGTAAATACCGATGCCGAGGCTGCCTCCGGTTGGCTTTAAATAAATAAACTTGTGTTTATCAAGCATTTCCTTGATTTGACTCGAAGAAGGGTTGATATGGGATTCAGGCACATGACGGAAAGCATCTGTTCCTTCGAGTAAATTATACACATCCCACTTCTCGTAAAATGCCCAGTTGAACAAAGGAATACCTTTGCGCACAAAACGCTGCTTGAAATTGTTCATGGATGCCAGTTTTTCCGCTTTGCGGCTTGGTAAGCGATTGTATACGACATCAGGCAGCGGAACGGTTTTACGGTACCAGCCTCCTTCTGAGCGTGGGAAGATGCCTGATACCGTCTCCTGAGACCAGTTGACATCGCTGGGTGAAAAACCGAAATAAAAGGATTTATCGGAGCCCGCACGCATAAACTCGCGAAGAAACCCGGTACGTGAACCAAAAGGCGCAGTCCCGCTGGCCATTACATTCGTTAAGATGCCAATGAGCGGCCCGATGCGGATATCTTTACCGTTATTGCATACCACCATGCTCGTTCCGAGCTTGGGAATGCGCAATTGAGACAGGATGGAATTAGGAACATGAAGATGATTTCCTGATTTTTTAATCAGCTTGAGACCCACTGAGGCGCTTTTGCTTCCCACATGCAGAATGACGGATCTGGTTTTTGCCAGCTTGAGGGATCTCGCCAATTCACTGGTCAAGTAGATGACTTTTTCCTGCCTTTGTGTCACATGAATCGTGCAAGTTGTCAAACTCATGATTGGGGTTTCCTCCTAAAGTTTTTGCGTAAGCAAAAACTGACTTCGAAAGCATGTGCTATGTTTTTGCGTAAGCAAAAACTGACTTCGAAAGCATGTGCTATGTTTTTGCGTAAGCAAAAACTGACTTCGAAAGCGTGCAATAGCTGCCGCATTAACGTGGCTTCACCGCAGCAGCTATTGCCAAACGATTAGAGATATCGCAATCCGCAGGTGCGGATGAAATGAAAGGTGAACGGGATTTCATTAAATAACGGGCATAGTGAACGGGATTTGTAACAGCATGAATATAGGCTGATGCTTCATTTATACGTGACAAGGCGGAGCGCCCCGGCTTTGAATTGACTTCTAATATCCATATCTGTCCTGTAGTATCGATACCAAAATCTATTCCAAGCTCAGCCAGCTGGCCATGATTGGATTCCAGAACAGCGGGAATGAGAACGGACAGACTGTAAAGCTCCTTTATAATCCTCTCAGCCTGCTGGGAAGGAAACTGTTCGGCGAGAAAGCGGCCTACAGGCTCAACAGTTCCACCCCCATGGAGATTGGAGGTCAGACTACCTTCCTGGCCTTTACGAACAGCCATTCCGGTCACTGACCACGTGCCCGTGCCGTCCTTTTGCACCAGCGAGCGCACATCGTAAGCGTCGCCCGTGCGTGTTTGCAGCAGCAGGTATTGCTGCTGCAGGTAGGGCCGCCGCGCCGTGAAGCGGCGCAGCCAGAGCAAGAGCGACGCCTTGTCGGCGAAGCTGCGCGCGATGGGCTGATTATGCGCATCGCGACCGCGCACGCTATACGCCTGAGGCGACTCGCTGCGCTGCACGAGCAGCACACCACGGCCCTGCGAGCCGGCTTGCGGCTTCACAATCAACTGGCCATGCTCCTGCAGCCAGTCGGATACAGACTGCATGCTGCGCATTGCTGCAGTACGTGGCAAATAGCGCATAAAGCGGCCATCCCGTTCCAGCATACGCTGAACCTCCTGCTTTCCCTTTAGGCCGCAGCCCAGAAACAAGGCATGATGCTCCTCCTGCAGTCTGCGGACGGCAGCACGGTGCTCCAGATATTGCATACGGTGCGTAAAAAAACAACGGTCATAGACAGCATCCGGCAGCGGATAAGTACCGGATACCCATTTCTTGTTCCGTTCATCGTAGATAAAGCCTTCGGTTGTGCCTTTTATCCAATCGATGTTTTGCGGGGTAAAGACGAATACGTTCATTCCAGCCCGACGGCCCGCCAGACATAAGCTTTTATAAAATCGGCGGCTTCCAAAAGGAGGATTTTCGACAGCTCGAACCGCTTCGTGGCCCGAAGCTATACTACGACCTATTCGGGTCGTCATGATGCCAAGGCTGTGCCGGAATCGGTTCGTTTCTGTCACCATGTCAGCTCACCCCAGCCTTCTCAGAACTTTGCCGCAAAACGGGAGTATTTCACGACCTTCTTCACAGATGGCCGGATGGTTCGCGATGTGGAAAGAGCGGTATTATCTTCCTTGGATGGCTTGGAGTTAACTTCCAGCAGCCATACTTTTCCTTGTGTGTCCAGAGCCAAATCAATGCCAAGCTCGGCAAAATGTCCCGGGATCTGGTTCTCGACCCCTTTGGCAATAGCCAAAGCCGCACGTCTCAGCTTCAGCGCTCCACCAGAGGCTGAGGTTGAATTGGAACGGGCCAGTGCTTCCCTGACGGTGGACAGGCTGCCTCCCCGAGCCAGATTAGAAACAAAATGATGGCCTCCTGCTGTTCTTGCTACAATTGAAGTAATACTCCATTGTCCGACATCGTTGAGCTGTACCAGAGCGCGGAAGTCCACCGGCCGGCCGCCTACCGATATGAGTGTGAGCCCCTGTTGGATTTGATAGCGCTGACGCTTGATCTTTTTGACAAAAGCATTGGCTAATTGGCCTGAATTACCAAAGGTTAGTTTACTTGCTCCGCTGCGATTAGCAAATTGACATACGTAACCTCCATCGACCTTTCGTTTGACACGAATGATGCCTTTTCCCAGACTGCCCGTAATCGGCTTCAAAAAGATGGTGTTATATTTGGTGCACATCATTTTCAATTGCTGGACATTGTGCAGCAGGTGCGAATCCGGCAAATAAACCTGAAGTCCGCCTTCCTTGCGAAGAGCGTCAAATACCTCTGTTTTGTTTAAATACTTTTCATTGAAGAGTACAGCCTGGTTCTGCATTTTCGCATGGCGTATAAATTGCTGGACATTCGCGCGATTTTCCAGTTTACGTGAGGTTAAGCGATTGTAAATGATATGGGGCAGCGGAAATGCACGTTTAATCCATTTGCCGGCATAATGCCAACCTCTTACCGTCTCGCCATGACCGTTAACCTCATCAGGGGTAACGAAGTAAACAGTGGCTCCGTATAGACGACACGCATCATCCATTTCTCTGCAAAATGCGGTGACAGCACCGAAGGGTCTCTCCGGGGAACCGGCATGCACACGGCTGACCATCACACTGATCAAGGGTCCAATATGGAGCGAACGCGTAGACGATTTATAATGAAGGCATAGCGGTATGCCATGGACGAGCCCCCACTTAGCGGCTATGGAGTCAGGGATCCGAAGGACACCGGCTTGCGACAAGGGAATGACCTTCACCTCATGCTTGGCTGATCCAAAACACAGCTGCAATGATGACTGAGCCGTTAATTTCCATCTTTTCACCAAAGAATCGCTAAGCATGATCGTGAGATCGTCTGTCTGTAGACCGGCAGGTTGGATTTGAATCTTGACCTTCGTTCTTTTCACTCTTGCAACTCCTTCCTGGCGCCGACTTGAATGACTTATCAATGATCTACTTGCATCATATGAGGTCCTTTTACCCTTGGTGAAAAGAAAATGTCCGATACGCTATAAAACGCAATATGCAAGAGCCTTGAATTTTAAAACTGATATATTTTTTTGTTAAATTTGAGACAAAATACCTATGGTCGGAAGGGAATAGGCGAATTTTGTCTAATTTACTTAGGAGAGATGGAGGAGGTGGACTCTATGCAAATATACACGAATGAGTATTTCACTTTATCGTCTGAAGACAACCGGGTTTATATATCGGTATATGCCCCTGATTATCCCTTCACGGAGTTTGAGCAGGTGCTTCAAGCCGTGCCGCGGGTGCAAATTACTCAATTTGGCAGCCTGCGTAAAGCTATTCAGCAGAATCTCCCGGAAAGGACCGAAATAGGACGCTTGAAGCCCGAGTATGAGCTTGTGGTCAGTCCTGATTATATGAAGGCTACGGTTCGATTTAATATCAGTGAGGACGAATACGAGTCGAAACGGCAGGAGCTGACAGGGGCTGTTCTTATAGGGCTAAAGCAGTATGGAATTGTCGATGGTATTTTGTATGATGCGTTGAATGGGCCGTTCACGAAGCAGGAGGTGTTGATCGCACAAGGAATTCAGCCCGTTGAGGGTGTGGACGCCGTGATCCGGTACTATGAGTTGTCTGAACGAAAGCCTTCAATTCTTCAGGATGGTTCTGTAGATTATTATGAATTGAATTTTATTGATGAAGTGGAAGCAGGCGATTGGTTGGGTGAGAAGATACCTGCCACAGCCGGAATGCCGGGACGGAACCTCAAGGGCGGCATCCTGCCGGCAAGAAAGGGACGCGATAAACCACTATTTTATGATAAAGAAACGGTCGAAGAGGTTCCGGAGGACGGCAAGATTGTACTTCGTGCCAAAATAAACGGTGCGGTAGCGAAGGCCGGACGTACCATTGAAGTTCAACGCGTGCTGACCATCCGAGGGGACGTTGGACCTAAGACGGGTAATATTGACTATGATGGAAGTGTGCAAATTACAGGAACGATCATGGACGGATATTCAGTGACCGCTACTCAGGATATTTCGGTTTTGAGCCAAATGGGAATCGGAGCTGCGGAAAGCATCACGTCGGAAAGCGGAGATATTTTCATAAAAGGCGGCATCTTCGGCAAGGACCGAACGGTGATTACAGCAGCCAACCATGTGTTCGTCAAGCTTGCCAACGACTGTACGATACGTGCCGGTGAAAAAATTCATATCGGGCTGTATTCGATGGGCAGCAAGCTGTATGCCAAATACGTATATCTGGACAAATCAAGGGGGAAAATTATTGGCGGCCTCGTTCAAGCGCAGGTCCAAGTGGTTTCAGCATTTATCGGCAATGAAATGGAACGGCCGACGGTTGTTCAAATCGAAGGCTTTAACCGGGCCCAGGTGAAGCGGGAGCTGGATGAGCTGTTGAAGGAGTACCAGACCCTGCTTGCAGAAATTGAAAAAATTAGAAAAGAAGTCGATTTATTTGGGGATAGTGGGGACAACGGTGATAATCTGAAGGGCACACAAAAAAAGGATTTTATTTACTATTGGTCCAAACAGGAATCCTCGGTTGACAAGGTTCATCAATTGGAGGAAGCACGTAAAAAGCTGATGGCGTACTTAAGCGCTAAAGGCGACGGTGAAGTTTCAATCATTCAAAAAGCGTTCCCCCGCACCGTCCTGCAAATCAAAGAAATGGAAAAGCATATCGAGCGAATCACGACGGGCAGTTTTTATGTGAGTGAAAACAAGCTGTTTTATGAATAAAATCAAAGGGGATGCTAAGGTGACATCTTCAAATCTACATATGGACCTGGGAGACGCTAACCATACCTTTTACCGCTTTGAAGGCTTACTGCTGGCCATTGAGTTCTTTACTCAACGGTTTCACTTGAACCAGCTTAGCGAGTTTTCTTTTGAATTTGTTAACGAAATTTTGACCTTGAACGCGTCTGCCCTGTTTATCAGGGATGGAGAGCGATTCGTTATGAAGCAAAAAAGGCTGTACGCGGACAAGGAATACTTTATACCTTATACAGGTAAGCTGCGGAGATTGGTCACGTTTCATGGACGAACCGTGCGTACTGATTTTACTGCATTTTTTGAGCAGCGGGAAGTCGATCATTTCCAGATGAAATGGGCTATGCCTCTAATGATTGATGATGAACTGCATGGATTTATCGTATCCAATGGCAAAATCATGGGCCAGTTTGCCGATGAGGATATTGTCATGTCAGATACGTTAATGCGGCTGATTAACAATTCAATGGAGAATAGCCAGCATTTTGCCGATTTGCAGCAGTCCAATCGCAAGCTCGATCAAAAGATTTTTAATCTGTTTGCTATACATCATAGTACCAAAGCATTGCTCTCCGAAGTGACGCTGCATCGACTCCACGAGATAGCCACCGATGTATTCAGCGAGGTATCCTCCAGTCAAATTACTTCCTTTGGTGTGGTTGATCCGATCACGGGCAGACTGCGAATTACGGGATATCGGAATGTATCCTCCTATGAAACCTACCATGGTGATTTTGAGCTTCACACGCAAGCTTATAATGGACCGATAGTCCTGCATGTGGAGCGTGACCAGGAACGAATTCAGGCACTATTCGTGAGCGGTGAGCGGCTGCGCGAACTGGAGGCCGAGTACATCATTCTGATTGTGAAGGATCACATTATTGGTATGGTCACGCTTAGTCGACCGGTAAACGATCGTGTCTATGATGAGTCTACCTTTGAATTGATAGAATCCTTGGCGACCTCTACGTTTATTGCGATCTCCAATGCGATGCTGTTTCAAGAGGTTCATCAACAGCGGGAAAGTGCGGAGAACAAGCTGAAGCTGCTCACAACGCTGAACAGATTGATTCGAAATTTGAACGAATGCACGACGAGTGAGGAGTTATGCTATTTTACGCTCAAAACGCTGCAGGTGTCCTTTGGTGTGCGCAAAGCGCTGATTTGTCTTCGTTCAGGTGATCAATATGTGGTTGCTGATGCAATCGGCTGGGAAGTGGATCACAAAGGCCGAGCTGTAATGGCACTGCCGTTTCCTGAATCGCTTGAGGCATGTATGGAGGGCGAGACCTTATCGGATTATATGGCTGACGGGGCTGCGCGTTTTTTTTCAAAGGAAGTGCTGCAATGGATGGGATCAGGCAATTGTGCGGTTCTTGCACCGCTTACTGTCGGGAATCGACTTGTGTTGGCGGAGGATCCGTACCCAAAAGGCTTGTTAGTTGTGCTCGAAGCAGCTTCATCACTGACTGAGGAAGAGGTTTTGCTGATTGACACGGTTGCCAAGAGCATAGCTCCTGTTCTGCACCAAATGAACGTTACCCAGTCTGTTGTTAAGCAACACAAGCGGGATCAGCGTCAAGTTTTTGTTCAGTCCCTGCAGCAGCATATTGAAAGCTGGCAGCAGTACCAGATACCATTTTTTCTCTACTATCAGGTGTGCAAAATGCCTCCGTTTGCGGATATGCTCCAAATCGATCAAGCGGCAGATGGATGGAACCAAAGCAATCAGGATGAGGTCGGACAAACCATATTCAGCTTTGACGGACATCGATTCAGGATTAGCAATAAGCCTATCGAGCTTCCAGGCTGGCTGTCAATCCCGAATCCCTATAATCTTCAGGCTGTGCTCTCCTTTGATTACCCAGCATAAAGGAAGCCGGTGTAAGGTGGTCTTGCTTGCCGCATATATATAAAGGTTCATGTCCAATAAAGATTAGGCAGCTTACAATGCCTGGTCTTTTTTTTATTTCATCTTAATTTAATATTCAAGGTTTACAATAGCTTTACAAATAAGAAATTCGTACAAAAGAAATAGAATAACACGGGTTAGGAGTGTAGAGATCATGCGTCGTGCTATTAAACATAAGAAGCATGTTAAGTCTTCACCGAATTGGCAGTGGGGTTCTTTCTGGACGTTCATCACATGTATAGTTATGCCCTTAGTATTAGTATTTGGAGTGGAATATATCCAACGTGGAAGCTTGAATGAAACGTGGATATGGTTCGTTCAGAACCCGAAACTGGTTGCGATGAATGCCATACTGGACTTGTTTGTCTTGTTATTGATTTATGTGCTGGCTGGTAATTTAATATTTTCTGTCGCTCTGGCCTTATTGCTGCTTTGTACAATGTCATTTGTTAGCTACTTCAAAGTGAAATTGATTGGCGAGCCCTTTTTTCCGTGGGATATTTTCCTTAATAAAGAGAGTATGAACATTTTACCGCTGGTAGCCAATAAGTCGGCTTTACTGCGAATTGGAACGATGCTGGGTGTAGTCTTGATGCTCATTATATTGTCGTTCAAGCTGCCCAAGCTGCGTTTGCGGATTGGAGGAACGCGAGTTGTCATCGGTGTGTTGGCCGCTGCCGCGTTATATTCGTTTGGTGTAAATGCTCCCTTGGCCAGTCAGTTCATGGATAAGATGGGCGCCAATGAGATCGTATGGAATCAGTCGGAGAACTATGGAAATAATGGGATGGCTTTGGCCTTTACCATGAATGTGAAAAACGCAATTGTCCCCAAACCGTCTGGCTATGACGATCCATCAATGGCGAGTTTGGCACAGTCGTTAATGCAAAATCAGGCTGGGGTGCAGACGGCGTCTGCAAAAGTTAGTGCAGATCAAGCGGTGCAACCGAACGTTATATTTATTATGAACGAAGCTTTCTGGGATCCAACGCTGCTTCCGGGTGTCGAATTCAGTCAAGACCCGCTGCCTACGGTTCACCGATTGCAGCAGGAGTCCACCTCGGGTTATTTGCTCTCGCCGCAATTCGGGGGTGGAACAAGCAACGTGGAATACGAGGTATTGACAGGGCAATCGATGAGTTTTCTTCCTGCAGGCTCCATCCCTTATCAGCAGTATATTTCCAGACCTATTCCGAGTCTTGCCGGATATTTTGAAGAGCAAGGCTATAAAAGCATGGCCATTCACTCCTACGAAGGCTGGTTCTGGAACCGCGAGAACGTTTATAAGCAAATGGGCTTTGAAAGCTTCATGAGCAAAGATCAATTCCAGAATCCACAATACAAAGGCGATTTTATCTCCGATGATGAAGTTGCCAACAGCATAATTCAACAAGTCGATAACACGAAGCAACCAAATTTCATCTATGCGGTGACTATGCAAAACCATGGCCCATATGATGACAACCGATACGGTACGAATGAGATTCAAGCTGAAGGCAGCTTGACGCCTGACGCGAAGAATACACTGGAAACTTACACACAGGGCGTATATGATGCGGACGCCAGCCTGCAGAAGCTGATCGATCACTTTACAGAGACAGGTCAACCTACAGTGATCGTATTTTATGGCGATCATTTGCCGATGCTAGGCTATGATTATGACGTGTATGCTCAGACCGGTTTTATTCAAAGCAGCAAGTCAGAGCAATGGTCACTTGATGATCTTAGACGGATGCATAGTGTGCCATTTGTAACTTGGTCTAATATCGATCTGCCGAAGGAACAAAAACCTGTATTGAGCAATTCATTTTTGGGTGCTTACATGTTGAATCAAATGGGTATGGAGCTTCCGGCGACACTTGCCTACAATGAAGAGTTATCTCGCAAGATGCCTGCCATGCTGCGGAATCTGGTCGTGGATGCTGATCAAAATATGTATCGTGCCGTACCTGATAATCTGAAGGATGATGTGAACAAATATCAGCTCATGCAGTACGATACCTTGTTCGGGAAACAGTATTTGGCGAAGAGTATGGATTCGCCCTATCTTCAGCCAAGTGTAATGCCGAATTATAATCAGGAATTTGCCGAGCAGCCACCCAAGGATGTGGACGATAGCTTGAGTGCCAGCGGAGACGAAAGTCCTTAGATAGAGAGAATTCAATAACAGCAACAGCGAAAAATCGTAGTTAAAAGTAAGATAAAAGCATACGAAAAAACGTGAGTTGAGTTCCGCTCACGTTTTTTTATGTCTACTAGATTGCTAAATCCTATATGATTAATAAGAATTAAATAATTCATCATATCATACGAATTCTAATAAATCAAGAAAGTTATTGATTTATTAGGTGAAATATAGTATTGTACAGAAGTGCCTAATAATTGGTAATACATAATTGAAGGGAGATATCTAATATGGAAAAAATGTGTATGGAAATGATGATGGGTATGTGTATGGAAGACATGATGTGTAAAATGAAATCCATGAAAATGATGATGGACAAGATGTCCGAGATGAACATGATGCAGGATATGGATACAAGCATGATGATGTCCAAAATGCAAGAGTGTGACGAGATGATGACCATGATGATGAACATGATGCGTGAAATGAAACAAACTTCAATGTAAATCATGGACAACATATTCATCAGCCAATGAATATGTTATCATAAGTAAGAGCAGAGCAGATAGCTGCATGCTATTGATTTCCGCTGGCTTTGCAGTTCACTGCTAGCCCTTCGTTCCATCCCACTGGCAGAGCGGTCGTCTGCATGCCACTATTAATGACCTCGCTGTGTAACTCGATTAACTTCTTCTGATTTTTCTTGAAATATCAATCCGCTGTGATTTTAACTCCCACACTTGCTTTCTTAAATCCTCTACCTGCTTAATATCCTGACTTTTACGTAACTCCTCATAGATTTGCAGCATATTACGGTTCACAGCATCAAACATTTTCCATAGATCCTGCTTAAGCTTCTCCTGCATTTCTTGTACCTGATTTTGGATTATAATGTCTTTCTGACTTAATGCTTCTATGATTTGCTGCTGCCAATCTGTATCACCTATATGTTTGGCGTAATTGTAGAGATCGAGATAATCATCTACCCACGCTTGGGTTAATTTCGTTAGTATTGGGGTCGTCATAAGGATCAACACTCCATTTCGAATCTTTAATGTTCTTATACCTAGTATTATACTGGGAATTATAAGAAATGCAAGCATTGTTTTTCTGATTTTAAGGGGGATTCGGGTTGAAACAATTCTTTCTTGGTTTGGTATGCGGTAGTGTTGTAATGGCTTCGACTGCCGCCTACGCATCGGACACCATTCAAGCCTATTTGTTTCCTGTCGGGTTTGAATTGAATGGTCAGGATAAGAAATTAGACAACGAATATGCAGCATTAAATTATAAAGGACATGCTTATGTACCCATTCGATTTGTGGCAGAAAGTCTTGGAATGGGGGTCAGATACATTAACAGTATTGAACTCGGCAAAGTCATTTCTATTATGGATAAGCCCGTGAACGAAGATGAAATCATGAACAAAGTGTGGGAAATCCAATATCGCTTACATATAGGAAATGATGAACAGCATGTGAAGAAGCTTCTTGGTCCGTCAACGCTTGAGAGAACAAATGACAAAAATCAGCGAGCGGCTTGGAGGTATGATTTTTCCCCGTCAGCAGATTATAAGTATCAAGGGCTGGCGATAGATAGTAAAGCGCTGGAACAAGGTGAAGTGGGCGCCCAACTGATAGTATATTGGACAGAGGATGGAAGGGTGGATGCCATCGAGCTATGGTACAAGCATGCCAAGTCAGGCAAAGTAGTTACGCATTATGTATATCCTGACGGCACGACAGGAGGAGCGACCTATGAGTGAAATGCAAACGAGTTATGAATGAACAGAGGAAGTTAAAATAGGTACCTTTACATAAATAAATACGCCACGTTTTGCTCAAGAAGAGCAAGCGTGGCGTTATTTGGTGTGCTTGGTCTAGCTCAAGCTCTCTGCGGTGGAGGCAGCAGATGTCGCTTGAACAGGCCTCATTCTCATCATAATCACAATCAGCAGCATCATCAAACCTGACAGTCCAACGAGAAAATATAGTGTCATGGTGATGGACGTCTGCTCCATAAACCTGCCTGTCAGCCATGACATGCAGGCCCCGCCAAGGCCACTGGCAGCGATCAGCTTGCTTGTGGTTTGTTCCGTTCGTCCGGGAAACAGACTGTTGGAGTAAATGAGTGCAATTGCGAACAATCCGGACATTAAGAGTCCCATTAATGTAATCACTGCGAATGCGGCCCAAGCTGTTGTGACGAACAGGAAGCAGATCAGCACGATGAAGGTGCCGAGGGTGCTCCATAGCAAATATCGCGGATACCCGAATTTCTCGGCTAACAACCCACATACGAGTCTGCCGACAATCATAGCTCCCCAATAAAAGCTGACACTAAGCGCAGCAAACGCGGCGTCCAGCTTCATCGTTTCCAGTAAAATAGAAGGCAGGAAATTAACAAGACTCATCTCCAGACCAACATAAACGAAAAACAACAGGATGCAAGTGCTAACCATAACCAGAGGTACAAATCCACGGTTAACGGTAGACACTGCGATATGCTTTTCAATACTCTTTTTGTTAATTAAAAGTTGTCCATGTGTGGATGTAAATCGCGACCAGGCCCATGCCAGAAGCAGTGCGAACAAGCAGGTAGCGTAGAAGCTTATTTTCCAATAGCCGGAAGCAATCAGAATGCTGATTAGAATCGGCATCGATAACGCTCCAACCCCGTAAAACACCTCCAACCGGCTTAAAGCTACGGCTGTTCGATCTTTTACCGCATCTATGATCATTGCTCCTATGGTGGATTCAATAATTCCCGAGCCGAATCCGACCAAGGGTATAAAGCACAACACAATCGACCATGGTGGAAGTATGGCAATCACGATAAACCCGACAAATATAAACCATAACGTAAAGGACAGCATATGGGACCGTCCGAACTTTTTGGACAACAGTGGCTGGGTAAGCACCCCTAATAAAAATCCGCAAAATTGAGCAAATATAAGATTGCCACCATCGGCATAATTGCGCCCATAGTGGGAAAGGAGTTCAGGTAAAAGTGCAGCAATCACGACCGAAGTAATTCCAATGAGTAAATAAAAGCAGCAGCAAATCCAGATTAATCGCTTCATGTAAGATTCGCTTTCGTGTCCGTATTGTTTGTGTTCAATTGAAATGCCCAGGCAATAGCCTCCGCTACACTATCCACAACGTACGCTGCGCGAGCCTGAACTTCAGGGTGACTTGAGCTGATTGCGAAGCTGTGAGGGATAACACCGAACATCGGGATATCGTTAAAAGAATCGCCGATACAGATGGTTTCATCTGCACGTATACCGGTATGCGACAGCAGCGTCTGTAAGCCTGCACCTTTGGAAACATGGCGGGGCATCACGTCCATACAGTTCACATCGGAAATATAGGCATCAATCTTGTCTCCATGAACGGATACAACCTGCTGCTGAAGCATAATCAGCTGCTCCATCTCACCAATAAATGATATTTTGCAGCATAACAGCTCACTGCCAAGTGCCTCAATGGCATGTGGTATGACACGAAGCGGGGCCAATAGATTCGTTTCTATGGCAGCGTAGCCGTCATTCATCTCTGTAACGAAATAATAATCAGGAGTGCACATAACCGGATATAGAGCTGTACCCTCAGCAGCCAGTGCGAGTTGTCGAATGAGTGAAGTTTCAAAGGTGTCCTGCTGTATAAGCTGCTGATCTATAGTGTGAACAAAGGCGCCATTTTGCGAAACCGAATGTGCAGCTATTCCGAGTTCCTGGATGACATGAACAATTTCCGGGTGCATACGCCCGGACGCAAAGCTGACCGTAATCCCGCTCGCAATAGCGTTGTGAATAGCTGCACGATCCTCAGGCTGGATATGGTGGCCTGTTTTCAAAAGAGTTCCATCTAAATCACTGACTATTAATTTGATCATCAATCTGTATCTCCTTTGGCAATCATGATGTCGATCTGGTGCTTAAGCAAGGTTTCCTTCATGGCATCCTCTGGCTCGCGATCGGTGATGAGAATATCGATGCGATCGAGTCCCGAGATTCGGTGAAAATGCTTTTTACCAAATTTGGTATGGTCGGCGAGCAATATGACCTGATCGCTGCGGCGCATCATTTCCTTGGTGATATAGCCTTCTTCCTCATAAGGGTCTGTAATGCCATCTTCAGTAATTGCACACGTTCCGAGCAGCAGCTTGTGTACGTGATAATCCTTGAGATTGCTTAGCGCTCTGGCTCCGTATATGAAGCGATGCTCTGGATGAAGCACTCCTCCAAGCAAATGGACAGCAATGTTTTCCTTGTAATTGAGAATACTGGCAATGTCTATGGAATTCGTGACGACAACATGGTCCTTCGTACGGATTTGTTCGGCGGCGCTTTGTACGGTTGTAGAGGCGTCTAGCAGTAAGTAATCACCATCAAGCAGCAGAGAGGCGGCGAGCTGGCCGATAGCTCTTTTGGAATTCGTAGTCGCTTGATCGTGAAGCCGTTCATTGTAGTTAGCAATGGTGCGGGACAACGTAGGCAGGATAGCGCCGCCGCGTGTACGGAGAATGTGACCCTGCTCCTCAAGCTTAATAATGTCTCTGCGAGCGGTGTCTCGTGAAATGTCGAACAGCTCGCATATATTTTCAATGCTGACCCGGTGATGGACCTGTAAAAATTCCATGATCCCGATCAACCGCTCTTCCTGATACATGTTGAGCCTCCTTTTTCCATGGGGTGTGGTTAGCAGTGGTCATTATGTTCTATGTTGATTATAAGTAATTGTGCATTTTAAATCAATTAATTTTAAGTAAATATAAGTTTTTATGTGCAAATATAAGTTTTTACAAAAAAGTTACATCTGATAAACGCTTCCATGTGGTATGATTAAGGATGATCACTATAAACAAACATTAGCAATAGGTCCGTTTATACAACGGATCGGAGGGAAGGCAAATATTTTGACAGTAAAAAAACCAAAGCTTATAGAACTGGATATCGTAAGAGCCTTTGCCATATTGGCTGTTCTCGTTATTCATGGGACATCGGAAGCAACAGTTGAAATACCCATAGGCTCGACATCCCAGGCACTGTATTTAGGGATCAACAAGTTCAGTAATTTTGCCGTTCCTTTATTTATATTTTTAAGTGGATTGGTATTGTTTTATCGGTATATCGATGATTGGAGTGGTAAGCAGGCCGTTACCTTTTATCTAAAAAGGGTAAAACAAATTCTGTTTCCTTACCTGCTGTGGTGTGTGTTTTATTATGTATATAATCAATGGATCTATGATCCGGATAATCTGCATTGGGATTGGCAGGAGCTTCTTGGTATGCTGCCTTGGTCCGATGCGTCGTACCATCTTTATTTTATGGTTATCATCGTTCAGTTCTATCTGGTATTTCCGTTATTAATCTGGCTGAGCCGGCTCTGGAAGGGCTTTATGAACAGTCTGGTCATCATTGGGATAGCCGTACAGGCTGCTTCCTATTGGTATGAGCATATGGTTGCGCCATTTGAGCATTCTGCTTCATTATGTGTTACATATTTCAGCTTGTTCACTTTGGGTGGATACATAGGTGTACATTATCAAACGTTTGTAAACTGGATTGGGCGGCACATTGGCTGGGTTTTACCATTAAGTGTGCTGCTCGGACTCAGCTTTATGGGGATGTTCCTGATTGAACAATCCAGTGAAATACGTTTTGCCGGCATCTGGTATACGATTATTTTTAATGTGTATCCGATGTTTGCCGCGATGGGCTTTATCTGGATTGGTCGCAAAATATTGCAGTATGCTCCGAAGCTCTCCAAGGCCTTGATTTCATTGGGCGCTGTTTCATTTGGCATTTATCTGATGCATCCTGCGCTGCTCAGTTATTGGCGCACTCATGTAACGAATGCGACTGGCAATATCCTGCACTATCATGCGTATACGATCTCAGCATTTTTGCTCAGCTTGATCGTTCCGTGGCTGCTGGTTTCCTTATATGGTCAGGTGGTCAGATGGCTGAAATTGCGCAGCAAAAGACAGCCGCAGAGAGGCGCTGCATAATCCTGCGACGGCTGAGTAGAGGTGTAAGGTGCCGAACTGTCTTCGATACGTACAGCAGAACCTGCATATTGCTCACTGAAATGAACCAAGTTAAGGCCCGCTATCCGCTGATCAGCTCAGCAATAGCGGGCCTTTGATTGTATTACGGGTTAGCTGTGAATAGATAGCTTCCAGAGCCTAATGTGATCGTAACACCATCTGCCGATTGCTGACGGGTATAGATGCCCTCGGCTTCGAAGATCGAATGCCCACTCTCGCGCAGTGTCTCCAGCCGGGCATCCGGGAGGTATACCTCGGCAGTTGTATTGGCAGGGATGGTAATGCTGACGATCCATCCTCCTTGCTCGGTCCGTTCCCAGCCGGAATGAATCATTCCGTACATCGACTCCAGCGAAGCCTTGGCGTATTCAAAGCCTTGACCGACTCGCGGCCGAATCTTGATATGCTTGTAGCCTGTTGCCTGATGGTCGGTATCAAGCCCGGCGACAACCTGATACAGCCAATCGCCGATGGCTCCATACGCATAGTGGTTGAAGGAATTCATATCATCGCTCCAAAATGAACCGTCTGCCTTCACGCCATCCCAATGCTCCCACATCGTCGTTGCACCTTGCGTCACAGGATACAGCCAGGAAGGATAGCTCTCCTGCAGAACGAGCTTTAAGGCAACATCATGCTGTCCATTCTCGGATAATACATGGCATAGATAAGGCGTACCTACGAAGCCGGTTGTCAGATGGAAGCTGTTCTCCTCAATTAGCTCGACCAACGTTCGGACAATGCGTTTCTTTTGCTCGCCTTCTACCAGATCGAACATCAGAGCAAGCACATGTGCGGTTTGTGTAGCTGCGCATAGTCTTCCGGCAGGTGACACGAACTCATTGCGGAACTGCTCCTTGATTTTACTGTACAAGCTCTCATAAGTCGCAGCGTCACTTGATTTACCAAGCACTTTGGCGGTTTGGACAAGCAGGCTTGTGGAATAAGCATAGAAGGCTGAGGCGATCAGATCGCTCGGTGTTGCTCCCTTATAGCTGTTTTCCTTGGCATCGAGTCCAAGCCAATCGCCAAAATGAAATCCGCTGTTCCACAAATAGGTGTTGTCGCCCTGGCTGTGAATGTAATCCACCCAGCTCTTCATACTGTCATATTGCTCCGCCAGCAGTCGCTTATCTCCATAGCTGAGATACACAGTCCATGGACATATGACGGCAGCGTCGCCCCAGGCTGAGGAGGAATGAGTATCCTGTGGCAGCACGTCTGGAATCACATGAGGGACACCACCGTCTGGGAATTGATCTGCCTTCAGGTCACGAACCCATTTGGTGAAAAAGGGGGCTACGTTGCGGTTAAAAGCCGCTGTGCGGATGAACACCTGGGCATCTCCGGTCCAGCCCAGCCGCTCATCCCGTTGAGGGCAATCCGTCGGTACATCGAGAAAATTTCCGATTTGTCCCCAAACAATATTGTGCTGCAGCTGATTAATCAATGGATTTGAGCATTCAAAATGGCCGGTCGTCTCCAGGTCTGTGGTGATTACACAACCAGTGAACTGCTCAAGCTTCGGCTCTCCGGGATAACCTTCGAGCTTCACATATCTGAATCCCTGAAACGTAAAGCGCGGCTCATAGGTTTCCACGCCTTCTCCCTTGCATACATAAACATTGGTTTGTTTGGCTGATCGTAAATTACCGGTGTAGAAGTTGCCTTCCTTATCAAGCACCTCGGCGTGCTGTATGGTGATGGTATGGCCTGCCTCGCCTTCGACAGAAATATGCATCCATCCGACCATATTTTGCCCCATATCGAGTACCGTTTCTCCAGCTGGTGTTCGTATCAGCTCGATAGGTTGGAGCCGTTCAACAATACGCGCCGGATTATTTTCCTGGGCAATCAGAATCTCTTTGGAATGCTCGCGCACAGTGGTTCCGCTCCAGCCCGAATCGTCGTAATCCCATGTATCCCAGCCGCTTTTTTCAAGTCTGGCATCGTAGGTTTCTCCATGATACAGCTCAGACATACGAATGGGGCCTTCAGATGCTTTCCAGTCGTCGCCTGTCTTGATGATCTGTTCGCTTCCATCCTCATAAGTGATATGCAGCTGCAACAGTGCAGCCCGCTCGCTGCCAAAGCAGTTGCGCTGTGTCTGCCAGCCCAAATTGCCCTTGTACCAGCCGTCCGCCACCATCATGCCAAGTGCATTATCTCCGTTCTTTAGCAGTTCGGTCACAGGATAGGTTTGATATTGAAGCCGACTTGTATAACTGGTCCATCCAGGGGTAAACAGTGCATCTCCAACCCGATTGCCATTCAGGCTAAGCTCATAGAGTCCCAACGCGGTAGCATAGATGACTGCCCTGCTGACCGGACTATCAATCTGAAAAGCGGTCCGAAACATGTCGATAGGCTCGGCTTGCTCGGGATCACGCGGAATACTGGTTGTAATCCAGTCAGCTGTCCATTCCGATGGATTCAGCAGGCCGGTTTCCCAGTAAGCGGTTTCACTCCAATCGCTGTGCTGACCGTGCTCGCTCCATACCCGGATGCGGTACACGTATCGGGTACGCGACTCAAGCGCAGTTCCCTCATACACAACATGTACGGATTGATCAGAGTTGACCTTGCCTGTATCCCAAATGAGCTGAGTATCGAACAGCCCGGGAGCAGCGGCAACCTGAATTTGATAGGCGTTCTGCTTGACATTGCGTTGTTCTGAAACAAGCTTCCAGCCCAGTCTTGGCTGTATGACATCAATTCCAACAGGATTACTGCGATACTCGCATGTTAAATGCATAACTTGTAATGGCTGCATAATACACCTCTTAGCGTGGATTTGGATTTGTAATTATTTTAGTATGGTTCGGCTGCAAAAGATTGGGTTAGACTTGACATGTTTATAGGTGTATATTGACATTATAAAATGAGCTAGGGTTATGAATATGGGACTAGGGAGAGTGTAGCTCTTGAGCATTCGCAGATCAATCTACTCGTTGACAGGTCAGACTTTTTTTGGACCTGATTTTCCTTTGTATGTAAATCGCGCCAGTGAATCCTTCGAGATGCTGGAGCATCTGCACGATTTTGTTGAGGTCAGTTATATTAGTGAAGGAAAAGGCTATCATTATATTGATGATCAGGTTGTGACTGTCCAGAAGGGTGATCTTTTTTTTATTCCAATCGGGGTTTCCCATGTGTTCAGGCCTGCGCAGGCTTCGGCTAAGGAGCGTTTAATCGTGTATAACTGCATATTTCATGACCAGTTTTTCGAGCGTATTGCTACTAGCGATTCCAGTCTATGGGCTCCTGATGACGTTGCTGCACTGCGGGCCTTGAATCAGGAGAAGAGCTGGTTTGTGCATCGGGAATCGCATGGTGAAGTAGGCGCTTTAATGCACCAGCTGTATGTGGAATTTAACGATACCCAAACGGCGCGCCGCATCATGCTGCTGTCTTATGCGCTGCAGCTGCTTGTATGTATCGTTCGATCCTCGGCAGGACACGCTGACGTTGAGGCAGAGCCGGAAATGAAACGTTTGAATACGGTACTGGAGGAGCTTGGCCGGCGGCTTCAAAACCCTCCTTCTTTGACCGAAATGGCGGCAGCGATCAATCTGGGCTCCAGACAGTTTCATCGGCTTATGAAAAAGGCCACAGGCCAAACTTATATGGAATACATCCAATTCCTGCGGATTCAAAAGTGCTGCGAGCTGCTGCTGCTAACTGACGACAAAATAAGCACCGTGGCCGAGCTTATAGGGTATAAGGATATGAAATATTTTCATGCTTTATTTAAACGAAAAACCGGATTAACACCTCGGCAGTTCCGCACACAGGCAGGCAGGGCCTCTCCAGAGATCCTGACCCATCCTGCTCTGTTCACAGAAGGTATTACCTGACCTTGCCTCCCAAGGCTTGCTTGCGGTTGCGTGCTTTGGCTGCGGCAAATCGCATATTCAGTTCTCCCGCACCTTGATCACGAGCTGACTGTTTCAAAGAGTAGGCATTGCGTTTCAACAAGCGTTTTACTTGAGCAGGTGTTAGTCGGGAATTTTGCTGCAGCAGCAGGGCGGCGGAGCCTGCTGTAATCGGAGAGGAGAAGCTGGTACCTGACAGCTTGAAATACCGTTTGCCTACCCTATTGCCCGGAAGCGTGCGATCCAACTCAGAGCCATCTGCACGCAGCGAGATTATATTGGTTCCGGGAGCTACAAGATCAGGTTTGGCTCCTCCGCCCTTGGCAGGTCCTCGACTGGAAAATGCAGCGATTTGATCATCCGATTCGCGTACCGTGTTTCGATCATTCGTGGCACCCACGGTGATAGCCAGTGGACTGATGCCGGGGGAATCAATGGAGCCCTTGGCAGGCCCTTCATTACCTGCTGACACGGTCACGACAAGTCCAGCCCGAACGGCTTTGCTTACGGCTTGACATAAGGGATCGTTGCTGCAGTTCTCTACAGCCTGTTTACCAAGCGAAAGGTTGAGTATGCGGATGCCAAGCCGTTTTCGGTTATTGACACACCATTCTATGCCTTTGATAATCGTTGAATCATATCCCCCGCCCTGCTGATCCAATACCTTGACCCCGACAATGCGGGCACCTGGTGCTGTTCCTCGATATTTACCTTTGCTGGAGTAACCATTGCCGGCGACATCGCCTGCTACATGTGTCCCGTGACCGTTATCATCGTAAGGCTTGGTTCTGTTGTTTACAAAATCCTTGAACGCTGCAATCCGATTGGCCGGTTGGGTCAAATCTGGATGAGGAGCTACACCAGTGTCGAGAACAGCTACGGTAACTCCTCGTCCTGTGGTGCCCCGCGAGCGGACAGCTACTGCGCCTACAGCGGGTGTTGCCACGTTCAGATTGATGCGGTTTTTACGGTCAAGCACAATTTTGGCTACGTGTCGATGGGAGCAGATAGCCTTCAGACAAGCGGGGGATACATGTGCAGCCCAGGAGCCAATCAGCTTAAGATGGGCCTTTTCTTTAAAATGATGATTGCCTTTATCCAGTTTTCGCTTCAAGGAAGAGACATGCCGTTTGCTTGCAGTGCCTGCAAAGCGGACGATGACGCGTACTGTCTTCTGCTTGGCCGAGCGCTGGCAGCGGCAGGTTGCACGGTGTAAAGAAGCGGATACCTTGCGATGTTTTTTCAATAAGGTTCACCTTCTTATGAGTTTTCGAAGAAAACTTACTTCGTAAGGAACAGCCGAGTTTTCGAAGAAAACTTACTTCGTAAGCCACTCGTTCCCAACAAAATATGCGCTGCTGCGGCTACATTCTATTAAATTCATTAATTTGGGCTATTTGGCTATCTGGATTCATAGACTATAGAGAACAAGCCTTATTATTGAATGGAAGCGGAGGGATGCTTGCTTGAAAGGGATGAAATCGGTGATGTATATGGGTCTGGCGCTGGGTATGCTGTTCTATGCCGTCCCCAGACTCGATATCAGGTCGGGCTTCACACTGCCTACGATTTTTGGAGTGATCTGGGTACTATTCGCGCTGATGATTGTGGCCGCTCATCTTCATGAGCTGATTGGTGTAGATGAGCGGAAGAAGCAGGAGATTGGGCGTGTCAAGCGGATGAAAGGCTGGCAGATGGAGCAAGTGTTATCCGGCCGTCGCAAGCTGATGCAATTTAAGAAGTAATGCCAAAGAGCCAAACTCCGATCGTGCGGAGAATGGCTCTTTTGTGTGCATGAGGGTCGAGCAGTTCAGCAAATTTAAAGGAGTGCGATGGTCAGCAGATTAAACAATACTAGTGGCAGAATCACATTGTTATATGCATATTGCTGCTGAGCGGCTGCCAGCGGATTAAAGAAACCGCGTACGTGGCCAGGCAGAGGGTTCAAATACAAATGTACATCGTCAATATGGATAATATAACCTTCAAAGGTTGTACCATGAGTGGTTTGTACACGCACCGGTCGATGCATGTGCTTCTTGCATATGCCATGAATATGCTCCTTCATGTGGTGAAGCTTTTCGACCATAGCGGGCTCCATCTGGTAGACAGCTTCGCCAGCTGGATTTGAGTTTGCAACGGGTTGATTATACATCGATAAGGCACCTCCAAAATAAGTATACGTTATCCTATGCATGAGCCCAGATATTGGTTCGTGAAGGGCTTTTTTTTATGCTGAAGAGCGTTTATAATGAATCATACAGATTAATACAGAGATTCAGAGATTGGTGGTACAGTTATGGACTATACAGCGCAGGAAACGGCTACCAAGCATGAGCAAATATTAAAATATATTGAGAACCTGAAGATCGGTTCAAAAATTTCGGTTCGTAAAATCGCCGAGAAGCTTGCAGTCAGCGAAGGTACCGCCTATAGAGCTATCAAAGAAGCAGATAATTTGGGGCTGGTCAGCACCAAGGAGCGGGTTGGCACAGTTCGCGTGGAAAAAAAGCTGCGTGATAACATCGACAAGCTGACTTTTGCCGAGGTTGTTAATATTGTAGACGGTGAGGTACTGGGCGGACTCGGTGGTTTGCAAAAAACGTTGTATAAGTTCGTGATCGGCGCGATGCAGCAGGATGCGATGATGCGCTATATTGATCCGGGCAGTCTGCTCATCGTAGGTAACCGTAGTAAGGCTCATATATGTGCGTTGGAGCAAGGGGCCGGTGTGCTGATTACAGGCGGATTCGGTACGAGTGAAGAGGTGAAAAGGCTTGCCGATCAGCTGGAGCTTCCGATTATTTCAAGCAGCTACGACACGTTCACGGTAGCTTCCATGATCAATCGGGCCATTTATGATCGACTCATCAAGAAAAAGATTTTGCTGATTGAGGACATCGTGCCTCCTTCCATGGAAGTCGTTGTATTGAAGAGCCACCATACGCTCAAGGATTGGCAGCGGCTTAATGAACAGGCAGGACATAGCCGGTTTCCGGTAGTGGATGAATGGAATCGGGTCATTGGGATGATTACATCGAAGGATTTGATTGGCGCAGAGCCTGAGCAAACGATGGATAAGCTGATGACACGCAATCCGTTGACCGCCGCGCCAAATACTTCCGTAGCAACAGCAGCGCATATGATGGTTTGGGAAGGAATTGACCTGCTCCCCATCATTGATACGAATCGTAAGATTATGGCTGTCATTAGCCGTAAGGACGTATTAAAGGCGATGCAGCACATTCAACGGCAGCCGCAGAATGGGGAGACCTTCGAGGATTTGATCTGGTCTGGCTTTGCAGAGGAACGCAACAAAGAGGGATACCCCATATTCCGTGGGGCCATTACCCCCCAGATGACGAACCAGCTTGGCACCGTATCTGAAGGTGTATTGACCATACTGATGAAGCAGGCTGCGTACCATATTGTGCAGGATATCAAAAAAGGCGATCTCGTTATGGACAATATGTCCTCTTATTTTGTCAAGCCTGTGCAAATTGACAGTGAGATCGAGATTCTTCCAAAAATCATTGAGGTGAGTCGTAAATTCGGTAAAATAGATGTCGCCATCTATCATGCGAATACGCAAACACTGGTTGCGAAAGCGATGCTCACTGCACAGTTTATTGATCAGGTCTAGAAGTCCGGTGAAGAACGAGCGCAGCGAGACTTATTCACCGCACTTCTAGAATGCCTTATTATTGACGGGTAAAGTGGGCATGATTGCGTAGTCCTGAGAACAGGTTAAACGCACCGAGCAGGAAGCAAATAGTGCCGAATACGCGGCGGATATTGGAATCCGTGAAAAAAAACAGCTGGCTGACAGCAATCAGGACGAGCATAATCCCCATCATGATGTTCATTCGTGAGCTATAGATGCCTCGCAGCTTGGGATCGACATGCTTACGGGAGCGGAAGCTGTAGTAGACAGAACAAGCCAAAGTAACGAGAATAAGCGCGAACAAAATGGTCTGAACGGTTTGCATGAATGACGCACATCCTTTATTCTAATCGTTGATGCTAGAGAGTGAACAATATTACTAATGTAACGATTTTTGAAGGTAAAAGCAACGAAAGGCTTCTACTCATCAGTAACTCTGGAGGTTCAAGTGAATATACTTCTTATCTATTTGATAGTGATGAATGTTTGGGGCTTTATCAGAATGGGTCAGGACAAGCGGTACGCCAAAAAATCCCGTCAGCGGGTTCCTGAGAAGCAGCTATTCCTCATTGCCTTACTCGGTGGAGCGGTTGGAGGCTGGATAGGGATGCGGGTATGGCATCATAAAACCAAACACAGATCATTCACGATCGGCATCCCGCTGTTGATGATTTTTAACGCGGCAGTTGTTTATCTGGTGATCAGGTTTTTACAATAGAATTCGATTTTATGGAGGCACAATAATAGTGGAGCGTTACCCTTTTAACTATGATCCAAGACAATCCTTTACCCAGCAGGCTGGCGATTGGATAGCTGATGTATTTTATGATATCCTGCCGGAATCCGGCTTTGAGGTTCGTGACGAACAGATTTATATGGCTTTTCAGCTGGAAAGAGCGTTTGCTGAAAAACAGACCATATTTGCTGAGGCCGGGGTGGGAACAGGAAAGACGTTAGTGTATCTGCTGTACACGATTTGTTATGCGCGTTATATGCGCAAGCCGGCCATTATTGCCTGTGCTGATGAGTCATTGATCGAGCAGCTCGTTAAGCCGGAGGGGGATATTGCGAAGCTGGCTCAGCATCTGGGCTTGGCGATCGATGCCAGACTGGGCAAATCACCGGATAAATATGTATGCCTGGTGAAGCTGGAGGAGGCACGTATGAGGGCGGCGGATGCCGATCTGTTTCAGGATCTGTATGAGAGCCTGCCTGAATTTGTCCACAGCTACAAGCCGCTGCAGTCGTTTCATGCCTATGGAGATCGTAAGCATTATCCGCATATGAATGATGAGCAATGGGAACAAATCAACTGGGATACGTTCCAGGATTGTTTTACCTGTGAGAAGCGGCATCGCTGCGGTCAGACGCTGTCAAGGGATCATTACCGCAAGTCGGGTGATCTGATTATTTGCTCGCATGATTTTTATATGGAGCATATTTGGACATACGAAGGACGCAAACGGGAAGGCCAGCTGCCGCTGCTGCCGGATCACTGCGCGGTTGTATTTGATGAAGGACATCTATTGGAATCTGCCGGACAGAAGGCTTTGACCTTTAAATTAAAGCATGTCGTATTTGAAGCGCTGATCGTTCGCCTATTGGAGGGTGAAGTGCGTGAGACGCTGGCTGTACTCATAGATGAAGCGATTGTCCAAAGTGAAACGCTGTTTGATGTGCTGGGACTTCAGAGCAAGGCGATACCGGGTACCGATCGGAAGCAGGTTATATTGAATGACAAGCTGATTCGAGAGGTGCAGCGCTTCCGTAGTGTCCTTACGGCTATAGAGGAAGAGCTGGTGTTTGAGAGCGAGCTGTATACGTTGAACGATTACCAGCTGCGTATTGTGGAGGAGCATCTGGAAATGATGCAAAAGGCACTGATTTTATTTGAGCAATCCGACAGTCTGATTTGTTGGGTAACGGAAAGTGAGGATGGGCTTACTTTGGCGATTATGCCGAGAACCGTGAAGGAAGTGCTGCGGGAGCAAGTATTCAACTCGTCCAGTATGCCTATCGTGTTTTCGTCAGCGACTTTATCTGTTGAGGGTTCCTTTGAATATGTGGCCGATAGTCTTGGGATTGAGCAGTACACATCCTTTTCCGTGGCTTCTCCTTATGATTATGCACAGCAAATGGAAGTGATCATGCCGAAGTGGTTGGAGGGAGGCAGCTTTACTGAAAAGATGCGGGCAGCATCGAGCCTGCTGGAGCGGACGCAAGGAAGAGCGCTGCTGTTGTTTCCAACTAAAGACGATTTACAGCAGTTCAAAAAAGAGATTGGACATTATCCGGCCTGTACTGATTTGCGTCTTTTGTTCGAGGGTGATCAGGAAATCAGCCATCTGATTTCAGAGTTTCAGCGTGACGAGCAAAGTGTATTATGCGCGGTTACATTGTGGGAAGGGCTTGATGTACCAGGCCCATCACTCTCCAATGTGATCATCTGGTCACTGCCGTTTCCTCCGCAGGACCCTGTTTTTATGGCCAAACGCAAAGCAGCCTTGAATCCTTTTGAAGAGGTGGATCTGCCCTACATGCTGCTGCGCCTGAGACAAGGAATCGGACGGTTAATTCGTACCCGCGGCGACAGCGGCATTATAGCTATACTCAGTGAGGACAGCAAGGAACAGAGCTTGATACGGGGTCATATTGAGGCGGTCCTGCCTGCCGGGGTTCAGATCAAGAATTCATATGAGCTGGTTTAAAATCAGGCTCAGGTAGCTTTAGCAAATCCTTCTTCAAGACAGTACTGCGCTGCTTCCTCATAGGTTTCAAACGCGGATTCCAGATTGGCTCCAGCATACACATACCATAGTTCATCTTCAAAGGTTACCACAAGGGACTGATTATCAGGACCTTCCCAACGCTCCTTTTGCGTGCTTTCAGTGCGCGGGGGCGTTTTTTGGGTTGAAGTATCCGTCAAGGAAAGGATCGATTCGGCAACAAGGGCACGAAGCGCATCCGCCTCATAGTCACGAATATTGACAAATCCTTTGTTATCGGTAGAGTAGCCCCGCAGCCGGCCCGCATAAATAAATCCGTTTCCATTCGGGTGCAGGTGGTAGGCTACGTTCTTTTTATCATAGGCGCTTTGCTCATAGCTGAAATTAACGCGGCCTAGTGATACATCGCTGCGTGTAAGCTCTGGAAAAGACTCCATAATCGCAAGCTTTTGTTCAAAGGTAAGCATAAAAATCCTCCATCTATCATTTTATCGTGCTAGTGATTATAACACACACTTCAAGCCGTACCAAGCTCATGATAAGGAATAGAAAACAAAGCATCCCTGCGATAGGGATGCTTTGTTTGGTTAGGAGGGGAGAACCAAACACCTTTATAGTGAGGCGCGCTGGGTTCATCCCCGGAAATATCGCATAAGCGCAGGCAGATCCTTGACAGCGAAGCTTGTCACGTAAAGCTTGAAGTACGCTAATCTCATAATTCATGCGATTAATTCGCTCTTGACCTTTTTCATCTTTCTCGACAATGATTTCTTTGTTAACGATTCGGATTACTCCATCGATGGGGATATCTTCGATGAGAGGAAGATAGTGCTGGCCGGTGTCCGAATATTTTTGACCAGCTCCAGTGCACGAATCACCGGCTGATGCACTTCATTGTTTGATCGGAATTCCAAGATACCTAATATTTCGGGCGCCATACGGCGATAATGACTCCCATAGGAAGCCCGAATAATGGTATGGATTTTCTCTCGATAGGCTGGCCCTGTAATGTTTGAATTCTTTTATCAAATCCCGTAACGTTTGCCCATTTACGATCGGATAAATGACATCACGAATAATTCCATCCGGGTTATTGATGGCGGACTGTGCCAAATTGAATAGAATGCCGTACTTATTGCTTACCCTACGTAATTCATTCAGAAATTCCTTTTCGACTTTTCGTTCCGCCCGCACGCTTATCCGATGGACGATTTGATTTAGCAACTCGATCAAATTATCCGTGATTTCCATACTTCTTAGCCAAAAGAAAGAGGCTAACAATGTGTATCGGATCGGATCAGGATGGCGGCGAAGTTCCCTGAGATCCTCTGTTGCGGTTCGCTGCCGATACTTGGTTAATACTGTAAGAGGGATATCACGAAACAGATCATCCGGAAGTTCAAGATTTCGAATCGTTCGCAGCTTGCTGACCTCTTTTAACACACTTTCGACCCCTGGTTTACCTGGATCAGCCTTTAACTCCTGAAAAGAAAGAAGTCCTTCGCCACCGCTTGAACCGCCCTGGTCATCATCAAGAAATGCGATGCTCTCCACGAGAGAATCTAATTTGGACAAAGATACCACAGGCAACTTTTCCAGCGTGGCTTGAAAAAATTGTTCCTCGTAAGTGTGGATTGCAGTTCTGATAAGCTGCTCGATACGATCCGCTGTAGGCGGAACAATTTTCATCTCTCTGAATCGCCGATATACAGTTTCAACCAAATGTTCGAAATCGTGATCTTGGAACAAAACGCTTTTGCATAGCCAATCGATCATCTCTTCTGCATCTTGCATGGTATCCTCACGAAAGCCAAAAAACTCCCTGATTTGAGTTCGGTGATAAGTGATAGAGCGTCCCGTCCAATCATATTGTGCGTACAGCTCCGCCGGTGTTTCGATCTGCTTTGCTATGTATTGAATGATGACTTTGGGAACTTCAAATTTATGCAAGGGGAATCGCGCTTCGTATTGGAAAAACTTAAACAGAACAAAAAAAACTAACCTAGTCTCCCCCGATCTGTTCCCGACTTGCTGCATTTCATTCGGAAGAAACGCAAAATGCTCAATTAACTCGTCCAGCTCCCAATTTCGCTTCACATGATCCCCTCCGAGAAGTTCCTAAAATGGTCAGTATCGGAATAATTGTACTGGATTTAGTTTATAGTCCCTTGTAGAAGTAGGCAATGAACATATGAAAAACTTCAAAGTTCCATAGACAAAATTATTTTCGGAACTTGTATATTTCGGGTTTAAAAGGATCACCTATGCAAGGCGCACAAAAAAAGCAGCTCCGAGTATTTGCCTGAAGCTGCGTTGATCGATGTGTTGTCCAAGATAGAGGGCACCTGTTAAGTTTCTTTTGTTTGAATTACATATTTTCACACATGTTTGTTTTTTTTAAAAGTGTAATGCTGGGTCTATTTTCTTATGCTCTTTAACATGTTTTGAGCTATTGTAATTTTCATGAACCTATCAAGTCAATCAGGGTTCCTAAATTAGGAATTATATATTTCTCTATTTGTTCTAACAATATCTTCGTGTGATAATTCGGCTGGGGCAGCTATAAATTTCTCTATCACCTTATCCCGTAGGAAAGGGGCATTTTCTTTTTGGGCCCTTTTTAAAGCCTGGGTAAGTTCTCCCTTTGTTAGTTCTGTGCAGTATGCTGGAGTTCCTGGTTGCTGTCTCCACGAATCACTTAAAGAACCGCTATCTACAGTGTCAAAGCCTAGCTCGTTTACTATATCCATAATTATTTTTTTTTGAGATAGGTCATCGCCAGCAACTGCTATAGCAATTCGTCCACTAGTACCTTCGGGAGTTCCTTCATTTTTTAAAGTAAAGGCTAATAAATTGTTGAAAGCCTTAATTACAGGTCTACCTAATTGATTTGTAACCCACAAACTTTCAACCACCCCGTTCTCAATTTCTTCAATTCTCTTGTCTCTTTGAGGATAATAATTTGAAGTGTCTACAACGATCACTTCTTCCCCAACGTTATCTACAACATGGCGAATACTTGGCAGTGCGTACAGAGGGATTGATATTATAAGTACATTAATATCTGTAATTACATCTTCTACACTCACACGTTTTCCTGTGAGGACTTTTCCTTCCAATCGTTCAATTCCACGAGCATCTGCAATTTTGACATCATGTCCATTCTTAACTAATTTTTCAGAAATAATTGACCCTATGTTTCCTACACCTATTATTCCAAATTTCATTTTTTATTTCTCCTTTTTAGTTTTTTAATACTTTTTTAACATCAATGAATCGATTTTAACCCCTCGTGTTTACTACAGCGCGGCGGATAAAGAACCCCATGACCAAGCTAATCATTCCTATGATCATCACGAACAGAACACGTCTTGTAAAATCCTACCGTTAACTTGTCCTTTCGAGATTACGCCGCTCCTGTGGGCGGCATGATGTGGTGCGCTATATCCATTGGACCGGCGTCAGTTGCTGATAACGATCTTGCCGAAGTAATCCCCCTGCTCCATGTAGGACACAGCAGTGGGTGCCTCGAGGAACGGGAAGACGCGATCGATGACCGGTCGCAGCTGTTGCGCCTCGATCACCCTGTTCATGTCCTCCAGGTCGCTCCTGCTGCCGCCGCCAATCGTGCGCAGAGTTGCTCCGCTATAGGTAAAGTCGAGGAGGTTCATGCCAGTCGTGTCATGCGTGATGTGCCCGACCAGCGAGATGACGCCGCGATATGCAATGGCCGCAATCGACTGAGCGATGGTCCCGGCGCCACCGACCTCTACAATTACGTCGGCGCCACGACCGTTGGTGAGAGCGCGCACCTGGGCACCCCAGTCCGGCGTGGTGGCGTAGTTGATCACGTCGCTCGCGCCAAGCTCGATCAGACGTTCTGCCTTCGTCTCCTTTGACGTCGTGGCGATCACGCGGGCTCCTGCGGCGCGGGCGAACTGCAGGGCGAACAGCGATACGCCGCCCGTTCCCTGGATCAACACCGTGTCCCCGGCACCAGCTCCTGCCACCGCCGACCACGCCGTGACCGCAGCGCAAGGCAAAGTCGCCGCCTCGGTGAAGTCCAGGTGTTTGGGCATCATGACCAGCCCCTGTTGGTCGATCACGACGTACTCCGTCAGCCACCCGTCGAGGTTCGTGTGGTACAACAGGCTATGCTCGCGCTGTGGTCCACCGAACCAGGTGGGGTGGAACGAGTTCACCACCCGGTCACCAACCTTGAAACGTGTCACGCCGGGGCCTATTTCCTCGATGACGCCGGCACCGTCAGACAGGGGCACGCGACCGGGCGGCACCGGGTAACGGCCGTCCAACATGAACAGGTCGCGGGCGTTGAGCGAGCTGGCGCGCACGCGCATCAGCACCTGACCGACGCCGGGCTTCGGCGTCTGTTCCTCGACGAGTGCGATCATGCCGGTGTCGGACATCTTGAACGAGCGCATTTGTGTTTCTGTATTTGTTACCATCAAAATCATTCCTTTCTTTTAACCATTATTTTATTTGTTGGTTTAATAAATGGATGTTATTTAGCATGCTAAATATATATGCTAGAGACGACTTATAATAAGTCACACTCCATTTGCTTCAATAGCTGCCTTAGAAGTAAGCGATCGGCCGGTAAAATTGAATGCAGTAATTTTTCTTGCTGCTGTTTCCATTTGAAACTAACCGGTTCCTCTAATTCTTTGCCTTTGTCTGTTAGAAAAATCCGCATTACCCTAGCATCATGTTTATCTCTTGTACGGTATATAAATCCGTTTTGCTCCAGTGATCTAACCATATTTGTTACCGTAGGTGGTTCACATTTTAAATATTCACATAACTGCATTTGTGTTATTCCATCGCCGCCTATCCACAAACGAGCAAGTAAATTATCTTGGCCTACATAAAGGTTAAGTTCCCTTAGAGATTCGCTATAATCTCGGCGCATTTTGGAAGAAATCCTATCTAAAGTCTGACGAATATCACAATCCACATTATCTGTCATTAAAACTCCTCTTCAGTTAAATTTTATTTAGCTTACTAAATATATCGCGATAAAATCCTTATGTCAACATAGGGTAGTACTTAAGGGCTTACCATTAAGCACAACTTTGATGCCTGATAAAATAATATGTACTCGGAACCACCGAATCCCGAGAGTGAAATCCAGAAGAAAATCGAAGCATACACCAACACCAAGCTCCAATTCACATGGGTGCCGGCTAGCACTTATAAAGAAAAAGTCAATGCAACTATAGCTTCGGGAGAACTTCCAATGGCTATTCTGGTTACAAATAACAAGGATTCCAATATTGTATCGGCTGTGGAGTCGGGCATGTTCTGGGAAGTTGGCCCCTATTTAAAGGATTATCCTTTCCTTAGCAAAATGAATAAAGATACACTGAATAATACATCAGTCAACGGTAAAATTTACGGATTGTTCCGCGAGAGTGATCTGGTTACTCATCAATCCAACAAATCCGCTCATATCTAACACCTTTAATACCAAGGGTGTGGAATTAGCTACGGCTATTGATGATGCCAAGACGAAATTCATCTATGGCAAAATAGATGAGGCTGGATGGAACAAAGCAATTGAGGAATGGCGCAAAAACGGCGGCGACAAGATTATGGAAGAATATGCTGAGAACTTTGCCAAATCCAAGAAGTAAAAACAGAAGAGACTGGTTACCCATGAACTGTAGACAGGAGGGCGGACACTTTGTATAAAGTGCCACCCTCCCGTTTCATTATGCATGTTTGTGTCGGATTCTCCAAACTACACGGATCATATATGGATGGGATTAAAGGTTTCTATGTGGTTGCAATAATGATTAAGATTCATAGACAAAGAAAAGAAGCGTCGGGGATAGGATTAATGGTTGATGGCTTCTTGGGGAGGAAGGGACTGGTCGGTCTTTTTCTATGGTCGGTATAAGATAGCGGTTGCCGGAAGACGAGCGGCCATTAAAGATTGTCTCTATTATCTCCTCCCATTTGAAATAATTGAGAAAATAATGACCCAATCTGAAAATATTAGACATCCAATCTGAAAAGTGTCTCATTACCCATTCTTAGGGCAGCACTTATAATAATAAATATCACAACAGTGGGATGGGGGTTCAAAATGGAAAGATTGTCAGCTGCGTATAGTCAGGCACAGAGAGTAGAAAGAAAAGGAATTGGCCATAGAATATGGAAGGCCAGATATGGTTACCTGTTTTTGCTTCCTGTATTTTTGATCATGGGGATCTTTAAGTATTACCCTGCTGCCACAGCGGTAATTATGTCTTTTTTCGAATGGAATGGGTTTAATTATCGTGAGTTCATTGGACTGGGTAACTTTATATCTATGTGGAGTGACGATACCTTTGTAGCTTCACTGAAGAACGTATCGGTTATCGCCGTGACGGATATTGTTAAAACCTTGACGGTGCCCCTGCTCGCTGCGGAACTTGTGTATTGCGTGAGTTCCCGTAGAGCGAAGGAAGTGTATAAATTTATTCTCGTCCTCCCGATGGTCGTCCCAACAATGGTCATTATTTTAATGTGGAAATGGATTTATAACCCTACTTTTGGAGCACTTAACCAGGCTTTAGGCGCATTCGGGACAAATAGCAATCATGCTTGGCTGGGAAGTGCGGATACCGCGTTATTCTCTATCATTGGTGTAGGCTTTCCTTGGATCGGGGGAATTGCGTTTCTCATTTATTTGGGAGGATTGCAAGCGATTCCAGAGGAGCTATACGAGGCTGCTCGGATCGACGGAGCAGGATTACTGGATAGACTGCTGAAAATCGATCTCCCGCTGATTGCAGGGCAGATGAAAGTATTGATCGTCCTTTCCTTGATTCATTCGATGAACAGCTTCGAGAACGTGCTTGTGCTGACCAATGGAGGTCCCGGCAATTTTACGATGGTTCCGGCGCTGCATCTATACCAGCAAGGGATTACCTATAACAAGATGGGCTATGCAAGCGCGATTGGGGTTTTTATGTTTGCCATCATTTTTGTACTGACCATCATCAGCTACCAGTTTAAGAAAGCGGGGAAGAACCATGGATAGAGGCGAAAAAGCACGTCAGAAGAGGAGCCTGAATCAAATCGGGATACACATCATTTTGTTTATGCTGGCATTTTGCACATTGTTCCCCTTTTATTTAATGGTGAACTCTTCTTTTAAATACAAAATGCAGATCGTGGACAACGTATGGTTCATGACACCGCCGTTTCATTTGGATAATTACATGAATGCGCTCCGGCAAATTTCTCCGTTTATGTTTAACTCCATTATCGTTACTTCGGGGATTGTGGTTGGTGTCATCATTATTTCCGTGATGGCCGGGTATGCCTTCGTCCGTTTCGATATGCCGGGCAAAGAACTCCTTTTTTTTCTTATCATCTCTTTGATGATGATTCCTTCATTTCTGCTGCTGCTCCCTCAATTCGTGCTAGTTAATAAGATGGGGCTGCTGAACACATACGCTGTACAAATCCTGCCGCCGGTCGGAGCTTTGGCGCCGATGGCCGTTTTGCTGGCAAGAACATTTTTCTCATCGTTATCGGTCTCTCTTTTTGAGGCGGCAAGCTTAGACGGAGCGGGAGAATTCATGATTCTTTTGCGAGTCGTAATTCCATTATCGATGCCTGTAATTGCCACAATTGCCGTCATCGATTCACTGGCCGGATGGAACAATTTTATTTGGCCTTTGATGACCGCTTCACAAGAGAGCGTCAAACCCGTCATTATCGCACTGCAGGGGATTATGAGTAATTCTCAGAATGAACAAGGGGTGCAATTGGCTGGATATGTGGTGGCATCAATGCCACTGCTGTTATTTTTCATCTTTGCCACGAAGCAATTTGTTTCCGGACTTAGCTCCGGAGCAATCAAAGCTTAAGATCACCATTACTTTATGAGAAAAGGGAGCGTTAACAATGAATAACAAAGGTAATCGGGTAGGATCGAGGATGTTGGCGGTTGTAGTCTCACTGGTCATGGCGTTTACGGTATCGGCATGCACGATTCAGGATCCAAACGAATCCAAGGCCGGGAGCACTAAAAACACAAATGCAACAGTAACTATATCCTGGGGCGTACAAAAACCGAAGAAAGAAGCGGATGAGGGTGTATACAACAAGGTCATCAGCGAGTATATGAAGGTGAATCCAAAGGTACAAGTGAAAATGGCTTATACCGAATACACGGATGATGCTCAATGGGTTACTTGGCTTAACTCGCAGCTTCTGGGTGGTGCTGCCCCCGACGTGGTGTGGACCTGGCATGTTCCGGCTATGGAAAACTACCGTAAAGGTCTGGTTGTGGACCTTAAACCTTATCTCGAAAAGCAGAATCCATATGATTCCAAACAGCGCACCTGGTGGGACAGCTACTCAACCGGATTGATCAATCAGAACATGGATAATACGAATGGTACTGTACCGTCAGCACCCCTTTCTACCGTGGCGGTGAAAGTATTTTATAATAAAAATTTGTTTGCAAAGGCGGGAATAACAAGTAATCCAAAGACGTTCGGTGAACTTCTTGCCGCATCCGAGAAGCTCAAGTCCGCGGGTGTTGTACCGTTTATTGCCCCCAACAAATCCCCGGTGGACAATGTGTTCAACTGGCAGCATCGGATGTTTATGGATCAAATGATTGCTCCGATTATACCACAGCTGGATTTGGACAAAAACGGCCTCGTGGAGCTAAATGAAATTGTAGCCGGTACGCAGAAAGGGATTATCGACCTGGAGAAATCACCTTGGACAGACAGTGCGGAACTGATTAAAACGTTCTCCAAATACTGGTATCCGGGTTATAACGGAATTGATACCGCAACAGCGACAGATTTGTTCATCAAGCAGGAGGGTGCCATGATGATGCAAACCGGAAACAATTTGAAAACATTTATAGACAATCCTGACCGCAAATTCGATATCGGTTTCTTCTCCTTCCCTTATTTAACCAAGCAGGATTCTCCGAATGCAGTCGAAAAGCTGTATGAAATGGGTGGATCTCCAATAAACAATTTCTCCATTCCGAGTGCGGTAAAAGGAGAGAAGCTCGATGCCGCGGTAAACTTCCTGCAGTTCTTGGCCTCAGAAAAGGGTGCCGCACTGTTTGCTGAAGGTCTTTGGTGGACACCTGCGACCAAGGACGCCGTTCTTCCCGAAGCCCTGAAAGGAATGTATATCGAAGGAAACACTTCAAGCTTGAGACTGCTTGCGCCGCAAACGAATCAAAAACTGTACCAGGATGATACGATGGTAGGACAGTTATTCCTCGAGGGTAAGACCACTACGAAGGAGTTTAATACGATATTGAACAAAGACTTGAAGTCGAGTGTGGAGCAACTCAGCAAGCAGAACGGTTGGACGGAACAGAACGGTTGGGGTTTAAAGAAATAATCTTAGGAGACGGGGTCATTTTTCATGCCAAATAATTTAGAACGTCCTAATTTGTTGTTTGTTTTTTCCGATCAGCACAGATGGTGTGATTTAAACTGTTATGGAAATACCCAGGTTATCTCTCCCCATTTGGATGCATTCTCTAAAAAGTCAGTGCAGCTGGAGAATTGCATCGCTAACAGTCCGTTATGTGTACCTTCACGTGGATCGATGCTCTCAGGTTTACATCCATTAAAACATGGAGCGGCAGGGAACGATTTACCATTATCTGATGATGTTGAAACCGTTGGTCACGTGTTAGCTGATAGTGGTTACCACACGGGTTACATAGGAAAGTGGCATTTAGCCGGAGTGCCGCGAGATCAATCTATTCCTTCAGGAAAGCGGAGATTCGGTTTTAAGGAGTGGAAGGTAGCAAACTGTACACATGATTATTTGCATTCTTACTATGATGATGAGGAGAACGTGCGTCATCCGATTGAAGGTTACGAGCCTATCGAACAAACGAATCTCGCTTTGGATTTTATCCAAAGAAATAGCGGTCAACCATGGGGATTAGTACTTTCGTGGGGCCCGCCTCACGATCCTTACGCTCTTGTTCCTCAAGAATACGTTGATTTATATAAAGATATTGACATTCAATTAAGGGATAATGTAGGCGAAAGAGCCTTATCATTAAAAAAAGAAGGTGCAAATAGAGAGGATATTATAAGAGACATTAAGGGATACTATGCCCATATAACCGCGTTGGATAAGCAATTTGGACGAATAATCAAACAATTGGAGCAAACCGGACAACTTGAGAATACAATCATCGTGTACACAAGCGATCATGGCGATATGTTAGGTAGTCAAGGCCAGTATAATAAGCAGCTGCCTTATGAAGAATCTATCAAGGTGCCGCTGCTAGTCTTTTGGCAAGGGCGCACAATTACATTAAAACGAAATGAATTAATTGGTTTGGTAGATTTACCGGTCAGCGTGCTTGGACTTATGGGACTTCATTTCACCAATAATGTGGATGGAGAAGACCTGCATAATCTTTTTACTAACCAAGAAGCACAAGGAAAAGAATCCTGTTATATCCATGATCTTACGGCTTGTCACATATCAGTAGTGAGGGGAACACCACAGTGGAGAGGAATTCGAACCGAACGTTACACGTATGCGAAAACTGTGCATAATGAAGATTGGATGCTTTACGACAATATAGAGGATCCGTATCAAATGAAAAATTTAGTTAGCCATCCCGAAATACAAAATAGTAAAGAGGAATTGAACCGAAAATTAGACGAGTATATAACCAAGCATGATGGGCTTGTGCCGTGGGATGATTTGGCTGAACAAACGGGACTTAAGGATAAATGGGATGAAAGTCAAGCGCATTTTTTAAATATTTGGCCGGGTCTTGTTAAAGCTCCGAATGCGGCAGAACAAGGATAAATCCGTGATCAGCTGTCAGCCTGCAACAGGCAGAGGCCTTTATACAATGTAAATGCTGAGTCGCCATACGAACGGTACGTTCGTATGGCGACTTTTATATCCTGCCTTTGTGGGAATTTGATATAATTTTATTAAAAGAGATGTAGGGGGCCTGCGCTTTGCTAAAAGTCATCATTGCGGAAGATGAGCAGTGGATCAGGAAAAGCATTGTGAAGTGCATCGAATGGGAGCGTCTTGACCTGGAATTAGTCGCCGAAGCTTCTGATGGAAATAAGGCGCTTGAACGGGTACGTTGCCTTAATCCTGATATCATCCTCATAGATATCCATATGCCTGGTTTTAACGGTTTGCAGCTAATGGAACATTGGGCGGCGGAGGGATTTAAACCGAAATTTATTATCATCAGTGGCTATAATAATTTTGAGTATGCACAGAAAGCAATTTCTTTCGGGGCCTTTGCTTATTTACTTAAACCGATCAAACGTGAGGAAGTAAACGAAACCTTGGCCAAAGCATGCCGGGTTATTCATATGGAACGGGAAATGCGGACTAATCTGGAACAGGTGAAAAAGCAATTGAACGTCGGCATTCCGCTGATAAAAGAACGAATTATGTTCGATTATTTGTCGGGACGGGATAACAGTACATCTCATCAGGATATCGCCTATTCCCCCTATTATGCTGTACTTGTGTTAGGGTTTGACAACTATTTAAAAAGAAACGTAAATCGAGAAAATATTAAGCAAGATATTAAAGGAACTCTCGCTATCATCGAAGCGATATTAATGAAATGTGATGAAGGTATTGTATTTGAGAGGGAAGAGAACCGGATTGTTGTCATTCTTGGTCTGCAAAGTGACCGGGAACCAATCCATCTTGCAGTGGCAAAACGCATACTGTCAGAAATTAGGGGCAAAGCGTACACGGTAACGATCGGGGCTGGAAATATTCACAGTCATGTTTCACAAATAAAACAATCCTATAATGAAGCTTTGAAAGCCTATCGGGAAAAGCTCATTATCGGTGGCGATAAAATTATTACTCCGCTAACGGTACCTTCTGGTCAATTCGTTGTTCCGGAAGATCACATTAAATCGACATGCATGGCTGTGGAGCTTTCTGATATTAAGGGGATTCGGCTGGGAGTACAGGTCGTTCTCAGCAGCGTCGTCCATCTAGGACCCATTTGTTATGACACTGTAGCGAAGCTCGTATCACGGTTGCTTGACGCAACTGTGGAGCTGGCACTCCGCTACGGGATCCAGGAAAAATTCTATGAAGAAAGGGATTTGGAATATTTGGAGGGCATCGATTCATTAACCGACTATTTAATTTCAATTCTAATCACCATCACCGGTAAAATATCGTCCGCCAAAGAAAACAAAGGGCTTAAAGCCATCTCAGCCGCTTTAGAGTTTATCCAAAGCCACTATACAAAAGATATTTCTCTCGAGATGCTTGCCTCACACGTGAGCTTAAATCCTAATTACTTGTCGGAAATGTTTAAAAAGGAAACCGGAACTAATTATACAGATTATGTCGTCTCTCTTAGAATTAAAAAAGCCCAGGCGCTCATGCAAGAGAACCCTTGGCTCAGCATCAACAAAGTAGCCGAGCTTGTCGGCTATGGAAATACTCGTTATTTCTCCACTTTGTTTCATAAGAAAACGGGATTTCGCCCATCCGAATTCAAGCAACTGGTATCAAATTCAACGACGAATGTCGCAGAAGAGGAATTCGATGAATAACGAGCCTGCACCAAGGAGGACAACAATGAGAAAGCTCGTTCAATGGTTGAATTACAGTCTGCAGCGCAAGCTGATGCTAAGTTATATTCTGGTCATTGTGATTCCTCTTGTTCTCACATCGTTCATCCTATATCAACGAGCGACACACATCGTGACTGATCAAACGGTAAAGTATAACAATAAAATGCTCCAGCTAATGAACGAAAAGATTGATAATCTCGTGACACAGATTGACCGAATCTCCTACTTTGTGTATTTGGATGATGTGCAGAGGCTTCTGAACAACATTCCGAAGGATCCGGTGGATAACGCCTCGTGGCAGATCGACATGAAGATTAAGCTGAATAGTTGGATTGGATTTTTAGGATTTAACGGCGGTGTTCGCGGCATAACCCTGCTTGATGAACAGGGAGTCTTCTTTAATTCGGAAAACACTGTTATTCAAAAAGGCTTCTCCACTGATCGGGCACGTTGGTACCAAGACGCGATCGAAGCAGATGGTGCAAAAGTGCTGCTCGGTCCCAAGGAACTGGGGGCGTATACAATTTACCCCAATTTGCGGAATGGGAGCCTAAATTTTGCTATCGCGCGCAAGGTTTATAATTTACAAAAGAATGATTCACTTGGGGTTCTAGTCATGGGAATTGAGATGTATGATATGCATGCAATTATGAGCGAACTGAATCTCGATAACAGCACAGGTCTGATGATCATAGATAAATCCAAGGAAATCATATATTCTCGTGGAATAGAGAGTCCGGAATTGCAGCTGAGCCGGATCATTACAGGGCTGTCACCCGGCAGTAGTTCAATTGTGCAGGAAGGAAACCATAGTTACCTTGTTAACATTTTCACATCAACGAGCACCGGCTGGAATTACATTACACTCACCAGTGCAGAAGTTCTTTCGTCCGACGCAAAAAAGCTGAGTGGCTTCATATTATTGATAGGTGTCTTCGCTTGTATTATGGCGGTTCTCATCTCTTTTATATTTGCTAAAAGAATTGTAACTCCCCTTAAGCGTCTGAAGAACTCGATGAAGAACATTGAAAAAAATAATTTTCATAGCAATATCCAGGTGACGGGCCATGATGAAGTTAGCCAACTGACCGTAAGCTTTAACCTAATGGTGTCAAGGATCAGAGAGCTTATTCATTCCGTATATCAGTCGGAGATCCAGGAGAAGGAAGCTCATATTATGGCTTTGCAGTCCCAAATCAATCCCCACTTTTTATACAACACGTTAGGCACAATCAATGCCATGGCGATGTTATCCGATAATGAGGATATCAGCAGGATGGTGGTCGCTTTGGGGGACATGTTTAAGTATGCAATGAAACAAAATGGAGGTTTTGCTACCATCCGTGAGGAGATGGAACACCTTGAAAACTATATAACCATTCAACAGTGCCGTTATGGGGATCGAATACAATTCTGCATGGACGTACCGGAAGCGTTAAAGGAACTCAGCATTATCCGCCTTGTTTTGCAGCCTCTGGTGGAGAATGCCATTCGTCATGGTTTGGATCCGCTGCCGGAGGGGGGGACAATATGGATCCATGGCGAATACGTCCTTGAAACCGTTCGTATTCATATTCGGGATAACGGTCGAGGTATTGATCCGGACAAGCTTATGGCAATTCAATCCAAGCTGCTCTCACGTTTGCAGGATGGGGCACACCGAAGCAATGAGAGTATCGGTATATACAATGTGAATGAGCGTTTTAAATTGTATTTCGGAGTTGAATATGGCATTTACATAACGAGTGAGCTCGGTCAGGGAACGACTGTGTCGCTCGTGTTTCCCGCAACTCAATAGAAAGAACAGGGCCATCTCTCAGGTTTGTTAGACCTTTGGGATAGGCCCTTTTCAAGTATTTCGATGAACTGCACGGTATTCTGCAGGACTCATTCTGAAAATGCTTTCTGAACGTGTTATCATGTAAACAGACTTTGCTTAACATGCTTAATCATACATTTTTAATGAGTTCGATCATTACTTATTTCACCGAATCCAATACAGGAGGAAGAACTTGCAATGATGAAATGGGCCAACTGGCGTCTGAAAAATAAAATTACCGCCACCATATCCGCTATTTTCTGTCTTAGCCTTATCGTCATCGGCACCTTAGTTTACTTCAAAATGGCAAAGGACTATGAACACCGGACTCATAATCTAATGGACACCACCATCCGTCAGATGAATATTACCATTGATGTCCACATGCAGAATATCGAAAGATTATCCGTATCCATTCTAAGTGATCCCATCATACAAAGAGTGTTGAGAAAACCGTCGGAAATCGGGCCACAGGATGATAACAATGAAATGAACTACCGAATGTTGCTGCTATCTTCACCATGGCCCTATATCCAGAGGGTAAACATCTTCTCCGAAGACGGTCGAGTATTCAATTTATCGCGCGGCGATGGTCTCAGGTCCGATTTCTCTGTCAAAGAAGAGCCATGGTACGATATGATGTCAAGCACTAGCGCTCCTGTTCTGCTATACGTGCCGACGGGACAGGAAACAACATCGATTCTGAACCCAAAGATTGTTTTTTCATTAGTTCGCCCTATCAATGATGTGGAGACCGGGAAACGTCTGGCATTTATGAAAATCGATTTGCAGACTGAGCTTTTTCAAGCCATCACGGGAGATAATTCACAGTTAGATCAACAGATGACACCAAGGTACATGGTTCTTCAAGACCAGAATGTGATGTTTGATAGTCAAAATCGGCTCACAGGAAAGAAGCTGGAGATCGATGTGTTTCAGAGCTTTAATGAAAAATCAGGTCTATTGGTTTGGGGCGGAGAGCGGAATTTATTTTCTACCATCGAATCGTCCAACACGCATTGGAAGACGGTATCCATTTTGCCCTATGCAGAATCCGTCAAGGAATCGATAAAAATAAGAAACCTTCTGATTTGGCTGGGTATTTCCTTCCTGATCCTAATCGTGATATTTTCTTATTATCTTGCCTCAAGAATTGTGCGACCGTTATCCAGAGTCATGGTAACGATGAAACGGGTTGAGATGGGGGATTTTAAAGTACGCTTATATGATAGAGGCAATCGAGATGAAATTGGACAACTTTCCCGCATTTTCAACATGATGCTGGAAAGCGTGGATGATCTGATCCATCGAGTGTATCAGGCAGAGCTTCGGGAAAAGGATTCGCAGCTTCAAGCGCTACAGGCCCAAATAAACCCTCATATGCTGTTTAACACTCTAAATCTAATGAAAGCGCTTTGTCGTAAACGAGATATCCCGGATGTGGCGTTGATGGCCGAATCCTTGGCCGACTTGTTTCGGTATTGTCTGCAAAATTGGAAAAGAACGGTGACATTGAGCGAAGAGTTGGAGCATATCCGAAATTATATGCGCATTCAGGAGCTGCGTTTTCCTAATAAATTGGAGTACCGTTGTGACGTTCCCGAGTCGATGATGCATTCTCAGGTTGTCCGGCTTTCCATCCAACCTCTAGTAGAGAATGCGGTGATTTACGGGGTTGAACAATGTTTGGACAGATGTACGGTTGAAGTTACGGCTCAACAAGGGACAATTTGGAGCGAAAACGATCAACAAAACATAAAAACGGTTGTCATTTCAGTTACAGATACCGGGCCGGGCATTACGAAAGATCGATTGGATCGGATTAGGCGTCATCTCGCTGATAACGGAAATGATCATTTGGATGCACCTGATAACGAAGGCGGCAAAATCGGCATCGGCCTAATTAATGTACAAAAGAGGCTGCAGCTGCTATTTGGGAATACGTTCGGACTTCGCATCCAAAGCGACCCGGGCATCGGGACACGGGTTGATTTAACGGTCCCTTTTTCGGCATCAATATTTAACGGGGAGGATCAGGCAGAGTGATGAATATTTTAGTTGCGGAAGATGAAGTAATGGCCTTGGAAGAAATCGAATACCTGCTTCAGGCATACAAGACCAGGCATTCCGTTTATACGGCTCAAAATGCCTTTATGATTTTGGAACTGTGCCAAAAAGTTCGGCCGGATGTTCTCATTACCGATATTCGAATGCCCCAAATGGACGGGCTGGAGCTAATCGGAGCCTTAAAGAAAAATTTCCCTGATATGGAGGCAATCATCATAAGCGGCTATGACGATTTCTCCTTCGCTCGCAAAGGAATGCAGTTAGGCGTAAAGGAGTATTTGCTGAAACCGCTCAAAGAAAAAGCTCTTCATCATGCAGTGGATAAAGTCCTCTTTGAGCTTCAAGAAGAAAGGGTAAAGAAGCGGAAGCTGAGCGATTGGACACTTATCAGAGAACTGCTTGGACAAGGAAATGACATGTCGGAATATTTGGTGGGCGAGTCCTGCGGCATTGTGATGTCTTTTTTGGGGAATGAAGGTAACTTGGACGTATGGGATCCTACCTTGCAAATACAAGTCGATGATATAAAGGGGCTTCCTTCCGAAACCTGCATCGTGTACCCCGATTCCAAAAGGCAATGTGTGATTGTACCGTGCCAGTCTAAAGATGCTATCGTCCATCAACTTGGTGGCTGGGCGAGAAAAATTCATGAGGCCATTCTGTGCCAGCGCTGCGCCGTTCATACGACTTATTTCATAAAGGAAAGCGGCGAGACTTTTCATTCTGCCTATGCGTTGGGACTACAGAGAATTGAACGTCAAATGAAACTGGATTCCAGTACGATTACGGACGGTTATTCCAAGAATACCAATCCCGATCTCTCGCGAACCTGGGAAAAAGTAAGAGTGTTGGAAATCTACTTATCCAAGAGAGAACTGCAAAAAGTCCGTCCTGAAATCGATAAAATTATGGGTGAGTTGAAGATCCTACAGTTAACCGTAAAGGAATTGATTATCTTCATTACGGATATGCTCACAGCCTTGCAATATAATTTGACCAAGTCTCTGAGCAAGAAAATTGTAGAGATTGACGAGATTGCAGTGTCCATCAAAAAAATGTCCTCATACGAGGAGTTGGGTGAATGGCTTCAGCAACAGCTATTTGTGTATGTGAACAAACTGGGAACGAACAACTTGGATGCGAGAGAGCTTGTGCAGATGCTGATGCATCAAATCAAACATGACTTTGAAGCACCTGATTCCCTGCAGCAATTTGCCAAAGAGCATCATGTAAGTGTAGGCTATTTGTCCAGAATGTTCAAAACGGTACTTGGTATCAATTTCTCCGACTATTTGTTGGAGATTCGCATGGAACGAGCCATGGCTCTGCTGGGTATTGGAACGCTGAGCCTGGCAGAAGTGAGTCATCGCGCAGGTTATGACGATCCCAAGTATTTTAGTCAATTGTTTAAGAAGACCTACGGTATAACACCGAGCGAGTATGGCAAACAGAAAAAAAATTCCCCCCAGATCGGAAAAAAATTATGACTTCAATAAATTGAGTAATCTTTAAAATAAAGATGTGTTCAAGAAAAAAGGGAGGCTAGCTAGAGAATGAGAAAATTACAACGTTTCAAAAAAACTGCAATGCTCTCGATCGTGACGGCTTTGACTTTAACGGCAACTGCATGTGGTGGATCAGGTGAGCCGGGGGCTGGATCTGAAAAGGATACTGCAACGGCCGGCAAAAAGAGTGAGCCGGTTACCTTGAAAATGTATATGGCCAATACTTCGGATACAGCTTATATGCCGGAGGTGAACCGCAAATTCGAAGAGAAAAATCCGGGTATCAAGATCGAGCTGCAAACCGCCCCGGTCGACCAATTTCAAACCGTTATCAAAACGAAGCTGGCTTCGGGAGATGCACCGGATATTTTTACCGTATTTGCCGGTACCAAAAAAGACTCCTTTGTGAAAGCTGGCTATCTCATGGATTTAAGTGACCAACCATGGGTTAGTCGGTTAACGGATGCAGCCAAAGAAGTTTCCAGTAAGGACGGTAAAGTGTATGGCTTCCCCAATAGACAAAATACGATCGGTGTCATTTATAACAAAAAAATATTTAAGGATTTAGGCTTAGCCGTCCCGACCAATTGGGATGAATTTCTTGCTGCATGCCAAAAAATCAAGGATGGCGGCATCATTCCGCTTGGTCTTGGGTTAAAGGATCAATTCGTTACCCAACTGATCCCGTACGCGATGGCCCCTTCCGCAATTTATCGTGACGATCCGAACTTCGACAAGAACATGTACGCAGGCAAGCAAACGTTTACAGGATCGCCTTGGGAACAAATGATGCAAGATTATATCGGACTGAACGAGAAGGGTTATTTCAACAAAGATTCATTGGGCACTTCCAATGACCAGGTGCAACAAATGGTCTCCGCGGAGAAGATAGCCATGACGGTTACGCTGCATGGCAGGATTGCCGCGATAAAAGAGGCAAATCCGAATATTGAGCTCGGAATGTTCCCGCTCCCTTATGTGAAAGCGGGTGAGAAAATTTGGGTTTCGTCATTGCCTACGATATATGGTGCGATTTACGCAAAGACGAAGCATCCTGTAGAAGCAAAGAAATATTTTGAGTTTTTGGCAGCCCCAGATATTGCCCAAACCATTCTGACTTCAGTAAACTCTTTCTCTGTATTTAAAGATGTGAACGCCGATCTGGACCCTGCTGTGAAAGATATGGCCGATGGACTGAAAGTCGGAAGCTACTCTTTCCTTGATGCCGTATGGCCGAGTACGGTTCAACCTGTTATGTTCCAGCAGATCCAGAACGTCTTTGCAGGCCGGAAAATCTCAGATATGATATCCACCATGGATAAAGCCTTCAAAGATGGGGCAACTCAGCAATAATGCGATGGACTAAGCGGGGCCGGGCGCAGATTTGTGCCCGGTATTTTTACGGGGAGAAGCAGAACCATACAAAAAATGAACGAGAAAACAGGAGAAAATCACTTTATAGTGGGAGGTGGAAATACGCTTGAGAAGATATTGGGTTGATGGAACGTTTATTCTCCCGGCATTTGTTGTCTTCACTGTGTTTCTGGTCATCCCGGTCCTTAGCAGTTTTTATTACAGCTTGACGGATTGGAACGGGTTGAATCCGGATACTCATTTTATCGGATTTAGCAATTATACCAAGCTGTTGACCGATACGGATGTTTGGAACGCGATTAAAAATACGTTAACTATTGCCATTTGCCTTACGGTGGTGAAGAACGCTTTGGGACTGACTCTGGCCCTCGGACTCCAGGGGACGGGGAGAATCCATCGAATATTGCGGGTCTGGTACTTGATTCCGGTTATGCTAAGCGCCCTAGCAATAGGATATATCTGGGCTTATATGTACAGTCCGTCCGACGGCGTAATCAATACGCTGCTCAGAATGCTCGATCTGGACGGTATCGCCCAAGACTGGCTTGGCAACAGCAGTCTTGCCATCTATAGCATCATATTTGTCAGTGTTTGGCATTTTGTCGGGTTTACCATGATTATTTATGTCGCCGGGCTTCAGTCGGTCCCCGCCGATGTCTATGAAGCGGCATTTCTCGATGGCGCAGGAAGATGGAGCATGTTCAAGAATGTCACGTTTCCGCTCATTGCCCCATCCTTCACAGTGAATATTATTGTCAACATGATAGTAGGCATCAAAATTTTCGATACGATCTTTGTCATGACGAACGGTGGACCGGGCACTTCGACGGAGAACCTTTCCATTCTGCTGTATCGTCAGGCGTTCAGCTTTGACCGAATGGGGTATGCGAGCGCGATTGCAGTCGTAATGTTTGTGACCATCCTGATCTTCTCGATTGTGCAAATCACCGTGCTTAGAAAAAGGGAGGTCGATTACTAACATGGCTCTCCACAATCGAAACAGCTTCTTGATCTGGTTCATCCTGGCCCTATGGGCAATCGTTGTGTTGATTCCGATCCTGATCGTTGTATTCGCCGCACTCAAGGCACCTTCAGAATTAGCGCAGGGTCCTTTGAGTATTCCGGCCTCCTTCGAGTGGTCAAATTTTGTTGCCGCCTGGAACAAAGGTATGATGGCGAACTCGATGATAAACAGCATCGCGATTGCCGGTTCTTCCGTTATTCTGATTATCCTGTTCAGTTCCGCAGCGGCCTACCCGCTGTCCCGTCGGAAGAAGAAATGGGCAACGATCACGTTCCTGTATTTCCTTTCCGGCATGATGATTCCGTTTCAAATGACCATGATCCCTTTATACAAGCTCTTAAGCCAGTTGAACTTGATTGGCAAATATCCGGGGCCCATTTTTATTTACATTGCCCTTGGCCTGCCATTCTCCATTTTTTTGTATTCGGCATTTTTCAAGACCATTCCGCAAGAAATCGAGGAATCGGCTTTGATCGACGGATGCGGCCCTTATCGCACGTTTTGGTCGATTCTGTTTCCTTTGCTGAAACCGGTCACTTCGACATTATTAATCATGAACACACTGACCATATGGAACGATTTTTTCGTTCCGCTGCTCTTTTTGCAAGGCAAAAGTGCCAGGACGATTCCACTCTCCATCTATTCCTTCACAGGAGAATTCGTAAATCAGTGGAATTTGATTTTTGCCGCGGTTTTCATCGGGTCGCTACCTCTCGTTCTCCTGTTTCTAGTGTTGCAAAAACAATTCATTCAAGGAATGTCGAGCGGAGCGGTCAAAGGATAGGTGGCTGAACGCTATTTGACAGGGGAGTGAAATCTTTGAAAATGCGACCGAATATACTTCTGATTGTTTCCGATCAACATCGGTACGACTGTGTAGGCAGCAGCAAGATCTATCCGGTCAAGACGCCTCATCTCGATCGTTTGGCAGCTGAAGGCATGCGTTTTTCCCAAGCATACACGCCCATTCCGCTATGCTGTCCCGCACGCCAGTCGTTCTTAAGCGGGAGGCGGCCGGAAAGCTTCGGCGCGATATGCAACTATGATTTCTTGCCGGTCAAAGGATTGGAACCGGACCATTATGCATGGCCGAAAGATTTGAAGGAGGCTGGATACCACAATGCGTACGCCGGGAAGTGGCATGTTCATCCTCAATATGATCCGACATCGTATGGATATGATGAATATTTTGGAGATCAGGATTATAAACGAATCCGACAAGAAAAATATCCGAATGTGAACTTGTTTGCGAATGGGTTTGAAGGGACGACCGATCCGGCCGATTTGGAGGATACTCAAACCTATGTTACGGCAAGAAAAGTTAGTGAATGGATGGATCGATATACCGAGGAGGGCGTTCCTTGGCATATCCGTCTGGATTTCAACGAACCGCATTTACCTTGCTGTCCGGCGGAGCCCTTCGCTTCTTCGGTAAAAGCGGAGGACATTCCGGTATGGGGAAGTTTTGATGAGGATTTCCGGAATAAACCGTATATCCAGCAGCAACAGTTGATCAATTGGAACGTTGAAAACTATACCTGGGAGGATTGGGCCCCGGTTGTTGCCCGATATTATGCAGTAATTGCGCAAATGGATGATTCGATCGGACGCGTATTGGCTCACTTGGATAAACTGGGAATCGCTGAAGACACGCTGGTCATCTACACGTCGGATCATGGAGATATGTGCGGCGGCCACCGAATGATGGATAAGCACTACATCATGTACGACGATGTGGTAAAAGTGCCACTCCTTGTTCGTTGGCCGGGAACTATTCGTCCGGGTAGCGAATGTAATCGATTCGTACACCACTTCCTCGATCTCCCCCCGACTCTGTTGGAGGCTACCGGTCAGCTGATTCCGGAATTTTTCCACGGACGTTCGCTAATGCCATTATGGAAAGAGCAGAACGTTGACGATTGGAGGGAAGAAGCAGTCTCCACCTATAACGGTCAACAATTCGGGCTTTTTACCCAACGGATGATCCGAACATACCGCTGGAAATATGTTTGGAATCCGACGGACGTAGATGAGTTGTACGATTTGGAGCAAGATCCTCATGAGCTGCGCAATGCGGTCGGGAAAGAGCAGCATGCAGAGACGATCAAACAGTTGCGTTACCGTTTATATGTAGAGCTGGAGAAAACGGATGACCCGATTATCGTTGGAAATGGATGGATGCAAGCACAATTGACAGGACAACCCTTACAGCAGCAATTGAATGATATGATTCAGTGGTTTAAGGCTGGAAAGCCCAAATCACCACAGTAACTGGCTGTTTGTGTATAGATTGACTACAAAACGCAAAAAGACACTCCCCATTAAGATCATGAATGTTTAAAATTTTTAAGAGGCTTCGGCGGATTCTGTCTTAACGGAGAATCCCTGGGCCTCATTTTTTAAATCCAATATTCTATGGAGGCGATCAGGCCATATTAGTTTGGGTCAGGCCCTTTTCAAGTATTTCGATGAACTGCACGGTATTCTGCAGGACTCATCTGAAAATGCTTTCTGAAATTTTTATAGAAAAAATGAATGTTTTTGTATCCGATATGTTCTGAAATCTGGGCGATATTAAGATCTGTGTTTTTTAGCAGCAAGCATGCCTTTTTTAGCTTAATATTCTGAATGACTTTGATAAAGCTCTGTCCGAAATAGTCTTTAATTACTTTGCTTAAATAATTCGGATGAAAATGAAAGTGCTCTGCTGCTGAAGTCAGGTTTATCGTTTGATAATTGATCTCCATGTAATGAAGGATATCCGCCATTTTTACAGTTTTCTTGCCGCTATCGATTTCGTTATCGTACTTGGTATCCTTATAGAGACGCAGCAATTCAGTGAAAAGCAGCCCCAAGTAACTATTTATTGCTTCTTCGGAACAAATGTTTGAACTATAGTATTCACAGATCAGTTCAGTCATGAAATATCGAACTTTGGAGTTGCCTTCTGACGGAAATATCATGTACTCACTTTGTTCTTGGCTTTTATATACGGCATTTACAAAAAATTCGGTGAGCAAATTGTTTCCCGCTAAGCTGTGGATTAAATGACTGTCATAATAGCTTTTTCTCATCAAGCAATTAATGATAATATCGTTCTCACTGGTTGCTTCGATGGAATGGACAACATTAGTATCTAAAATAATAAGTTGACCTTCCGACAAAGTTATCCTTTTGTTATTTATCGTTTGAGTAAGAGCTCCAGCATAGACATAACTCATTTCAATGAATTCATGGCGATGTTCTTGAACAATAGCAAATCGGGGATGTTTGTTCATGACGATGTGCTGGTCTGTTTTAAAAAAGTAGCTTTCGCTAATTTTTTTGTCGGCAGATATGTCACCGGGATGCTGCAGCAGCCAAGGCTGTCCCCAATGTTTGCGTTCCAATTCATCAATACTCCAGAGGAATGGAGCCACTTCCTGTATGTCCACAAAATCTCTCCTTGCGTACGAATGTTTGATATGGTTAATAAATAGGCTTGGTATGGATATTTGAATGAAGTTTAGACTATCGTATCATAAGGATATATCAGAAAAAAAGTCTATATTTGATTCGGATAATAATGCTGCTAACATTTGTTGAAAACGGATTAATGAGGAGGATAAGCAATATGGCACTGGAGGATTTAGAGGTAGGACAGCTTTTATTCGAGTCAATGGTAAACCCGGTCGGAATCGATATTCTGGTCCCGCGGTTTAGCTGGCAATTGAAATCAGTCAGGCGAGGGGTGCTTCAAGCGGCTTATCGCATCATGGTTGCCGATACTGAAGAAAAACTATTGCAAGGTACCGGCCTCATTTGGGATTCAGGTAAAGTTCAATCGGACGAATCGGTATTTTGCGTTTATGAGGGCGAACAATTAACATCCAGAAAAAGGTATTACTGGCGTGTGAAGGTATGGGACCAGACAGGGGCAGAATCGGTATGGAGCATGGTAGCTTATTGGGAAATGGGGCTCATGCAGCGGGAAGATTGGAAAGCGCTGTGGATCGAGCCCAAACAAGAGCCTGTAGTCGAGGACTCTATATTAAGCTTACGTGAAGCCTTGCAATACAACGAACCGACGGATACGTCCATTTTGCACCCATGTCCTTTGCTGCGAAAATCATTTTTTATTCCATCCAATTTACGCAAGGCAAGACTTTATGCAACAGCTCACGGCACTTATGTGTTCCAAATTAATGGACAAAAAGTAGGCAACCAGGAACTTGCGCCCGAGTTCACATCTTACGATCGATATCTTCAATATCAAACTTACGAAGTAACAGATCTGGTGAAGAAGGGTGCAAATGCTCTAGGTGCTATTTTGTCGGATGGCTGGTATGCCGGACGAATTGGTCTCTCCGGAAACAGCTGCCAATATGGCGATAGGCTAGGTCTGTTGTTCCAACTGGAACTCGAATACGAAGACGGAATACAGGAGATAATCGTTTCCGATAGCCATGTTAAATCATCATTCAGTCATATCCTTTATTCAGATCAGTTCATTGGTGAAAAAGTGGACGCCAGACTGATGAAGGATGGTTGGGCACTACCGGATTACGACGATTCCAGTTGGGATCATGTTGACGTAGCACATTTTGATATCTCCAATTTAGTGGCACATTATGGTGAGCCCGTTCGTGTTGTTGAAAAACTTCCTGTTGTTCAAGTGATAACGACTCCTAAAGGAGAAACGGTAGTCGATTTTGGGCAAGTGATGGCGGGGCGTGTTTCCATGAGTGTAACAGGGCCGGCAGGCACCGAAATTATACTGGAACATACCGAAGTGTTGGATGAACAAGGGAATTTTCTCAACAATATTATGGGAAGGCATAAAGATCAAAAGGATATCTATATTCTTCGCGGAGGTGAACCTGAATCGTTTGAACCCAGCTTCACTTTTCACGGGTTCCGCTATGTGAAGGTTACAGGATATCCGGGGATCGTTCTGCCTGAACACTTTACGGCTATTGTACTGTCTTCAGATATGAGATATACGGGCTCTTTTGAATGTTCTGATGAGAGAATTAATCGTTTACAGCAAAACATTGTATGGAGTCAGAAATCGAATATGCTGTCGATACCCATGGATTGTCCGCAAAGGGAGCGTGCCGGTTGGTCTGGAGATATTCAAGTATTCGTACCCACCGCGGCATTCAATATGGACGTGCACGTATTTTTAACACGGTGGCTCGGTAATCTTGCGCTTGAACAACTGCCAAATGGAGAGATACCGAATGGAGCTCCTTACCATAAAAGTTTTCGATATATAGACCATACGTTGATGGGAAAAGATTCTTCAGCAGGTTGGGGAGATGCCATTATTATCGTCCCATGGGCTTTATTTCAAGCTTATGGCGATATTCAAGTGCTTGAGGAATTTTATGATTCCATGGTTCGTTGGATCAGTTATGTTCGCCGGACAGCGGAAGATGAGATGCCGGACAACTATGAACAAATGGATGATGAGCAAAAGGAAAGACAGAAGTATCTATGGAATACCGGATATCATTTTGGCGACTGGTTGTTCCCGAGTGCCGCCACTCCAACGGAGAGCGCCATGATGACAAAAGAAGTTGTATCGACATCTTTCTTTGCTTATTCTACGTTGCTCCTTTCTAAAATTGCCGCCATACTAGGCAGACACTCAGACGCAGAGGAGTATTCGGTGCTGAATGGGCATATTCGGAATGCATTTTCAGAAGAATACCTTAATGATGAAGGGATGCTGACGGCACATTATCAAGGTGCATATGTGTTGGCGCTCCAGTTTGAACTTGTTCCGGAAGAGGTTCGCAGCAAAGTTGTGGATCAATTGGTTGGCCTTATAGAAGTTAATGGCTATCGGCTTGATACGGGATTCGTTTCCGTTCCTTTCTTATTGGACGTTCTCTGTAAATATGGCAAACGAGAAATTGCATATAAGCTATTATTTCAAACAGAATGTCCATCATGGCTGTATGAAGTGGAACGAGGCGCGACTACCATTTGGGAATCCTGGAGCGCAATCCAACCAGATGGCAAAGTTTCTTCCATGTCCTTTAATCATTATGCGTTTGGTTGCGTTGGCGATTGGCTTTACCGTGAAATTGGGGGTCTCCAAAAAGAGCAAGTGAGTTATAAGAAAATTAACATCCAGCCGGCTGTTGATTGTGGGTTGTCTTATGCATCGGCGAAATATGAATCCCGGTACGGGACTATTGTTTCAGGTTGGAGCAAACAGGGGCGGCAGTTCACCGTTGAAGTCATTATACCGACGAATACAACGGGTACTGTAATGCTTCCAAATGCAAATCTTGAAAATGTGAAGGAATCAGGTAGTCCATTAAGAGAGACCTTAGGGTTTATTTCATTTCAGCAAATGGATTTGGGTGTATCTGTTCTGCTCGGGAGTGGGAACTATAGATTTACTTATTCTCTAGAATAATCTTCACAACCTTCAGGCTCTTCGTCGTCTTCGGCTTCAACAAGGGGAGAGAAGGTGTGGAAGGCTGGCCAAGTGTGTTCATGGTCACTATTATTGCTTGATAAGTATTGGATATTTCGTCGCGATTCAACTGGAAGTACGACAACTAACCTCATAAACTAAATCTCTATTTACTAAAAATAAGGATGAGCATAATGTTCATCCTTATTTTAATAATATCAATTTGTCAAATTAACATTTTATATAATCATTAAAAATCCCATCATCTATCGTTCAGAATTCTATCGATATAATATCCTCCAGCTACAATGTTGAAGTAAAGATGGAGTCGTGCGACCAACACAGATCAAATTCGATCTTGGCAAAATGTTCAAGAAGCGGATAAAACGCATGCCCGTTATTGAACACAAGAATGCTGAAATGATAAGATTCCTCGGTGTGGACCCAGCCAAATACCGTGGGCTGTTTGTCATGCGAATACAGGCTCACCTCACCGCATTCGTCGCTAATGTGAAACGGATGGTTAGTTGATAGAGAAAAGCAGCCCGCTCTCACTGGTTTATTAGCCAGCTGCATGATCGACTGTGATGGGAGTTCGATCGTGCCCCTCCTTATTATTTCGAGTTTGCGGGTGAGAGAATGAGCAAGCTTTATCGGGAAAGCCTGAATGAAGCGGAGCTTCTGGGAGAGTTAACACCTATCATCCACAGATATGCCAATGAACGATGTCCGGGCGAGCATTTCGGTGATTTTGTCATTCGAACCGGTTATGTTAGAGAAGTCCGTTCTGGACTGGATTTCCATGATTGAATGCTTGCCGTTATCGGAAATGTATAAATTCTGAAATATACATTGCTGAATATGGATAAATAATGTAAAAATTAGGATAGATTAGATTGAAGCAAATAGTGATATGGCTTGTTATGGAGTAATCGATTATTGATAAATTATAGAAAATAAATGGAGCGTGGACATATGATCACTCATTTTGCAGGACTGCAATTAAACACAGTTTCCAAGCTTGCCGTGAAGCAGTTTTATCAGGATCAACTGCAATTTCCCGTTGTGTTCGAATCGGAAACGGCCATTACTTTCCAACCGACCGCTGATTTCGCATTAACATTCACGGAAGCTTTTGAGCCGATAGCCCCAGCCCATATTGCATTCGAGGTGCCTTATTCTGAATTTGAGGCCAGTGCTGCCTTTGTCAGGAGTGCTGGAATTTCTCTATTAAAATGGCCTGCAGGGCACGAAATTGATGAGTTTGAGACAGGTAGCAATATTTATTTCCGTGACGGCGACGGTAATTTATTAGAAATCATAACCCATTCCTATGTGAAAGAAGGTGTGCTGGCTCCCTGTGGGCCCCTTAAAGTGATGTATCTCCGTGAAATTGGTTTTCCCGTTGACGATGTCATTGGGTTTCGAGAATGGCTGAAGAGCACCTTGCATTTAAAAACGATCAAGGAGCAAGACAACTTTAACTTTGTTATCGGAGGTACAGCGCATACGATTGTCACTTCAACCCAAAGGCGTTGGATTCCCATTGCGATGATCGCACTGCCACCTCGCATGACCGTAAGCTTGGGGGTGTCGGATTCCAGATTCATTGAACAGGTTCGTACCACGTTGGAGGAGCAGGGGATAGTCAGCCATACGAATGCAGGGCATGATGAGGAACTGAGCTTTAGCTTCAATGGATACAGGCTTCGTCTCGTTGTGACAGCATTTCCAGAGGAAACCGCTGCCTTGTTAAACTTGCCATTAGCAAGGAAATAGATCGGCAGACTGGTAAATATAGTCTCAATGGTGATCTCTCATTTAGAAACCTTTCTCTTGATCGGTGCGTCTTAGATAATGACCAACAAATTCGAGAGGAGGATGCTGATGAAATCGTATTTTTTTATAAAAATATCATTAAGGGTTGTGCTGCTGCTGTTATTGGCTTTGTCTTGGCTCCCTCAGTACGCGCTAGCAGTGGACTCGACTTCGACAGGCATGAAGCTTCCCCAAGCACTCAACCTGAAGGATAAGGCTACTCCGGTTTACGATGCCATCAATGGTTTGAAGCTTTATGAAGCAGCCCCGCAAAAGGTACAAGTGACTGGAGCAGAGGATGGATGGGACCGGAAGCTGCTAAGCACGCATGACGAGGCCTGGTTTCGAATCCAGACGACTGACGGTGATCGTTGGGTTCATGTGCAAAGCCCGGAAATGGACGATACTGATTATCAGTATATAGCCCTTACGGGAAGTGAGCATCTGTATGATCAACGATCCGGAGGTGCTCGCAGCCTTGGAACCATTTCACCACAGGTGGTGCGATCCATTTATTCGGATCAAGGCTATTACCGTATCCAGACCTGGATGGGCTACAAGTGGATTCATCCTGAGCAGCCGATATTTAACGATGTGAATGCAGAGGGCAGCAACAGCTCGGGATGGTCAGCACCGTTAAGGACGATCACGCCGATGTTCAATGCACCGGATTTAGGCAGTGAGGTCGTGGGATGGCTGCAGCCGCAGTGGGTACAAAGTAAAATAACGCTGTACAAGGAATGGTATTATATCGACACCTGGGAAGGAAAACGGTGGGTCCACACGAACACTGGCTACCCCAAGGATTTGCAAAAGAAAGATACCCGTGTGACGCTCAAAGCTTCGGTGAATGTGTATGAGCATCCTGATCGAAGAGCCCGGGTGTTGGGCACACTGGCACCGCAGACAGTCGAAGCTTTCGAGCACGGCAGCGGCTGGCATCACATTCATAGTGAGTGTCTTGGGGACGTATGGGTCTATCAAGCTGCATCCGACTATGATCCAGACACTTATTTACCTCCTGCTACTATCGAACCCAAGCTCATCCCGGTGGATTGGACGATGGTTGAATCTGTCATTGGCACCAGACGGAGCAATTATCCATTTGATTTGACGGCTATCGTATCGAATGGCGAGAAAACTGATCCTGAAGCTGCCTTTACGTCCGATCAACCGGCCACGATTCACTTTAACGTAAAAAATGTAAGTCCAGATCAGCTCACCCTGGACGCATCTACTTCTTTTGAAATCCAAATCTTACGTCAAAGCGAAAATGATGACGGTATAAAGCCGCAGCTCGTTTGGTCGGGAACGCTTGAGGCTCCGAAGGGGCTGTTTAACAGCGGGTCCAGCGCGGGTATATCCTTCAATTGGGATCAAAAGGATGCGGCTGGCAAGCAGGTACCCTTTGGACTGTATAGTGTGCAAATCAAGCTGCCGATGACCATCAGCTACATGATTAACAACACGACAGCCACTCAACATCAGGAAGCGAGCTCGGCCATCCTTACCCACTTTCCACTGCGTATTGGTGCTCCTTGAGTGTGGCTAAGCTGTTCGCAGTTGAGCCCTCTTTTACTTACCCAGGACTGCGCTTGGCTTCCTTGGCGGTAACCCACACCTTCAGCTCTGTTTGAAGCAGCAGCATGGTTGTAATATTAACCGTATAGTCCTTGTCCATAATTGCATGATAAGTTTTCTGAGCAATCAGTGACCGGTAAAGCTGGGGTGATTCGGCGATACTGCTGATTTTTTGACCTTTAATAATGTTCAGGTCATTGCGGATTCGTCGCTCCAGCTCTTGCTCGGTCAGCTTGTCGAAGGGCTGGATTTCGCTCGATTCGACAATCACATCAAGACGATTAATTCGATTTTGTTGAGTTTTGCTGATCCGATAGGAATTATTGTCCTGAATCAGCTGTTCGTTCTCCGCCCGCAGCTCACGATTTTCCAGGAGCGTGGCATTCAGGTGGTGATGATAAATGCTTACAAATACCGCGCAACCGATGATCGCTCCCGCCGCTAGCAAGCCAGCAGCCTGCAGCAGGCCAGTAAATTGTTCAAAAGGCGGCACCCTCAACTGCTGCTGCCTCCCTTGCAAATCCATTGAATCAGCGAGGTTCCGACCTGTGCCCCGATAAACGCGAACACAATATACAAAATTTGCTTGATGGCCGGGGATATATAGCCCTCGGTCAAATTGCTTTCAATGACCCGGATCGGATCGATGGTTCCTCCTACAGCAGCTACGACCGCCCAGATTTTGATCTGTTCCGAAATCAGCAGCATTCTCGTCGTTGGCGGTTCCATGATCAGAACAGCCCCGATACCCCCGAGCATTGTACCCCCGAGCACAACTCCGAACGCAATAAACCAATCCATTGCACATTTGGTTAAAAAGCTTGTCATCGTTTCTATCACCCTCTTCATCTTCGAAGCTTGTTCTCCTATTGTAAATTGTATGGTACACGTGTTCGTATTATGATAAGATATTTATATATAGGTATTCGGCACATATGAAGGGGGCGAGGCAAATGAGCGACTTTGTGCATCTGCATGTACATAGCGAATATAGCTTGCTGGACGGTGCGGCGCGTATCGACGATATGGTCGGGCAAGCGGCAGCCATGGGCATGAAATCACTTGCCTTGACTGATCACGGGGTTATGTACGGAGCGATACCTTTTTATAAAGCATGCAAACGGCACGGCATTAAACCGATTATTGGCTGCGAGATGTATTATACGGCTGGCTCCATTCGTGATAAAGGCACTCGCAAGGAGCATCCGATCTATCATCTGATATTGCTTGCAAAAAATCAGGTGGGCTATCAGAATCTGATGAAGCTGTGCTCGATTGGGCATTTGCAGGGCCATCATTATAAACCACGGATCGATCCGCAGCACCTGGCTCAATATTCGGAAGGACTCATTTGCACAAGCTCCTGTCTGGGCAGTGAGGTGTCCCAGCATCTGCTGCATGAACGATATGAGCAAGCCAAGGAAGCAGCGCTTCGCTACCGGGCCATATTCGGCGATGATTTCTTTCTGGAGCTGCAGGATCACGGTCTGCTGGAGCAGAAAAAAGTGAACCAAAGCATGCTGCGTCTGAGTGAGGATACGGGAATTCCACTAGTTGTCACCAATGATGTCCACTATGTGCGTGAGCCGGACCATGCCGTACAGGACATCCTGCTGTGCATTGGCACCGGCAAAACGGTGGATGATCCGGATCGTCTCAAGTTCCAGTCGAGCCAGCTTTATTTAAAAAGTGCTGAGGAAATGAACAGGCTGTTTCCTCACGTACCACAAGCTATTGCCAATACGTCGATTATAGCGGAACGCTGTCAGCTGGAGATCGAATTCGGCCGTTCCATTTTGCCCCGTTTCGAGCCCATTCCTGATCATTCGACCGCTGGAGAATACCTTGCCGAATTGTGCAACGAAGGACTAAGAACGCGATATGAGCATTCCGATTCCTGGAAGGACCCGAGCTTCCGCAAGCAGATCGAGGAGCGCCTTGTTTACGAGCTGTCGGTTATTGAACGAATGGGCTTTTCCGATTATTTTCTCATCGTATGGGATTTTATTCGCTTTGCGCACGAGCAGCGGATTGCAACAGGACCGGGACGGGGCTCGTCTGCAGGAAGTCTGGTTGCCTATGTGCTGCGTATTACAGATGTCGATCCGATCCGCTACAAGCTGTTGTTTGAACGGTTTTTGAATCCGGAACGGATATCGATGCCGGATATTGATATCGATTTTAGCGATTTGCGGCGGGACGAGGTTATTGACTATGTCGTTGCCAAATACGGTCCCGAGCATGTCGCGCAGATTATTACGTTTGGAACGATGGCTGCCAAGGCTGCCGTTCGTGATGTGGGCCGTGTATTAAACCTGCCTTATAATGAAGTGGACCGCGCAGCCAAAATGATTCCGCATCAGCTCGGGATGACGCTGGCGGAGGCGGTTGAAGCCAATCCTGATCTGAAAGCATTAGCAGCCAGACAGCCGAAGACGGCAGAGCTGCTGGATATGGCCATGAAGGTGGAGGGAATGCCTCGTCACGCATCGACACATGCCGCAGGTGTCGTGATTTCGCGTGAGCCGTTAACCCGGTACGTACCTTTGCAGGAAGGTAACGAGCAGACGGCATTAACGCAATATTCCATGGAGCATCTGGAGGCCATCGGGCTGTTAAAAATGGATTTTCTCGGACTGCGAACGTTATCGATCATCGAGCGGACTCTGATGTGGATCAAGGAGCAGACGGGAATTGAGCTTGACTTTCATAAGCTGTCGATCGATGACCCGGCTACCTATGAAATGCTGGGTCGAGGAGATACAACAGGCGTATTTCAAATGGAATCTCCTGGGGTTCGCAAGGTGCTTAAGGAGCTGCGACCATCGGGGTTTGAGGATATTATTTCAGTAGTCGCGCTGTACCGCCCAGGCCCAATGGAATTCATCCCGCGTTTTATACAAGGTAAGCACGGGGAAATCGAAGTGGAGTACCCGCATGCGGATCTGGAGCCGATTCTGCGCGATACGTACGGAATTATTGTGTATCAGGAGCAAATCATGCAAATTGCGTCCCAAATGGCCGGATTCAGTCTGGGTGAAGCGGATTTGCTGCGTCGGGCCGTAAGCAAGAAGAAGCGTGAGGTGCTCGACGAGGAACGTGCGCATTTTGTTAAAGGCAGCCAAACGCTTGGTTATCGTGCCGATGAGGCGAACAAGGTGTACGATATGATCGTCCGTTTCGCCGACTACGGATTTCCTCGCGCGCATGCGACTGCATATGGAGTGCTTGCTTTTCAAACAGCCTATCTTAAGGCTCATTATCCGGTTCAATTTATGGCCTCGATGCTGACAGCTGTGATGGGCAATCACAATAAAGTAGCTGAATATGTCGATGAATGCCGTCGGATGGGTATTGTTGTATTGCCGCCTGATGTCAACGAGAGCGGAATTGTCTTCACTCCGGCGAAGCAGCCGCAATCCCTTCAAGAGCCAGATAATTCCTCCAGCTTTGGAGCCATTCGGTTTGGACTAGCTGCCATCAAAAATGTCGGCACGCATGCGATTGAAACCATTATGCAGGAGCGCAGCAGCGACGAAGGCCCTTTTGAAAGCTTGATTGATCTGTGCCGTCGTGTGGATTTGCGCGTGTGCAACAAACGTGTATTGGAATCGCTCATTCAAGGCGGCGCTGCCGGATCCTTGCCGGGTCATCGTGCCCAGCAGCTGGCGATGCTTGAGGATACGATCAATGCTGCGCTCAAATGGCGAAAGGAACGCGACGATCTGCAGCTGCATTTGTTCGGTTTTGTTGAGGATGTGAATTGGGATGTCGAATATCCGCAGATTGCGCCTTACACCATGACGCAGCAGCTGGAGTTCGAAAAGGAGCTGCTGGGTCTCTATATCTCGGGCAGTCCGCTTGATGATTACGAGCAGGTGCTGAGAGAGCTGGAGATCGATCTGCTGCATTACCTGCCGGAAATGCCGGATCACAGTGAGGTCATAGTAGCAGGTCTGGTGCTCTCCAGCAAAACAATCGTGACCAAGAAGGGGCAGCCGATGGCCTTCATGGAGCTGGAGGATCGCGTTACCAAGATCGAGGTCGTACTGTTCCCGGAGGTCTGGAAGCAATTTGCCCCGCTCGTTCAAAAAGGCAAGCCAGTGCTCATTAAAGCGAAGCTGCAGCAGGGCGATGAGGAAGTGAAGCTGCTGGCAGATCAGTTATTTGCCTTAAACGATCCCGAGCTGCTTGCGAACGCAATGCGGCGTCCAACTGCTCCTATCCATAAGACTGGCAGTAAGATAGCCAGCAAGCCGGATAAAGCGAGAAGCACAGGTGAACGAGCCATGACTCCACCTGCGGTACGTGCCGTGCAGCCAAACAAAGCAGCGAGCCCCCCACCGAGCCAGCGGGTTTATATCAAAATTTCACCTGCCCATGAGCAGCAGCGCATATTATCCAGTCTGAAGGAGCTTCTGCTGCAGCATCAGGGATCGTTATCTGTTGTTCTCTATTACGAAAGCAGCCAAAAAACGCTCAGCTTAAACGATCAATTTAACGTTAAGCCTTCTCCGAAGCTGATTCAGGTTATCGAAGATTTATTGGGCAAGGATACAGCGAGAGTAAAATAACAGCGTGTGATCACAAAAAAATCCGGGAAAATGCCGGATTTTATTTTTTTAGCAGGAATTTACCATATATTGTTGAATAACAGTTATTGTGGTTCCAAAGAAATGGTTCTAAAGGCTTATTAAGTGATGGAATGTTATGAATTGAAGGAGAGAGGAAGATGGTAATGAAAAGTAAAAGGTTAGTTTGTTTAATGCTATCCTTGTTGTTGTTTCAGTGTTCTGCTTTTACCGCAGTCGCAGTTGACAATGTGCTGCAAAATCAGGCCGTCAATGGCGGAGTCATTAATCAAAATATTGTGTTCGTTGATTTGAAGACTGATCATTGGGCGTATGAGGCGATATCTGATTTGTCCAAAAAGGGATACATCAATGGTTATGAGGATGAAACGTTCAAACCAGAAAATTCGATTACCCGGGAGGAATTTGCCAAACTCATAGCGACAACGTTTTATTTGGATATTCCTTCACCCAAAGCGCCTTCCTATTATGATGTTCAAACTGACAAATGGTCGTATCCGTATGTAGAAGCAGCCAAAGACTTTTTAACCGGCTATTATCCTCCTGGAGGCAAGGCGTTCTTTAGTCCGGAAATTAAAGCTACCCGAGAAGATGTTGCGGTTGCATTAGTAAAAACCTTGGGACTCACGACGAACGATCTGACCAACAAAAACATATTGGAGCGAAAATTTAAAGATGTAAGCAAAGTTTCCTACGGAATCAGGGATTATGTGGCGATTGCTACCGAAAGATCTTTGATCAGTGGGTATGAAGATGGTACGTTTCGTCCTGACAAGCCTATCACACGCGCTGAAATCGCGACGCTTTTGTATAGAGCCATTAAATCATCAGCCAAAGATCAAGGTGATGGACCGCTGCTTAAAGTAAGTGTTCCTGAAAAAACATCAAATTCTACGGTATACATATCAGGAACAGTTAGTAACAACGCAAAGGTAACGATCAATGGCAAAGAGATTACGAAGATCATTGACGGTCAATTTAAGGAAGGGTTTAAGCTGGAGAAGGAAGGAAGCTATGAGCTAACTATCATTGCCACATTATCCAGTGGAAAAACAAACACGGTAGTCAAGAAGGTGACATATGAAATCGAAGGTCCAGAGTTAAAGATTGATGATATCCCGGAGACCACAAGCTCACAGACGATATCGATATCGGGTACGGTAACGGATAAGAACGATTCGTTTCCTACCGTCTATTTGAATGATGAGAAAATCCACGGCAGCAATTATTTTTCAAAGAGTGACATTGTGCTTGTCGAAGGTGAAAACATTCTGGTCTTCAAAGCGAAAAACAGCTTGGATAAAGTGACCACAATTACCAAAAAGATTACCTTTACAGCAGGAGGTCCGACTCTCAAGATAGATGAAATCCCCGAGACAACGAACTCACAGACCCTATCAATATCCGGTACAGTGACGGACAAGAACGACTCGTTTCCAACTGTTTATTTAAATGGTGAGAAAATCGGCGGCAGCAGTTATTTTTCGAAAAGTGATATTGTGCTGGTTGAGGGTGAGAACATTTTGGTCTTCAAAGCGAAAAACAATGTGGATAAAGTGACGACAATTACCAAAAAAATCACTTTTACAGCAGGAGGTCCGATTCTCAAGGTTGATGATATCCCGGAGACAACGAACTCACAGACAATATCCATATCAGGAACAGTGACGGATAAGAACGATTCGTTCCCTACCGTCTATTTAAATGACGAGAAGATCGGCGGGAGCAGTTATTTTTCAAAGAGTGACATCGTGCTGGCTGAGGGTGAGAACATTCTGATTTTCAAAGCGAAAAACAGCGTGGGTAAAGTGACCACAGTTACCAAAAGGATCACCTTTACAGCGGGAGGGCCTATTCTCAAGGTAGATTATATTCCTGAGAAAACCTCGTCGAGCAAGATATCGGTATCAGGAACAGTAACGGATAAGAACGATTCGTTCCCGCTTGTTTATTTAAATGATGAAAAAATTGGCGGCAGCAGCTATTTTTCCAAGTATGATATCCCTCTGAAGTCAGGTGAAAACACGTTTGTATTTAAAGCTGTTAATAACCTTGGAAAGAGCTCGACAGTGACCAAAAGCGTTTATTACCAAAAGTAATCAGGGGCTGGCAGGCATGATTTCTGTTAAGATTTGTCTTGTTTGATGGAGCATTTATACCCAAACGAGCAGTCCAGGCAGAGAGAATGTCTGCTTGTTTTCTCTCCAAAGTTAATTTCTTGCGATAAAAAGATAAGTTATGCTATCATTAGTGCATTATGTTCGGGAGGTCTTGTTTCATGTGGACCGTTATTTATATTGCGCCAACTGCCAAAATTGCAGATCGAATTAAGGAAAAGCTGACGGAAGAAGGCTTTCTTGTTCAAGTACGGGCGATTAACATGACTAAGAATCAATTTGAAATTGTGGTTCCTGAAGGTGAAGTGGAAGAGGTACAGGACGTACTCAACTCCATTTTGCATAGACATTAACGTGAGAATGAAGGACCACATTTGAACAACAACAGCAAGTGAGGTGTAGCCGTGCAATTTAAAGACTTTTTTCAGAAAAAAAAGTATGCGACCATTCCAGGCGCTAATAGAACTACAGTGCCGCGGGTCGATGAGAACGGGGAAAGTATTCCTGACGACAAGCCCAAGAGAGAGATTCCCGAGGGCTTGATGAATAAATGTCCGAAGTGTGCAACGATTCAATTTTCCAAGGAGCTGGAAAAGAATCTTAAGGTGTGCAGCACATGTGGATACCATTTCAAATTAAGTGCGGTTGAGCGGATCCAGATGGTGATGGATGAGGGCCGTTTTTTTGAATATGACAGTGAAATGATCTCCGAGGACCCACTGGAATTCCCGGATTATGTGAACAAATATCGTAAAGCTGTGGACACGACGGGCATGAACGATGCCGTTATTACCGGCGAAGGTACAATAGGTGGGTTTCCGGTTGTTGCCGCGGTGATGAGCTTCGATTTCATGGGTGGTTCCCTTGGCTCGGTTGTTGGGGAAAAAGTAACATCAGCTATTGAGCTTGCGATACAGAAGAAGTATCCGATCATCATCTTCTCCACCTCGGGTGGCGCGAGAATGCAGGAGAGTATCCTCAGTCTGATGCAGATGGCCAAAACAAGTGCTGCCTTGGCACAATTGAACGAACAGGGCGGCTTGTTTATTTCCGTGATTACGGACCCAACCTTCGGGGGCGTATCTGCTAGCTATGCTATGCTGGGAGATTATATTATTGCTGAGCCGGGTGCAGCCTTTGGATTTACGGGACGCCGTGTTATTGAACAGACCATTCGTCAAAAGCTGCCTGACAATTTCCAAACCGCTGAGTTTAACTTAAGCCACGGTCAGGTGGATATGGTAGTGGTGCGCAAGGATATGAAAAGCACGTTGAGCCGCTTGCTGGATTTGCATGTCGTAAAGGGGGATTTGTAGAATGGCAGGTGAATTACCCTTTGAACAGCCTTTGCTGGAGCTGAAGGCTAAGATTGAGGAATTGCGTAATTTCGGTTCTGAAAGACAAATGGATTTTTCCGATGAGATTGCCCGCTTGGAAAATCGCTACGAGCAATTAGCGGCCGAGCTGTACAGCAGCATGACCACATCCCAAAAAATGCAGCTGGCCCGTCATCCGCAGCGGCCGACGACGATTGATTATATTCAGCTTATTTTTACCGATTATATGGAGCTGCATGGCGACCGTGTATACGGCGATGATTTGGCTGTTGTTGGTGGCTTGGCGCGACTGGGCGGCATTCCTGTTACCGTGATCGGGCATCAAAAGGGCAAGGATACGAAGGACAATATTGCCCGCCACTTCGGCATGCCTCATCCAGATGGCCTGCGTAAAGGCTTGCGTTTGATGAAGCAGGCAAACAAATTCAAGCGGCCGATCATTACTTTTATTGATACACCGGGAGCTTATCCGGGCAGTGCAGCTGAGGAACGCGGACAAGGCGAGGCTATCGCCAGAAACCTGATGGAGATGGCTTCTTTTGGCGTGCCGATTCTATGTGTGGTCATCGGTGAAGGCGGCAGCGGCGGGGCATTAGCCCTTGGTGTCGGCAATCGCGTGTTTATGCTTGAGAATTCAATTTATTCGGTCAGCACACCGGAGGCGGCCTCCTCGATTTTGTATAAGGATGCTACAAGATCAGGTGAAGCGGCGGAAGCGATGAAAATAACTGCCGATCATATTTTGAAATTAGGGGTTATTGATGCCATTATCCCTGAGCCGCGTGGCGGGGCCCATCGGGATTTGCCTTCCCTGGCTGAGGTTATTAAAGAAACCTTAATAAATAATTTGCAGGAGTTGGCTGTTCTTTCAGAGAAAGAGCTAGTGGAAGACCGTTATAAGAAGTTCAGGAAAATCGGAAGGTTTACTTACACTCAGGAGGGTAATCACAATCATGCGTAAAACGAAAATAGTATGTACAATCGGTCCGGTAAGTGAATCACTGGAAATGTTTAAAAAGCTTATCAACGGCGGGATGAATGTATGCCGTTTAAATTTCTCGCACGGCGATTTTGAGGAGCACGGCAACCGGATCAAGAACGTTCGTCAGGCTGCTGAGGAACTGAACAAGACCGTTGCTATTCTATTGGATACCAAGGGCCCGGAAATTCGTACAGGCAAGCTGAAGGACGACCAGAAGGTTGAGCTTGTACAGGATCAGTTCATCACGCTAACGACTGAGGAAATTATCGGAGATGCTGATCGTGTGCATATCACTTATGCCGATTTGCCAAGAGATGTTAGAGTCGGCGCAACGATCTTGATCGATGATGGCTTAATCGGTTTGGAAGTTGTAGACAAAACCTTTACAGATATTAAATGCCGCGTTGTTAACGGTGGTCTATTGGGCGGTAAAAAAGGTGTTAACGTACCAGGGGTTAAAATTAATCTTCCAGGTATTACGGAAAAGGACGCTAACGATATCATCTTTGGTATCGAGCAGGGCGTTGATTTTATAGCGGCTTCTTTCGTACGTAAGGCTAGCGACGTTATCGAAATTCGTGAAATTTTGGAGCGTCACAATGCTACCCATATCCAAATCATTTCCAAAATCGAAAACCAGGAGGGTGTCGATAACCTGGATGAGATTTTGGAGGTTTCCGATGGCTTGATGGTTGCTCGTGGCGATCTCGGTGTGGAAATTCCGGCTGAAGATGTGCCAATCGTACAAAAAGCGATGATCAAGAAATGTAATCAAGCCGGCAAACCGGTTATTACAGCAACGATGATGCTGGATTCCATGCAGCGCAATCCGCGCCCAACCCGTGCGGAAGCAAGTGACGTGGCCAATGCGATTTTTGACGGAACTGATGCCGTGATGTTATCAGGTGAAACAGCAGCGGGGAAATATCCGCTTGAGTCCGTTATGATGATGGCTCGTATTGCTGAGCGTGCAGAGAGTGCCTTAGAGCACCGTGAAATTTTTATTCGTCAAAGCAATGCACAACAAAAAACAGTAACCGAAGCAATCTCGCAAGCGGTAGCCAATTCTGCATTGGATCTGGAAGCCAAAGCGATATTGACTTCTACGGAAAGCGGCTATACCGCTCGTATGGTGTCCAAGTATCGTCCGAAAGCACCGATCATTGCAGTCACTCCAATTGAGCACGTACTTCGTCGCTTATCGCTGGTGTGGGGCGTTATCCCGGTTAAGGGTGAGCATTGTGAAACGACGGACGAGCTGTTCAGCCGCGCCGTTGACAGCAGTCTGAATGCAGGACTCGTGAGTCTTGGTGATCTGGTTGTAATTACGGCAGGTGTGCCGGTTGGCCGCTCTGGAACAACGAACCTGATCAAGGTTCATCAAATTGGCGATATGATCGCTAAGGGTCAGGGCATCGGAACACAAATTGCTACAGGCACAGTAGTAACAGCCAAAAGCGCTGAAGAAGCCAATGCCAAAGCAGTTGAAGGCTGCATCCTGGTTACCGTAACAACGGACAAGGATTATATGCCAGCGATCGAAAAAGCATCCGCGATTATCACCGAAACAGGTGGAATCACCTCACATGCGGCAGTGGTGGGAATCTCGCTCAGCAAAACCGTTGTTGTTGGAGTTGAACGTGCGTTGGAGCTCATTAAAGATGGATCGGAAGTATCTATTTATCCTGAGGTTGGTGTGATTTACTCCGGAAGTGCGCGTGTTCTTTAAGGATCAGGTATTCATGTAATACAAAGAGTGAACTCGATAGCATGTCGGTTTCACTCTTTTTTTGCGGCTATTTAAGCAATTGAACGTGCTCAAATGAAAGATTGCCGCCGGAAAGAGTGAGAAGGAAGAGGAATAGGGATGATAGAAGGTAAGGGGGTCTGAATGAAATTATGGAATTCTCCGCATGGTTTGCTTATACTTTAAGAGTGCGTTACCAGGAAACGGATCAAATGGGCGTCGTTTACCATACGAACTATGTCAATTGGTTTGAAATCGGACGAACCGAGCTCATTCGTTCTATGGGCATGACATACAAAGAAATAGAAGAGAAGGGTTTATTGCTGCCACTGATTGATTTGAGCATGCAGTTTAAGCTTCCTGCCAAGTATGATGATTTGATTACGATACGAACCCGGATTGCGGAATACTCGAACGTTCGATTGCAGTTTGACTCGGAGATTAGGCGGGGAGAGGAGCTGTTGGTCAGCGGGAGCACCAGGCATGTATGGGTCAATCGGGCATGGAAACCTACGCGCATTGACAGGGCCCTACCCGAGCTATATGCTTTGATACATAACCAACCATGACAGTTTACAAATAATTAACATAAATCGCATCTTCTGTTGACATTGTCGAGCTACGATGAAAATAGCAGAATGAGAGTAGAAATAGCGCGAATGCTATCGAATTTCATTTTGAAACTGGTCGAATTCTATGGAGGGTACGCAACATTATGAGAGAGATCGCGGCGCCTAGAGAAAGAGAAGCATCGTCTAATTATATTAACCGTGATTTAAGCTGGCTTGAGTTTAATTGGCGAGTACTGCAAGAAGCACAGGATGCGGAAACGCCTTTGCTGGAAAGAGCCAAGTTTCTGGCTATCGTTGCATCCAATTTGGATGAGTTTATGAGTGTGCGGGTAGCGGGTATTAAAGATCAGATTAAAGCGGGCTACATAAAAAAAGACTTCACTGGCTACACCCCGGCAGGCTTGTTCAAACGTATTATGAAGCGGTCAGCCAAAATGGTCTCCGAGCAGTACAAATCATACCGTGATGTTTCCAGACAGCTGGCTAAAGAAGGCATTATATTTACCGATTATGAGGACCTGAATATTAGTCAGCGCAAAGCGATGGATGTTTATTTTCATGATATTGTGTTTCCGGTGCTGACACCGATGGCTGTGGATCAGAGCCGCCCGTTTCCTTTAGTACACACACAGGCTGTCTACCTCGCTGTTGTGTTGATGAAGGAGGGCGATGATCCGGAGGAGGAGCCGTATTTTGCGATTGTACAGGTCCCTTCCAATTTGGCCCGTTGTATTGAGGTGCCAGCAAGATCAAACAGCAAGAAGCATGAATTTGTATTGCTTGAGGATTTGATTGAACATCATATTAAGACTTTATTTTCCGGTTACACGCCGATTTCAGTACATGGCTTCCGCTTGACACGTAATGCCGATCTAACGCTGAATGAGGAAGGCGCCGAGGATCTGCTTGAAGAGATCGAGAAGGAGCTTCGCCGTCGTCGCTGGGGCGCGCCTGTAAGGCTTGAGGTTCAAAAGGGCATTCATGCTTACGCATTGACTCAATTGATGGACGAATTTGAGGTCACTGATAATTTTATTGAGATTGATGGTCCGTTAGATTTAAGCTTCTTAATGAAGCTGGTCTTTTCCTTAAAGGGCTACGATAATCTGAAATACAAACCGATTGAGCCGGTATATCCGTCGGAGCTGCTGGAAGTGGAGGACATATTCGGGAAGCTAAAGCAGCAGGATGTGCTGCTCTATCATCCGTATGAATCCTTTGATGCGGTAACCGATTTTGTCGTGCAGGCTGCGTATGACGCGGAAGTATTGGCTATCAAAATGACCTTATACCGGGTCAGCGGCAATTCTCCTTTGATCCAGGCATTGGCGAGAGCGGCTGAATCGGGCAAGCAGGTAACGGTAGTCGTTGAGCTTAAAGCCCGCTTTGATGAAGAACGCAATATCGCATGGGCACGAAAGCTGGAGCAGTCCGGATGCCATGTTGTTTATGGACTTGTCGGTTTAAAAACGCATGCCAAGATCACCTTGGTTGTCCGTCAGGAGCCAGATGGCTTGCGTCGTTATGTCCATGTCGGTACGGGAAATTATAATGATAGCACGGCTAAGCTCTACACGGATATTGGTCTGTTTACTTCTGATTCGATCATTGGTGAGGATGCGTCGGCTTTATTTAATGAGGTTACCGGCTATTCGGCACCCCACAACTGGAAAGCATTTGGGGTCGCGCCTACAGTGATGAAGGATCGACTGTTTGAGAAAATTCGCCGTGAAGCTCAGCACGCAGCAGAAGGCAAGCCAGCCCGTATCATTGCCAAACTGAATTCACTATCCAATCAGGAAATGATCGATGAGTTGTATGAGGCATCCAAGGCAGGTGTCAAAATCGAGCTTATTGTCCGTGGAGTGTGCTGTTTAAGGCCAGGCGTGGAGGGCTTGAGTGAAAATATTAGCGTGATTAGCATCGTGGACCGTTTTCTGGAGCATTCACGTATTATTTATTTTGAAAACGGCGGAGAGAACGAGATGTACCTGTCCAGCGCGGATTGGATGACAAGAAATTTAACGAAACGGATTGAACTGACCTGCCCGGTATTCGATCAGGATTTACGCAAGATCCTGATGCGAATACTGGAGCTGAGCTTGGGCGATAACGTGAAGGCTCGGATGCTGCAGTCCAATGGGATGTATGCAAGAGTCATCAACGAGGCACCGCCGCTAAGAAGCCAGTTTGAAGCGATGAAAATCAAAATCTGGAAAAAGAAATCTCACTCCTGATGAAAGGCTTGGAATGAGAATTTCATGTTCCATATTTTATGAAAATCTTTTTCTGCATTATCGACCTCTCTGTATTCGACAGAGGGGTTATATTTGATTGTGGCAGCAATATGAAGCTGTTTCCCCTCGACAGCTGCCGATATCGAAGCGATAGCTTGTGTTTCAGAAGCATCCAAAGCGATCGCAATTTGCAGTAAGGTGCCCAGCTTGTTGATCATGTCCACATCGGTTTCGTGCAAAACATCTTTGTACTGCTGATAGGTTTGATGAACCTTGCCTTTTGTTTTATAAGATGCAATACATGCGCATATCAGAATTTCCCGATGACTCAAGCCATTGAGAGGAGAGTGGGCAATCATATAAAAGGAGTGCTTGGCAAATTGATAGTAGTTCATTGACACGCCGATACGGTGGAGCAGAGCCGCTGTATGCAGGCATACACGCGTTCTATTATCATATTGATGAATTCCTTGAAGTGAATCGAATAATAGCACAGCATGGCTCGCCACCTGCTCCAGATGCTCGATTGGGGCGCTTGCGTGCAGTCCAAGCAGATTCGTTGTGCTTTGCTTTAGAATGCTTGGTGCTGTTAACTGTGGAGAAGTCAAATATTTTCCTTGAAAAAGCCCATCGCGAAGACCTGCGCCGCTGATCACATAGTGGCTGCACTTGGCTGCCTGAAAGATCGTATCCAAAATAAGCATACCCGGAATAATAATATCAACACGGTCCTTGGACAATCCGTCTACCTTTTTCCGCTTGTCGGTAGACAGGGATGGCAGCCACTTCACCAACTGCTCCATTTCGATACCATCCATTTTATAATTATGAGTGCGAGACAAAGAATATTTTCGTTTTTTCTGGCTGATTTTACTCAGACTGCGAATCGTACCGCCCATACCGACCAGCGGAAGCTGTGGATGCTGCTCAATCCAGGGTTCTTCTGCAATCGCAGCAAGCACCATAAGACGAATATTTTTGAGCTGCTCCTCATTCAGGCTGCCATCCGCAGTAAATTTCCGTGCTGTATTGACGGCTCCAAAAGGAAAAGACACGCTTTGCTCCAGCATGCGATTCCTAAACAGGCTGACTTCCGTACTGCCGCCCCCAATATCAACCAGTATGCCATCCTCGATATCGAGAGAATTGCTCATCCCGAGAAATCCGATCGTGGCTTCATCCTCTCCGGACAAAAGCTCAACCTCTATCCCACTTTCTAGCAGCAGCTGATCGATAATTTCTTGCGAATTGGCCGCATTGCGAATAGCTGCTGTAGCTGCTGCGCGGATCTCGGTGACCTGGTTGGTCTGACAGATCTGTTTAAACTGGATTAAAATATCAACGATATCCCGGATATCTGGCGTATGCAGTATTTGATCAGAGCCTATCCTAGAGCTTAAACGGGCAGACTGCTTGAACTCGCCGATTACCCGGTGAGCCTGATGGTGGTTGAGTTCGTAAATGGCAAGGCGAATCGAGTTGGAACCGATATCAATGATGCCGATTCTGCGATTGTTTCCCATGATGAGCCCCCATGACATTTTAGTATTGCAAACAAGTTCATTTTACCATCGTTTGCCCTCAGCGCAAGTTTTTTAAGAACCTGGCCTAGGCTAAACAACGGAACCTCCTGAAGAAAAGCAGAATTGGTATGGAGGACAATGGCGCTCAGGGCTGTTACACAATCAAGCAGGTACAAGCTGAATATGCTGTACAAAGGAGATGATGCGAGGTGAAGGCACAGGATTTCATTAACCTTCTAGCTCCTATGGCTGTATCTGAGCAGAGGCGTACCGGTATTCTGGCCAGTATTACGATTGCACAGGGCGCGCTTGAATCGGGTTGGGGTGCTGCAGCGCCTGGCAATAACCTGTTTGGGATCAAAGGCAGCGGACAGGAATTCGTAACAACAGAATATAGCAATGGTCATTTTGTCAAAATAATTGGCGGTTTCCGGACTTATGATACTTGGGAAGGCTCTGTGATCGATCATAGTGAATTTTTGATGGCAAACAGCAGGTACAAGGCGTCCGGCTTTTTTGAACGCTGCAAGGAGCTGGATTATATAGGGGCTGCTGGATGTTTGCAAAATGCGCGCTATGCGACAGATCCGAAGTACGCGGAAAAATTAATCCAGATCATTCAGGCAAACCGGCTGGACAACTATGATATTTTGGAGGTAGAGGACGATATGCCAAAGCTTGATCCAGGTGTGGCGCTGACGATGATCAATACGTTTTTAAAGCCTTCTTGGGCCGCTGCCGATGCGCAGCTCAAGGCCGCTCAGGATAGCAATAAAGCAGCGGCATGGAAGGAGCAAAGAGATTATTACGCATGGCTTGCCAACAGCCTGCGGGATGCTTCAGGTTTGCCCAGAGAATAGAACAACAACATGTACACATAACAAAGCCCTCTTTCCTTGTAAGGATTGAGGGCAATTTACTGTAAGCTCTACGATTAAAAGCGGTTACCTGAAATTTGCTGCTCTGCGATTTGAACCAACCGTCGAACCATATGTCCGCCGATTGCTCCCGTATCACGAGTAGCCATGTATCCATAGTAACCGTCTGCCGGAATTTGAATACCAAGCTCTTGTGCGACTTCATATTTCAATTGCTCCAATGCCTGTGCTGCTTGCTGCACAACTAACTGATTACTGCTTCTCGATTGACCTGCTGCCATGATAAGTCCTCCTTTTAATTTTCAACTAAACCTATATTCCCCCATCATTTCCCTGATTATTCATACCTATCAGACATGGTAAAATCGTAGCAGGGTGATGCTAATGTATATCGCGCCAATGCTATTAAACTCACGCGAGAAACCTTTTTCTGATCAGGCTTATTTATTTGAGCCCAAAATTGACGGGCACCGATTGATATTATCAAAGAGTGGGGAAGAGACCCGTTTATTTACAGAAGATCACAATGAATGCACTTCACAGTATCCCGAACTATGGGACGTCCCGATTGAGGGCGATGTGGTCCTTGATGGAGAGGTCTGCTATAGAGACCCGGAATCTGGGCAATTTCAATTTGATATGGTCAAGGAACGGCTTCAATTAACTAATAAAACTAAAATTCAGGCTTTCAGAAATCAAAATCCGGTTAGCTACGTGGTCTGGGATATACTTGTCCACAAAGGTCGAGATCTTCGACAGCTGTCCTTGATGAAGCGCCGTTCTATTCTGGAATCGGTTTTATTACCGAATGATTATTTCAGTGTGGTCACTCAGATTGAAGAGCGCGGAGAGGACTTATATGAATCGATAGTAGAGAAGTCGATGGAGGGTATTGTGGCCAAACGAAAAAGCAGCGTCTATGTGTCGCGGCGGTCCCACGATTGGCTGACGATCATGAATTATCAATATACGGATGTGTATATAGCAGGCTATCGTAAAGACGAATTTGGCTGGCTTGCCCATGTGAAGGAGAATGGGAAAATGCGGCCCGTCGGCATCATTGAGCGGGGGGTGAGTCCGTCTCATAAAAAATCCTTTGATGCCATCAGCAAGAAGCTGCAGAACGGAGAGGATCAAAATTTTGTTTATTTAGATCCGCTTATTCAGGCTAAGGTTCAATTTAGCAGCTGGACCCGTCATCGGATGCTGAGAGCACCAGGTTTTGTGGAATTTATAGTGTGAATGAAAGCTCCGGCGCTGCTGCCCGGGGCTTCTTGGTTTATCTGCTATCGAGAGATAGCTTATGTTTATGGTGCTGATAATGAACTTTTATGTCTGTATTTGTTCACTTTGTTTGGTAAATCATTTATAGTAGAATAGTAAGATTGATGAGAATGGCCATCCTGCGCTCAAGTTGCAATAGGATATGTGTTATGTGATATAGTTATCTATATCGTTATGTATAGGTTTTTGAATTGAACGTAAAGGAGAGATTGCTTTGACTGCTACCAAAGGTTTGGAAGGTATTGTCGCAACAACATCCTCAATCAGCTCCATCATTGATGGTGTCCTTACTTATCGGGGGATCGATATCGATGATTTGGCCGAGAATGCTACATTTGAAGAGGTTGCGTATTTGCTCTGGTACGGTAAATTACCCAATGCTTCCGAGTTAACGCAATTAATCGCAGATTTTAATAAGTTTGCACCCATTCCTGCTCAGGTTATCGAGCAATTGAAACTTTATCCGAAGGAAGCCAATTCGATGGCAGCACTTCGTTCAGCGGTTTCCTGTTTGGCTTTGTACGATGAAGAAGCCAACGATATGTCACCAGAGTCGAATTTGCGTAAAGCCATCAAGCTGCAGGCGCAAATTCCGACAATCATCGCTGCTTTTGCTCGTATTCGTGAAGGCAAGGAGCCTGTTGCCCCTAAACAGAGCCAATCCATCGCGGAAAGCTTTTTGTACATGCTGATTGGCACAGATCCAGATAAAGTAGCCATTCAGGCCTTGGACACAGCGTTGGTTCTTCATGCTGATCATGAATTGAACGCTTCAACTTTTGCCGCACGTGTTACTGTTGCGACCTTATCGGATATTTATTCCGGTGTGACTTCAGCAATCGGTGCATTGAAGGGTCCACTTCATGGTGGTGCGAACGAAGCTGTAATGGCGATGCTCGAAGACATTGATTCACTTGACAACGTAGACAGCTATGTTCATGACAAGCTGAACAGCAAGCAAAAGATCATGGGCTTTGGACATCGTGTTTACAAAAATGGCGACCCACGTGCCAAGCATTTGCAAAAAATGTCTCAGGAGCTGGGCAAAATTACCGGTAACCTGAAGTGGTACGAAATGTCGATCAAGATCGAGGACATTGTCACAGGAGAAAAGGGCTTGAAGCCGAATGTTGATTTTTACTCAGCATCTGTATACACTTCCCTGGAAATTCCGCGCGACTTGTTTACACCGATCTTTGCGATCAGCCGTGCATCCGGTTGGACAGCGCACATTTTGGAGCAATACGAGAATAATCGATTGATCCGTCCACGTGCTGAATACAATGGTCCTGTGAACCAAAAGTATATTCCAATCGAAAATCGTTAATCTTTTAATCAACCGGATTGCTTGCAATCAACGGGTTGTTATTGCGGGTTTTGTCCCATTCGTATGAATCCGGACAAGCGCAGTAGCTCCCGTTCAATTTTGTGTAATTATGCACCTATTCTAAGGAGGAACTAATACTCATGGCTAAATTCGAAAAATACGCACTACCAACTGAAGGCGAAAAAATTAGTATCGTTGATGGAGTTCTGAATGTACCGAACAACCCGATTATCCCTTTCATCGAAGGCGACGGCACAGGTCCTGACATTTGGGCTGCTTCCAAGCGCGTACTGGACGCTGCAGTTGAGAAAGCCTACAATGGCGAGAAAAAAATCGCTTGGTATGAAGTATTTGCTGGTCAAAAAGCATTTGATAAATTCGAAAACTGGTTGCCAAATGATACTTTAACAGCAATTCGTGAATACATAGTGGCTATTAAAGGGCCATTAACGACTCCGGTTGGCGGCGGTATCCGTTCTTTGAACGTTGCTCTTCGTCAAGAGCTGGACTTGTATGTATGCTCCCGTCCTGTTCGTTATTTTAATGGGGTTCCTTCTCCTGTAAAACGTCCTGAGCTGGTAGATATGGTTATTTTCCGTGAAAACACTGAGGATATTTATGCAGGCATCGAGTGGGAATCCGGTTCTGCAGAAGTTAAAAAGGTTATTGAGTTTCTGCAAAAAGAAATGGGTGTTAACAAAATTCGTTTCCCTGAAACTTCGGGTATCGGCGTAAAACCTGTTTCCTCTGAAGGTACAGAGCGTTTGGTGCGCGGCGCTATCGAGTACGCAATCAAACACAAACGTAAAACTTTGACATTGGTACACAAAGGCAACATCATGAAATATACAGAAGGCGCGTTCAAAAACTGGGGTTATGAGCTGGCTGAAAAAGAATTCGGCGATCAAACCTTCACATGGAATCAATACGACAGAATTAAAGCTGAAAAAGGCACAGACGCTGCTAACCAGGCGCAAAAAGAAGCAGAAGCTGCTGGCAAAATCATCGTTAAGGATGCTATCGCTGACATCGCTCTTCAACAAGTATTGACGCGTCCTACTGATTTTGACGTTATCGCAACATTGAACCTGAACGGTGACTACCTGTCCGATGCTTTGGCAGCACAAGTAGGCGGAATCGGTATCGCTCCAGGAGCTAATATCAACTATGTAACTGGGCATGCTATCTTTGAAGCGACTCATGGTACAGCTCCTAAATATGCTGGTTTGGACGTTGTTAACCCAGGTTCCGTTATTTTGTCCGGCGTTATGATGCTTGAGCACTTGGGCTGGTTGGAAGCAGCTGAGCTGATCTACAAAGGTATGGAAACTTCGATTCACAACAAAACCGTTACTTATGACTTCGCGCGTTTGATGGAAGGCGCAACTGAAGTGAAATGCTCCGAGTTCGCTAACGAAATCATTAAACATATGGCCTAAGAGGAGACATCCCCCTAAATCCCCCTTTGTAAGGGGGACCCCAGGGGTTTCGCCCCCTGGACGACGATAGAGCATCTTTCTGCGAGTGATCTCGGAGATTGGGTGTTCTAGAGTGGCTGGGGTACATGGAACGCGACTGTCAGCAGCAAGATTCGTTACACGAAGCTTGCTGCTGACTCGCTATCATGCGGGATAGCGTTGTGAGTTAGTTAAGGTGTTGGGAACGCGACCGTCTGTGGTGGCTTTGCTGCCGCAAAGCATCCCACAGACACGCTTCCAAGCGCCGCGGCTTCTTGAAGGTAGTTTAGCTGTGAAACACGTTCGTCAATGAGAGCTTCAGCTTTGCGAAGCATCGCATTGACGTACTTCCATTTCATGCTCCTACAGAATTGATGTGTGTAGCTTTTAGGTGCTTGAGCTTGCTTGAACCATCTTGGGACTGTTCTTGGACTGTTCTTGATCTTGGGCTTGTAATTGCTCAGTATTTGGTTCTAGATCTTGCTTTGCTTTTAGCGGCTCCAGACCTTGTTACGCCTCGGGTCCAATTGAGGCGAATCTTTCTACACTCAACGAGTGAAAAGGTTGATTGTGCTTGTGAACTTGACTTGACTCCAAATCGTGCGATAAGGAGTTAGGGATTGTGCCGTAGAGTTTACGCGCCGCCTTTGAAACTGTGTTCCCACCGCTTAATCTAATTACAGGAACACAGTTTCAACAGCGGCCGGAGGCACATCCCTAATCCTGAAAGCCCACTTTTGGATACTATGCCTTTAATTTTTAATCTGTAATAGAGAATCTTTAACCTCGCACTCCCAAATAAACCATTTCAGGAGGCTAACTATTATGGCAATTCAACGTAAAAAAATTACCGTTGTAGGCGCAGGTTTCACAGGGGCAACAACTGCATTCTTGGCAGCACAGAAAGAACTGGGAGACGTCGTTCTGCTGGACATCCCGCAATTGGAAAACCCGACAAAGGGTAAAGCATTGGATATGCTGGAAGCTTCTCCGGTTCAAGGCTTTGACAGCAACATCGTAGGTACTTCCAACTATGACGATACAGCTAATTCCGATATCGTAATCATCACAGCGGGTATTGCGCGCAAGCCAGGCATGAGCCGTGATGATCTCGTTAACACCAACGCAGGTATCGTAAGATCCGTTTGTGAGAATGTAAAAAGAACGAGTCCTAACTCCATCGTGATCATTTTGAGCAACCCGGTTGATGCTATGACTTATGTAGCTTACGAGGCTTTGGGCTTCCCGAAAAACCGTGTAATTGGTCAATCCGGTGTACTGGATACAGCCCGTTATTGCACATTTATCGCACAGGAATTGAATGTATCGGTTGAAGATGTTCGCGGCTTCGTATTGGGCGGCCATGGCGACGATATGGTACCTTTGGTTCGTTACTCCAATGTTGGCGGCATTCCAATCGAGAAGCTGATTCCGGCTGATCGTATTGAAGCTATTGTACAGCGTACACGTACAGGCGGCGGTGAGATCGTGAACCTGTTGGGTAACGGCAGCGCGTACTATGCACCAGCAGCTTCCCTGGTTCAAATGGCTGAAGCGATCATCAAGGACAAAAAACGGATCATTCCTGCTATCGCCTTGCTGCAAGGCGAATATGGCTATGATAACCTGTTCATGGGCGTACCAACCTTGTTGGGCGGCGATGGAATCGAGAAGATTTTCGAATTAGAGCTTCTGCCTGAAGAAAAGACAGCTCTTGATAAATCCGCAGATTCCGTTCGTAATGTAATCAAAGTGGTATCTGCTTAATTTTCATGGATGATGAATAACGCTTTACACAGCAAGCTGGCTCCGATATTTAATCGGAATCAGCTTGTTTTTTTGTACTTTAATTGGATGCAGGTTTACGATAATGGTGTGAAATACTGCATTGACATAACAGATAAGGTAATCTATATTTAAAATACACTAAACATATCGGATTAGTTATTTTATAATGAAATAACTGGAGATGCATCATTCCTCTATTGGAGGTGGATGTATCTCTGTTTATTTTTGGGGGAAGACCTCTGTATAGACTGGGTTATAAGAAAGGGGACAATGTTATGAATATCGATAATTTGGAAGCTTTTGTCTATGTAATCCATTTCAACAGCTTTAACAAAGCCGCTGACGCCTTGTTTTTATCTCAACCTTCGATTTCCGCCCGAATTCAATCCTTGGAAAGGGAGTTAAATGCTCTGCTTTTTGAAAGAGAAGGCAAACAATTCACTTTAACAGATAAGGGAAAGCAGTTTTTGCCGTACGCCCAACAAATCTTGCAATCTTATAAAAAAGGCAAGCAGCAGCTGCAGCAAAAGAGTGCATCGCTTGATGAGTTGCGGATTGGTTGCACCGTATCGGTTGCGAATTATTTGATTCCCGAGATCCTCCCTGTGCTGAAAGAGCGAATGCCGGATGTGCAAATTAAACTGACCACCGCTCCGTCTGAAGCTTTATTGGACAAACTGCTTAGCAAGGAAATTGACCTGGGACTTATTCGTAATATTACGCATCCGCATATCCATTCTATTAAATTTTTTGATGATCCTATATGTTTGTTTGTTCGTCAAGATCATGCCTTTGCAAGGATGGACAATGTTACAGTGGAGGATGTTGTTAACGAGCCAATGGTTTTTTTTGAATGCGGTTCACTTGACTGGATTAAGATTCACAGGCTGTTCGAGTCGCTGCATCTTCCGCCAAACATTGTGTATCATATCGATAATCTGGAAACAGCGAAAAAACTGGTGTTAAAAGGTGTCGGTATCAGCTTTTTGCCGAAGCTGTGTGTTCAAAAGGAAGTTCGGGATAACCTGCTGGTGCCGATAGAGCTTCCGACCTTAAGCAGCCTATCACTTCGCACCAACCTGATTTCACTGAATGGAGAAGGCCTGCAATGGCACAGCTTATTTCAGGATACAGTCAAAGGTATCAATTTCAAAGAGCTTTGCTAGCTACTAATAGAATGTTTAAATAACTGGATAGAAAGAAGCTATTGTTCTACCCGTTGACGCTGTTAATGGGCAGTGATACAGTTTTAGTAAGATATTAAACCAACAAAACCTATGGGAAATATTTTGATTGAAAGGGTGTTGAGGATGGGACTCAGGTTAAGTATCTTGGATCAAAGCCCGATAGGAGAAAGGGAGACAGCAAATCAGGCGTTTCATAATACGATTCAGCTTGCGCAAAAAGCAGAGGAGCTGGGCTATTACCGGTTCTGGGTGTCTGAGCACCATGATTCGGATAAACTGGCAGGCTCTTCGCCGGAGGTACTGATCGCTTACTTATTAGCTGTTACGAAGCAGATTCGTGTTGGATCAGGGGGTGTAATGCTGCAGCATTATAGCCCGTATAAGGTAGCGGAAAATTTTAATGTTCTGGCTGCTCTTGCTCCAGGACGTGTCGATCTTGGGATTGGCAGAGCACCTGGAGGATTGCCGCGTTCCACACGAGCACTTCAGCAGAACGAATCAGGGAACAGTCTATCGTTCGGAGAAAAGCTCGTACATTTAAAGCGATTGCTGGCTAATGAGCAGGATTCAGAGGATCCCTTGAATGGTGTCAGAGCAACGCCTCTTTCAGAGCAGCCAGCCGACTTATACTTGCTCGGTGCCGGTGTAGAAAGTGCTGAGCTGGCGGCAAGCCTCGGTATTCCTTACGTATTTTCACAGTCGATCAATGGAGAGGACAAAACGATAGCTGAAGCGTTCGGGATATATCGTTCGCATTTTCAGTCAGGGTACCTGAAGCAACCCCAAGCTATTCTTGCGTTATCCATTATTATGGCTGATTCCGATGAGGAAGCGGAGCAGCTGGCGGCAGCTAATTCGAAGATTTTCAAAATTAAGTTGAAAAACGGACGCACCTTAACGGTAAAAAATAGGGAGCAGATCGAGGAATACGGACGGCAAACCACTGAGCCTTACACCATCCAGGAAACGCAGGCAAACATCATCTACGGCTCCAAAGAAACAGTGCGCCAGAAGCTGATCGCCATTCATAATGAATATCAAATTGAGGAGATTATTGTGACAGTGGCATTAAATGAGTTTGCACAACGGCTGTATGCTTATGAGCAGCTGCAGGGGGCTTTTGCACAATTAATGGTCTAAAGATTCCTATTATACGATTGCGAGGTGCTTACCATAGGAGACTCAAGAAAGTTGAAAATTGGAGCGATGCTGCACGGACCTGGTGGTCATATGGCAGCTTGGAGACATCCTGATGCTGTGGCGGACGCAAGTGTAAATTTTGATTTTTATAAGCAGCTTGTTCACAAGGCCGAGGCGGGTAAGCTGGATTTGGTTTTTGTGGCAGACGGGTTGTATATTAACGAAATCTCGCATCCGAATTTTTTGAATCGATTTGAGCCGGTTGCCGTTTTATCGGCTTTGGCAGGAGTGAGCTCACACATAGGGCTAGTCGGGACACTCTCCACCTCTTACAGCGAGCCTTACACGGTCGCCAGACAGTTCGCTACGATTGATATGATCAGCGGCGGTCGTGCGGGATGGAACGCTGTCACTTCTCCCTTGGAGGGATCAGCTTTAAATTACAGTAAAACTGAGCATCCCTCCCATGAGCTGCGCTATCGAATTGCCGAGGAATATTTGCAGCTAACGAAGGGGCTGTGGGACTCGTGGGAGGACGATGCTTTTGTTCGCGATAAGCAATCCGGTCAATTTATAGATCCTTCCAAAATGCATCGGGTTAACCATCAGGGTGAATTTTATTCGGTGCAGGGCCCGCTCAATATAGCCAGATCCAAGCAGGGGCAGCCTTTAATCTTTCAAGCGGGATCATCGGATTCGGGCAGAGATTTGGCTGCGAAAGAAGCCGATGCCGTATTTACCGGACATGAAACGATAGAGGATGCCAAAAGCTTTTATCAGGATGTGAAAAGAAGGGCTGTCCAATTCGGGCGTTCTGCTGGTGATGTACTGATATTCCCCGGTATTAGCCCTATTGTCGGATTCACTGAGGAAGAGGCCAAAGCGAAGTATGAGCAAATTGCCAACCTTGTGGATATTGATGTCGCCTTACATTACTTGGGCCGGTATTTTAATCATTTTGATTTTAGTCAGTTTCCGCTGGACGAACCGCTGCCGGATCTTGGGAACTTGGGGAGCGAAGGATTTAAGAGCACGAGCGATTTCATTAAAAAATTGGCAAAAGAAGAAAACCTCACCTTACGTCAATTGGCGATCCGAGTAGCCTCCCCAAGAGGCGGATTTACAGGAACGCCTATACAAATCGCTGATACGATGCAACGTTGGTTCGAGGAGGGAGCAGCAGACGGGTTTATGATCGGAAGTGCCGTTCTGCCAACAGGATTAAATGATTTTATTGATCATGTTGTTCCTATCTTACAAGAAAGAGGTTTGTTCCGAACCGAATACGAAGCGGATACGCTGCGTGGCAACCTGGGTTTGCCCTTCCTGCAAAACCGTCATACCTTAGCAAGACTGAATAAACAGGAGCTTGTTGAAGCTTTGGCGGAGCAGTAATGATTCAGTTGTTAGACATCACCCGATCCTTCATAATGATTCGGTTAAGCCGCACAACGCCAAGGAGGAAAATGAAAGATGAAATTTGCATTGTTTAGCCTGATGATGAACATCCCAAACGCTGTAACCGGGGAAACCTTAACCTCACAGCAAAAAATTCAGAATGTGTTGAAGCAGGCAACTCTTGCCGAAAAGCTTGGCTATGAAGCTTATGGTGTGGGTGAGCGGCATGGCGCACCGTTCCTGTCCTCCTCACCGCCGTTGGTATTGACCGCTATCGCAGCCAATACGTCTAAGATTCGGCTGCTTACAACGGTAACGGTGCTAAGCGTACTCGATCCTGTAAGGGTGGCCGAGGACTATGCGACACTGGATCATCTCTCTGGTGGACGTTTAGAGATGATTATCGGCAAAGGGAACGACCCGCGGCACTATCCGCTTTTTGGCATTAGTGAGGAAGAACAGTGGGAATCTCTTGCCGAACGTTATGCGCTTCTCAAACAGCTATGGAATGAGGAGAATGTCAGCTGGCAAGGACGCTATCGCTCTCCGCTGAACCAAGTCACTACACAGCCGAGACCGTTTCAGAAGTCGATTCCGGTGTGGCATGGCAGCGCATCAAGTCCGCTATCCACTGAACTGGCGGCTAAATACGGAGAGCCGATTTTCTCATCCAACGGTTTTCATCCGCAGGCTAAATATAAAGCACTGATCGACAACTACCGCGAACGCTGGGCCTACTACGGGCGAGATCCCAAGGACGCAGTCGTGGGAGCAGGCGGAGGAGGCTTATACCTGGCGAATACCAACGAGGAAGCGATCAAACGTTATCGCCCCTATTACGATGCTTTTCACAATACGGCATCGGCTAAGCACAATCAATCGCCCTTCAAGGATCTTGAGGATAATATTCAGAATGGACCTACTCTCGTGGGCAGCGCTGATCGTGTAATCGAAAAAATCCTGAATTACCACGAGGCTTACGGTCATCAAGTGCTCAGCATCAGTGTGGACGGCTTGACTGAAGCCGAGCAGCTTGAGCAGGTAGAACGGTTTGCCGCTGATGTCATGCCGGTTCTAAGACGCGAAATTCCAAGTACGGTTTGGGATAACAAACCGTTGACTCTGCAGCCAGTTGCTCCTTAAGAATAGCAGGGAAACCAAGAAGAGGCTGCCGGACAACCGGAGACTTTTAGACGCTGCAGCAGCAGCGTTCTGAAAGTCTTTTGTTTGTACAGTTGCTTGCTTTCATTAGGCTGTGGATGCCGAAGTTCCCGATTTACAATCGGAATTTGTTATTAATGAATAGAAGAACTCTATTGGACGGTCGGAAGCAGTCATGGTATGTTAAGTATTAATTTAATACCAACTAAATCAATGTGATAAGTAGTAATTATGAAGCGATCATTACACAAACAATTGTAGGGAGGGACCCGAATGAGTTTAGAACAAATACCAGCATACCTGGACACGCATCGTTCATTGGTTCAAGCGATTGATGGACTTAGTCAGGAGCAAGTGAGATGGAAAGCGGTACCCGAATCATGGAGCGTAACAGAGGTCATTAACCATTTGACGGACCATCATATCGTCGTTTCGTTTCGTATTCGTGATATTCTCGCGGATACTACAGCTCAACTGCCGGCTTTTAATCAAGACGCCTGGGTTAGCGGACAGAAAGCGAACGAAAGTGATATCGGTGAAATCCTGGAAGCTTTCCGTGCTCTGCTTCAATATAACAGCTTGCTGTTCGGACGATTGACGAATAAGGATTGGGAGAAAACAGGTGTCAATTTCAAGGGTGAAACCGTGCGAATCACCGATATCGTAGCCGGATTTATCAAACATGTGCATTACCATATCGGTCAGATAGATCGGATTAAGCAGGCATCGGCGGCTGTCAATCATGCAGGAGCTGTACATTTGTAGAATATGCTGCGTAGTACGGATTGACGAGAAGACGAACACGAATAGGGGATAGATGATGAAGACTAATTTGGGATCAAAATGGATCAAATACACAGCAGTTTCCGTGGCTTTAACCTTAGTATTGGCAGGCTGCTCCACGAACAAGGGGGGGACGGAGGCTGAGAAGACGAGCGGCGACAAAACGGTAGTCAGCAGCAAGCCAGTCGAGGGCGGTACATTGACCTTTGCTTTGGCCACTTCGCCCGATAAACTGGACCCCGGTGCCAGTGGCTTTGCCGTATCACATCGGGTGTTCCGGAACATATTTGACAGCTTGATTTTCCAAATGGCTGACGGCTCGTTTCAGCCTTGGCTTGCGACCAGTTGGACCAAATCGGATGATGGTAAAACGTACACGTTCAAGCTTCGCCAAAACGTTAAATTTCAAGACGGTACACCGTTTAACGCCGCTGCGGTCAAAGCAAATTTTGATCATATCGCAGCAGTAACAGGACAAGCGCGTTCATTGCTCGGCCCTGTCTCGTCCTCGGAGGTTGTGGATGATTACACGATCAAGGTGAATCTTTCCCAGCCATTTGAAGCATTTCTTAGTGGGTTAAGCTCCGCATTTCTCGGTATATCTTCGCCGACGGCGATTCAGCAATATGGTGATCAATATGTAAAACATCCTGTCGGAACGGGCCCATTCAAATTTGTGAAGTGGACGGAGAACGATGAGATTACGCTTGAGAAAAACCCGGATTATAACTGGGGACCACCAGGTGCTGACAATAAAGGACCATCTCACCTCGACAAGCTGACATTTAAGATTGTACCGGAGGAAGCGACCCGGATCGGCAGCGTACAAAGCGGACAATTGCTTGCCGCCGAAGCTGTACCGCCGCAAAATATAGCAGCTCTCAAAAATGATCCCAAGATCAAGGTGGATCAAGCGGCCACGAACGGAACGGCTTTCTCGCTTTACTTCAATTTACGTAATGAACCGTGGAACGATCCCAAGGCACGCCAAGCGGTCCAGCTTGCGGTAGATGTAGACACGATTGTCAAAACGTTGTATTTAGGTACTTATGAGCGTGCCTGGTCCTCGTTTACACCTGGCTTACTCGGATATGATGCGACACTGGAGAATCGCATTAAGCCGGATGTAGCAAAGGCAAACCAACTGCTGGACGAACTGGGCTGGAAAAAGGGAGCCGATGGCATTCGTGAGAAGGACGGCAAGAAGCTGACCCTTCGCTATCTGGACGGATCGCCAAACCGTGAGAAGCGCAATGATATTGCTGCAATTGTCCAACAACAGATCAAGCAAATCGGCATTAATACCGTATTGAATATCACAAAGGACACGAATACACCGCTATTGGATGGTTCTTATGACCTTTGGGGTAATTCACAGGTCAAAGCCGATCCGGATGTGATTCGTAATATTTTCCGTTCGGATAGGGAGTTTTCAAAAGGAGGTACCAATTGGTCTCACTTGGCTGATCCGGAAATCGACAAGCTTCTAGATCAAGGCGCTGCCGAATCTAATCTGCAAAAACGGAAGGCGATTTATGGGCAAATCCAGCAATACCTGATCGAAAAGGCTATTATTCTTCCGATCTATGTGTTTCCTTATACGGTAGCTCATCCCAAATCAGTAGAAGGACTGAAATATGATCTGCTCGGATACCCACTGTTCTATGATGTCAGTATCCGTAAATAATTGAAAGGGAGGAAAGCTACATGACCGGAACCATCGCAACCCGCTTGTTGACCTCCTTGCTCGTTGTTGTCGGTTCGTCGATGCTGGTCTTTATCATTATGTATGTGCTGCCCGGCGACCCGGTACTTCAGATGCTGGACGGGAATGCAACAACACCGGAAGCGATCGCGGACATGCGTCATCAGATGGGTCTGGATCAACCGTTCTATGTGCAGTTTTTACACTACTTCGTTGAGCTGCTTCATGGGAACTTTGGGGTATCAAGAATCAATCATGATGAGGTGCTTCCCAAAATTTTGGCGCATGTTCCGGCGACGTTGGCCTTGACACTCGTCAGTGCGGTAGTGTCCATCGTAATCGGAATTCTGCTCGGCGTCCTCTCTGCCATACATCGCAACGGTATTATCGATATTATCGCAAGGTTCGTCGGATTGTTCGGGATCTCGATGCCTTCGTTCTGGACGGGGATTTTATTGCTGCTGCTGTTTTCCATTCAGCTGGGTTGGTTTCCGGCAATGGGCTCGGATGGTTGGGACACGCTTGTCCTTCCGGGTCTTGCTCTGGGATTGGTCGGAGCCGGCTTTATTGTCCGAATGGTCCGTAATACCATGCTGGAAGTGCTGGGGGAGCCATTCATATTGACGCTGCGTGCAAAAGGATTGGCGGAACGCGCGGTCATGTACCGACATGCCTTACGCAATTCGCTCATTCCTGCGCTTACGATGATCGGTGTCATGATCGGTGAGCTGTTGAGTGGAACTGTCGTGATTGAGACTGTGTTTGCAAGGCAGGGTATCGGACGAATCCTTGCCGATGCGATCATAGCGAAGGATATGCCTGTTGTACAAGGTGTTGTCTTTTTCACGGCGATCATCTATGTCGCTGTTAATCTGCTTGTGGATGTATCCTATACATTCGTCGATCCGCGCATTAGGCGGTCGCAATAAGATGAGGAGGAACCGGAATGAAAGAAGCAGCAGCTCTTAAACCGATGTGGAAGATCGAACGTAAAAGGATTGTGCGAAAATGGCATATTGGCGCATCGGAGCTGTTTCTGTATGCTGCGGGACTGATCGTGCTGTTCCTGATCGTGTGTGCGATCGCACCGCAGTGGATTGCGCCCTATTCCCCGACCAAGATGGATGTAGCTAATTTACTGAAGCCGCCCGGTGCGGATCACTTGTTGGGAACAGATTATTTAGGAAGGGATGTTTTCAGTCTTGTCGTGTATGGAAGCCAGGATTCACTTCTGATCGGATTTGCATCCGTCGTGGTTGGCGGGCTGTCAGGTGCCACATTAGGGGCGTTATCCGGCTATATCGGAGGATGGATTGACCAAGTCATCATGCGGATTATTGAGGTGCTAATGACGATACCGGGTATTCTGCTGGCACTTGCCATAGCAGCCGCGCTTGGGCCAAGCTTGTTCAATGTTGTGCTGGCCATAGCGGCAGCAACAATTCCTCGTTACGCCAGAGTGATGCGCGGTCAGGTTCTCAGCATCAAAAATCGGCCTTTTGTGCTCGCCTCGCGTTCAATCGGCAGCTCGGGTATCCGAATATTCTGGAAGCATGTGCTCCCTAATTCACTGGCTCCTTTTCTGGTTATGGCAACGATTGGTATTGGAACTTCAATTCTAGCCGGATCCGGGCTTAGCTTCCTGGGTCTTGGGGTTATCAAGGAAATACCGGACTGGGGGACAGTCCTGGCACAGGGACGAGGGTATTTGACCGTTGCCTGGTGGATATGCACGTTCCCGGGTCTTACCATTGCCTTGTTCGTACTGTCTGTTAACATCATCGGTGATTATATTCGGGACGTATTGGACCCGAAAAAAAGCGGCGGCTAAATCGCAGGAGGCGGCGTATGACCCAACCATTATTGACAATCGATCGGTTGACCGTGGAATTTCCGTCCTCAGGCGGCTCCATTACGCCGATTACCGACATAAGCTTTCAAATCGGTCGTGGCGAGACCGTATGTCTTGTCGGGGAGTCTGGCAGCGGCAAGACGATAACATCCAAAGCCATTATGAGACTGATTGAGTTTGATAAAGGCCGTATTGCGACAGGCAGCGTCAAGTTGGATGGTGAAGAGCTGACAATGCTGCCCCAGAGTGTACTCCGTGCTATTCGTGGCAAGAGGGTTTCGATGATTTTTCAGGAGCCAATGGCTGCGTTCGATCCGGTCTTTACCATCGGTACCCAGCTCGTTGAAACGATTCGCCGGCATGACAAGCGAAGCGTTAAGGAGGCTCGTGAGCAGGCGGTTGAATTGCTGCGTCGCGTTGGATTTCCTGAGCCCAAGCTGCGCATGAACCAGTATCCGAACGAAATGTCGGGTGGGATGCTGCAGCGGGCGATGATCGCGATGGCGCTCGCATGCGGCCCGGAGCTGCTCATCGCAGACGAGCCGACGACAGCGCTCGATGTCACGATTCAAGCGCAAATTTTACGTTTGTTGAATGATTTAAAGGCGGAGCTTGGGATGTCAATCCTGCTAATTACGCATGATCTGGGCATTGCTGCGGAGATAGCAGACCGGATGATCGTCATGTATGCGGGCAGAATTGTCGAGCAGGCACCCGCAGACCGTCTCTTTGCGCAGCCACGGCATCCTTATGCAGCCGGATTGCTGCGATCTATCACAACGATGGACAGCGACCGTAATGCTCCCTTGTATACCATTGAGGGAACACCGCCGAATGTAGCGGATTTTCCTTCGGGCTGCCGATTTCATCCGCGTTGTCCATTGGCCACAGATCAATGTCGAACTGAGGTCCCTACTCTTAGAGGGTCCGACGGTCACGAAGCAGCTTGCTGGCATACCGAAGTTTTGGTAAGTACTATGGCTCTTGGTCAGCCCGTCATAAGTCCCACTGCAACGAATACAGCCATTGAACACATCGTTCAGCCGGAGCCTGAAGATAGACTGAGCACAGCTAAGCTGCTTTTTGAGGTTCGCGGGCTTACAAAGCATTACGCGGTTAAAGGAGCTTTTGGACTTACGAAAGCTGTTATTCATGCCGTGGACGATGTGTCGTTTACGATCCGGGAAGGCGAGACGTTTGGACTTGTCGGTGAGTCAGGAAGCGGGAAGTCGACGCTTGGTCGCGTTCTTATCCAGCTGGAGAAAGCCACGGCAGGTCAAGTATTTTTTGGAGGCGAAGAGCTGACAGCCATGGAGGCGAGCAGACGGCGAGCGGTAAGACGCGATATGCAAATGATTTTCCAGGACCCGTACGGATCTGTTAACCCTCGCTGGACTGTAGGTGAAACGATCGCAGAACCGCTGGCCGTTCATGAAGCGTTAAGTCCTGCAGAACAAAAAGCCAAGGTGGAGGAGCTGCTGCACATCGTTGGCCTGAATCCTCAATGGGCTTCCAGATATCCACATGAATTTTCAGGTGGTCAACGTCAACGTATTGGAATTGCGCGTGCCATCGCACTGAACCCCCGATTTGTGCTTGCCGATGAGGCTGTATCTGCTCTTGACGTCTCGGTTCAGGCGCAAATTGTGAACTTGATGCAGGAGCTGCAAAATCGGCTCGGTTTAACCTATGTGTTTATCGCGCACGGGCTCAACATTGTCAGACACGTATCCTCACGGATTGGGGTTATGTATCTCGGCAATCTCGTTGAAGTGGCGCAGGCTGACGAGTTATTTCGTCATCCAGCCCACCCCTATACGGCTGCGCTTATCGCATCCATCCCTTGGCCTGATCCGACAAGAAAGAAAGAGTTCGCTGCTATTCAAGGAGAAATTCCTTCGCCTGCGTCACCACCATCAGGTTGTCGGTTTCATACCCGTTGCCCTGCAGTAACAGCGCGCTGCCGAGAGCAAGCGCCCAAGCTGGTTGAGATTGCAAACGGTCACTCGGTAGCCTGCCACTATCCCTTATAAGCATATATTCAAATAGTCAGATGAATTCGTTAGAAGATGTAGGAGCAGCGGTGAAAAATAAAGGAGGACAAATACAATGAAATTCGCTTTAATGAGCCTTATGTTAAACACCCCGAACGCCATCACAGGGGAAACCTTTACGACCCAACAGAAATTTCAAAACGTGCTGAAGCAGGCTGTTCTAGCCGAAGAGCTGGGCTTTGAGGCTAATGGAGTTGGTGAGCGGCATACCGCGCCATTCCTGGCTTCCTCACCGCCAGTAGTCTTAACCGCGATCGCTGCGAGAACGTCGCGTATTCGTTTGCTCACAACCGTAACGGTACTGAGTGTGCTCGACCCTGTTCGGGTTGCCGAGGATTACGCCACGCTTGATCATCTTTCAGGAGGGCGAATTGAGCTGATTATTGGTAAAGGGAATGATGCCAGTCATTATCCGCTCTTCGGCATAACTGAGGAGGAGCAGTGGGAATCACTGGCTGAGCGCTACGCACTTCTCAAGCGATTATGGAATGAGGAGAACGTCAGCTGGCAAGGTCGCTATCGTTCACCACTGAACAACGTTACGACACAGCCAAGGCCTTATCAAAAGTCGATACCTGTTTGGCATGGCAGTGCGTCAAGCACGTTCTCGACTGAATTGGCAGCCAAATACGGTGAGCCTTTATATTCCTCCAATACGATACATCGTCAATCCAAATATAAAGATCTCATCGATCATTATCGCGAGCGTTTGGCTTTTTATGGACATGATCCAAGTAAGGCAGTAGTTGGCTCAGGTGCTGGAGGCAGCATTTACTTGGCAAAAACGACAGAGGAAGCGATCAAACGCTTCCGCCCCTATTACGATGCGTTTCATGGCCGACTTAAAGCGCCTCATGACAGATCCCCCTTCAAAGATCTTGAGGATAATATCGAAAACGGCCCTATCTTGGTAGGTAGTCCGGAACGTGTGATCGAAAAGATTTTGAACTACCATTCCGTGTTCGGGAATCAAGTGCTCAGCATCAGTGTGGACGGACTGACCGAAGCGGAGCAGCGGGAGCAGGCCGAGTTCTTTGCAACCGAGGTCGCACCCGTGCTTCGACGTGAGATTCCAAGCACAGTGTGGGAAAATGAGCCGCCAGCTCCGCATAAAGACTCGATTACGGTACAGGCGGGGTAAGGAGATCCCTATACGATGACTTCTGAATGGCTTGTGAAAGAAGCAGAGCAACTGCTACCTCAGCTGATCCATATACGGCGGGAGCTGCACCGCTTTCCCGAGCTGTCGATGCAGGAGTATGAGACAACCCGTAAGGTTCGGGCTTATTTGGAGGAGCAAGGCATACGTATCCTTCCAATCGATTTGCCAGTCGGCGTATTGGCGGAAATTGAAGGCAGCGGGCCAGGACCGACGATTGCATTGCGGGCTGATCTGGACGCATTGCCTGTTAAGGAAGAAACGGGTCTCCCCTATGCCTCGACGATCGACGGCAGGATGCATGCCTGCGGCCATGATTTTCATACGGCTGCTGTACTTGGGTCGGCTATTCTGCTGCAGCGAAGCTCCGAGCAATTTCATGGCAGGGTTCGTTTGATTTTTCAGCCTTCTGAAGAGAAAGGCACCGGGGCACTGGCAATGATCAAAGCGGGAGCATTGGACGGCGTTCAGGCCATATTTGGCATGCATAACAAGCCAGAGCTGCCAGTCGGAACGATCGGATTATCTCCGGGTGCTTTGATGGCGAGTGTGGACGGATTCAGGCTTAAGGTAACTGGAAAAGGTGGTCATGCGGCGATACCGGAAAGAGCGATTGATCCAATTGTTGCCGCCAGCGCTATCGTTGGAGCCCTTCAGACGGCTGTCAGCCGCAGTATCAGTCCGTTTGACCGTGCGGTTGTCAGCGTCTGCAGCTTTCGTTCAGGTTCAACCTGGAATGTTATTCCTGACGACGCTATTCTGGAGGGTACAATTCGTACCTTTAGCCCCGCTATTAGAGAACGTTTACCGCAGCTGATTGAGCAGATTTCTAACGGAATCGCATCCGCATATGGAGCTGTGGCTGAACTCAAATGGCATACAGGGATTCCAGGTGTCCATAACGATCCTGCTATGGTACAAAGGGTGAGGCAAGCAGCAGAAGCGCTGCAGCTTAGTATTGTGGAAGCTGCTCCCAGCACAGGAGGCGAAGATTTCGCCTATTATCAAACCCAAGTGCCAGGCTGCTTTATCTGGATGGGAACAAGCGGGACGGAGGAATGGCATCATCCCAAGTTTACTTTGAATGAAGAAGCTTTGGCACCTGCTGCTTCCTTGTTCGCTTTAACTGCCATGCATACGCTCAACAGCTTAGGAGAGCACATTTTGGCAAACAAGAAATAGTTCTGGTTTCAGAGCCCAAATGGGTCAGCGCACCAACATAAAAGTTTAAAGTAGGACCTAGCCGCAGGCTAGGTTTTCTTTACTGCTCAATGTGGTAAAAGTCAATAGTAGTCGTATGTGAAAACTTGTGGTATAGTAGGTTGTATTAACTGTAATAATTGTTATGACAGTTGTTGCGGTAATTATGATTTGCACAAATATTTATATAAAACGGAGGTAATAAGGAATGAGTAATCAAGATACACAACCATCCACGAAGGTAGAGCCGTTGTTTGAACCGTTGTCGATAGGAAAATTGAAATTAAAAAACCGGATCGTCATGGCTCCAATGACTCGAGCTTTCTCTCCTGAAGGCGTGCCAGGACCTGATGTGGCTGCTTATTATCGCCGCCGTGCAGAGAATGGCGTAGGTCTCATTATTACTGAAGGTACGTTAATTAACGATCCAGCTGCGACGAATAATCCTAATATACCTAATTTCCATGGGAATGATGCATTGAAGGGTTGGGCTGAAGTTGCTGCTCAAGTTCATGAGGCGGGCGGGCTCATTATGCCACAGCTTTGGCACATCGGTACGGATCGCAAGATTGGTGCCATCCCTAACCCTGATGAAAAGCCGATTGGGCCTTCAGGTATTGACATCGCAACTGGTGAGCAAGTCAATGAGCCTATGAGCGAATCCAGAATTGCGTCCGTTATTGCAGCCTACGCACAAGCAGCGGCTGACGCCAAACGAATTGGTTTTGACGGTATCGAGCTTCATGGGGCGCACGGTTATCTGATTGATCAATTTTTCTGGGAGAAAACCAATCAACGTCATGACAGCTACGGCGGTGATTTGGTAAAACGAACTCGTTTTGCAGCTGACATCATTGCGGCATGCCGTCGTGCTGTAGGTCCGGATTTCCCTATTATTATACGTATATCGCAATGGAAATCATCGGATTACCAAGCCAAATTAGCAGAAAATCCAGATCAACTGGCACAGTTCCTTGCACCTTTAGTGGAAGCAGGCGTTGATGTGTTTCATTGCTCTACACGTCGATTCTGGGAACCGGAATTTGAAGGTTCTGAGCTTAATTTTGCGGGTTGGGTCAAGAAAATAACTGGAAAACCAACTATTACAGTAGGCTCAATAGGACTTGACAATGATTTTATATCTGCCTTTAAAGGAGAAGGGGCAGGTGCGGCCAACGTAGATACCTTGATCGAAAAGCTCAGTAAACATGAGTTTGATCTGGTTGCGGTAGGTCGTGCTTTACTGGTTGATCCAGCTTGGGCGTCCAAAATTCGCGAAGGCCGAACAGAAGAGCTGACACCGTTCACACCACAAGCCTTAGGCACATTGTTCTAATAGTCCATGCAATTCTTATAAAAAAGACCGGGAGACCCTGAATCACAGGGCGATCCCGGTCCTTTTTGCTTAAAAAGCAGTATTTTGCTGTTAAGCAATCGAACCAACTGATCTTAATTTGAATTTGTAGGGTGCAAGTGTATAACCATCAGATCATCATCCCAGTATTGTCCAAGGCTTTTCATCGCATTTCGTTCGGTTCCATACGTAGTAAAACCAATGGATTCGTAGAGCTTTTTCGCTGCGTGGTTGGTGGATACTACAGTTAAGTTGATTTGCTCGAGTCCCGGGCATTGCTTGGCTTGTTCAATTAATTCGGTTAGTAGAGCATTACCGATGCGTTGTCCACGATATTCAGGGCACACATACATAGCATAAATAGTACCTTTATGTGTAATCTTGGGATTACTTTCTCGCACAAAGGTAACGATTCCTGCCAACTCCTGAGTTTTGGTAAAGCAGCCTAACGTAAAATTCATTGCTGTACGCTGCAGATTTTGTTGGAATGCCTCAAGAGGTTTGGCCTTCTGTATGTCATAGGTCGTTAAGAAAGCTTCCGGATTTTCTTGAAGAGATCGTAAACGAAGCTGGCGATATATGTTAGTATCTGCTGGACCCAGGTAACGAATATTCATAAGATGCAGCTCCTCTCTAAACCCATTCAATTCGAAAATTGTTACAATTATACATCTGATGTACCCTATGAAACAAGACTTTCCTTTGGACGGATTTCAGGAAGGAAATGATCAACGATACAGGTTGCAGAAGCTGGATAATGATGTTAATATAAAAATGACTGATGAGTCAGTCATAAATTATTGTTCAGGTACTCAGAGGGGGAACGCACAGATGGGTGAAGATAAAAGGGAAAGTATTATAGAGGCCGCGCTGAAGCTTTTCGAGGATCAGGGATATCACACTACGAAGGTTTCAGATATTGTACATAAAGCTGGTGTAGCCCAAGGGACCTTTTACTTGTATTTTAAAAGTAAGGAGGATTTATTCCGCAGCATTGCTGAATCGTGCCTCGGTCAAATTGCCGATGCGATCAAGCAAAATTGCACAGGAGACATGAAGGAACAGGCGCTTTACCGAATGATACTGGAGTCGCTGCACGTGTATTATCATAACAAAACGATTTTGAAAATTTTAAACGGGCACGGAGCGGCTTCTACGGAGATCGCTGATATTTCAGATGCTTTTTATCGTACAATTATGCTCGTTATCAAGCAATCCTTTCTGGATTGGGGTGCTTTTCCTAATTACTCGGATGCACAGCTTGAAATTGCGGCCTATTCGAAAATAGGCATGGTAGAGCTGGTGGCGTACCAATGCTTTGTCGTTCAAAATTACGATACTACACATATTGAATCTATAGCTCAAGTACTCGCAGGTGTTAATGCGCCATGCCATTTGGAGTCGACGGAAGCGGGTGACAAATGATCACCAAATTACTGAAATACCGTAAAGTAACGCTGTTGTTCTTCGTAGTGGCGGTACTTATGGGAGTTGTGAATGTATTTACACTTAAGCAGCGGGAAAATCCGGAGATCGAGATCACAACGGCCATAGTCAAGACGATTTATCCGGGTGCCTCACCGGAGAAGGTAGAGCAGTTTGTTACCCGACCGTTAGAGCAGAAGATCAAGGAAATGAGCGATATATCGATTCTCAGCTCAACCTCCATGGCTAATGTGTCGATTATTAATGTGGAAGTCAAGCCGGAAACCGATATTAAGCGAGCCTGGGATACGCTGCGACAGAAGGTTCAATCTGCCGATAGCGAGCTTCCTGCTGAAGCCAATAAGCCTGAGGTTAATGATGATTTAGGCAAAATTGCCGAGCAAATCCTGCATTTTGTCGTTCAACAGCCAGAGCAATTAGAACCTCTGCGGCCCGTTATGGAGCAATGGAAAAAACAGCTAAGCACACTCTCGGGTGTGAGCAATGTGGACATTATCGGGCTGCCGGAGCAGGAAGTAGCCGTGATTATTGATACGGATAAGCTGGATACGTTCAAGCTGCCATGGGGTATTGTTGCACAGGCGCTCACCAATCGCCATGATCGTGTGCCGCTCGGTATGGTTGATCAAACAACGAAATCCTTTTATGTCAACATGCCTGGAGAGTGGAAGTCGGCTGAGGATGTTGCGAATACGGATATTTTGGGAATGCCTAACGGCAATACATTAAAGCTTAGAGATGTTGCTGAAATTAAGCTTCGACCTAAGAAGCAAGAGGTCAGTATTGTACATAACGGTAAACCGGCTCTCGATCTCGTTATCAACGCAGAGAAGGGCGCAGACATCCCTTCCTTGCAGAAACGTATTGATGTGAAGACAGCCGATCTGAAATCTAAATTACCAGAGCATGTGGAATTGGTGTCCTTGTTTACGCAAAAGGAGAGTCTGGATCATTTATTCAAGGATTTGGGCCAGGAGCTATTGACAGGGATCATCGTTGTTATCATAGTCTGCTCGCTGGGACTTACCTTCGGTACATCCTGGGTGGTGGCGCTGGCTATACCGATTTCGATCACAGTCGGGTTTATCCCAATCGAATTCCTGGGGATCGACTTAAATCAAATCACGGTGGTAGCGATTGTTATCGTTCTCGGAATATTGGTCGATGATGCGATTGTTGTGAATGATAATATCCAGCGGCGACTGCAGCTGGGCGATACTCCAGAGCAAGCATCACGGCTCGGAAGCCGCGATGTTGCGATATCCATCCTGACGGCTACGATTGCAACGGCTGCAGCATTTTTGCCTCTGTTATTTCTCAAGGGCAATATCGGAAGCTTCATTCGACCGCTGCCGGTTGTGATTTCCTTGACCTTGGCGGCTTCCATGGCGATGTCATTGACGGTCATTCCGATTTTTCGCCAATGGGTAGGAGAGCGTGCACTACGAAAGCAGCAAACAAAACAAATGGCTTCCAGAAGCGCGAAGAAAGCTAAAGCCGATCCCGAATCAACAGAAGCGAATAATCGCTCTGCACAAGAGGAGATCAGGCTGGTTGAAGAGCAATCACCTGGGCTGCTGGGCAAGCCGATTCAACGACTAAGCTCCTTCTATAGCAGGCAAATATACGTATTCCTGAAACGACCGCTGCTGACGGGAATTGTTGCTTTATTAGTCGGTACCAGCAGCTTCGGCCTGCTGCCGTTCCTGGGTGTTCAGTATTTCCCTCCAGCCGAAAAGGATGAGATGCTGATTGATTTCAAGCTGCCGACAGACCGCATTTTTATGGAAACTGAATTTACGATGAATAAAGCTGCTGACTGGATTCAGCATCAGCCTGGCGTGAAATTCGTTACTGCCTATTCGGGCCGAACAGCGCCCAAGTTTTATTACTCGGAGTCGGAACGTACCGGTACGAACGTAGGGCAGCTGTTTGTCAAGATTGATCCCAAGGTGATCCATACCAAAGAGGTGATAGCCAGCTGGGGGCAGGCGTTGAGGCAGCTGGTTCCTGAGGATATCGAAATTACACCGCGAGAGCTGGAGCAAGGTCCACCCGTGGGTGCACCTATCGCGATTCGTATTAGCGGGGATGATCTGGATCAATTACGTCAGCTTTCCAATAATGTTCAGGAACTATTAAAACAAATTCCCGGTACAACAAGTGTATCTGATGATGTCGGCGGGGATATGAATACTTTTGAAATGAAGGCGGATCCGGCAAAGCTGAACCTTTTTGGAGTCAGCGATAAGGATTTGACAAGGACGCTGCGAATGGCCACAGAAGGCCTGGAAATCGTCTCCATGCAGCAGGGAGAGAAGCTGATTGATGTGACCTTGTATGCCAAGGCACGCAGTGCAGATCCTATTGACACGATGAGCAAGCTGTTTGTACCTACACAAAAGGGTGGAACCATAGCGGTTCGTGAGCTTGGCGATATTCGTTCAAGCAAGATGATTAAATCGATTCATCATCGCAACCAGACCCGAACGATCATCGTCAGAAGCTACACGCAGGACCGCCTGTCTGATGACGTCATCAAGGATGTCAAAGCACAACTGAATACCCAAACGCTTCCTGCCGGTTATACCGTTGAGTATGGCGGGGAAAATGAGGAACGCAATGACGCTTTCATCGCAATTGGCAAGCTGTCGATCATTGTTTTGCTGCTGATTTATATTTTGATGGTTATGCAATTTTATTCATTATCGATTCCGTTATTGATCTTATCGACCGTGTACTTAGCCGCCGGTGGTGCTATCATCGGTCTGTATATTACGAATTCGCCTATCGGATTTATGGCTCTTATGGGCTTGGTCAGCTTGGCCGGAATTGTAGTAAGGAATGGAATCATCCTGATTGAATTTATTGAGCAGGCCAGAAAACGCGGATTGCCACTGTACGAGGCTGTGGCGGAAGCGGGAAGAGCCCGACTTCGTCCTATCCTGCTCACCATGGCAACAGCCATTGGCGGCCTGCTGCCGATGACGATTATGGGCGGCAACCTGTGGAGACCGATGGGCATCACCATTATCTCAGGCTTGATCTATTCGACGATCCTGACGTTGATTGTCGTACCTTCCTTATTCGTTATACTGGAAACGTGGCGCGAGAAGCGAGCTATCCGCAAAGGGATCGCTATTCACGAATAGTTCTTAATTAGGGCCGTAGAACGCGATAAACGAACGATAACGCCGCATTTCATTTGCTAACGCTTTGCGTAATCAGGTATACTTAATTTATATAAATTATGTATATATGGAGGTACTCTGATGGTTCAAGTGTTCGTTTTTTTACATGTACTTGCGGCTATAATGATGGGGATTTATCTGCTGCTGCCTTTCCTGTCCATGCGAATTCAAGCGCTGACAGGACAAGCACAATTCGGATTTTTGAGTGTATTGTTCGCTGTGAACCGGACCGGTCAGTTGGCGCTAGTGATTGCGCTGTTATCAGGCGGATATCTGGTCAGTAAGGTCGGAAATTCCGTTGCCTGGATGATTGTGTCTGTCGTGTTGTTCCTGGCATTGGGCGCGTTAACGGGCGTATTGGGTGGAGCTATGCGTAAAGCATTGTCAGACCCTTCCGGTTCCAAGGTCAAGGACCACCTGGGCAAGATCAAATCGATGAGCGTGATCTGTGGAATCTTGTTTTTCCTGATCGTTGGCGTTATGAAGTTTCCTTTTTAAAAAAATGGGTTGTTTACCATACAGCTAGCTAAGCCCAAAGGTTTGATGCCTTTGGGCTTTTCTGTCTAGTGGGCGGGAGCAGCTTAATCTTGGTGAATGATGTAGAATATGGGGAATGATTACAGATAGGAGGATCATCATGGAATGGATTATTTTCGGTGCGCTGCTGGGTATTATTATCATCAAATGGACTAACAGAAGAGAAAGGAAAAGAAAGCTGGCAGAGGAGAAGGAGAGGAAAAACGAGCCAAGCACACAGGAGCCGTATCGGTGGACACCTTCTGATGCGGACGCAGCAAAAGCAGAAGTTAACCAACAAAACGGGGTTCAACTTCATAAGCCGGAAGAGGTTGACCTGAATGGCCCTTTAAGTGAAGAAGCGAGCCATAAGCTGCACACACTGGATGAAGCGGGTCTGGAGCTGGAGCGGTTAAGCGGGCAAAAGCTTCTTCCGTATGCGACCATAGATTTTGGACGTGGTCAATATCCCCATAGTATATCGGTAATTGCACCTGATAAGGCCGTTGCCCTTCAATGGGTCGATGCTATGCAGAGACGTCTCGCACCAGGGCTACTATGCTATGCAGGGACTTCACAATGGTTAGGTGATGATCCCAAGTCAGGTACCGAGGTTGTTATCGGGCTTGGGGAAACTCAGCTGGATATTGTACGGCTAGCCCAAACCGATGCTTGCAATTATGATCTGGATAATGCAGCATTAATAGCCAAATTGCAGGAATTGAACAGCCGCTACGGCATTTCGATTAAAACAGCTTCCTCCGATACCGTCGGATTTGTAATTACGGCGCTTCCCGAGGACATGTCACGGCTGTGCAGCGATTTGTACGCCTTTTGTCCTGATTTGATCGACCAGGGTGTGGGCTCCATGGAAGCGTTGGAGGCGTTTTTGTTTGACAACGATTATGTGGAGCTTTGGTGGGATTAAGGATGATTACCGACAGGTCTAGTCCTCCGATAATTCGTCTAATGTTTTTTCCAGGCTTGGTGCGAGATTTTGCAGGAAATAGTCCATTTCAGGCATATTGAGCTCCTGAATCGATTGTTCGATTTGCTTCTTGGCACTGCCGAATTCCTTATTGCCAGCGGACAGCTCGGTAACACATTTCAAGTAGGCGTCGAGCAGATCGGCGCCTTTGACATATTTTTTCAATTCCGATTGGCTGCTGCTTTTCGTATCAATTAAGGGCTCATACACGTGACGCAGCGTGTCTGGAATCATATCCAGCAATCGCTCGGCTGCGAGCTGTTCGATTTCGCGGAAATTCGATAAAATTTTCGGATTGTGATGCTTAACGGGGGTCGGAATATCGCCGGTAAATACCTCTGTCGCATCATGAAAAAGCGCCATGCTGACGATTTGGTCAGTCGGAAGCTGACGACCGAATATTTCATTGCCAATCGTGCAAAGCACGTGAGTAAGCAGTGCGACGTGAAAGGAATGCTCGGCTACATTTTCCTTTACTACATTACGCATCAGACTCCAGCGTTCGATATAACGCAAACGGTACATATAAGCAAAAAAATGACTTTCCATTGATCTCATCCTATTCTTGTGAAGGCTATATATAGTACGATATTATACACGAATTGTGAACCGATAACAGTATTTGAAGCTGCCAGATTATGATATTATAGAATAGTATGTCAGGGAACCCAACCTAGCAGGCCTTTATAATGTTATTTAAAAAGTCGGCTTTTTGAGTAGGTACTTATAGCAGAGAGGAGATTTTTTATTCATGCAGCATTTTGAACAAAGTATGTATAAACTGATTTTGGAAACCTCAACGAATCTTCCGGCGGACGTACGTGAAGCGATTCAGGCGGCGAGAGAGCAGGAGGACGAGGGAACTCGTTCAGCACTGTCATTGTCGACAATTGCTGACAATATTCATATGGCGGAAACGAACGTATCGCCAATCTGCCAGGACACAGGCATGCCAACCTTTATCGTGCACTGTCCGGTAGGTGCTAATCAGATCGTAATGAAAAAACAAATACTGGCAGCAGTTGCACAAGCGACAAAGGACAGCAAGCTGCGTCCCAATTCCGTTGATTCCTTAACTGGCGCGAATAGTGGGGACAATCTGGGTCCGGGTACGCCTGTGATTCATTTTGAGCAATGGGAGAAGGAAGATGTAGAGGTCAAGCTGATCCTGAAGGGCGGCGGCTGCGAAAATAAAAATATTCAATACAGCCTGCCTATGGAGCTCGAAGGCTTGGGTAAAGCGGGACGTGACCTGGACGGTATCCGTAAATGCGTGATGCATTCGGTGTATCAAGCCCAGGGACAAGGCTGTAGCGCGGGCTTCATCGGTGTGGGAATCGGTGGAGACCGGACAACAGGCTATGAATTGGCTAAGCATCAATTGTTTCGGCATGCCGACGATGTAAACCCAAATGAAGAGCTTCGCAAGCTTGAAGAATATGTCATGGAGCATGCTAACCAGCTCGGCATTGGCACGATGGGCTTTGGCGGTCAAGTTTCACTGCTGGGCTGTAAGGTTGGCGTTATGAACCGTTTGCCTGCCAGCTTTTTCGTATCCGTTGCCTACAATTGCTGGGCATTCCGCCGTCAAGGGGTTCTCTTGGATGCAAGCTCGGGTGAGATTAAGGAATGGGTATACCGCACTGGGGATACACAACCGATGACCCAAACTGAGCAGCCGAAGACGGCCGTGGCATCGGAGCGCCGCGAGGTTGTCCTGCAAACGCCTATCAGTGAAGAGCAGATTCGCAGTCTGCGTGTAGGGGATGTAGTCATTATTAACGGGATTATGCATACCGGACGTGATGCGCTGCACCATCATTTGATGAATCATGATGCACCTGTTGATTTGAATGGGGCTGCTATATACCATTGTGGACCCGTTATGTCCAAAGATGAAAGCGGCGAATGGCATGTAAGAGCGGCAGGTCCAACCACAAGTATTCGTGAGGAGCCTTACCAGGGCCATATCATTAAAAAGTTCGGAATTCGTGCTGTTATCGGTAAAGGCGGTATGGGTGCCAAAACGCTTGCAGCTTTGCAGGAGCACGGTGCTGTATACTTGAATGCGATCGGTGGAGCCGCACAATATTACGCAGAATGCTTTAAAAAGGTCGAAGGTGTCGACCATATGGAATTTGGTATTCCGGAGGCGATGTGGCATTTGCAAACGGAAGGCTTCGCGGCGATTGTTACGATGGATTCACATGGCAACAGCCTACACGCTGAAGTGGAAAAGGATTCTTTTGCCAAGCTCTCGCAATTTAAAGAGCCTGTGTTTGTATAAGCTTAGTTAAGCTTGCTAGAAATCAGATGGGTCCGCGCAGCCTTTGGGTCGTGCGGGCTTTTTTTGCAATCAATCTGCAATTAGTTGACATTTTTATTTATTTTAAACGTATGGTTGCTGGGATTACTATTAATAATTTCTAAGAGCTGTTCAGCCATATAGGCAGCGCTGTATGTAAATCCCCCGTTTACCCACTCTATAATCATACCGAAGATCGCATGTGCTTGATAACTGGAATACAGATCTATGTTGATTTTGTGGTTAGTCTGGTAATTTTCAAAATCCTCCAACGGTAATTTTTTTAACTCATGACATATTCTGTTTTGAAAACCGGGCAATCCATTCGACTTCAGAATTAGCGTATAAATGCTGGAATAATTAGCAACATGCTCAAATATTTTGATCACTGAAGTAGTGAGATCGTTAACGATAAAAGTATCCGAGCTTTTATATGGTTCCCGGTACGATACGATTAAATCAGCTATCACATCGTCCATGATCTCTTCCAGTAATTCCTCTTTGTACTGATAATGCTTATAAAATGTACCACGATTAAGGTCTGCCAGGTCGACAATGTCCGTTATTGAGATGTCCTTTAAATCTTTAGTTTGCATTAAGGAGATTAAAGCATTCTGTAAAGCTTTTTTGGATTTTTTTATTCTTCTGTCTGTATGAGACATAGTAATAGACATCGTAATCATCCTTTGTTGGTTATGATTCCATTATTGAACATTTATGAGACTTAATGTTGGTTAATCAACAAAAAGGTAACTATTTACTGATTGAATACCGCTTCTTAAATTAATTATACTATAGAGGAAGTTAATTAATAAACATCTGTTCAATATGGTTAACAATTCAAATAATTGGGGGGATTTCAATGAAATTAAAGGATAAGGTTGCCATAGTCACAGGTGCAGCATCAGGTATGGGGAAACAAATTGCTGTACTTTATGCGAAAGAAGGGGCAAAGGTTGTTGTATCCGATTTAAATCTTGATGGCGCACACGCTACGGTAGCAGAAATCCAAGCAAATGGCGGCGTGGCTTTGGCTATTAAAACAAATGTAGCCTTGGAAGAAGATATTCAGCAATTAATCGACACGACAGTTCGTACATATGGCACGGTCGATATCCTTGTCAATAATGCGGGTATTATGGATAACTTTGAGCCTGCAGCCGATATTGAGGATTCAAATTGGGAACGAATTTTTGCCATTAACACAACAAGTGTCATGCGTTCGACCCGAAAGGTTATACCGATCTTTATTGAAAAACAAAAGGGTGTTATCATCAATGTTGCTTCTGCTGGCGGGTTATATGGTGCTCGTGCAGGAGCGGCATACACGGCGTCTAAACATGCAGTAGTTGGTTTTACCAAAAATACCGGTTTTATGTATGCGGAGAAAGGCATTCGTTGTAATGCGATTGCACCGGGTGGAGTTGAAACAAATATTGGCGCTTCGATGACTAAAATTAATCAATTTGGTGCTTCTCGACAACAATTGGGGATGGCTATTAACCCACGTACTGGCAAGCCCGAAGAAATTGCGAAAGTCGCTCTGTTCCTGGCTTCTGATGATTCAAGCTTTGTTAATGGTACCGTCATTACAGCTGATGCGGGCTGGAGTGCATATTAACCCATACACAACGAATAATTATCAAAAACAATGTGCACCTCTTGAACTAGACATGAGAACCCCGACTTGGGCTTTTCTGTGCTATTTTCAGGGGTGCTTTTTATTTTGTTGGAACGTTGAGCAAGATAACGTACAGGATGGTAAAATTCATATTTACAAATAATTTACTAGCAATTCAAGTGTGAAAAAGATACGATAAGGTGTAATGCAGTCAGTTGGTTACTTATCATAATGCCTATGTCGATGATGGAGGGACAACCCTATATGCACAAATTCCGTGCCCGATTAACGTTGATTTTTATAGTGTTGATTGGCTCTTCGGTCCTCATTGCCGGACTATTCATGGCACAGGTCCTCAGGGAATCACATATTGAAGCTTTGAAAACTAATATGCAGCGGGAGCTGCGGATTATTCTCACAACGATGGACTGGAACAAGGGCGGTACCGAAGCTGAGCAGCTTGCTTACTATGGGGAACAGGTGAACCGGCTTCGAAGTTCAGCGGATGCCCGTGTGACCTTTATACGATCAGATGGCAAGGTGCTGGGGGATTCCGATCATAATCCCAATGATATGGACAATCATTTGCAGCGTAAAGAAATCATTGAGGCGGAGCAAACCGGTGTGGTGGGCTCCGATATCCGATACAGCGCGACGATTCAACGCAATATGCTCTATGTGGTGGTTCCTGTCAAGAATGGCACCATAACGAATGGGTATGTCCGCTTGTCGATGAGCCTTGAGCAGGTTGATGCTTCAATCCTTCGTGTTTGGTATGTTTTATTATTTGGTCTGCTAGCTGTGTTTATCATAGCGACTTTAATTAGTTATCGTGTGGCTTGGGGCATTACAAGACCGATTGAGATGATTACGAAGGTTGCACGGCAAATTACGAATATGGATTATAAAGCAAGAGTTAATGTGAAAAAGAAGGATGAGATCGGTCAGCTTGGTCAGGCTCTCAACCGAATGGCGGACAGCTTACAGCTGCAAATGGATCGCATCCAGGAGGATGAAAGCCGCCTGAAGAGCGTATTGGACAATATGATCAGCGGTGTGATGATGATTGATCGTGACAGCAAGATTGTCTTATTAAACCGTTCAGCTGAAGATATATTGGGCTTCTCCGTGCAGGAGCTGCTCGGCAAAAAATTCGACGAGGCCAAGCAGCAGTTTGAATTTACGCAGCTGATTCAGGAATGTATTGATCTGCGTGAGCATATCCGCGATGAGATGATTTTTTACTATCCCTCCGAGCGAATTCTGGAGATTAATCTCAGTCCGATTTCATTAAATGAAAATGAATGGGCCGGTGTACTGATCGTGCTGCATGATATTACGGCAGTTCGCCGATTGGAACGGATGAGAAGCGAATTTGTCGCCAATGTATCCCATGAGCTCAAGACGCCTATTGCTGCAGTCAAAGGGTTTGCAGAAACGCTGCTGGCAGGTGCACTGAACGATAAAGAAACGGCAAAATCATTTTTGCAGATTATATTTGATGAAAGTGAACGATTGAATCGTCTGATCGGAGATATATTGGAGCTGTCCAAAATTGAATCGAAACGCATTCCGCTGCAGTTCTCACCTGTCTCGGTTAATACATTTGTGAACAATTGTGTTCATGTGATGACTTCGGAAGCGAAAAAGAAGTCGATTGAGCTCGAAATGCACGTAGAAGAAGATCTCTACATCGAAGCGGACGAGGATCGGCTGCGGCAAATTCTGATTAATTTACTTTCCAACGGAATTAATTATACACCGGAAGGCGGTAAGGTGAAGATCAAGGTCGAGTCGATCTTCCACGGTGCGGAGGGCATGGACAACGAACGTATACGCATGACGATTACGGATACAGGTATTGGCATTCCCAAAAAAGATTTGCCGCGCATCTTTGAACGGTTTTATCGGGTGGATAAGGCTCGCTCGCGCAGCTCCGGCGGTACAGGTCTTGGATTGTCGATTGTTAAACATCTGGTTGAGCTGCACAAGGGCTCGATACGTGTGGAAAGCGAAGTCGGGATGGGTACTAAATTTTATATAGAATTGCCAGTCATTCAATATTAGGACATAAAGCATATTAATGATGTATGATATTATGCTATGATAAGGTTGATCTATAGAAATGGATACGGGGGATTCCCATGGCACAACAAATTTTGGTTATTGAAGATGAGCCTACATTGGCCAGACTGCTTTCCTATAATTTATCGCAAGAGGGATATGAGACCAAAGTAATCGATCATGGCAGCGAAGGGCTGCAGGCTGCTCTGCAGCACGCATATGATTTGATTATACTGGATATTATGCTTCCTGGACTGAATGGCTTTGAGATTCTATCCAAGCTGCGTCAGAAGGGAAACAAGACACCTGTCATTATACTGACGGCCCGCAACGCAGAGGAAGAGGTTGTGCAAGGCTTGAAATATGGTGCGGACGATTATATTACAAAGCCGTTCGGTGTTGCCGAGCTGTTGGCCAGAGTATCGGCAGTACTACGCAGAACCTTGTCAGATGAGCAGCTTCAGGATAAGCAAGCAGCAGGTGAGAAGGTCATCACTGCAGGCGATTTGTTTATTTACCCGGAGAAATACGAGGTACTGCTGGGTGGAGAGTCGATTCCACTCAGACCTAAGGAGTTCGAGGTTCTGCTGTACCTGGTGCAGCGTCCGAGTGTGGTCGTTACCAGAGACGACCTGATGAATATTGTTTGGGGCTTTGATTACATCGGTGGTCAAAGAACTGTGGATGTTCATGTCAGCTCTTTGCGCAAAAAGCTGGAAATGAACCAGCAAAGCGTACAGATCGAGTCCATTCGAGGTGTTGGCTATAAATTAGTCACAGCTCCTGTCAAAAAGTCATAGGTTATAGGGTATGGCAAAGCTCCTGATATCAGGGAGCTTTTTTTTATTTCCCAGGAAATTCGAAATAGCCAAATCGGATAAAAGATGGACCAAATTAGTCATATCTTTTTGGTAAAAGCTTGACTATACTTGACTTAAACTTATGAGGGGGATGACTCTAATCATGTCGAAAACGTACAGAATTGGAATTATTGGCTGCGGAGGAATTGCAAATGGCAAGCATATGCCCGCTTTGCAAAATCAGCCGAATGCAGAAATGGTAGCTTTTTGTGATATTGTGGTAGAAAAAGCTTATGAGGCTGCTCATAAATTTGGTTCCGAGGGCGCGAAGGTATACAGCGATTTTAGAGAAATGCTGCAGGACGGGTCGATTGATATTATACACGTGTGTACGCCAAATGATTCACATGCAGAGATTACGATTGCCGCTTTGGAGTCGGATAAACATGTGATGTGTGAGAAGCCGATGGCCAAAACAGCAGCCGATGCCCGTCGTATGGTGGAAGCGGCCAAGCGTTCAGGTAAGAAGCTGACGATTGGATACCAAAATCGTTTCCGTTCGGACAGCCAGTATTTGAAAAAAATATGTGGCGAAGGTGATCTGGGCGAGGTTTATTATGCCAAAGCCCACGCAATTCGTCGTCGTGCCGTACCGACCTGGGGCGTGTTTCTTGATGAAGAAAAACAAGGCGGCGGACCGCTAATTGATATTGGTACCCATGCACTGGATCTGACCTTATGGATGATGGATAATTATAAGCCGAAAGCAGTTTTGGGCACAGCCTTCCACAAGCTGTCCTCCAAGAAGGACGCAGCTAATGCATGGGGTTCCTGGGACCCGGATAAATTTACAGTTGAGGATTCGGCATTTGGCATGATTACGATGCAGAATGGCGCAACTATTGTTCTGGAATCAAGCTGGGCGATCAATATGCTGCAAACCGGCGAAGCCAAAACGACCTTGTGCGGAACCGAAGGCGGTGCGGATATGCAGGATGGACTGCGTATTAACGGTGAAAAACACAGCCGGTTGTTCATGAATGAAATTCAACTGTCGGCTAAAGGTGTCGATTTCTACGACGGCAAGCAGGAATCGCCTGCTGATCTGGAGGCTCGTCTGTGGCTGAAAGCCATTGAAGAGGACACAGATCCCGTTGTTACGCCTGAACAGGCCTGCGTCGTATCAGAAATTTTGGAGGCTATCTATGAGTCGTCCAAAACCGGCAAAGCGGTATATTTTGAATAATAGCACTTTAAAATATATTATGGAACACAACAACCTCCAAGCCACGAAACGGTTTTGGAGGTTGTTTGTTGTGTGGATTATGTGATAGCTGTGAGTGAGTATCTGTCTAATCTGTATGGCATTCACTTTTTCTGCAAACCCTGCACATAATTTGCATCGAACAGAAAGAGACGCATCAGTAGAATCAGTGAAGGGATGAGCAGGCATAAGCCTGCGATAAAAGCTCCGATCAAGGCAATTCCCATTTCCGGACTGGTGACACTTTCGTGTATTGAAACCATGGGATAAATAATATAAGGTAAATGTGCCGCGCCATATCCGAAAAAAGCGAAGGCAAACTGCAGCATCACGAATAAAAAAGCGAGACCAAGACGCTTGCGGTTCCATATCAGATAGGTAGCAATCATAAAGCAAAGCAAGGATACAACGAACATCCAGGACAGCTTCAGCATGTTGTCAAAATGCACCGGATTGTGACGCTGAATAGCGAAAAATACGAATAAGCTCGCTAATATTGTCGGACCGCTCCAACCGATTGCAAATCTCCGCAAAATTTCTGTAGCTTTGGTATCCTTGGCCTTGTTAGCATAATAGGTTAAGAAAGCTGCAGAAATATAGAGCACACTGACAAGCGACAGGACGACAACCGACCAGGCATAAGAGCTGGTAAACAGCTTGTAGAAGAGCAATGTGACATCATTGCCGCTTTCTTCTATATATCCGCCTTCCGATATCGTCAGTACGATGGATAGTGAAGCGGGAATCAATAGACCACTACCCCCATAAAGCAGCTTGTACAGATGGCTTTCCTTGGAACCGTAGGTGCTGAAAGCATAGTAGGAGCCGCGGATGGCGATCAGCACAATAGCGATACTGCCGGGAATTAATAAAGTGGTGCCGAGATAATAAGCGGTGTCCGGGAAAAAACCGACCATTCCGATCATGAAGAAGATCAGAAACACATTTGTGACTTCCCAAACAGGCGATAAATAGCGTTCGATAATGCCATGCACCATATTTTGACGCCCGGTTATCATCGTGTAGTAGCTAAAGAAGCCAGCCCCAAAATCAATCGAAGCTACAATTAAATAACCGTAAAGAAAAACCCAGAGCACTGTGATTCCGATGACTTCAATACTCATTGGTGCTCACCTCCTTGATCAGCCCGCAATGCCAATTCCTCTTCAGGGGTATTCGTCTTGAACATACGGCGGAGTACCGTCCATGCGCCAAACCCAAGTACGATGTAGAGGATTGAGAACATCAGCAGCATCCAGTCCACATTGGTAGCAGTCGTTGCCCCATGTGCCGTTTTCATATAGCCGCGTAAAATCCATGGCTGTCTTCCGGCTTCAGCAAATATCCATCCGGATTCAATTGCCAGCATCGCAAGCGGGCCTGAGAAAGTAATGGAGCGAAGCAGCCAGCGCGGCACTTCTTTTCCTTGTTGACGCCGCCTTTTCCTGTTCAAATATAAATATACGATACAGAGCACAATCATCAAGCTTCCGATCGCCACCATGGCATCAAAGAAATAATGGATATAGAGCGGTGGACGTTCATCCACAGGGATATCATTCAAGCCTTTTACAACGGCATTCGGATCGGCAAATGCCAATATACTCAGCGCATAAGGAAGCTTCAAGCCGTAGTGAACGTTGTGTTCTTTATCAATATAGCCTGCAAATACAAGCGGTGCCTGAGCTGTTGTTTCAAAATGCCATTCGGCCGCGGCAAGCTTCTCCGGCTGGTATTCGGCAAGAAATTTACCGGACAAATCCCCGATGAACGCGGTGGACAAGGAGAAGATCAGTCCGCAAATCATCGTCAGCTTGAGTGCCTTTTGGTAATATACATGCTTTTTACCTGCCAATAAAGCTAATGCGGCTATGGTAGCGAGCACAAATGCGCTTGTCATATAGGCTGATGAAATTACGTGCGCGGTCTTGGTAGGTGTGGCCGGATTAAACATTGCGACCATGGGATCTATGTCGATAATGGTTCGACCGGACAGCTTAAAGCCTTGTGGCGTATTCATAAAGGCGTTAACAATCGTAATAAAAAATGCGGATAACGTCGATCCAATGATAATGGGAATGGAGATTGCAAAGTGCGTCCAAGGATTTTTCCAGCGATCCCACGTATACAAGTAAATCCCGAGAAATATCGCCTCAAAGAAGAAAGCGAAGGTTTCCATAAACAAAGGCAGAGAAATCGCCTGACCCGCAATTTGCATAAAGCTTGGCCACAGCAAGTTCAACTGCAAGCCAATTGATGTACCGGTAACGACACCGACTGCCACAGTGATGACGAATCCACGTGCCCAGCGACGTGCGAGCAGTGTATAATGTGGATCTTTGCGCTTGATTCCCAGAAACTCGGCAATGGCAATCATGACAGGCAGTCCTACACCTATTGTTGCAAAAATAATGTGAAACCCGAGCGTTAGACCTGTCAATATACGGCTGTAAAATACCGGGTCGTAATTCATCATCCCAAAGCACACTCCTTTTGAACATTATGCTCTTATTTACCACTTATTATAGCTTATGTATGTGATTTATTTCACAAAAACTATGTTCAATTGATGACTTATACGTTACGAAATGATGAAAACTCTCGTTTTGTGTGGCGTCATAATTATTGAGAAAAATTTCAGAATTAGTGAGACTGGATTTTCGGAATTAATGAGAAATGTATATAATTATGCATCATCATACATTTAATAACGAGCTCATACGAAATAATGAAGCGGTTGTATCTCCCATCTAACCTTCTTCAATCGATTTTTAGTACACATAAGATATGATAACAAGAAGCCATTTTCAACCACCTTGCGGGTGGGTGGATGAAGTTCAAGAATCTATCAAACTTGTGGTTAAGGTTCGAAACAAGGTAGGCAATGTCTCGATTCGGTTGGGACATCAAAGGACCGTCTAAACGAAGAAAACAGAGTCTGCATTCCAAATTGGATGCACCCTCTGTTTTTACATTTTGCAAGGTAAGTATTAATACACCACATAGATAAGCTTGTTAAACTCTCTGGTTAGTTCATCAATCAGCACATCTTGAATCAAATGATAAAAATTTGGTGACTGATAGATCTGATTGTATTCTTGTAGCTTGTTGTATACTCCCTGTGATGCATCTAGACTCCACCGCCCTGTATGAACGCATTATCTACACGTTCCTGAATCAGAGGTTCTACATAGCTCAAGCGACGAACTAATCTTGATAAGTCTCTATTAAATCGCCAGAGAGAGCTCCCAGAAAATTTTGAAAAATATATATTATTAACCCCTTTGTGGTATTTATGAACCGACTGCATGTTTGCCGTTTATTGTCAAAGGGGACTCTGTCACTGAATGTTACACGGATATATTCGTGAATCCCAGTACAGACAATTTCGACATGTTCTGGCATTAGAAGCAGGCTAAAACATTTTACAAACGAGAGCGACATTGAAGTGACAGGACAAGCACATCTCGTTTATGGTGTTGAAAAATACTATTTCTTAAGGAGGTAATAACATTAATGAGCTTCGCATTAAAAGAATCAATCGCAAGAGTAATAGATAGTCCAGATGTAGTTAAATATTTAAATGCAATATGGAACGAGCTGGAATTAGCTACACCTCTTACTTGAAGTGTAGACCAAGACCAATGAAGTGATGCAATTATTTCAGTTTTTTTGTCTATAACTGATTACTTGATTCAAAAGTGAGTGGGGCAAACACTTTTGTCAAAATATTTTGTATATGCTTGTCTAAAGACCAACCATTGTAGGAAAGAATAATGATTCCAACATTAAATGAAAGGTAAGATCATAATGAAGTTATTGGTTAGTTATTATCCTTACGCAGATGAAACTTTTTATAGCTATTTACTCCGTCAAGCTTTAGGAAATGGCTACAATTCTGCAATTGATATATACCGGTAACGAGGGAGATAGTTGAAAAACTCGCCTTTTACACACGAACGTATATTCGATATCCTGATATTATGATTTCCATATTTAAGGAGAAGTATCAAGTTTCATATTTTCGTGAAAATGATAGGGAGAGAAAATGACGAAAACTGGAATCGTTTTAGTTGCTAGCGTATCTATAATTCGAGAAAACAAAGTTTTGATAATAAAAGAAAATAAACCTTCTGTCAGGAACAAATGGAATTTTCCGGGCGGAAGGATAGAACCTGGTGAAGATATCCTAGATGCTGCACGCAGGAAGTAAAAGAAGAAACCGGATATGATGTCAAACTAACCGGAACAACAGGCATCTATAATTTTATTAGCAACACAAACAATCAAGTCATTATGTTTCATTTTACTGGCGAAATCATTGGAGGTTCTCTTCAATTAGATGATATTGAGATTAATGAATGCAAGTATGTAGTCATTACGGGTACGATAGCTGAATATAAAAATCAAAAAGTCGGTAATCATTAAAAGGAAAATCGGCTTTTCTTTTGGTGAAAACTGTATTAGCGTGGGTTTACGTTATTTGGTTGGCGGTACCCCTCGTTGAAAGTAAAAAAGTGAAAGGGTCACAATCAGGAATTAATTTCCAGAATGTGATCCATTTTTACACATATCTAGGTCGTACCCCATTTAGAGAAAACCTTTTTCAAACGGAGCCGGAGAAATAACCGTCGAGCTGGAAAGGTGCATGGTAGCAGGTGACCCTATTCACATATCAGTCATCATTCTCAGTAGTCATATTCACTCGTTGATAGCCTCAACATTGAGGCAGCTAGCCATGAAGAAACTTGCTTTTTATCGGTGCGTGAAGGAATTTGAATAGATAGCGAGGGAGCTAATTGAATTACAAACAGACAATCAATGATGGTAGGGCGAATTTTCGAAAGAATGACCAACTCTACCTTCGCTGCTATGTATGTGATCCAAAAGACGGTCGTGAGAATTACTTGCCAATAGTAGCAACCGGACAGTGCGCTTGGAAGGAGAATAACGTCGAAGGACATAATATGGATGAATGATTTTTACAAGCTGAAAGTATGCTTATTGACGCTGATCTGGCTCGAGTGATCGGTCGTGCCGAAATCATCTTGAGGAACTATTTATAGCAATATGGGTACTCTGAAGTCGAGCTTCGGGAGCTGATCCGAAAACGGGTATTGCAAAATCGTTAAATCAACGTTCGGCCCATCCTGCTATGAGTACGAATCTGAAGTATGGAATTATAAATTCGATGGCGAAGAAACCGCTGAAAGCTCAATCGCTGCACTAAGTTGATCCGTTCGATGATAACGCTGCAACTGCCGGGAGCCTACCCGGCAGTTTTTTTGGTGCGGCGTGCCCAGCCAAGCACGCATCTTCTAGCCGGTGTAAGTCCGGTCACGGGAGGGGCCAAGCCCCCGTGTAGCTAGGATACCTGCGTTCGGCGAAATCTGTACGTAGAAGCGTATCGACGGAAGCACCTGTCAGAGACAGGGCGAGCGACATACCAGGCCGTAACATAAAGTGAATCCTGCCGCGTCGTCAAAAAGGCCTCGCAAGAGGGAAAAGGGGAAGCCGAGTCTCGCGCACTTGGACGAAGGCCACGGAAGCTGTAAAGACCTTGGAGCAACAGTAAAGAATCCCCCGGCGTAGAGGGATCGGCATGGTATGAAAGAGGATGCAGTGAACTGGGGAGACCCTCCTCTGCACGGTTTTTTTTTTTACGGATCGTAAAGAGACGCTCTATAAGCCCGGAAGGTGAAGTGAGTGATCTGCAGGAAGGGAGTCCGAGGGGCTCATAGTACCAAGGAGCGCAGGACAACACAACCTGCGGGAGGGAAGGAGCCCTGCTTTGTTCATGTTTCTTAAGGAGGTACGAGTCAGTGAATGTCAAACGGCTAACAACACCAAAGGTAAACGTTCAACAACTCCAAGAGAAACTAGGTCATGCGGCCAAGGAAAGCAAGAAGCGCAGATTCCACGCGTTATACGACAAGGTCTACCGAATGGACATCTTATGGGAAGCGTGGCGAAGAGTAAAGGCCAACAAAGGATCAGCTGGGATCGATGGTGAGACGTTATCGGACATCGAAAAGCAAGGCGAGCCCTTCTTCCTCTACGAATGCCATAGACTCCTGAAGGAAGGTAATTACCACCCACAGCCTGTTAAGCGGCAGTACATCCCGAAGAAGGATGGGAAGCTAAGACCGCTGGGCATTCCCACAGTCCGAGACCGCGTCATACAAATGGCAACGAAACTGGTCATGGAACCGATCTTTGAAGCGGACTTTCAAGAATCCTCCTTTGGATTCCGACCCAAACGAAGCGCGAAGCAAGCACTCGATCGTATCCGAAAAGCAGGCAACCGAAAAGGTAATTGGGCGGTCGACGTCGACATCCAAGGCTACTTCGACAATATTAACCAAGAGAAGCTCATGAAACTGGTTGAAATGCGAATCAGCGACAGGCGTATTTTGAAGTTAATACGGAAGTGGTTAAACGCAGGAGTCATGGAGGAAGGAATGGTTCGCCGTTCAGATTTAGGCACACCGCAAGGTGGGGTCATTTCGCCGCTCTTGGCGAACATCTATCTCAACTACTTCGATATCCTGTGGGAACGACATGGTAGCGGATTCGGGGAATTAACGCGTTATGCGGATGACTTCGTAGTCGTGTGTAAGACGAAGAAAGATGCAGAAAGGGCACACAAACTCATTCATGCCATCATGGATCGTCTTGAACTGACGTTACACCCGACCAAAACGCGAATCGTCGGACTTTGGACAGGAAAGGAAGGCTTCGATTTTCTCGGGATGCACCATCGTAGAACAAAAGCAGAGACTTCTCAAGGAAAAGTGTACTACACAACCCAACAATGGTTAGCCCGGAAAGCTGAAGAACGCATACGGGAAGTCGTAAAAGAACGCCTAGCCCCTCCGAACATGAGGCACCAAGCATTCCTCGACCACGTGGAATGGCTGAATCCAAAAATTCAGGGCTGGAAGAATTATTACTACACGGCCTATAGCCAATTAAAGTTGGCCAAGTTGGACTGGTACATTTTGCAAAGGCTCACAAGATGGTACGCCAAGAAAAGGCAACGCGCAAGGTGGATGAACTCACTTCGTGAAGTCAGATTCCTAGCCAATCAATGTGGACTAAAAACGCTCTTGTGATCTGCATGCACATGAATGACGAACATCGGAAAGCCGTATGAGGGAAAACCTCATGTACGGTTTGATGAGGAGGGGCTGAAATTTATCAGCCCTTTACTCTAGCCTCACAGTCGCACAATCTAAGTGGTTCAAATCCACTCGGTAACTTTACCCTTTAAAGTGCCGTAGCCGAAGTAGAGGTCCGACTCCAGAGGGGTAGGATTGGCAGGGTGTCCCTTGCGAGAGGGAATTCGAAGGGCCTGCAGGCAAAGTCCAGCCCGGAATGCAGTGAACCAGAGGTGGCGGCGATGTTGGGTGACCCGCCCGCAAAACGGGGAAACCTATACGGTTAAGTATATCTTGCAG
>NZ_JAJNMU010000079.1 GCF_022458865.1 Paenibacillus periandrae | reverse complement strand
GCTGACTAATTAACGTACAATATTTGGATTCAGCCTCTTGAAGATACTTTTGCGGGTCTCGTCGGAAGCGACGGCGCTTCGTTGTTTCTTCCAAACGGTTAGACCATCGAATGCGTTCTTCTCGGAAAGCCTTGTAACTGACTCCTTGAAGACGTTTAATGATGTCCTTCTGACGGAGGGCGTCATCGACGAACACGACAAACTCCCCGGAACGAATAATGTATTCGTTCCAGCTTCTTAATCCTGTCATTCGCCGATGGCGTGTTTTCGTTTTTCTGAAGAAGCGCTCATGATCGTTGTTAGTGCGAGGAACATGCGGGTGGTCGTAGCAAGTAAAGAGTCCTTTCCAAAAGCCCTTTGTGTAGCTCAAGAGATTCTTAACCATGGCTTGGTCGGTTTCTTTGGTGTATGTTTGCTCTAGCCAGTTCAAGAGACATGTCATCTGTAGCTGTACGGACTCGCTGGATTGATCGAGCGCTGGATTCAAGATGTTTGCCACGTGATGCAAAGGCTGTGACCAGCGCTTCACTTCTTCGTAGAGCTCGCGGTATTCACTTAGTTTATTGAATATTCTGAATACATTTAGAAGTAGTGAGGGCCCCTTTTTTATCCAGGCATGTTTGAATGGATGCCTGAATAGCTTCTGCGGTTTCGTAAATCCGAATGCCGGGCAAATCTAGTGGCGGGTTGCCGTCTTCGAGGAGCACCGAACGGACGGCCGCTAAGTAATCTTTTACGACTTCGGATTCTTCGGAAGCACTTTTGTCCAGTTTTCTTTCGATCTCCCGAATGCCGCGTAGACTTTTCTTAATGCCGGTCTTGAGTTTTCGGTCCAGATCAACAATGGGTTTAGCGATGTCCTTTAAGTAATGATACTGGCAGTACTGATACGGGACATCAGGAAGCAGCGACTCCATGGCCAGACGTATGGATTGTTGACCATCCGTAACGATTCCAATGATGGGGAAGCCGAGATTGATGACAGGCTGGATGAGTTCTTTGAGTTCTTCAGTTGAACTACTTTTCACACTCTTTGCAACCAGAATGGTGCCGCTGAATACCTCTCGAACAACATATAGCGTCTCGTTTCCTTTCTCGGGTTGAACGCCGTCCATGGAGATCATGATTCCGCCATGCGTTTCTACAACTTGCTTAAGTTCTTCCTTCACGTGATCTGTAACGCTAGAACGCAGCAACGTTAAATACCGCTCATACAAGCGTTGGGAGTTTCGTTCGGATGTGGCGACACCGCGTTCCGTGAGTTCTTCCGTAATCTCAGCAATGGTCATATGATGCTTGAAACGAAGTTGACCAACGAGAGCCAGAACGTCAAAGCCGTAGGAGGTATGTTTCATAGCAAGTGAATCTGCTTCGGCAGACTTATAATATGTGTTGAGATAATTGCAATTCGGATTGGAACAAGCATAAGCCATGCTCCAAGCTTGGATAACTCCTTGGAGTGTGGAGATGTTCTTTTTCCACGCAGTATGACTTCTCTTCAGTTTCGCATCACAGTGGAGGCAATGCTCAAATTCTGGTCTAAAGTAGATTTTATCTTGTGGCACGATACGATTCTTCGGCAGCGGCATAAGCAAAGAAACCTCCATCAAAGTGGTTGCTTAATACTTCGACAGAAGTACATGGAAATCCTTGTTAGTTAATTGGTCAATCGTAGAAAAAAA
>NZ_JAJNMU010000078.1 GCF_022458865.1 Paenibacillus periandrae | reverse complement strand
GCTCATAACGGTTCACGGTGGTACTGGAATTTCAACCAGTTGTCCATCCACTACGCCTTTCGGCCTCGCGTTAGGTCCCGACTTACCCTGAGAGGACGAGCCTTCCTCAGGAACCCTTAGGCTTTCGGCGGACAAGATTCTCACTTGTCTTTTCGTTACTTATACCGGCATTCTCACTTGTGTAGTGTCCAGCGCTCCTTACGGTACACCTTCAACCTCTACACAACGCTCCCCTACCCAAGAACAATTACTTGTTCGAGCCATAGCTTCGGTGGCAGGTTTAGCCCCGTTACATTTTCGGCGCAGAGTCACTCGACCAGTGAGCTATTACGCACTCTTTCAATGGTGGCTGCTTCTAAGCCAACATCCTGGTTGTCTGGGCAACTCCACATCCTTTCCCACTTAACCTGCACTTGGGGACCTTAGCTGATGGTCTGGGCTGTTTCCCTCTTGACCATGGATCTTAGCACTCACGGTCTGACTCCCGGATAGAAGTCTGTGGCATTCGGAGTTTGACTGGACTTGGTAACCCTTGGCGGGCCCCGCACCCAATCAGTGCTCTACCTCCACGACTCTAAAACTCCGAGGCTAGCCCTAAAGCTATTTCGGGGAGAACCAGCTATCTCCGAGTTCGATTGGAATTTCTCCGCTACCCCCACCTCATCCCCGCATTTTTCAACATGCGTGGGTTCGGGCCTCCAGTGCGTGTTACCGCACCTTCACCCTGGGCAGGGGTAGATCACACGGTTTCGGGTCTACGTCCACGTACTACAATCGCCCTATTCAGACTCGCTTTCGCTGCGGCTCCGGCTCTTCACCTTAACCTTGCACGGGAACGTAACTCGCCGGTTCATTCTACAAAAGGCACGCCATCACCCTTAAACGGGCTCTGACTTTTTGTAAGCACACGGTTTCAGGTTCTATTTCACTCCGCTCCCGCGGTTCTTTTCACCTTTCCCTCACGGTACTGCTTCACTATCGGTCACTAGGGAGTATTTAGCCTTGGCAGATGGTCCTGCCGGATTCCCACGAGGTTTCACGTGTCTCGCGGTACTCGGGATCCGTCTACAAGTTTCGCAGATTTTCGGTTACGGGATTGTTACCCTCTGTGATGAGCCTTTCCAGACTGCTTCACCTATTCTGCTAACCCGATCTTGACGTCCCACAACCCCTGAGAGCAAGCTCTCAGGTTTGGGCTGTTCCGCGTTCGCTCGCCGCTACTGACGGAATCACTGTTGTTTTCTTCTCCTGAGGGTACTTAGATGTTTCAGTTCCCCTCGTATGCCTCCTCGACAGCTATGTATTCACTATCGGGTACATGAGCATTACCTCATGCGGGTTCCCCCATTCGGACATCCCCGGATCCAAGCCTGCTTACGGCTCCCCGAGGCATTTCGTCGTTCGCCACGTCCTTCTTCGGCTCCTAGTGCCTAGGCATCCTCCGTGTGCTCTTATTAGCTTAACCAATTCCGCTAATAAGTCCTATCCGTTAGGATAGATCTATTTGGATGTTACTCAACCGAAGTCAAGTAACGCTGCTCTAAACATTTGTTTTGTTTCGGTATCTAGTTTTCAAGGAACAAGCTTTGCAGAGAGAAGTTTATCCTCTCAAAACTGATCAACGAGTGAGTGGTTGCTGTCCATGACAGCTTGTGTTGCTGATACGTTCCGTTACAGGAACAATATCTCCATAGAAAGGAGGTGATCCAGCCGCACCTTCCGATACGGCTACCTTGTTACGACTTCACCCCAATCATCTACCCCACCTTCGGCGGCT
>NZ_JAJNMU010000077.1 GCF_022458865.1 Paenibacillus periandrae | reverse complement strand
ATGTTGTTGGGTTCATATCTATCGTTCATGGATTAGCTGTAGGGTCTACGAATGGTTATCTGCATATAACCGGTCTTGCTGTTCATAAAGATTTTCAGCGTCATAGGGTAGGCACTGAACTGCTACGGTGCACTGAAAATTATGCGAAAGACAGCGGAATATCCAGCATTATTCTATGTACCGGGATGAAGCGAACAGATGCCCATGCTTTCTATGAGCATAATGGCTATGACAAAGATTCATACTGCTTTGATAAGATTATTAAACTTGACTAATGAATAACCATATTGCGTTACGCTAACGGATCACGATAGCGTGGAGCTGCCAAAAGGACAGCTCCTTCTTGAAGTTCATTGAAGTAACGGGAGAATAATGTTACCGGTAAGCATTTCGAAACGGCAGTTTAGTTGAACAAGATTAAGGGCTTTTATGGTAAAATTATGGAGTATTAATGTTGATACCTTTAAAAAAGAAGGTAATAAGTATCAAATTATTTGGAGGGAAAATCTATTGAAATGCCATTCTCTCCTTCGTGGCAGCATCGTTTATTCGGCGGTTTTCTGGCGTTATGAGCGGTTTAGGTGATATTCCACAATAAATTATCTTTTAAAGTAGAAAACTACAATTATGAAAGAGGGAATGAGGAATGGGGAAAATCAAAGTATCATTGTATCTATCTTTGGACGGAATCATGGAAGAGCCAGGGCTTTGGCACATGCCTTATTGGGATGATGAAATGGCCAATTTCCAACGAGATGTGTTTTATGGGACCGATGCACTTCTTCTTGGGCGAGTTACTTACGAAGGTTTTGCCGCAGCATGGCCCAAAATGAAGGGGGAGGGTGCCGACGAGATGAATGCCATGCCCAAATATGTGGCTACCACCACGCTGGAAGACCCCATATGGAACGCCAGCTTTATTAAAAATAACATCGTAGAAGAAGTGATCAAACTAAAGCAGAAAACGGATCAAAATTATTTGATATATGGCAGCGGTCAATTGGTTCGTACTTTAATGGATCACAATCTTATCGACGAGTATCGCTTTATGGTTCATCCGGTAGTATTGGGTAAGGGCAAACAACTATATACCGAACAGAATCAAAAAAAATTGAAGTTGGTAAGCATGAAGGCAACGACAAAAGGTGTGGCCCTTTTATCCTATCAACCCGCAGAATGAGTTGACTAAGTCGTTTAAGGTGAGTATAGAACGTAGCTCAGATTGAAAATATCGGGCTTCTTTTTTTGGCTCAATCTCAAAATCAGTGCTTGATCATTTAGCTTGAAAGACGAAGTCGATTGCATTCTACTAAAATGCCTGCTTTGTACCGATCTGGGTTACGGATGAAGTAGTGACGACGTTGAGATGCTTTAATACGATTATGACGGCCCTCTACAGTAGCATTGGTCCATCGGCAGTGGTGGTAATTGATGATTTCATCTTTCCAATTACGCATGGTTTTCAACGCATGGTTAACAGCTTCGTGCTCGATTTGGTCACCCTGTTTACACCAACGATTGAAGCCTGATGTGGCAACTTCAACATTCGGTGAATGGTCGTACCAGGTGGTGAAGGCCTCTTTCCATTCCCAGGTACCTCGCAGCATGTCGGAGTACCTAGCAATTCTTCAAGCTTCTTCTTGCTTTCTGCAGGTAGGGAGTCGACTGGAGGATTAAGCAAGCGGTGATGCGCTTTGAGCAGGGCTTTCGCCCGCGGAGCCAGCGTACTCTGAACCGCTTTACGAACATCTTGAACAGCCTCAATGACGTAACCGTGAACATGAAA
>NZ_JAJNMU010000076.1 GCF_022458865.1 Paenibacillus periandrae | reverse complement strand
GCCACCGCACCGATCGAGCACGTCGTTGACGAGATCTTCCGTCAAAGCGAAGAAAATAAACGCCAACGACAGTAACTTACGGTCGCTTACGGACAGCCCAATACACCGGTGCACCTGGATACGAATATCCACTGCGCTAACGGGAACTTTAGCTCAACCAGCACGAGGCTGCCGGCATTGTTGGCAGCTTATCAAGCTAAAGGGCAGGATTGATTCATCAATTGTAGAATCCTTTGTTTGCAAAATCTATTAACGGGGGTAGGGGATGGAAATTAAGATACGGGAAATTGCAGCAGATGATTATAGTGAAGTTGTTGTCTTATGGAACGATGTACTTGGAGTGCGTACGGTTACGGATGAGAACTTTCGCGTTACGATGGAACAGATGTACAAAGCAGGCAATTACAAAACGTTTGTAGCGTTACTTGAGAATCATGTTGTTGGGTTCATATCTATCGTTCATGGATTAGCTGTAGGGTCTACGAATGGTTATCTGCATATAACCGGTCTTGCTGTTCATAAAGATTTTCAGCGTCATAGGGTAGGCACTGAACTGCTACGCTGCACTGAAAATTATGCGAAAGACAGCGGAATATCCAGCATTATTCTATGTACCGGGATGAAGCGAACTGATGCCCATGCTTTCTATGAGCATAATGGCTATGACAAAGATTCATACTGCTTTGATAAGATTATTAAACTTGACTAATGAATAACCATATTGCGTTACGCTAACGGATCACTATTACGGAGACTGCATCAATGCAGTTCCTCTATTTTTGTTCATTCAAGTAACGAGGGAGGATAGTTTAATTTACCGTCTTTCGTTAAATTAAATTTGTTTACGGTCAGGCCAGGTCTATGCACATTAGCAATCCAAGAGAAACAGGGCATGCTGTTGTATGATAAAGTGTTGACATAAAGGAGGTTGAATATGGAACATGTAATCTTGATGATGAATGTGCGAGAAAACAAGGGAGGAGAGTCAGTCGCATGGCAAAGATCGTTTACGCATTGAACCAGTCTCTGGACGGATTCGTCGACCACGACCACCCGGAATTTCAGACCGGCCCCGAACTATTCCGTCATTTCATCGACGACGTGCGCAGCCTGTCGGGCATCCTGTACGGGCGCCGCATGTACGAGAACATGCGGGTTTGGGACGGAACTGAATGGGGTGCACCGGAACGGGAATTCGCAGCGGCGTGGCAAAGCAAACCGAAGTGGGTGGTGTCGAGGACGTTAAAATCCGTCGGTCCGAACGCTTCTCTGATCGAGGGCGACCTCGCAGCGGCCATACGTGAGCTGAAGGCTCAGCATGAAGGGGTAATAGAAGTTGCCGGGCCAGAGTTGGCCCACAGTCTAACGGAGCTCGGTCTCGTTGATGAGTATCGACTCTATCTCCATCCAGTCGTGCTGGGTCACGGCAAACCGTTCTTCGCCGGTCCGCGGCCGCCTCTGCGCCTCGTGGCAAGCGATCGATTTGGCGAGAATGTGATCAGGTTGACCTACGTTCCAGCTTAGTTGTGCAGTTGACCCAGTGGCTTTAAGGAAATTCGTTCAGTTATGCGAAATTACTTAGTTTTTTATGGAATTGACAATTGACCTAACAGGAAACGATAGTGAAATTAAATAGGGAGCAGATTGCCGCGGCAACTGCTCCCTTCTTCATTAAAGTAAACATTCCTGTTAAGGCTAAGAAATCGCCTTTGTCAAAAAAGGAGCGCCTCGGTATGATGGGTTTGTCGACGGGTTCGAAACCCAACACCATCTAGGAGGCGCTCTTACTATGAAGTTTAAACAAACAGAAGGACAAAATCAACGAATAGAACGAATTAGCACATCTCATCTTGTTGTAGGTATCGACATGGCCAA
>NZ_JAJNMU010000075.1 GCF_022458865.1 Paenibacillus periandrae | reverse complement strand
GGATCAATATCAGTGCGAACAATGGATTTCCTTCTTATTTAGGGATCGGGGAACTGGGGATGCAGTATGTGAATTTGAATCCAGATGGAATCGTGGCAATGACCAGCAATACAACACCGAGTGGGATGGCCAGTGCGAGTGGAGAATATTCACCGAGCTATGCATCGTGGATGGCTTTTGATAAAAATGCTGGAACGGGTTGGGTTGGAGCAAGTGGAGTGACGACAGGGTGGCTGGCTTATGATTTTCAAACTAATAAAATAGTGAACGATTACACGCTCAAACCTCGCTACATTAATGGGGGCGTCGAGGAATCTCCAAGGACATGGACGTTTGAGGGATGGAACGGTAGCGGCTGGGAAGTGTTAGACACACGAAGTGGAGTGACCGATTGGCAGCTTGGAGTACAAAAAGAGTTTGGATTTGTGAATACCAAAGCTTACACCAAGTACCGGATCAATATCAGTGCGAACAATGGATTTCCTTCTTATTTAGGGATCGGGGAACTGGGGATGCAGTATGTGAATTTGAATCCAGATGGAATCGTGGCAATGACCAGCAATACAACACCGAGTGGGATAGCCAGTGCGAGTGGAGAATATGCACCGAGCTATGCATCGTGGATGGCTTTTGATAAAAATGCTGGAACGGGTTGGGTTGGAGCAGATGGAGCGACGACAGGATGGTTGGCTTATGATTTCCAGACAAATAAAACAGTGAACCAGTATAGCTTACAAACACGAGGGGACTTCCATGGTGGAGGTCCAGCGGAGATGCCGAAAACGTGGACATTTGAGGGATGGAACGGTAGCGGCTGGGAAGTGCTGGACACACGAAGTGGAGTGACCAATTGGCAATTTGGGGAACAAAAAGAGTTTGGATTTGTGAATACCAAAGCTTACACCAAGTACCGGATCAATATCAGTGCGAACAATGGATTTCCTTCTTATTTAGGGATCGGGGAACTGGGGATGCAGTATGTGAATTTGAATCCAGATGGAATCGTGGCAATGACCAGCAATACAACACCGAGTGGGATAGCCAGTGCGAGTGGAGAATATGCACCGAGCTATGCATCGTGGCTGGCTTTTGATAAAAATGCTGGAACGGGTTGGGTTGGAGCAGATGGAGCGACGACAGGATGGTTGGCTTATGATTTCCAGACAAATAAAACAGTGAACCAGTATAGTTTACAAACACGCGGAGACATCCATGGTGGAGGTCCAGCGGAGATGCCGAAAACGTGGACGTTTGAGGGATGGAACGGTAGCAGTTGGGAAGTGTTGGACACACAAAGTGGAGTGACCAATTGGCAAATTGGGGAACAGAAAGAATTTGGATTTGTGAATACCAGAGCGTACACCAAGTACCGGATCAATGTCAGTGCGAACAACGGGTTTCCTTCGTATCTTGGAATCGGGGAAATGGGGATGCAGAACACGAACATGAAATAGAAAAGGAGTAAAGTGATCTTATAACGCAGGGGAGGTGAACATACCTCAATTGATCATTGACTGATGGATGAAGGAGATTGAGCGACGGTGCGGTGCAAATTGTGATTCTGGAGGCCCATCCAGGTAAATGAGGAGAATGTTATGAAGTATTTCATACAGATCAGGTTCATCTTGCTTTTTATTTTATTGTTATTAGCATATTCAACTGAAGCTTCGGCGTTTGAAAACATCTATAAGTATGATAGTAATGGGAAATTAATCACAGTTATTGAAGAAAACGGAGCCGTAAATTATCAATATGATGCTAACGGAAACTTGGTCAAAAAAGAAAAAACAAACAATTTAGTCAATAATCCTGATTTCGAAGTGGAGGGGGAAACGGATAGCCTTGCAGATGGTTGGGACTACTGGAAGTCTAATCCGGACATGGCAACGGGGATGGCGGTGGTTAATACGCCGGTAGCCTCAGGAACCAAGGCACAGAAAATAGCGAGCAGTGCCATGCCAGCGGGCGAAGCGATCTTTGTGCTGCAAGACTTGGCGG
>NZ_JAJNMU010000074.1 GCF_022458865.1 Paenibacillus periandrae | reverse complement strand
TTTGGTGATGATGGCGAAGGGGAACCACGCGTTCCCATCTCGAACACGACCGTTAAGCCCTTCAGCGCCAATGGTACTTGAACCGCAGGGTTCTGGGAGAGTAGGACGTCGCCAAGCACGATGAAGCAGTTGATCTCAACGATCAACTGCTTTTTTGTATGGAAAAACAGGGTTTTTTCTACTTTTTGGTTCGAGCAATGAGATCAGTCACAGTAACGAATTGATAACCTTGCCTTCCGAGCTCCGGTAAAATCTGCTTGAGAGCTTCAACTGTTTGGCTGCAATCCCCCTGTAGATCATGAAATAATATAATATCTCCATTATGGACGTTCGAGAGCACCGTACTCACGATTTTATCCACGCCAGGCCGCTTCCAATCCTTCGTATCCTGATACCAGGACCACATCACAACGGTAAGCTTATCCTCCCCTGTTAGTTGAAGCAGCGCATCATTATAGAAACCTCCTGGAGGACGAAAGACGTGAGGCATTTGCTCTGTTACATCAAAAATAATATCTTGAGTTTGACGTATTTCCTCTATCAGCTTCTCCGGTGGTACATTTTTCAAATAATGATGGTCAAAAGTATGATTAGCGATTTCATGCCCTTCATTTACCTCACGTATGGCGAGCTCTGGATACATTTGTACTCTTTTTCCTAAAACAAAAAAGGTTGCCTTGGCTTGATGAGCTTTGAGCAGATCCAAAATTTGTGGGGTATAAATGGGGTTAGGACCATCATCAAAAGTAATGGCAATTAGCTTTTTATCAGTAATTACATTCCAAACCACCTCACTGTTGGGGTTGGCCGAGGCAGCTGTAGTTACTACTAATACCAAGATCAATAGCAGGATCTTTCCAATCAATGCTTTTATCAAACGCTCCACTCCTCTAAGTCTTGATAGCTTTTAGTTTGTCATGGACCTCTCGGATTATACAAAAAAAGAGCAATCGCTGGTTAGGCAATCACTCTCAGGGAATTTTAGTTGTTCAAAATATATATTTTTACTTGCTGGATACCAAACTGAGCAGCTTTTACAGCGTTATCGGGAACGTAGATATCGATCTTATTTCCTTTTACAGCATTGCCTGTGTCGGTTGCGGTGGCATACAAACCACCAGAGGGAAGACCATCATAATTATAACCTTCTATATAGACTTTGGAGCCTAATGGAATAATGTCGGGATCGACAGAAATACTGCCGACAGCTAGTGGATTACCAAAAAAATCTTTGCCTGCGTAACCACCATTTTCAGCGGATGATCCTGTATAAGCAGTTGCAGTTCCATCGATGACCTTATAACTCGGGGCATACCAAGAGGGAGCGTGATACTTCCCATCCTGATTTAAAATCGCAATATGATTATTGGCATCCCACTGTAGGCGAATACCAAGGGCATCAGCAAGATCACGTAAAGGTACGTAGGCCGTTCCGTTTATCAATTGGGTTGCAGAATCCATGTGCAAGGGGTTCCCGTTAGTTGTGGCTGTGCTGGTACCCGTAGTAAAGGATACGGTGTGGCCGTTTTTAGCGGCGATGGTGATGTTTATTGACTGTTCTTTATGTTCCCAGTTAATTTCATAATTGAGCTTCTGGCTTATAGTACGAACCGGGATTTGCAAGAGATGATTGCTATCCAGAAAAGGCTGAGCATCAGGAAAAGTAACCAACTGTTCATTGATTTGTACCTTAACATTGTTTGCTAGCGGTGGGGCAGCATGAATGCTGCTTACCGAAGTAAAATAAGAAAACAATACAACTGAAGACAATACCAATAGCTTTGTAAAACGTCTCATTCAATTCCTCCGAACTTTAAGTAGGGTAAACAGGCTTAAAGGAAAACTCTCAGATGGCATTTTTAAAAGTTATCACAAACAAGGAAATAGGACAATGTATAAAACCAACCAATAAATACCTGAAATTGGGTTATTCATGATTTATAACAAACTACGCAAATAAATATGATAAAGAGCTTGCAATTATCTAGACTGATGTGGTATATTATTAATCCGGCCGCAAGATGGCACGGATAATGAAATGACTTGAAACACTTTTAAAAAAGAAATGAAAAAAAGTACTTGCAATTGAATGAATGAATGTGCTATATTAATCAGGTCGCTTTTGACGGAATGTCGAAAATGATCGAAAAGAATTGTCCTTTGAAAACTGAATCAACGAGTGAGTAAATAGCAGT
>NZ_JAJNMU010000073.1 GCF_022458865.1 Paenibacillus periandrae | reverse complement strand
AAAAATCCGTACCCCAAACGGGGTATCTTTGGTCCGATCACACTACCTGGCGCGCAGCGAGCCTAGCGAACAGCCCTTCCTGCCGAAGCAGTTCCTCGTAGCTGCCCTGCTGGACGATCCGCCCATTATCCATCACGATGATCCGATCGGCGTGAATAATAGTACTGAGCCGATGAGCGATGACAATTCTCGTGCTGCTTAAGGAGCGCAGCATCGTTGTAATCTTCTCCTGCGATGTTTGATCCAGCGCGCTGGTCGCCTCGTCGAGCAGGATGATCCTAGGTTTGTGCACGATAGAGCGGGCGATCAGGATGCGCTGCCTCTGCCCGCCGGACAAGCTTCCCCCGCCTTCCGGAAGGACGGTGTGCATGCCCATGGGAAGCTGTCCGATCTCCTCGTCCAGACCTACCAGCTGCGCCGCATGCCAAGCGTCCTCCACGGTGTATTCGCTGCTCTGCCCGATAATATTTTGCGCGATATCCCCTGCCCACAAGCGGCCGTTCTGCAGCACTACGCCGCAGCGCCGCCTGACCGATCGAAGGTCCAGCCCGCTCAAATCCCTGTCGTCAAAATAGACGGCGCCCTGCTCCGGCTTCTCGAAGCCCAAGATCAGGCGCAGCAGCGAGGATTTGCCGCTGCCGGAGGCGCCGACGACCGCCACATACTCTCCCGGCTTGATCCACAATGAAACGTTGTCGAGGATCGGCGGTCCGCTCAGGTCATAACGAAAGGTAATCTTGCTCAACTCGATGCCGCCCTGCAAGTCTCCGGGGTCCTCCCGCCTTACCTCCGTCTCCGGCTGCTGCTGCATGAGCGGCTTGACCCGCTCGTACAGCGGTTTCAACTCCAGGAGCGGCAGCGACGAAGCGCAGAAGGCGATGAACGAACCGATCAAGGTCCCGTATGCGGCATGAAAGGCGGCGAAAGCGCCCGGATTCATTTTGATATTGAAAGCTGTCATCATCGCAAACAGCGTGAGGCTCGACAGGAGCGGATAGAAGCTGTTCACCACAGCCAATCGGTTGCCCGCCTCGCGAAGCCGGTACATATAAGCGCGTTGCACACTGAACGCGCGGCTCCAAAGGTTGAAGGCGCGCCGCTCCGCGGCAGCCACCCGCAGCTTGGGCATGTTGACGAGAAGCTGCACAAGCAACCCGCCTACCCGGCCTTCCTGCTCCGTTTTCCGCCTCGTGTGCTTCGCCGCCTGAAAGCTCAGCAAAGCAAACAGCGCCGCATAAAGGGCAGTCAATATAACCGCCAGTCCGGCCAACCGGGGCTCATACCCGAACAGCAGGCCAAACTGCAGGATGGAAAAAAGCGCAATGGACATCCCCGAGACGAGCCAGCCGGATATGAGATGAAAGATCGCGCCTACGCCGCCGATCCGGCTGGCCAAATCCCCGACATTGTAGTCGCGGAAGAAGCCAACCGGCATATTCAGCAGACGATCCCAGACCGCGCTTTGCAGGGAAGCGCCCCATGTCCCGAACAACCGAAGCCAGGCCATGGACTGGGTAACCCGGAAGCCAAAGCCGGCAAAAGCCAGGCAAATCAGCAGCGTCATCATCTGAAACAGCTGATCCGCATCTGCGGCAGGGATGATTTTGTCGATGATAAGTCCGGTCGCCGCCGGCAAACCGAGACCAAGCAGACCGAGGCTAAGCCCGGACGCAAGCCCCCAGACCATCTCCTTCCTCGCTCGGGGGGTGAGCAGGAATCGGACGATATCCCCGGGCGCCAGGGAATGGTAAGGCAAGGGGCGGTACAACTCGTAGGCAAACGGACGCAGCTGCGCGACCAACTGCTCCGTTACGGAGATCGGGGCCTCCCCGGCCTCGCTGCTCAACTCGTAGGCGCTCTCGCCCGCCGGCAGCAGCGCCGCCGGGCGGCCGTCGGCATGAAATGCCAGCAGCGGTCCGTTGTCTTCCCTCCACCACCCCGCACGCAGCGCCACCTTGCGGCAGCGAATGCCGCTCTCGCGAAACAAGTCTTCCGCCTTGCCGCCGGGTTCCCAGCGTTTCGGCAAGGTCAGCTCGATTCCGAGAAAGGTGCAAACCAGACGGACGCAATAGACCAAGGGATCGCGCCGCTCCGCGAAATACTCCAGCTCCCGGAAGGCGTTCTTGTCGGCAACGGCCGAGAAGCGGCTGACCGCTTCCTCCACATTGCGCTCATCCTGCTCCAAGCGCTGGGCCACTCTGGCCTGTTCGTCCCGCTGTGCCCGGCGCAGCTGATGGAGCCGCTTGTATACGAGCAAACGGTGAAACAAA
>NZ_JAJNMU010000072.1 GCF_022458865.1 Paenibacillus periandrae | reverse complement strand
GCGGCTGACCGCTTCCTCCACATTGCGCTCATCCTGCTCCAAGCGCTGGGCCACTCTGGCCTGTTCGTCCCGCTGTGCCCGGCGCAGCTGATGGAGCCGCTTGTATACGAGCAAACGGTGAAACAAATGCACCGACGCTTGCCAATCATGCAGCTGCAGCAGAGCAAACGTATCCGCCGTGTACAAGCGGTTGCCTTTGGGCGAATCCGCCCAGACGGAGCGCATCATCGGCACATAGGCGTCCGGGGGTACCTTCGGCAGGCCGCGATCCTGCCATAAGCCCGGCAGTCCGTCTGCGGCGCGAATCCAGATGAGATGGGCCTCCGAAGTAAAGACGGCCGGCTCCCAGACGACAATCTCCGATGGGGACTCTGCCGCCGTTACCTGCTGCGTATGCAGCGGAGCCGCCTCCTTCACCACGGCCAAGGCCAGGCTCTGCAGCCATTCGTCCAGCTTCTCTGCTGTTTCGGCTAGCCGTTCCAATTGTCCCAACTGTTTCAGCCGCTCCGTACGATCCGTACGCTCCAGCCGTTCCATGTCAAGATTGGCCTGAAGTTCCGGAGCGCCCTGCTCCAGGCGGCTGCTTGCCAGCACCGTGTCCGGCATCACCTCGGCTATCCAGCCGAAGTCGCCTTCATCGGTTTGCGGGAGCTCCAGCCATAGTTGTCCTGCCTTCACCGTAAGCACATACGATTTCGACCCGGCCGCTCGGCCATGCGCCAGCTCGACCGAATAAATCTCTACTTCGCCCTGCTCAACCATATGCAGCGTCAACGGCGATTGCCCCTGCAGCAGCAAGGAAGTTCTGGACGGGTAATGTCGCCGCTCCTCTCCGTTGTTCAGCCAGCCGGATGTCATGAAGCATACTCCTCTCCGGGTGCGTAGAACAGGCGCCGGTAATGCCCGTCCGCGCGGATCAATTCTTCATGGGTCCCCTGTTGGACAAGTCTTCCCTGGTCCAGCACGACGATGAGGTCGCAATCCCGGATAGCGCTAAGCCGGTGGGCAATGATGACGCAAGTGCAACCCCTCCGGCGAATATGGGCATAGATAGCCGCCTCGATCTCAGGGTCCAGGGCGCTGGTCGCCTCATCCAGGATCAGGACGGAAGGCTGCTGTGCCAGCGCCCGGGCAATTTCCAGCCGCTGCGCCTGGCCTTCGCTGAAATTCCGTCCGCCCTCCTCCAGCAGGTGATCATAGCCGCCCGGTCTTGCCGCAATGACTTCATGGATGCAGCTGTCCTTGGCCGCTTGCACGACGGTCGCCTCGGGGATCGTCTGATCCCATAATGTCAGATTGTCGCGAATTGTCCCCTCGAACAGCCGTATCTCCTGGTCGACCAGCGATACGGAATTGACCAATACATGTCGAGGCAGCGCGGATCGCAGCTGCTCGTCGAATTTCACTTCTCCGCTCCACGGCTGGTACAAACCGGACAGGAGCCGGGACAGCGTAGACTTTCCGCTGCCCGAGCCCCCGACGATGGCGACCATAGTTCCGGGAGCGATGTCCAGCGTAATCTGCTCGATTAGCGGAGGGTCCAGAGGGCTGTAGCCGAATGTCACATTACGCACAGCGAGCGCCCCGGACAGCTTGGGAGGCCAATCGGTCGCAGCCGGCTTCGCCGCTTCACCGGAGTCCAGACCGGCAGACAGCGCAGAATCGGCGGGATGCTTCAGCACATCGTCCAGCCGGGCCAAATGCCCGCGCAGCTCCTGAGCCTCTCCGCCCATCGCCACCAAGCTGTTGACCGGGGCGAGAAAGCCTGCAGTAAAGCCGAGAAAGGCGAGCAGCATCCCAACCGTAAAAGACCCGTTCAGGACAAGAATGCCCCCGATGACGAGAATAACGCTGTGGTTCAACTGCTCAAGCAGCACAGGCATCGCCGACAAGTACTGGTTGGACACGCCGAGCTTTTGTTCCGCACGCGTCATGTTGGCTTGATGTCCCGCCCAGCGGGCGAAAAAATCAGATTCCCGGCCGCTGGCCTTCAAGGATTCCATGTTGATGAGCCCTGCAATCGAAGCGCCCCACAGCTTCCCCTGATCCATTTGCAGCTTCTGGTTTTGGTCGGTCTGCTTGCGCGACACATACAGCAGATAGATCACGTTAAGCCCGGCGACCAGCAGGGCGGCAAGCGCCAGACGGTAGTCATATAGCAGCATGAAGGTGAAATAAAACCCGACCAGCAGCGCATCAATCACCGTCCCGGCAAGCTTCTCCGTCAAAAACTGGGCAATTCGGTCGTTGGCCTGCGCTCTTCCCGCAATTTCCCCAGCAAAGCGCTGCGCGAAAAAGCCGACCGGCAGCCTGAGGATATGCCAGACGAACGCGCCGGACAGACTGAGGGATATTTTGGTTTCCAGTCTCAGAAGCGTATATTGCCTGAGCGTGGTCAGCCCCCCGCGGAGAATGACGACGGCCAGCATGCCCAGAAGCAGCGCTGCCGCCCATTCCATCTTGCCCGCCAGTAGCATCCGGTCGACGAAGAACTTAAGGAAGAGCGGCACAAGTACTCCGGTTCCAGCCAACGCAAGGCCCGCGGAAAGCAGGTAGACGACCTCCCATTCATAGCCCTTCACCCGCTGCAGCAGCGACGAGCTTACGGAAAATCGCCGCCCTGACCGGACAAAGTGCTCTCCCGGCGCCATAGTCAGCACCACTCCCGTATAAGAGCTTTCGAATTCTTCGAGGCTTACCGAATAC
>NZ_JAJNMU010000071.1 GCF_022458865.1 Paenibacillus periandrae | reverse complement strand
AAAGAAGTATCGGAAGAAGTGCGGTATCTTCGAGAGCTATAAATCGTTCAACTACCATGAAAATTCATCTCGCAGTAACATCTAAAAAAGACAAAACTAAAGAGAGGCGCCGTTCTTTAATTTTTTTTAAGGGTGCAGCACCAGTGTTAAATAAAAAAGGCCCTACAAGCCATTTTCTTTTTCTTGATCGAAGGGTTAATTCGTAAGAAAGGGAAAAGTGGTAAAACAGGGCCTTTCTGTTTGTTTGATGCGTTATTGTGTTTTTATAGACACCGCGGGTAACATGCACACAAAATTAAGATTTTTATACATATGTCCTGCTGGGCTTGAGCTAACGAGCATGTAAACTCTCGATTAACATATATTTCAAATTTTCCACAACACCCCTCTATCCATACAAACTTTATTAGGTACATAGACATATTAAAATGGATAAAAATACCTTAATTGTATATTATGAGTTTACCGAGAAATCTTAAAATGGTATATTGTACTAGCTTTGAAATTGATCATACTAAAATAAAAGGAGAAGTGTACTGTGAAAAAATCTATCAAATCCATCATTTCTATCTCTAGTTACCGTTTCAGCTTTATTTTTCAACGTAGCTTCTGTTTCAACTGCTCCTGCCTCTAATTCTGGATCAAAAGATCCAATTTCAGCTGTAACTAATTACTTCAGTACTATGAAAAGTGGAAGTATTGAGGAGATGGTTAATAATTCAATTGATGATAACTATCTCGATGAGGCAAGCCAACGTCAAGGCTACATCCAGAACCTTCAAGAAGAAAAGCTTAAAGATTTCCAAATTGTTTCTAGTAAATCTATTGACGAAAATACAGCTGAAATTAAAGTAATTGAGACTTTCGAGACTATCAAAACCCCTAAAATTGCATACAAAGCTATTAAAGTAAATAATCAATGGAAAATTCACGTTGAACCTTTTGAAATAAAACTAGATGGTTCGGTTGTGAAGGGCACCCCAAAATATAAAGTCAAAAAACTGGATGAAAAACAATTTAGCACTTTGGCTACAGGTTTAGTTGGCTATAGTATGAATAATTTAGGCTCAAGCCAGTCACTCACTGGGTCTACTAAATTTAATATTTCTCAAAATCAAATTACTTTCAACGGATGGCAAAGTTGCACTAGTACTTCCTGCGATTTCTTACTTTGCAGGGATGCAATATGAGGCTATAAAAGTAGTTGGAAATTTAACTACTCAAATTTCATCAACTACTGTTAGTGGTACGCAATATTCGACCATTCCCAGTTCATGGTACGCTAAATATCCTAATGCAACAGCTCCTACCACCGGTTGTGTTGTAAGACTTACGAATACTGGTTCGGAAACACTTAATGGCGCTGGTAACATTTACAAATAAACTGTGAGATCTCTTAGGTATCCACACAGACATTGTTAAAGCTGGATCTGATTCCGCATAGAAAAGGCCCTAAAATCCATTTTCTTCATCTTGATCGAATTAACTTCGATAGAAAAGGGAGAATGGAAATTAGGGCCTTTCTGTTTGTTAAACAGCGGTTGGCCCTTACTTACATCTGCACAAAATCATGGTTTTTATACATATGTCTAAAAGTCTTGTTGTATTTTGGGAATAAATGCTAAAATGGATATTATGATAAGCTTTTTCCTGAGAGGGAGTGATACTTAGTTGCAGATGGGATTATTACTCTTAATACTGTACTCCGCTTTAGTAATTTATCCTCCATATTCCAACCAAATCCCACCACCAGAAATAGGTAACAAACAAACGTTCATTTTGCCTGATAATTATAACGAGAACTTAGATAAAAAAACAGGATACGGTTCAAAAACAGGTAGATGGTTTTTAAGTAATAAAGGAGGACATGTTGGTTTCTCAATATCTGCTGGATATCAAAAAAACGGAAGTACTGTTAATGCCGAATTAAACGAAGGCTTACCCAATAAGGATGTTCGGTTTAGGTTAACGAAATTAGATAAAAGCTTCCGCCCGATCTTAGTTTTAGATGAAAAAATCCTTTCAAGCAAAAAAAATACGGATAAAATAAGCTATTCAAAACAGTTGTTACAAAACCAGGATGTATTGTATCTACTTAGTGTTGAAGTGCTAGGAGAAAATAAAGAGGTAGAGGATACCTTATTGTCGGTTGTTTGTGTTCCCATACAAGAACTAAATTCCTCTATGGTCTTGGATAAGCAAAAATACACGGATGAAGAAACAATGGAACTGAACATAAAAAATGACGGTCCGACTGAGATAATGACTGGTCTTCCTTATCAAATACAGAAGTTAAATATGAATAAATGGGAGGTTGTCCCTAACAAGATGGCCTTTACATTACAAGGTATAAGAGTGCAATCAGGGGAAGTATACGAACAAAAAATAAGTTTAAAGGATCTATCCGAAGGAAACTACCGGATTTTAAAAGAAGTAGAGGTTCTACAAATTAAAGAACCCAAAATGACTTTATCAGCAGAATTTGAAGTTATATCAAAATAAATCCATTAAACTAGACATCTGTACAAAGCACCCACTTTTTTGTGCATGTCCATAAACAAAACCTCCCCAGAAACATAAAAAAGGTCCTACAAGCCATTTTCTTTTTCTTGATCGTTTACTTCGTAAGAAAGGGGAAAGTGGTTAAATAGGGACTTTTTGTTTGTTTGATGCGTTATCGCGTTTTTTATAGACCGCGGGTAACATGTACACAAAATATAGGGATTTGTACATATGTACTAACCTAGGCGTTGAACGGGCAGTTATCTTCAATGACGGATTTCTGATATCGGCACTGAACCGGTGCCATTTTATTTTTTTGAATATTCCTTTACAGCTATATTCCTTTTGCGGTATATTTAATTCAACCAAAACCCATAGTGATGAAGGAGGATGGGCCGATAAGAAGACACTGATTACATGAGGTGAGCATCATGTCAGGGAAGAACCCAGGCATGGATATGACGACATTAAGCGCTTTGGCCGAACCGAATCGCATG
>NZ_JAJNMU010000070.1 GCF_022458865.1 Paenibacillus periandrae | reverse complement strand
TTCTTTCATGGCTTTATTCAGCTTATTGATTTCACTTGTACTCATGTTTAACGCCACCTTTGGGATTGTCTTACTGATTATTACCCATTTGGTGGCTTGGTAAGTTTTTCATGTGCGGTTTATATAGCAGTTATAATCGCCTTTTTTCTTGCACGAAATTTCTTCAAATCATTTATATTCTTAAAATAAGCTTGTACCTCCATTTCATTAATCTGTCTTGAATTTAAAGAATAGGCTATATGAATATTATTAGGGCTAACAATAAAGATAATTTTATTATTCGTTATAGGCGTAAATACTCGGATCGCCCAGCAGCCCTTTTCGTCAGCTTTCATAAACCATTGTTCTTTTATCGCTTGCCTACATGAATAAAATATATTATCGTAACGAATCCCCCTACTTGTTACTAACGCCCATTCTAGATGTACACTGTTTGTCATAATTCTTTTCACTTCCTCTTCATTATTATATGAATCTCTGAATCTAGTAACCAGTTATAGACAAAAAAATCCTAAATAATACTCAAAAATATTATTTAATTTAATAATACTTAAACGGTTATGTCTTGCATCACTTCATTTGTCTACACTTCAAGTAAGAGGTGTAGCTAATGCCAGAACGTATACTCAAAAACATAGGTGCAAGAGTTCGTGATATCAGGAAGGAAAAGGGTTATTCGCAGGAACAACTTGGGGAGTTAGCAAACTTTCATTTTTCATATATTGGTGCGGTAGAACGTGGTGAAAAGAATATCACAATGAGTAATCTTGCAAAGGTTGCCGCGGCGCTTGACGTGGAAGTAATAGAGTTATTTCGTTACTCAAATATAGATCTGGGAGAGACAAGTAAACAGAAGGATCTTCAAGAAATTGTAGATCTACTGCTAAGGCATCCGAAAGAAGATATACGTAAAGCTAAGGTAATTTTGAAGGAGATTTTCGGATAGTCTAGCAGTAAATCAACCTTATTAGTACACCAAAAGAGAGTGTGTAAAATATATTTGTAAACTCCAAAATCTATTAAAATGAAAGTATAGGAAAGGTTGGGGAGCACACAATGGATTATGGACAAAACAGCAGCTTCGTGAATTTATCATAGAAAATAAGTTGGTAACGGCTCAAGATGCCCAAGACGCATTAAAGAATCTATTTGCCGAAACGATTCAGGAAATGCTGGAAGCGGAAATGGATACGTATTTAGGCTATCAAAAGCATGAAATCGAGAACAAAAAAACGTCTAACAGTCGCAATGGAAAAAAGCAAAAAGATCGTAACCAGTGAGTACGGAGAACAAGAAATCATCACTCCCCGTGACCGACATGGCGAGTTTGAACCCCTTGTCGTGAAGAAGCATCAGTCCAATGTAACGGGCATTGAGGACCAAATTATTGCCTTGTACGCTAAGGGAGTCAGCACGCGTGACATCCAAGACCACTTGGAAAACTTGTACGGCATTGAAGTCTCACCTACCCTCATTTTCAACGTAACGAACAAGATCGTTCCGCTCATTAAGGAGTGGCAGAACCCTCCTTTATAAAGCGTTTACGCTGTCGTATTTCTAGATGCGATTCACTTCAAAGTCAAGCAGGGCGGGCATATCGTGAACAAAGCGGCGTACATGGTGATCGGTATTGACTTAGATGGAAGCAATGATGTACTGGGCATGTGGATCGGTGAAAATGAGTCCGCCAAGTTCTGGCTAACCGCATTGAACGAATTGAAAAACCGCGGTGTTCAAGATATTTTGATCACTTGTGTTGACAATCTAACAGGCTTCACCCAGGCCATTTCGGCCTGCTATCCGAAGACCGAAATCCAGAAATGCATCAAATTCGAAATTCAACCCGATTTGTTTCCTACAAAGACCTGAAAAAGGTGACGGCGGATTTAAAACCGATCAATAAAGCAACAACGGAAGAGGCTGCGCTGCAGGAACTGGACCGTTTTGAAGAGGTTTGGGGAGTCAAATATCCACTCATTGTCCAATCTTGGCGTCGAAATTGGGACGAATTGGCGACTTTTTTCAAATATCCTCCTGAAATCCGAAAGCTCATCTACAAGACGAACATCATCGAGAGTTACCACAGGCAGCTCCGAAAAGTATTTTCCAAGCGACGAGTCCCTGTTGAAGATGCTGTATCTGGCGACAATGGATGTCATCCGTAAATGGACGGTCGTGTCCAAATATGGGGCCAGATGCTGCTCCAACTGTCCGTGTTCTTTCCGGATCGGGTAGGCCAGCACTTGCGCTAATTTTCGAGAGTTACCCCTCGGGGGAAGGTCTGTAAAAGAGTTTACACAAAATTATTGACAGACCCCCAAAAGAATAGGCTTAAGCATTGTTTTCAAACCTTATCAAACCAATGCATTCGAGGGCAGAGTTTGTAACAAGAATTATTAAAGAAAATTATTAAAATGAAAGATTGCCTGCCTCTTAACCGGCTTTCCCCGGTATATGGCAATCTTTTTATTTGGTAGCCATTCATGTAGCTTGTAGCTTACGGTGGCTCTATTCAGTCTGTTAGTACAACAAGAATGAACCTCTGTCGATAGAATGCACACATAGAATCGAAAGAATTACACTGCAGGCTGGTACATTGAAAACTATGACATGCTCCTTAATATCCTGCCTTACTTTAACAAACAACATCACCGTGTCCTGATGATTTATTGGGGTTACATCCAAAGCTAGTTCACTATTGCATATTGAGACCTTGGCTTTCCGAGAATCATCGACCAGTGCCTCACCCTGGCTAAAGAGTTCATGCCTACCATCATGCAAAGGGTACCAAACAAAACTTTCGAATGTTCATCTTCCGACTCCTTTTTAATAACATGACAATCCTCTCATTCCTTTTATTTCTCCTCAACCAGGACTAAGTTTCTCCGAATCATTTACATTTGACATTATTCGACTTTTTTTATTGGTGAATCATTGCACATTGGCGCTCGTTTTGACGCTACATTGAGGTTTAAGATAACTACTTTTAAAATTGATCAAAAATCATTTTATAAAGTCCCTATGTGAATGAAAAAAAACTACGGCTGACTAATTAACGTACAATATTTGGATTCAGCCTCTTGAAGATACTTTTGCGGGTCTCGTCGGAAGCGACGGCGCTTCGTTGTTTCTTCCAAACGGTTAGACCATCGAATGC